>JAPLDH010000054.1 GCA_026391355.1 Bacteroidota bacterium | reverse complement strand
TGTTCGATCGAACTTCTTTGCCGCAATGCCGGCATATCAGGGTTCGCATAGACGTCCTTTTTTACGTCCGCGAAATTCCCATATTTTGGTGGTATCAATTTATCTCAGGAAGTGGTATCGGTTTGGTTCGGGACGGAAAAAATTCTTACTTACCGAAATCTTGCATCCTTATTTACCGATTTCAAAAACCCTATTTGTCCGTGACATCTTGACTATTCCGGACTAAACCCTGCCACTCATTCCGGAGTAAAGTCGGCCACTCGTTCCGGATCAAACCAGGCCAGTTAAAGATGTCAAATAAACCCATAATAGACACAATAGATAAGAATTGTCAGAGAAAATAATTGAACTTCTGCCTAAAGATTCCTGGAGGATTGGTATACATCGTGAAATAGTAGAAAAATTACATGTTAATAATGCTGAAAATTACAAGACATATGAAAGTCCTGCTGTTTATAAAAAAAATCAAAAATCCAAATAAATAACTTCTCTGAATAACGAGTGAACCAATTAAATATAGGGCTTAACGTTAAGAAAAGTATAATACCTTTCAGATCAAAGAATATTTTAAATTTTCAGGCTGCCTCCACAGCATACAAATACTTCTGAAACGAAAGAAATGTAGCCCGAATCCTGTCCACACCACCCAGCATCTCCGTAGCATCGGTTATGGCATTATATTTTAAGACAAGCAGCCTTGGAAGCTGTTCCTGGTCAAGCTGATCGACACCTGATTCGATGTACTTGGAAAGGACAAAGTCGAGAAACTCTTTGTGCCGGTCATCTAATCCCAGAAAAATATGCTCCTTTGCCTTGATGACACGGTCTATTCTCTTAATTGTAGGTTTGGCAAAGGATACATATTCCAGCACATCAAAGAGGTCACAATCTTCTGCCTCGATCATTCTTTGTATGTTATGCAGCTCTTCTTTTCCAAATCCAATCCCGGCAATTTTATCAAGGAATGTCTTTCGTGTGACAGGATCTGACCAGATGGTCCTTAATTCCTCCTCATTCTTAAAGAAATCCGGCAGTATTCCAAAGAGGTTTTGTAAAAACTCCTCTGCAGATATCGGTTTCCCATCGGCACTCCAGTATGAGGTCGAGATCATATGCTGAATTTCGCGTTCCTTCCCATCACGCAGTCTGATCTTTACTTTTTTTCTGGGTTCAGGTGGTTCGGGTGGATCGGGGGGCAAGGGTGGTGGTTCTCCCTCAGGTTCTTGATGAGGACCGATTGGAGGTTCTGGTGCTATTGGTTCACCATCCCATTCAGGATCTGCAAAGTGATGGTATGCATCCACAAAATCATAAATAGTGAAATATTCCTTACCATCGAAAAGTCTTGTACCGCGCCCGATGATCTGCTTGAATTCGATCATCGTGTTAACCGGACGCATGAGGATAATGCTGCGGATGTTACGGGCATCAACGCCGGTGGAGAGCTTCTGTGAGGTGGTCAGGATTGTTGGTATACTTTTCTCATTGTCCTGAAATTCGCGCAGGTATTGATCACCCAGCGCTCCTTCATTGGCAGTAACCCGAACACAATAATTAGGTTCTTTGCTTTTTTTGACCTGATTGACCAAATCCCTGACCGCTGCTGCATGATCCTGGGTGGCGCAGAATACGATGGCTTTCTCATTCTGATTGATCTCGTTCATGAAAATAGTTACCCGTTTGGCTTCCCGTGCTTTGATCTCGATGATCCGGTTGAAATCAGATTCTACATAAAGTTTTCCTTCTTCTACCATTCCCTCAATAACATCATCATCCGAAGTATAGATGTAATCATCAATGGTAGTCTTTATCCGTTTTACTTTGAAAGGGGTAAGGTATCCGTCATTGATCCCTTCCTTTAACGAATAGATATATACCGGATCTCCAAAGTACCGGTAAGTGTCAACGTTGTCCTTTCGTTTTGGTGTTGCAGTTAAACCGAGCTGAACAGCGGGAGCAAAATATTCCATGATCACCCGCCAGTTACTCTCATCATTCGCCCCTCCCCGGTGGCACTCATCGATGACGATAAAATCGAAATAATCGGGAGGGTATTCGCCAAAATAGGGTGTGTTTTCCTCACCGCACATGAATGTCTGGAAGATGGTAAAGAAGATGCTGCCGTTGGTTGGTACACTTCCCTTTTTACTGATCTCCTTCGGACTGATGCGAACCAGGGCATCTTCCGGGAAAGCTGAGAATGCATTAAACGCCTGGTCGGCAAGGATGTTCCTGTCGGCAAGAAACAGGATGCGTGGTCTGCGCGCTCCGTCACGCCTGAGATTCCAACGTGTATGGAACAGTTTCCATGCGATCTGGAAAGCGATAAATGTTTTGCCTGTACCTGTAGCCAGTGTGAGCAGGATGCGTAGTTTCTCTTCCGCGATGGCCGCCATGACGTTGTTTACGGCGATCTCCTGGTAGAACCTTACATCTTTTGTGCCTCCTATATCCTCAAACGGGACCTGGCTGAATTTATCCCGCCACAGGTTTTGCGTTTCAAAAGCCGTATTCCAAAGTTCTTCGGGCGTTGGGAAACGGGCAACCAATCCTTCTTTCCCGCTCGTCATGGAAATCTGGTAGATTTCTTTTCCGTTGGCAGCAAAGGTGGTTTCCAAACACAGCTTTTCAGCGTAATTCTTGGCCTGAGCCACTCCTTCACCAACTACAACTTCATTACTCTTGGCTTCGATAGCAGCAAGTTTACGTCCTTTATAAACCAAAATATAATCTGCTATCAATGGCTTTCCACGACCTCCACCGGTTTGAATCTTACCAATGTTGATATGATACTCCCGAAGGATTCGTGATTCCTCCACCACACCCCAGCCACTTTCCTTAAGCTGCGGATCGATCAGTTCTGCACGGGTTTCGGCTTCGTTCATTCTGTCAGGATTAGGATTCTCAGGATTAATCGATTTTAGGATGATTTTTTATATAATCTTTATTCTCAGGATGATTGACGTTATATACCCTTTTGAATTCTAAACTTTTTGCTCCGAAATTAATCAGCAATCCGATTGGCAGATTAAAAGCCTGACAATAGTTCATCGCTTGAGCCATTGGACATTTCCATTTCTCTTTGAAACGATAAACCTTGTTTTCCCATTTCAATAACCAATGCTCTTTGGTAAATTACTTCCTGAAAACCATTTCCCAAAGCATACTTCGGCTGTTCAGGTTTGCAAAAAAAATGCAAACTGAACAGCTCAGTATAACTGAATCTAAGCATGTTTGCTTACGCAAACCTGCCAAGCTTCAGTATAGAATGAACTTTCATTGCACATCCAATAATTTTTCATGTAACTTCTTCATGTTTCATCCTGTCTTTTTTTGAATCCTGTTATTTCTCTGCCTTTTATTAAATCCAATCATCCTGAAATCCCATAAATCCTGATTCAGACATCCCCCGAAAATGCCTTTTGTAATATCGATTTTTTCAGTTCCTCCAGATCAGCGAGTTTCTGCTTATAGATGGCTTCGAGTTTTTTTATTTCCGTTTTATAGGTGTTTAGTTTTTGGACTATCAATTTTTGAACGGATAATGTTGGTAATGGAATTGTAAGATTGGAAAAGAAACCTAAACTTAAATTTGCTCTTGCATTATTTACCTCATTATCGTGCAAAATTTCTTTAAGAAAAGGAGAGTTCAATAAATTCATTAGATATTCATTATTGATCAATTCTAATTTACAGCGTAAAATACAAACTGCCTGGTTAATATTTGCAATATCGTCTAAAGAATAAATCGCAGTTCTTCCAATAGATGCACCAACAATGTTGGTCAGAACATCTCCTTTATGCAATATTGATTTTTTGTCCTTTATATTAAATTTCTGTTCTACATATTTTCTATCTTCTATTTTCAATTCGTATTCACCTACATTTTCGCTTGTAATAAACAGGACTCCGGGTTCTTCAAGATATTTAATTCCTTGCCATTTTGGAGAAGAGCCTTTTGTTATTTATGAACAAACTTCCTGCAATTTTTTCTCTTCCCATCCTTCACCCTGACAACTAAAAATACTTTGCAAATATGTTTCAAAAAGCTCTCTTGCATTGGCAAGGTTCTTTTCAGCATTTTCTTTGGCTTTGGCAATGGTGGAAAAGGATTCATCCAGTAGGGTAGCGATTCGGTGTTGTTCTGGTAATGGAGGAAGGGGTATTTTTATCTCCGCTAACTTAGAACCAGATAGTTCTTTAAATGTTGTACCACTTCCAAGACTATTTAGCAGGCCCACCGATTTTTTTAGGAAATAATATAAAAATAATGAAGATAAACCTTTGTAAGGAACAAGACCTTTGCAACCTTGATTGGTCGAAAGCCTTTTCGAGTTGATTGCTAAATGTCCAATAGGTGCTCTTGATGATAGGATTACGGAATTTACAGGTAACAATTTTGCAGATGAATTTTTCAAACCTTCATCTGTTATTCTCCGGGAAGTATCATCGACATAATTACTATTGAGTTGCCCCATATCCTTAGGGGTAATCCATAGATTATCACCATCCCAAAATGCGGAAACTTTAGTATCTGGAGTTCCTCCGTTAACAATTTCACAAATGTCGCCAAGCCTCTTCAATTCCCAACCCTTCTTCATACCAATCTCCTAATCGAGTTTAATATCTCCTCACTTTCCTTATCTAAGGTCTGTATCTCATCAAGTATCACCTTCGGATCCCGCAAGGAAACCTCTTCCTTATTATTGGGATTTTTGACCGAAAGATCATGCGTACCAGGATCAACATTGGCTACATCCACCGACCATGAATTCGGTGAATCAGCCATGGTTTTTTGTAAAACAACAAAGTCTGAAAGATCATTTTCATTGAGGGGATAGGTCTTACCAAGATTCCGATTCAGGTTCAGTTGATAAAACCATACGTTTCGTGTAGGAGAACCCTTCTCAAAGAATAACACCACGGTTTTCACACCCGCACCAGCAAATACACCCCCGGGAAGATCAAGGACGGTGTGCAGGTTACAACTATCCAGCAGCAACTTTCTCAGACTTACTGAAGCATTGTCAGTATTCGAGAGGAAGGTATTCTTTATTACTACACCACCTCTTCCTCCAGCTTTAAGTATCTTAATAAAATGCTGGAGGAACAAAAATGCAGTTTCACCTGTCTTGATCGGGAAATTCTGTTGAACTTCTGCACGTTCCTTGCCTCCAAAAGGCGGATTTGCAAGCACAATATCATAACGATCCCGTTCCTGTATGTCAGCAAGGTTCTCAGCCAGGGTATTTGTGTGAACGATATTTGGAGCATCAATGCCGTGAAGTATCATATTCATGATCCCAATAATGTAAGCAAGCGATTTTTTCTCCTTCCCGTAAAAGGTTCTCTTCTGAAGAACCTCAACATCTTTCGTGGTCAGGCTTTTGCTTTCCTTCATGTATTCGAACGATTCGCACAGGAAGCCTGCACTGCCCACTGCGCCATCATAAACTTTTTCACCGATAGAAGGAGCAACCACTTTTACAATGGTTTTTATAAGAGGACGAGGCGTATAGTATTCACCCCCATTCCGGCCCGCATTCCCCATGTTCTGGATCTTCCCTTCATAAAGGTGTGACATCTCATGCTTCTCAGCATGGGAGCGGAAACGAAGCTCATCGATCAGGTTGATGACCTCGCGCAGGTTATAGCCGCTTTGCAGCCGGTTCTTGAGTTCACTGAAGATCTCCCCGATCTTGTATTCAATGGTATCGGCCTTCTCGGCTTTGAATTTCTTCAGATAGGGGAATAACTTCAAATCCACAAAATCTTTCAGGTCATCTCCGGAAAGCGCTTTATGATGATCGAGCTTGCCACCTCCGTTTTTCGGCGCAGCCCAGACCTCCCACCTGTATTCCGGAGCAATGATAGCGGAGTAAGAAGTTCCGCCAAGTTCTGCAGCGGTCTTTCTGTCCTTCTCAAGGTCATCGAGGTATTTTAGGAATAGTATCCAGGAAGTTTGCTCCACATAGTCCAGTTCACTGCTGCAACCGGCATCTTTGTGAAGGATATCGTCGATGTTCTTAAAGGTTTGTTCGAACATTAGTAGTTAGTGTATTTGAGGATATTAACTATTTCAAAAATAGAAAATTTGGGGCACATGGCAATGGGAAGCATGCTTTTTTATGAACCCCAAGGTGTTAAACACATTCTACTAAGTAGATATAAAATTCATCCTTTTATCCTAAACGATTATTTTACATCATTAAATCAAGCATGCTAATACGAAACAAAGTGAGCCCTCATAAGGTAAGGTCCATCACACTTCTTGTTAAGTATAATCGATGGAAATGTTGCAATCAAGGATCATTTAAGCAACAATTAACAATTGCAATTGGAAAATAATCGTATTTGGTGATTGCTAATAAACGCTATTTTTTGTATAATTGCAGAATAAAGTTCAAAAGCACATGGATTTTCTTCCAAACGATAGTTTACTTAAAGCCGAACTTAATAAAAGATTACTCGCATTGGAGGGATATCTATCGGCTGATGTGATGTCTTTTTCAGGGGCAATTCATGAAGGTCTTTCTCCTAAAGTTTTGGGAGTAATTGAAGACCTGGCAAATACTCCAGACAAGAAAGATACCCTTTACATTATTCTTACAACAACTGGTGGTAGTGCTCATGCTGTTGATATCTATGTAAACATCATACGACATCACTATAAAACGGTAAACTTCATTGTTCCTGACTATGCATATAGTGCTGGCACAATATTTTGTATGAGTGGTGACAATATCTATATGGATTATTATTCCGTGCTTGGACCTATTGACCCTCAAGTTCAAAATAAGGATGGTCGTTGGGTTGCTGCTTTAGGATATTTGGACAAAATAAAAGAGTTACTCGATAAAGCAAAAGCAATTCCTGGCGGAAATCCGAATGGTTCATTGACAAATGCTGAGTTTCTCATTTTAAAAGATTTTGATTTGGCAGAATTAAGAGGCTATGAACAAGCTCGGGATTTGACAATTGACTTACTTAAAAATTGGCTTGTTCAGTATAAATTTAAAAATTGGACCAAGCACGAATCCAACCCTAAATTGCTTGGGCAAACGGTTACAGTCGAACAAAAAATCAATAGAGCAGAGGGAATAGCGAAAGATTTAGGCGATACATCAAAATGGAAATCACACGGAAGACCTATCAACTTGCAGACTCTTAGAGACATGAAATTAAAAGTTGAAGATTTTGGGATGGACGCAACATTAAAAGAATTGGTTCGTTCCTATTATAATTTCTTGAGAGATTATACTGGTAAATTTCAATCATCAATGGCTCCTCAAACAAGAGATCAGTTTAACTTTTTACATACAAGAACATTTATTTAACATGAAAAAAAATATTTCAGAAAAGGTTGAAGACCTGCTTAAGACAAAGATTTCAGACAATGCTCAAATAAATCAATTTATTAGGGCAAATGAGGAATATGAAAAACTAATTCATGACGGGTTGACAATTAAAAGGGGTTATAATATTATGACCACTGAAGAAATATATAATCCTGGCTTGAATTGTTCTTATTCCCAATCGAATACGCAAAGCCATTGCTGAAATCTTCAAACATTGCCACCACTTTAAATAGTTGTGTGATAGGATTGTTAGACTCACACGTCGGTTGATTTTGGTTTCCGCCCCGAACCAAACCGATACCACTTCCTGAGATAAATTGATACCACCAAAAAGAGGAAACGACGTAGACGTAAAAAAGAACGTCTATGAAAACCTTGGTATGTCGGCATTGTGGAAGAAAAGTTCAATCGAACAAAAAGCTCAAACATCATATTCAACGTTACTGTGGCGAAAAAGCCTACCAGGCAGAGCGCAAACTGAGCTTTGACCGTCATAAATACAAGACCAATTCTTCTTTTCGGGCAAAGAAGTTGCAAGATACCCTTGATCGTAAACATGGGGAAGATTCTTTGCACAGTTAACAGTATCAACGAAATTATCGCGCATCACATCCTGATTATGTTTTAGAAAACAGACAAAAACAGCGGCAGCGGAATGCTCGAAAATCGGGTAAAACAGGCCAGGTGATGAAGATTGTAAATCCGGACGCGATTGACCCGCGATGGGCGATGGAATACCTTTGGCAAAAAATTACCTCCATGGAACCCATCCTGGTCAAAACGGCAGAAATCCGGGAATGGTCGAACGAGTTTCGGCTGATTCAACCCGAAGCGGTGAGAAGCATGGAGTTGTCGATGCGATCCGACGGACAACTTCAGCCAATCATTTTGCTGAAGAACGACGATGGGTATCATATCATCGATGGGATCAAACGGTACCGGGCGGCGCTTGAACTTGGCCTGAAAGAGTTACAATGAATTTCCCATAATCAAAACCACCTTTACTTTTGAAGTTCGCCTTCAATTATATTAATCAGCTCGAGTACTGGCTTAAAATAGGGGTCAACTTTCTCTTTGTCAAAATCAAATAAATCATCATAATCCCCTTTTTGCCGCCAGGTGAAAAGCTGCGAATAAATCTTTCCATATTTTTTGGGGATTCTGTTGGTTTTGATAAAGTGCTCAGTAAAATTTGATTTTGCCCCATTATGAGTTGTAGGTTTAAAATCCTCAGCCAGAAGGATTGCCATAACAGCATAGTAAGCGGCATAATAAAGTCTGTTGATGGTGGAATTCCACCTGTTCTTGTCAGCAAGTATTTGCGCATCCATAAATGTATCTCTTGCCCTAAGCATTCTATACTTTATCAGATCGCTCTTTGTCCCTTTCATTTAATTCTGATCCCCTCTTTTTGAATTTTCTCAAATAAAGGTGTAATTGAATGATGCTCATTCCATTCAGTTTTAGTATAAATCAAGGGTGAAAAAATTTCGCCTGTTTCAACTTCAAGATCATAAAATTCATCCATAAATTTTGTCTCAAAACCAAATGAGATATTATTTGTGTTAAGCAATATTAGCAGATCCCAATCGGACCATTGTTTTGCTTCCTGTCTTGCCCTGGAACCATATAAATATATTTCAGAGTCAGGCGCCGTTCTGTTAACCACCCTGATAATGCGGTTTAAAATTATTTGCTCATCTGAACTCATGTAACAAAGGTAAGATCTTTTTTTATTTACTTACTATACTCAAGCGCTGAAAAATCCCTTCCGGATTTTCCAATAAGCCACTGAATGTCTGCTTTTTTCTGCATCCGTAAAAAAGAAAAAACCACCAAACTATCAATGTTTTCATTGTTTTTCGTCTTTTTGCCTTTGGATGACATGAAAGGCATATTAAGATAAAATGATGTTATAGTACAAGCCGAAGATTTGTTTATTTTTCCGGGTGCGGCTTGTCCTATAACCAGATTATGTTAAATAGCCCGTTAGAAGCACGAGAGTCCGTTTTGCCAACAAACAGCGAAAAGCCAACAGCCAACGTCAACCTATGCCTCCCTTTCCTGTTTTGGGGAGGGGTTGGGGATGGGTCGCACTGGTTTTCGTAAAAACATTAACCAGGATTAATCACAACCGGTACCCTTGTTTAATGGGGTACTGTATGTATAAAAATTTTAATAATGTTTTGTATATAGAATAAATATTATTAATTTTGTATTTGAAACAGAATAAAATAAGATGAAAGACATTATTAAGAAGATTATCCTCGAAAACCAGACCAGAATACGGGGCCTGGAGATTGTGAAAAGGAACTATAACCCTGACCCTAATGCAAATTATATTTTTACCGGTCAGCGCCGGGCTGGTAAAACCTTTTTCCTTTTCAGCATGATGCAGGACTCGGTAAAAAAAGGCACTTCAGCAGAGAGCATTCTTTATATAAATTTTGAGGACGAACGTCTTATTGAACTGGATGTCAGTGGTCTTGATATTATTTTAGAAAGTTATAAAGAGCTATTCAGCCATGTACCTATTTTATTCTTCGATGAAATCCAAAATATACCAGGTTGGCAGAAATTTGCACGACGCATGGCTGATAGCGGCTACCGGACATATATCACGGGAAGCAATGCTGAAATGTTAAGCAGCGAGATGGCAGCAACACTTGGAGGAAGGTTCCATGTAATGGAAATAGAAACGCTGACATTTACTGAGTATCTTCTATTCAATGGCATTCAAATGCCAGAGAATCTTGAATTTTCACCTGAAAGATTTGAGATACAGCGAATATTTGGAAATTTTTTTATTTTCGGCGGATTTCCGGAACTCATCAAATTCACTGATAAAAAGGAATACCTGAGCAACCTGTTTCAAAAGGTATTCCTGGGAGATATTATTATGCGTCACCAGGTAAGGAATCCTTTTGCCCTGAAGCTTTTAATAAAGAAATTAGCCGAAAGCGCTATGGATGAAGTTTCTTACAACCGGATCCGTAACATCATTTCTTCCACCGGGGTTCAGGTCGGAACAGCCACAGTTATTGAATATATAAACTACATGAAGGATTCGTTTCTGATCAACGAGCTTTTGAATTACAATTCGAAGATCAGCAGCCGTGAATCAAAGAAAAAATACTATTTTGGAGACAATGGCTTGTTATCCTTATTTCTTCTGGAACCGGAATCCTTTCAACTTGAAACACTGGTTTTTAATGTGTTGCGGAAACGGTACGGAACCCGGGTACATTACCTGCGTAATGGGTATGAAGTCGATTTTTACCTTCCGGGTGAAGCGTTGATCCAGGTTTGTTACCGGTTTCAGGAATATGAAACCCGGAAGAGAGAGATTTCGGCTCTGTTACGGGCTGCTGAGAAATACCCCGTGAGGAGTATTACCATTATCACTTTCAGCCATGAGGAGACAATCACTGAAGGAAATCAGGAAATATCAGTTATCCCTGCCTGGAAATGGGTGGTTAGAAATGATTGAAAAGTGAAATACACCCAAACGGACATGCAAACCCACACTGTCTTCGCGGAGAGAGGGGGATTATTTTAAACTGTGAAGTCTGAAATGGAAAGTCTGAAATGTAAAGTGCAAATTGTTTTACATTTCACATTTCACATTTTGCATTTGTCCCGCGGAGAGAGGGGGATTCGAACTTCCGGACCCCTTACGGGAATATTCCGGTTCAAAGTGTACCACCTATTCCGGAGCAAAGTGTACCACCTATTCCGGGTGAAAGTGTACCACTTTTTTAACAAGATTAAACATTTAAATGGAACCGATTGCCAGGTGTGATGACCTGACATTCCGGCAGAAAGTGTACCACCCGGCGGGAAGTGGGTATGTAACGTTTAGAGACATATAAAAACTATGTCTCATGTCAAACAAACTCATAATTATGTTACAGGTCAGAAGTATTTTGATGCTCATTGGTGACGGATGGTCGTCCCGGGCAATCGCCAGACATCTTGGCATTCATCGAAAAACAGTTGAAAGTTACCAAACAGATCAACAGCCATATTCATCGACTCCATGGAGGTATAGAACTCTGTGAAAATAATTGGCCACCGGAAAATTTATTCATCACAAACCGGAATACCAATTCTCAAAGCGAATCAGATTTAGTCCGGATCATGGTAATACTTTCATCCTGGTGTCCCCTTGGAGTTGATACTATAGAGATACTTTGGCCGGAAGATATTAAATGTAATTGAAGGTATTTTTTAATATTTACTAAGACAGATTCTCCTGAATTTTTTTTAACCAATCTTTCAAATTCTTCGGCTAATTTATACAGTTCAAAACTGATAAGTTTTTTTGCAAAATTTACAATTCTGTAATTCGTAGTTAGTAATTTTTACTAAAACCTGGTTCTGTTGTCGGGAAAAACGAATTTTTTCAGCCTGTAAAAAAATTTCAGGGTTCTTTTTTGGATTTATTAATAAGTAAAATTTCCTCTCCTTATGGATCCATTTTATAACTGGGTAATCCCGGCATATTTTTGTTTTTATCATACCGTTTGGTAAATGGAAATTATTAAAATATCAAAGAATAAATAAGAAATGTGGCTGTAATTTACCTGTAAACCTTTCATGCTAATGGCCGATAACCGGCTACTATCAAAGTGATTTTTCAGAGTGTTAATACTTCACGGTTTACGATATAAATTATGATCAACTTATAAAAAAGTTCCGCAATGAACATGGATTCCTTAACCGGTCAGCTTTTCACCCTCCCAGATGGTGGAGGAAGTGTCCGTTCCATCGGCGAATCTTTCACACCAAGTCTTTTTTCCGGTACCGGAACCTACATAGTTAAATTGGATTTACCCAATGGAATAGCCGGATTCAAACCTGAGCTCAATCTCGTTTATAGTACCGGTAATCCCAACAGCATTCTCGGCATGGGCTGGCAGCTCGATGTTTTACGGATTGACCGAAAGGGGCGCCTTAACACTCCATCCTATACAACCGATGATGATCTTATTTTATGTGGTCAGCCTTTAATGAAAATGGAAGAGGGACGATTGCGTCCGGCCATTGACCCGAACTGCACTGAGGTGCTGGAAACCGGAAAGGGTTATCTTGTGAATGATCGGAATGGAATTAGCCATGAGTTGGGAACGGATGAAGGATCAAGGATAGTCGCGACAAAGGGGATACTTTCCTGGCTTGTGAAACGCTCAACAGACCCTTTTGGAAAAGAAATCGACTACCTTTATTTTCAGGATGGAAATCAGGTGTACCTGGAACAGATAAATTATGCAATTTATTCTATACGGTTTATTTATGAGAACCGTCATGACATTCTGGAAGACCGTCGAAGTCAGTTCCTGATAAGTACCAGGAAACGATTGACTGCAATTGAGATTTTCTGTCCTTCAGTTCAATCTCAGCCGTTCAGAAGCTATGGATTTGTATATGATGCGGGATCACCGGTCTCTCTTCTTAAAGAAATACATGGAGAAGGTTTGCGTGCAGTGCAATCCGGAGTTGAAGTTGCTGCCATGCCTGTTCTTAAATTCGGATATTCGGATTTCAGACCGGAGAAACGCAGATTACAAAGGATTGAGACATTCCGTGGTTCACCGCCTTTCGCACCCATTGGCACACCTGGTTTTGTCCTTTATGACTTATATGGGACAGGGCTTCCCGGAATTCTGAAGCTGGATTCCACCGGCGGAACCTTCTGGGAAAATAAAGGAGGAAAATTCGCTGCACCGAAGTCTCTGAAAAATCTTCCGGTTTCGCTGGATTTGACTCAGGGTGATGTTTTTTTTGCTGACCTGGCAGGAACCGGCACCGCAGACCTGATTAAGGTGGAAGACTTTGGTGTAAGCGTCTACCGCAATTTGCCCGGGAAAGGATTGCAAGCCCTGAAAGATACCATTGCAGTCCCGCAGCAAGTACGTGATTTGGACCCGGAAACTCAATTGGCTGACCTTAACGGTAATGGCCGAACGGCAATCCTTACCCGTACATCAAAGCAATGGAAAACCTGGATCCAGGATGAAGATGGGCAATTCATCGGTTTACCACCGATAGATATTGCAAATGATCCGGATGAAGGTCCAATTGTAAGTCTTGCGGATCCTCATATCCATCTGATTGACACTACTGGTGATGGTTTGCTTGACCTTGTGCGTGTTCGTCGTTCTTCGGTTGACGTCTGGCATGGACTGGGAAATGGAAAATTCGGGCCGCGGCAACGCATGAATAATGCACCTGACCTTGGCGAGGGATACGATCCATCCTGTGTCATTTTTGGGGATATTACCGGTAGTGGTATTACTGCCTTGATCTATTGGCAATACAATTCACTGATCTATTCGTTTCTTCAATCCGGTGGTAACTTTTCCGAACCAGTGCGAATAAGCCACCTGCCGGTGGCTGATCCTTCTGCCATTGCTGCCGTTGACATGCTTGGGAATGGCACATACGGTCTACTGATCAGTTATGGTACTGAAACACGCGGAGGGTATTGTTTTCTTGATCTGGCCGGAGGGACAAAGCCATTTCTGCTGACTGATATCGACAATGGGATTGGTCTGCATACTCAGATTCAATATCGTTCCTCCACTGCTTATGCCCTGGAAGCTAAAGAAGCTGGAAATCCATGGAAAGGCTGGCTGCCTTTCCCGGTTCAAACGGTTGCTGAGATTTCAGAGACCGACATAACAACAGGACGTTCCCTGAAAAAAATCTTACGTTACGAAAATGGTCATTACGACTACAGGAAAAGAAAGTTCTGCGGTTTTGGAATGGTGAGTATGACCGAGTGTGGTGACGATTTTGTTCCTTCAATTACTACAGTTTCCTACTTTCACCAGGGGCCTCAGCTTACAACACCAAAGTCAGAACGTGATACGGAGGAAGCAAAGATGGGTTGCCTGATAAAGGCAGAAATCATGGAGCCACATGGTGGTCCCGGCGATAAAACTGAATTGCTACTCTCTGAGACAGAAAATACATGGTCTGTCAAAATTGCGGAAGAATCAGAAGGGAAGTGTATCCTGTTTCCGGTACTTAGCAAACATGAAATAAGAGTGTTCGATAAGGACGGAAATGTTGAGGAGAGTACCGTTGAACAGGAATATGATGAGAATGGGAATCTGATAAAAAATACCGATCGTGTACGCGGAGCAGAAGGAGTAATTGAACGAATAAGAAACATCGATTATGCTCTGTCTGTCGGTCAGCACAGAATATGGGGACTTCCTTCAGAAATAATTGAGAGGGACCAATCCGGCAGACTTATGGGCCATGAAAGATATTATTACGACGGTGATCCTTTTTCCGGTTTGCCAAACGGGAAGGTAGAAAAGGGATTCCTTTCACGAAGAGAGGTGCTGGTTCTCACACCTGAAATATTATCAGCAGCTTATCCTGACGGACTTCCCGGGCAAATGACCGATCCCTCCGCACTCAGCCTTGTCAGGGATGAAGTGGATATGGGATGGTGGGCACAGGTTGTCAGGCAAAAGAGCGATATACTAGGAAACATAATAGAAATCCGGGGGCCTGACGATTCCATTGTTTCTGCAAAATTTGATGACAATGGGCTCTTTATCACAAGGGTCACAACAACTATCGGGACTGAATTACCTCTACATTATGATCCCTTATCACAAAATATCCAGAACATCGTTGATCCAAATGGCAGGACCATTACCTATAAATATGACCCTCTCTGCCGGCTTATTGTTATTATCGATCAGGGAGACAGTGAAGTGCTGCCAACTATTTCATACGAATTCAAAACAGAAAATACTCCAGTCATAAAGGTCAGAAAATCCAGGATTGAACATGGTTCTGCCCGTACAGCAGATCTGTTATCCTATTTCGATGGTTATGGACGTCTTATCCATGAAGCTGTTCCTTTGGAAGATAGCCATTTCCGGGTACAAAACCGGATAACAAGAGGAGCCAGGGGCATGGTAATTGAATGTTACCGGGCATATATTACTGATCATCCTTATCCAAATCTTGAAATTCGTCCCAATGAATGTGTCAAAAATACCTATGATGGTGCCGGACGATTAATCCGGTCAGAAAACATTATGGGGATCCTTGGAGAAACTGAATACTCTACAGGAAAGGTAACGGTCAAGGAATTTCATGATTTTGGTGAAACCAATACAGCGGCGGAACACGGACTTCTCCCCCGGGTCACCACCCGCTTCTGCGATGGACGTGGTAAACTTTTAAGTGTAGTGGAACCGGGGGATTCTGATGTACCGGCAAAAACGTTTTATGGCTATGATACTTCAGGTCGTCTGGAAACCATCACCAATGCAGGCGGTCATCTCCTTTGCCGCTATTTCTATGATTTGCTTGGCAGGAGGATCCGTATTGAACATGCGGATGCCGGCATCCATTGCCTCTGTTATAATGTAAGCGGGGATATTCTTGCGGAGCAAAACGCCAATGGTACGACCATAAAAAAATACGACGGTTCACGTCGTATTTTGTCAGTGCAGGTGAATGGTCAGGAAACGGAAACATATCATTATGATGAAGGATCGGGTGAAAACCTGGTAGGCCGGCTTGCTCATGTTACCGATGCGGTCGGATCAGAGACCTTCAGCTATGACAGTTGGGGCAGGATCATCTCCCGCACCCGGAGCGTAAACACGGTGAGTGGCATGAGGAATTATGCGCTGGCATTTGAATATGATGCGCTGGATCAGGTTAAAACCCTGGTGTTGCCTGATGGAAGAAGATTTGAATATGTTTATGATAATCAAGAATTGCTGACTTCGGTAAAGGGGATCATCGACAAAATAACATATGAAGCCGGAGGTGATATCCTAAGCCTGGCCTGGTTCAATGGAATTAATATGAGCAGGACATTAAACCCGGTGACCGGCTACCTGGAGTCCCTGGCTTATACCCGTAGCGACAAATCTACTGTCGGCGCAATTGAACTCACGCGTGATCTTCGTGGAAACCTTCTTACCAGCCATTCTGTCGGGTTCGGGCCTGAACTGACCCGGCAATGCAGTTATGATCCGGCACTGAGGCTTACAGAAGTGCAAGGGATGCTGGGTGATCAGAACTTTAAGCATGAGTATTCATATGATGTAAACGGAAACCTTACGGTATTCGGAGAGGGGTCTTTACAGCCCGGATCAATTTCAGAGCTTAATAACCGGCTGCCGGAAATCCATGAACTCCAGGGAGAGCCTTTCCAACTCGAATACGACGATTGCGGAAATATTACCTGTCTCCCCGGAATCAAGCTAATGTTTGATGCGAGAGGAAGACTTTCACAAGCCAACCTGCATGCAGGTGGATCTGTAATCTACCGGTATGGCTACGACGGACACCGGGTCTATCATTCGGTCACCGGCAATGATGGCACTGTTCGCGAAGAGGTGAATATCGGTGATGTTTTCGTGGATAAGATTGGTTCAAAAAGCCGCGGATACCTGATATACCGTGGCGTTCGTCTTGCTGTGGAGGATGATAAAGCAAATCTGTTTTCAATTCACGGTGATCAGCTTGGCAGTATGAGCTTTATTACCGACCGGGATGGTAAAATGATTACAAGCGCCCAATACCATGCCTTTGGAAATAAAGCATCTTCTGAAGGTTTGACAGAGGTGATACCATACCGGTTTCTGATGAATGAACTGGATGACTCAACCGGGCTTTATTATTTCGGTGCACGTTATTACCACCCGGCATTGGGACGTTTTATCAGCCCGGATGCGCTCATGGTATGGTCGCCGGACAAGTTTCTCATCAAGCCTTCCAATTTGAACTCATACTGCTATGCATTGAATAACCCACTAACGCTGATTGACCTGACAGGCAACTGGTCGTTCCTGGGAGTGCTGGGTTGGATTGCAGGAGCTATTGTTATAGCAGCGATTGCAATAACATTAGGTCCGGGTTCTGCTGCTGCTGTTGGAGCATATGCAGGAGCAACCCTCGGAGCTGTCACAACCGGATATTACACCAATTGGAATTTTGATAAAATGGGATTAGGCTTTCTTGCAGGAGCGGTAGTGGGTGCGTATTTTGGAGACCTGGGCTACTCAATGGCCCCTAAAATAGGGCAAACTCTCACCCAGGGGATAATGGTCCAGGGAGCCATTGTTAGTGCAGGCGATACTTTGATAAGAAGTATCGGCAGTGCTATCGGGGGACACTTTAATTGTGTGGATGCTTTGGAGGATTTAGGATTGGGAATCGGAATTGCAGTTGGAGCCGGTTATCTTTCTCAAAATACTTTTGCTATTTTTAAAAGTTATGACGTTCAAACCGCATACTGGAGCTATTTATCAAGGCCATTCACGACTCTTGCATGGGAATGGACCAAGAAATCAATTTCTGAAGACAGATTAGCAGATCTTCATTATGAAGATCAAACAGCAACTCCATACATTTCTAATGCAATAAGAACATTTATGGAGGGCCAGTACTATAAGAACTATGAAAACGATCCGGATGATAATTTAAATTATTTAAATCTTATGACAATACCAGGAGGTTAATTATGAAAATTGCACCCAGTTTATTGTATGAGTTGAAAGTCGTGTCTCAGGTTAAAAACATGACTCCAGATCTTTCCGATCCTGCCACAGACCCGGTTTACAAGAAGGTCACTACCTTGATTGAAGAGGGCCATCGCGCTTTTTTCTCAGGTTTATATCAGCGTGCTGTCAATTTATATCTGAAGGCATATGATGCGGTTCTTAAATTGGAACATAAGGATCTTCCACCTGATTTTTCGTTCAATAACCAGGAACTGATCCTCAGCATGGATTTGTTCCAGCCATTAACCAACTGGGTGGCAAAAACCGGCGGAACAGGAAATGAAACACCGGCATTCAACCTTAACCTGCCCGCAGAAAATCTTCCCGTCATTCTGGGCTTTGAGCCAAGGTATCTCAATTTGGTTATCCCGGTGACCAACCAACCCAGACCAACGGTTTTACCTTTACCCGGAATGGTCAACAACAGGATAGCTCACCTGGAGATTAACAAACCAGACAGCCAAAAAGTTTTACTCGATACCTTCTACAAGATACACATGGAGGCAGTCACACTTGGGGAGTTGAATACCAATCGCTGGATCGCAAACAACTGCCTGATATATTTTCCAAAGGAGATCGCCTTTGCACTTCCTTTATCACTGGGCGATGCCTATCATGCTACGGGTGATTTTGAAAATGCCGAGAAGTTTTACATCAAGGCCAGAAACTATCCCTACCTGAATTTCCCTATTGAGGCCGAAGTTGTCTGGCAGAAACTGGCTCAGAATGCTACTGATTGGGGGGATCATCTTTACAAAGAGGAAAATTTGGATGGCGCGGCATTGCAGTATAATAAAGTGGTCCGGATTCCGGCAGGCAATGCATGGACCATTCCGGGACTGGATGAAAACACACTGCCAGAACCCGGAGAGGATCCGGTTAAGACCAGGGAAAAGATCGCACAAACCAGACAACTCGTAGATAAATATTATACCGAAAGGAAAAATTCTGGCAGAAGGGATGGATCAACATCTCCGAATATTGTACCGGCTGATTCACCGCTATACTCTGGGCGCTTGATGCCCCTGGCAGAAAGGGCAGGAGATTTCCTGAAACAATATCTTACTTCAACAGGAGACCTTCCGGATAAAATTTATGATATCTGGCCTTCCGACCTGGCGACATTGCTTCTTCAATGCGGGACACGGCTCCACCAGATGGACAATTCTCTTCCCCTTTCCGGATTTTCCGCCGATGCTGCCCCGGTATTTACCTACCGCTATCTTCAGGGTGTGACCCGCCTTCTGGCCGGGCAGGCTATTTCGACCGAAAGAAGCTATATTGAATTCAAATCCAACGCCGAAAAAGAAGCTTTTACCCGTGGAACGCTTGAAGCTAACGTAGTACAGGAAGAGAATGGAGTAGAAGTCGAAGAACGTCGCGTCCAATCGGCTCAAGCATACGTAGATCAAGCTTATGAAGCTCTTAATCAGGCACAATCACGGTGTGAAAGTGCGTGGGAAGCCTATAATCAATACAATGATACAAGCCAAGCTGAGATTGATCTAGATCTAGCCGGGGCATACACTAGTTTTGGAAAGCCAAATGATATAGAATGTGGTGAATGGATGGATTTGCTTAAGAGTATTCAATACTTTGATTCAAAATTTTCTTACTTGACTACAAATCAACAAAAACTGGCCAGAGATTCAGTATTACTACCGGGAGATGTATTTATAGGTCAAGAAAATCAAACTGAGATGGGATTTATAGCATACCGCAAAGGTCAAATAGTTCAACAGCGTGAACTTGAACGCTTATTTGATATTGGTGTGGAAACAGAAAGGAACTTTATATTAACTCGTAAACAAATAAATACTGCCGAGTCTCAAAAGTACCTTTGCAATGCACAACTGGATTTGGCCAAAACAAGGCGTGACTCTGCAATATCCTTACGGAATAACTTCAATTCACATTATTTTACGTCTGAGAGATGGGATCAGATCGCGGAAAAGATGAAAAATCTTTCACGTATTTACCTGGAACGTGCAATAGGTTCTGCACTGCTCATGCAATGTGCTTTCAATACAGAACAGCAAACGAAGGTCAGCAGAATCCGGAGCAATTATGCCATGAATGCCCTGGATGGCATACTTGCGGCTGATCAGTTGCTTGCCGATGTCGATGGTTTTATTTCCGAAGAGCTGCTTCGTACGAAAAAGCGGATTTCGTTGCGCACGACAATATCACTTTCAGAGCGATACCCATCTCAGTTTTATGGTGAATTCTTGTATAGTGGCAAGCTCGACTTTGCAACTGTACTGGATGATTTCGAAGCCCGTCTGCCCGGCAGTTTCAACCAGCGTATCCGCGCCATCGAGATACAAATCGAAGGGCTAGCCGGTCCCCAGGGGATCATGGGAACACTTACACAGAATGGAATTACCGTGGTCAGTAAAGAGGATGGGACGCATGGAATACTGATGCGTAAAGCGGAGACATTATTGCTCTCCCAGTTTGACCAGCGCCGTGACGGGATATTTTTCAAAGATTTTGGTGAAGAGTCCGGGGTTTTTGAATATTCCGGCGTAGCCGGAGGCTGGTTCCTGGATATTCCCCCCGAAAGCAACGATCTTATTTATCCAACCATTTCTGATGTCAAATTCATCCTCTATTACGATGCGATGTACAGCGCCGAGCTTGCTGGAAAACTAAAGGGGAGAGGCATAATACGAAATGAACAAGGAAAGATCACCTTTTCACTTTCTAAACTGGTTCCCGATACTTTCAGTTCGCTGAAAAGTGAAAGAAAGGTCAACTTTTTATTGAGATCACCGGTTTTCCCTTATTACCCGACATCTCCGGTTTTAAAGAGTCTTCGCATTGATGCAATAACACCAAATGAAAATCCTTACACCGAAATCCCGGTTTATGTTCAATTGGGATTAAACCTTCCGGTCGCGGGGAAAGCAAACCTACTATCAGCCGGAAAGAAAGGAAAAGAATTACCCGGTTCAATTACCGGACTTTTTGATCAGCCACTGGTGGGCAATTGGTTACTTTCTTTCCCGACCCTACCCCTGACAGTTGCTGTGGAAGATATAATTGTTAGTATAGAGTACCAGTATGAATCGACGTTGACCTTGTCAGTTGCAAACCGTTTTTCCGAAGAATTTTTTACGCTTCAGGATAATGGAACAGTAAGTTTCAATGTAAAGGCGACAAACTTCGGCTACAATGAACTCGATCCGGTAATAAAAAAACTCAGTATCATTTTAAAATCATCGGAGGAATTAAATGCTGCTAATCTGCCTGTATTAAAGGTAAAGCTCGGTGATACAGAGGTCGAGCAAAAAGTCACTGTGGAGGGTGTGGCCTCTTCCAAAGATAAAAATAGTCCATTCAATCTTCTCAAAGAAAAACCCTTAATTGGTGAGTGGAACCTGGGTATTAGCGATTCGATTCCTTATCAATCAGTCGACGATCTCATCCTTGTCATAGAGTATTCATTTTATCCCCGCAATAGCGGGAAATCACGATGATAATATCATAATAATTATTGTAAGTAACTTCAAGTCTAAAAGTGGGAAATGCAATGTGTAAAGTGCAAATTACTTTACATTTCACACTTTGCATTTTGCATTTGTCGCGCGGAGAGAGGGGGATTCGAACCCCCGGATCCCTTACGGGATCAACGGTTTTCGAGACCGCCCCGATCGACCACTCTGGCATCTCTCCGAAGAATGTGTGGGTTTGGGTGTGGGTGTGATTGAAGTGTGGTTTATTTGTTCTTACTACTCACACACACACTTCCCAAACGCACACTTAAACCCACACCTGCCTCGCGGAGAGAGAGGGATTCGAACCCCCGGAGGCTTGCACCTCAACGGTTTTCAAGACCGCCGCAATCGACCGCTCTGCCATCTCTCCACCGGCAAAAGTACGATAATTTTGAAAAGTACAAAAGGAAAGTTCCTGGACATATGTAACACGTTATGTGTTACGTTGTAATTCATCGATGTAGGTTTAGGTAAAAGTGCAGGTGAGATTGTTCAAACTAAATAGTTAACAATAGATTTCCTGATAATCGATAAATGATTTATATTCGCATAATCAATTTATTCTGATTGATTATGATCGATTTAACAAAACAGTATTTCTTACTTGTTCTTGATGTGGAGAATTCCTCCACGTTGCCAAATAACCAGTTGAGTGTTAAAATGAAATTGGTTAAAGCAAAATTGAAACAATTTAACCGGCAATTTTATGAGCAGATTATTATCCCTCTGACCATAAGTTATGGTGATGAGATAGCAGGGTTGTTTACCTCTCCGGAAAATTTCTTTTCTATTTTTATTGATATCCGCAGGATTTTATGTCCCCTCACAACTGTCCGTTTCGTAGCAATCAAGGGATCCATTGCCGTGGATTCCCCTGATATTCGACAGATCGGTGGACAAGTATTCAAGTCTGCAAATGAAGCAATGATGAAACTGAAAGAAAAAAAAGATTTCTTCTCCTGGCAAACCGGTCTGTTAGTAATCGATAGATGCCTCGAATCACTCTGTGAGATCAGCAATTCAATAGTTCATGATATGAGTCAATACCAACGTGAAGTCTTTGAGTTGCTGAATGCTGGGTTAAGTCAAAAGCAGATCGCTGACCGGCTTGGAAAATTCACTCAATCGGTTTGGAATGTCGCACACCGTAGCAAATCTTATCAGGTTCTCCAGGCACAAAATGCTATCATTCTGATGTTAAAAGAAACTAAATGGGATTTCATTTATTTTGAAAAAACAAATCTAAAATGATTGATTAATATATGAAATATTTTGTAATGATAATTATGTTTGTTCTTTCTTTACTCCTTACATCAATTCTTATCAGAAAAGCAATCCCATTGATAATCAGGAAGAATAAAAGACAACATTGAGAACTGACATCTTCCATCTCCTGGTATTATGACTTAGGTTTCTGGATAGGATTTTTTGAGACCCTCATCATATTTTGTTTTGTACTGAACAGGGAATTCAGCGCATTGGCCATCATATTCGGTGCCAAGGAATTCGTACGAAAGGAGGATATTAAAGCAAATCCTGCCTACTACCTGCTGGGAACATTTATTAATTTCAGCGTTGCCATTGTTTTTGTTCAAATTGGCAGAGAAGTCCTCTATTTAATTGCGAGATAATAATTGTAAAGATCCTTCTCACATCCTCTTCAAGCTTGACATTTAGCTTTGTATTCACTGATCAACTGATGGATTTTCATAGGAAGGTTCTATAGTTTAATGGAGAGGTGTTTGAAAAACGAGAAAGCGGTCAAGCGAAATTTTTCTACAGGAACACTTTCGGCTTGACGATGGTGAACACCCTGGTAATATTGAACCCCAGGAAAATTGTCCCCTTATTCCAGGTTCCTGTGGTTTCAGGAATAAATGTTTCTTCATTTTCTCCCATCGAATTGGTCAGGAAGATCTGAAAAACATGTCCCCCGGTTTCAATATCAACCCCTGCTGAAAAGGAGTTGTAGCGCTTCTGTGAATAGATCTGATGAGGAAAAAGATAATAATACTCGGCATTTATGGAGACACGTGGGCTTATCTTGAATCTCCCTCCGGCTCCGGCTGCAAATATATTATTCTGGTCCTTGGCAGCAACCACAAGGTTTTTATGAATGAAGGAAGGAGATAGCTGAAGGGATAAACGCTCGCCGAATTTCCTCGCCAGCAATATCTGGAAGGCATAATTGATCCTTGACGTAAAATAATTCTTCCGGTCAGGAACCTCCCACTTTGAGGTATAAACTGATGTACTGCCGAATAAGGTCAGGGTAAATGGCATTCGCCTGACCCCTGTACTTTGACGCAGTAATTTATATTTCAGAAATCCATCCCATGTGTTTTTGTATGTATTCAATCCAAATCCGATCCCCAGCCTGTTTGTCAGGCCATACTCCAGCCCCAGACGGATTGTTGCCTGTTTCAGTCCGAAGAGATTGTCATACCCGGTATTCAAAGCCCCGAAATGATGGGTGATAATAAACAGCATATCGCCTTTCGGGGCATTTTCCACAGATTGACCGATTATGATCCGGGTTGTTTTAAAGGTGGCAGAAGTATATTCGGTTTTCGGTTTTTCATCCTTGTCAAGAACAGACATGAGGTCTTCCTGTGAAAATGCACCAAACGAAGATATTAGCAAGAAGAAGAGGGAAAGTGTAATGATACGGAGGTGCATGATTTAATTTTTAAATTTTTCCATAGGAACACTGACAGTAATTTCAATTGTATTTGACAGCTTTTGAACAACCGCATTGGGTACGGTTATTTTGTAATCCGTTAGTTGGATAAAAAAATCTGATTTACCTGTTACTTTTCCCCCTGTTACTTCCAGCGTTCCTTTTATCTGGATATCTTTCGTCACACCATGTATAGTCAGCTTTCCTTCAACTTTAACATAATAGATTCCGTCTTTATTTAAAGTAACATCTGCAATATTGGAGATCTTCCCGACAAAGGTTCCATTGGGGTATTTATCCGATTCCATGTAGTTCTCATTGAAATGCTCCTGCATCAGGGCATTTTTAAACTGAAAAGATTTGATCAGGACTTTGAAGACGAAATCCCCTGTTGTTGCATTCAAAGCTGCATACACCTGCTGGTTAACAGACTCATTCTTCTCCATCGAAGCATCGGAGGAAAAACGGATATTACCGTTCTTTGTAATATAAGTCTGAGCAATCGTTCCTGCATGAATAAACATACATACCACTGCATAAAGTACTATCTTCTTCATATTAAACCTGCATTTTATTTTTTAATTAATTCGTAATCCATGCCTGCCGGTAGGCAGGTTTAATTTTTAATTGTGTTCGCTTCCAGTGAACAATGCTCCATTATCACATCCGTATCGTTGAATCCTTCACAATAGCCTTTTATTTTCAGGGTACCTCCAGGAATCAGTTTTTTTACTTCCATCCTGAATTTGGGCAGTACAGTACATCTTACACCCTCATCTCCGAACATTCCCTGGGCAAATCCAAAAACCGCTACGGAGAGGGTATCACTTGCTTCTACCCGGGTAAGGGAACCGGAAATCTCAACCATTTTACCGGCATATTTGCTTTCTGAAACCACCTTATCCTTTTTGAAAGCATTGTAAAGGTCGGATGCATTCATTGAATAATCCGGCTTTAAGTTCTCGAAGTTGGGTTGTGGCCTGTATATCACAAATTTATAGATAAGTATGGCTGCAATGATACCGATCAGGATAATAGCCAGTAAAATCTTAATTTTTATTCCCATCTGTTAAAACTAATCTTCCATTTTATTCTGTAAGTAATTGGATCTTAAATATTAATTCGTAATTTTTAATTATTTGTCGCTCCGTTATTGATCCATTTTTTTATTTTGGCAAGGTCGCATGCCGATAATTTAGAACTACCCTTTGGCATTGGGGAGAAACCCGCGCTCCAATCCACTCCTGCCCAAAGTTTTCCGTTGAGTGCAACCACATTGAGTCCGGCCCAGGTATCGGTAATCACACTCCCGGATGCAAGGACAGTACTATGGCAAATATTGCAATTTGCAGTCATTATAGGTGCAATGGTTTGTGAATAGGTCGCATTGGATGAATCACAGATGGATGCAAATGGATATAAATATGCTTCCTTGTCATTATAGCAGGATGAAACCGCAATCATGCAAATGAAGAAGACAATAATAAAGTATGGAATTTTTTTCATGTTTGATTATTGAGGCTCTCCAAGGTTTATCCATTTCTGAAAAATTGCGATTGAACAGTCTGAAAGTTTACTTCCGGGGGGCATGGCGTGATATCCTACATCCTGGCGGATTGCCCCCATGAGGCGACCGCTGTTCACTGATGCAACTATCTGGGCATAGGTTGTCAGACTCAGGCCATTTGAAGGTGAGGAACCGCTGTGGCATCCTACACACCAGGTCTGCAATATTGGTTTAATAACCGAGTCAAAAGTAACATTTGATGAATCACACCCGGCTTCAGTGCATTTATTATTTAATGCTCCCTGGGCTATCCAGTAGTAAATAATGCTCTTTTGGTTGGCAGAAAAGGGTGAACCCGGGGGCATGGCATCCTCTTCACCATTGAACAGGGCCGTATATAAGCGGCTTCCCTGGGGATTGAAGGGGCTGACATTATGTATGATGGTACTATAGGAATCAAGAACAAGCCCATGTTGGCCGGTCGCCTGGTCATGACACCCTGATTTGGCACAATTCGAAACGATGAGAGGCAGAACCGCATTCTGGAAATATATGGTATCGGGTGAACATGAGTAACCCGGAGGGTTTGGCGTCGGTGCAGGAGGAGGAGGGGCCAGGGTGAGATCCGCTTTGTGCCGGCAGGTGACAAGCAGGATAAAACAAAAGGCCAGAAACAGCAACAGGGAGAAATACCTGATCCTCGGGGTTTGATTAAATCTCATTTTTTAATTTTTAAAATCTTTTTATAACAACGGTAAAAATAGAAAATTATTCTTACATATGTTTATTCTTAATTATGACTTATAACTTATGACTTACGACTTACGACTTTTTATCAGGTTTTCAACGCATATAATGTTTGCTTTTCGGTAAAGATGATCACGATCATTTTTAACAGTAAAAACCGGATCAGGATATTTTCAGCTTTAAACCTTGAGATTTTTGCATTTCTGGAGAACTTTGAAAGGGTGATGGTAGGATGGTCTTCCAGGTATGTCAGCAGGAGTTTCTCTTTATCCGTGAATTTCAGATATACCCCTTTTGGTGATTTTTCTTTTTCCCAAACATTCAGCAGAACCCGGTTAGCAAGCAGGTTCTGGTCATTCACACGGATATAGACCTGCCATTTATCGTCTTTTCCGCTTGCATAATGTGGTTTTTCAGGGCTTTTAAGAACAATGATCTCAAGGACTGTTTTTCCGTTTATGGTCCATTCCCTGGTTTTAAATCCGACAGGCGGTTTACAGTACATTTTAGCGGCTGCTTCCACCATATAAAACTCTTCATCGGAACGAACACCGGTAATGGCTCCATTATCCTTCACTCCGATCAAAAGTCGCCCGCCGTCTGTATTTGCAAACGCGACAAGTGTTCGCGCAATACGCCGGGCATCAGTAATTTCGAACTTAAAGTCCAACCGCTGATGTTCTCCCTCATCGATCAGTTTCTGTATGTAACCTGACATCACTCCAATTCATACACGGCATCGACATTTTTCTTATTTGACGAACTTTTTCAGCAGATCTTTCACTGCATCCTTATGTACTGTAAAATTCATCATTTTCAGTTTTACATAATCATCCCGGAAGAAATAAAAACCAAATTCATCGGCCTTCTCATCGTTGTTTCTTGAACCAGAACCCGAATCCTTGATAAGATACCAGAGGTGCCCGTCTTTCTCCATGTATCCAACCAGATGGATTCCATGGTCATCTGTGGTGGTTGCATTGGAAAACCTGAATTGGCGTGCATTGTCATCAATAGAAGTCCAGGGTATATCGAAGGAAGGAATCAGGGCAACCTGGGTTGAACGGTCGAATCCGGCTTCTGATACATCACCTCCGATTGCCATGGTATAATGATTCCGTATGGCCTGACTTATTACATTCATAAAATCTTCGAGTGGAACATTATAGTAATCCTTGCAATGCCACCAGTTATCGCCAACTTCGTACTCAACCTGCTGCCAGAATGGTTGTTGCATAATAGAAAGTATATCAACATAATCATCCATATTCAGTTTAAGGACATTTTTCAGGAATTCTTTGGGAGTTACTGTATTTCCCTGCCAGTTGAAACTTGCAGGTGGTTCTCCCATGTAATTGTTCATGATCGATTTTATCGTTTCAACTGCAATGGTCTCATTCCATGAATTGGTGGATTTCAGCGAATGAAGGTACGAGTTCATCTCCTCAAACATTTTGGCATGATTATGAAATTTTCTGCCCGTTTCCATACCTGTATAGACCTCCTCAGGTACGATTCCAAATTCCTTGTAATCGCGCATAACGGCATTAGCTTCAGACCCTTCGGCAAAGGTTGAATTTCCTCTTTCCCGGATGTATCTTTTTGCCTTCAGGATATATTCCCCATAAACGGTGTACATCTCCGAAAGCTTAATTTTCTGTCCGGTCATACGGTAGACCTCCGATTCAAAGAAAGAAGTTGTGGAGAAGCACCAGCAGGTTCCTGTTTTTCCCTGGGAAAGAGGAGGAGTATGCCATTCCTGTTTATACATGGATACTTTGTTCGGAACATCCAATCCGGTAAAATCCATGCGGAATCGTTTTTCCGTCTTTGGAGGTTGCTGGGCCTCGTCAATCGCCTGGCTATCCTTCATAATGGA
Organism: Bacteroidota bacterium; assembly: GCA_026391355.1. GTDB lineage: Bacteria > Bacteroidota > Bacteroidia > Bacteroidales > FEN-979 > CAIYUC01. The sequence goes on along the minus strand of JAPLDH010000054.1, from coordinate 21,477 downwards.
GTTCTGATAATAACCCGGTTTGGACTCCTGGAAGGAGGCTTTATCTTTTGGTTGCTGGGATATTCCCGAAAAACATAAAAGAATTGACAATGATAGTAATAGGATCTTTTTCATGTTAATTGGATTAATAGTTCAATGTACTTGTTTTTAATTTCAGATATCGACTGTGTCCCCCTCTCTTTCCTTTAAAGAGAGGGGGACACAGGGGGTGAGGTTCTCAGAAAAACCAGATTGTGTCCCTGGCAGTAATTTTTTCACAGTAATGACATCTCAGTTTCAGTTCCACTTTGTCGATAACGGTAAACCGTGTTGTTACTTTTTCATGATTAGTAATGCAATTGGGATTGAAGCATTTGGCGATCTTTTCGACATAATCAGGGATTTCCACTTTCTTTTTCTCAGCCACCTTAAAGTTCCTGATGGTGATGAGGGTTGCAGTGGGAGCTACCAATGCAATTTTATTTACATCATCCGGCTCGAAGAATTTATTACTGACCTTAATGATTCCCTTTTTCCCCATCTTACGGCTTTCCAGGTTGGTTCCGAAGAGGACCTGGTCGCCAATATCGTTTAGACTGAGAATTTTTATAACCTGGAAAACGCTTTCGCAAGGGATATGATCGATAACAGTCCCGTTTTCAATTGCAGAAACTTTCAGTTCTTTGCCGTTTTCATCTTGTTTCATGATGGATGGTTTTTTAATGATTATTTTCACTTAACTCCCAGGATTGAAGCCAAAAGCGCTTGTCTCACATAAACCCCGTTCAATGCCTGTTGAAAATAATAGGCTTTTGGATTGTCATCAACATCAACATTGATCTCATTGACCCTTGGCAATGGATGCATGATCTTCAGGTTGGGCTTTGCATCAGTTAGCATCTGGTTTTTGAGGATACAGGAGTTTTTTACTTTTTCATAATCCATGGGATCAGAGAACCGTTCTTTTTGTATCCTGGTCATGTAAAGGATATCCACTTTGTGGATCACTTCAGCCAGTTCAGTATATTGGAAATATTTATGCTTGTTGTCCTTGATGTGGATCTTTACAGAGCTGGGCAACTTAAGTGCTTCCGGGGAAACAAGATGAAAGGTGGTATTGTAGTTACAGAGAGCCATTACCAGTGAATGAACGGTTCTGCCATATTTAAGGTCGCCCACAAAAGCAATGTTGAGGTCATCCAGTGTGCCCTGGGTTTTTCGTATTGAGTACATATCCAGCATGGTTTGCGTTGGGTGCTGATTGGCGCCGTCACCGGCATTAATAACAGGAACCGAGGCCACTTCGCTGGCAAACCGTGCGCTGCCTTCTTTCGGATGCCGCATTACAATGATGTCAGAATAGTTGCTGACTGTACGAATGGTATCTCGGAGCGATTCGCCTTTCTGTACGCTTGAGGAGGAGGCATCGGAAAATCCGATCACTTTAGCGCCAAGTCGTGATGCAGCGCTTTCAAAGCTAAGGCGGGTACGTGTGGAAGGTTCGAAAAAAAGAGTGGCAATCACAAATCCTTCCAGAATACTTTGTGTAGGTTGCTTTTCAAATCCGGCTGCGAGATCCAGGATTTTTAACTGCTCTTCCCTTGTATAATCGTTGATGGAAACCAGGCTTTTGTTTTTCATCTTCTTATGATTTATTTTGAGGTTAAAGATAAAAAAAATCCCGACCTGCGCCGGGATTTGTATTTTTAGATTTTATATTTTTTCAGGAATTCATCCAGGAGTTCATCCAGGTCAGGTTTGCCGATTTCCTGCAAGTCGTAATAAACGCGGGTATTTGGTTTTGTGATCTTAACCACCCGGTTCAGGTCAATCGGTGTACCGATAATAATGCTGTCACAAATAGTATTGTTGATGGTTTCTTCGAGATCTTTAATCTGCTGGTCGCCATATCCCATTGCCGGCAATAAGCGGCCTATATTCGGATAGATCCTGAATGTTTCAGCTAATTTACCAACGACAAATGGTCTCGGGTCAACGATCTCGGCAGCGCCGTATTTCAGCGCTGCGACAGTTCCTGCGCCAATTTTCATTTCACCATGGGTCAGAGTGGGACCATCCTCAATAACAAGGACTTTTTTCCCTCTGATCAGTGAAGGATCATCAACCATGATAGGGGAGGCGCCATCCACAACAATGGCTGTTGGATTTAACCGGGCGATATTATCACGAACCATTGTGATATGCTCGGGATAAGCGGTATCAATTTTATTTATGACCACAATATCGGCGATACGGATATTCATTTCACCCGGGTAATAATTCACTTCAGCGCCGGGACGATGCGGATCAGCAACTGTGATCATCAGATCCGGTTTGTAGAATGGGAAATCATTATTGCCGCCATCCCAGAGGATGATATCACATCCGTCAGGATCTTTTTCTGCTTCCCTCAAAATAGCCTCATAATCAACGCCGGCATAGATGACATTTCCACGTTCAACATGGGGTTCATATTCCTCCATCTCCTCGATAGTGCATTTGTGCTTTGCCAGGTCAGCGATGGTTGCAAAACGCTGTACTTTCTGTTCAACCAGGTTACCATAGGGCATAGGGTGCCTGACGGCAACAACTTTAAGACCTTTGGCCATCAGGATCTCGATGACTCTCCGTGAGGTTTGACTTTTTCCGCATCCGGTACGGGTAGCGCCGATTGCAATAACCGGTTTGACGCTCTTTACCATCGTATCCTTTGGGCCCAGCAGGAGAAAATCTGCTCCGGCAGCATTTACAAGTGAACTGATGTTCATGACCCGCTGATAAGGAACATCGCTGTAAGCAAAGTTGCAGATGTCAACGTTGAATTTCCGGATCAGACCGGTTAATTCACTTTCAGCATATATCGGAATGCCATCAGGATAAAGTTTTCCGGCAAGCTCTGCCGGGTATTTTCTGCCATAGATATCGGGTATCTGGGCTGCTGTAAATGCAACAACATTGAACAACTCGTTGTCACGGTAATATGTGTTAAAATTGTGAAAATCTCGACCGGCCGCGCCGATAATGATAACATTCTTTTTCATTCGTACCTCACTTTCTGGAGTTTATATTGTTAGGATTATTTCAAAACATGGTGATCGGTTTGCAAACCTACTTATTTTTTACAAACTAAGCAAATGTAGCAAAAAATTAATTATCTGTATTACGCTTACTTACGATAGAATGTCGATAAATGCAGCCGGATCAGGGATTAATAAAATACCATACCTTTGCTATTTTAAATTTACAGAATGATTGTTACATTACTGTTAGAAAAGACGGTTGAGGCTGTAAAAGAACTATATGGTTACTCCGTTGAACCTGATAAAATCAACCTTGAGAAAACATCCAAAGAGTTTGAAGGTGATTACACCATTGTTGTTTTTCCTTTGTTGAGGATATCACGAAAATCCCCCGAGATTACCGGAAAAGAGATTGGTGATTTTCTGAAACAGTCATTTGATTACATTGAAAGTTATACTGTTATCAAAGGCTTCCTGAATATTCTCCTGTCGGATCGCTATTGGATCAACCTTTTTCTGGAAAATTACAATAAACAGGATTATGGGAGATCGGAGCCAATTGAAGATGCTCCCGTTATCATTGAATTTTCATCTCCGAATACAAACAAACCTTTACATCTTGGACATATCCGGAACAATTTACTCGGATATGCTGTTGCTTCCATCCTTGAGGCAAACGGGAATAAGGTAATCCGCATGAACCTGGTAAATGACAGGGGGATCCATATTTGTAAATCGATGCTTGCATATATTAAATGGGGTAATGGAGAAGATCCTTCAACTTCGGGAATAAAGGGGGATTCCCTGGTTGGCAAGTATTATGTCAGGTTCAATGAAGAGTATAAAAAGGAGATCAATGAGCTGATCCTGAAAGGTTATTCACAGGAAGAAGCTGAAAAAAGAGCGCCTGTTCTTCTTGAAGCACAGGAGATATTACGGAAATGGGAGTCGGGCGACCCCGGGACAATTCAACTTTGGAGGAAGATGAATGGATGGGTTTATAAGGGATTTGAGAAAACATATGCCAGGCTTGGTATCACCTTTGACCATGTTCAATTTGAATCGGAAACCTATTTGCTTGGTAAAGAACTGGTAAAGGAAGGACTTGAAAAAGGGGTTCTTGCACAGAAACCGGATGGAAGTATTTGGGCTGACCTGACCAATGATGGTTTTGATGAAAAGGTGCTGCAAAGGTCTGACGGGACTTCGGTTTACATCACGCAGGATATCGGAACGGCTCAACAGCGCTATGACCATTATCATCCATCCAGGATGATTTATGTTGTTGGTAATGAGCAAAATTATCATTTTGATGTACTGAAATCCATTTTAAAAAAGTTGGGACGGAACTGGGCTGATCTGATCTTCCATTTATCCTATGGTATGGTTGAACTTCCATCAGGGAAGATGAAGTCAAGGGAAGGGACAGTTGTTGATGCTGATGATTTGATGGATGAGATGTGTGAAACTGCAGGAAAGATCACCACAGAACTTGGAAAGGCAAAAGACCTGCCGGATCCCGAAGCTGGTGAATTATTCAATTCAATTGGTCTGGCAGCGCTGAAATTTTTTATTTTAAAGGTTTCACCCAAAAAGAATATGACTTTTGACCCTGTTGAATCGATCGATTTTAATGGCAATACCGGGCCATTTGTCCAATATACTTTTGCAAGGATCCGGTCTCTTCTGAAGAAATCAGGGATCCCTGTTTCAGAAATCAACATGGATGGCGATGAAAATTCCCTGGTATTGATGAAAAGTGAAAGAGAACTGTTGAAGTATCTGGCTTTATTTCCTGAAGTGATAAGGGATGCAGCAAACGACCTGAATCCATCTTTTGTTACAAATTTCTGTTATGAAACAGCAAAATTCTTTAACCAGTTTTATCAGGAAGTTCCTGTACTGAAGGAATCCGATCAGGCCAAAAGATTATTCAGGTTATGTTTGTCAATGTTTACAGGAAATACCCTGAAATCAGGAATGTCAATGCTGGGAATTACGCTGCCAGACCAGATGTAAAAAAAAAGAAGGGACAGGTCGCGACCTGTCCCTTCTCCTTTTTAATATTAGTTAACAACAATCTTTTTGTTAATATATCCATCTTCCAGCTTTACTTTTAGGTTGTAAATACCTGCTTTCAGATTGGAAGTATTCATGGTAATGTTTTTATTGTCGAAGGTCTGGTTGAGAACAACCTGCCCGATCATATTGATCACCTGTACCTCCTGAACATTGGTTGATGCCTGGATATTCAAAACATCCTGCACGGGGTCAGGGAATACGGTGATACTGGATTTTGAGTGTTCATTGACCCCAACTCCACCAACATAGATATAATTTGTTTTGATCAGTGTATCGGTGGTGTATAAGTTGGAGGCCTTTAGGGTAACGGTGTAACTTCCGGGAAGGACATACACGATTGGTGGTGGGGTTTTCCCGGAGTAGGCTGCAGGAGCACCACCTTGAAAGACCCAGTTCCAGCTAACCGGGAACCCGGATGAAAGATTGGTAAAGGTAACACTTTGCCCGTAGCCAATTGAAGTATAATCAGCTACGAAGTTTGCTGTAAGAGGCAGCAGAGAATCACCGGCATAAATGTACATACCTGCCGTAGATTTTTTTGCAGCTGCGATAGATCCAGCCCAACCAGTTGCAACATCCAGCCATGCAGTGGCCTGGAAATCGAAATTTGCTGTTATCAGCGACCAGTTGTATCCTCCATCGTAACTGTATGAAGCTCCATTACTGCCTGCTTCACTGGAAGAACCCACATAAGTTTCGACTGTACCAGGAACATATTCAACATACCTGGCGTACCATGTACCGCCAACATCATGTGTTACCCATGTAGCACCGCCATCCGTAGTAATGTTAATAGTTGGTTCAACACCCATGTTAAGATAAGAACGGTAAGCAATCCCATGCAAAGGATCTGCAAATTCCGGTGCTACTACCTCAGCGTTTCCGAAGGCAGTCAGCGCACAGGTCCAATTGAGCCCCTTATTCGCGGAATGGAATATCCTTCCTTGATTGGTGCCAAACCAGACATCGTTGCCGCTGGCAGAATAATCTCCGGTTATCCCATATTCTCCTGTTGTAGGGGCAGGGATGTTTCCCTGAGGAACGCGGGTCCAGGTTTCTCCTCCGTCGGTGGTAGTATATATTTCATAATAACCTCCGAGCGGGTCTCCTATGGCAAACCCATCATTATTATTAAAAAAATGCATTGCATCGGCAAATGAACCACCGCTATATGCGGTTCCTTTTTTGGTCCATGTTGTGCCACCATCCGTTGTTTTGTAAATACCCTGGGTTGCACCTGTGTTGAAAAGAGCCCAACATGTATTTTCGTCAATTGCAAATATTTGAGATAAGCCGGTTCCTGCATTAAAGGTTCCTGCTGTCCATGTCAATCCGGCATCGGTTGATTTGGTAAATACATCAACAATGGCACCGGTGGCATCAATGCCAAATGCCCATAAAGCGTCATGGTTATTCATCCCGATAGAAACCTGACCAACTCCGGTTCCTGTAGCCAGATTGGAATTGACAGATGTCCATCCGGTTTGGGCAAAAATCGCTGATGAAAAAGCCAGAACGGCAAATAATGAAAGTAATGTTCTTTTCATGACTTTATTGATTTTAGTTAATAATTAATGTTTGTACAAACCTACACGAATTTTTAGTTAACAACGATCTTTTTGTTAACGATTCCATTTTCAAGTTTTACTTTTAAGTTATAAACACCGGACTTCAAACCTGTGGTATTCAAGGTTACCGTCTTTGTGTCGAAGCGCTGGCTGAGAACGACCTGTCCGATCAGATTAATGACCTGTACTTCTTTAATATTCACGGTGCTGTTGATGTTGATATAATCCGTAACAGGATTTGGGTACATCGTGATGGAAGCTTTTGAGATATCATTGATGCCTACCGGCCAAACATGGATATAGTCAGGTTTGACAATGGTATTGGAGCCAAAATCGCTCACAACATTCAACGTGACATCATAATCACCGAAAGCGATATAGGTGATGGCGGGAGGAGTCTTCAGTGTTGAGGAAGCCGGACTGCCACCCTGGAAAGTCCAGTTATAGGATGTCGGTTTGTTTTGGGAAAGGTTAGTGAAATGTACTTGTCCACCGAAAGTGATAAGAGTATCCGGTGACATGAAATCAGCAACGGGTGGTGCAAGAACATCAATGAACTTATAAATTCCATCGTCAGTTGAGCTATTGTTAAAATGACCGGACCATCCTGTGGAATCGTTAATAAAGGAGGTGTATAGAAACTGATTATTGTAGAATGCATCCATCATGGAATAAGTTGTACCGCCATCGAAGGAATAGGAACATCCATAGGTATAAATTGGTGGAGTTCCACCTGTATTGGCGCCTGCTGTAACATATGTCCCTGTGGAACCAACAACAGGAGCAAGGCAATTACTGAAAACCCAGCCTGAAGTAGTTACCTGTGACCATGTTACACCACCATCACTGGTCTTGTATATTTGTAATGTAGTATCAGTAGTTGTACCAGGATTTTTATCCTGAGCAACCAACCCGTTCATGGGGTCAACGAATGCTATATGCTGTACACCGCCGTTAGTTGCCGGAACGATACCTGTGGTTCTTGCAATCCAATGATGTCCCCTGTCATGCGATATATAAAGTTTCCCTTTATTTGAGCCAAACATGCATGTACTATCTCCAATTGCTTGAAAAACTGATGTCCATCCACCTTCGCCACTTACTACAGTTCCGGTAATATCAGATTGAGGAACCCTTGTCCAGCTATCTCCTCCATCACTTGTTGTCCAGATTTCAAAATATCCGCCGTTGACATCCCCATGCGCCATTCCTTCATTAGCATTCCAGAAATGAACATTGTCAGCAAAAGCGGCTGAACCAACAAGCACATTGGGCTGATGTGTCCAAGTGACACCTGCATCAGTAGTTTTATAAACGCCGCATGTATTGTCCTGAGTGCCTTTATTATAGAGTGCAACCCATGCAGTTGTGCCATCGATCGCGCTGATATTTCCTAAACCGTAGGTTGTTCCGCCAAGCACTGAACCAGGAATCCAGGTTGTACCGCCATCTGTAGTTCTCGTAAATTCATTGATTGTTTGTCCTCCGCCACTACCGTCATAGGCAATTGCCCAAACAACATTTGAATTCACAATAGATATGTAACTGATTCCACGGTACTGAGTCGTGAAGCCTGTATTTTGGATGAGCCATTGGGCATACGACCCAAATGTAATTGCAAAGAATGCAATTACAAAAAGTAAAGTTCTCTTCATACCATTTTTGTTTGATAATTAATAATGAATGTTTGCACAAACCTACAAGATTTTTTTCAGATACACAATGGATATCAAAAAAAAATCACAATGATCTAAAGGATCAGGGTGGTTTTCAAACTATAAAGATACATACAAATTTATTGAATTGATGATTTAAGGGGGTGAATTAATTTGTTAATTTTGCACTCCCCTCCGGGAGCTATAAAAAATGTTAAGTTCAGGTGGATAATTTATTAACTCTAATTGTATGTTTGAAGGTTTATCAGATAAGCTCGACAGGGCGTTCAAGGTTCTCAAAGGCCATGGTCATATTACCGAGATCAATGTTGCCGAAACATTGAAGGATGTGAGGAAAGCTCTGCTTGATGCAGATGTAAGTTTCAAGATTGCCAAACAGTTCACAGACCAGGTTAAGGAAAAAGCATTGGGTGAAGATGTTCTTACTTCTGTCTCTCCCGGGCAACTGATGGTGAAAATAATTCACGATGAACTTACCGGGCTTATGGGGGGTGATAAAACCGATCTGAACCTGAAAGGGGATCCTGCCATCATCCTGATCGCCGGTCTCCAGGGTTCAGGTAAAACTACCTTCTCTGCAAAACTGGCCAACTACCTGAAAACCAAAAAAGGCAGAAACCCTATGCTTGTGGCAGGTGACGTTTACCGTCCGGCGGCCATTGAACAGTTGAAAATTTTGGGGGAACAGATCGGGACGGAAGTATTTACTGAAGAAGGAAGCCTTGAACCTGTAAAGATTGCGAAACATTCTATAACCTATGCCAGGGAAAAAGGATACAACGTTGTAATCATCGATACTGCCGGGCGGCTGGCAATTGATGAAGGAATGATGGCGGAAATCGCTGCCATTAAAAAAGCGGTCAACCCGCAGGAGACCCTGTTTGTTGTTGATTCCATGACCGGCCAGGATGCAGTGAATACCGCAAAAGCATTCAATGACCAATTGGATTACGAAGGTGTTGTTTTGACCAAACTTGACGGAGATACACGAGGCGGGGCCGCCCTCACGATCAAAGCCATCGTTAACAAACCCATAAAGTTTGTCGGAATTGGGGAAAAAATGGAGGCCATCGATATCTTCTATCCACAACGTATGGCCGACAGGATACTGGGAATGGGAGATATTGTTTCGCTGGTTGAAAAGGCACAGGAGCAATACGATGAGGTCGAAGCCCAGAAGTTGCAGAAGAAGATCGCTAAAAATCAGTTCGACTTTAATGATTTCCTTGCCCAGATCAAACAGATAAAGAAGATGGGGAATGTGAAGGACCTGATCGGGATGCTGCCAGGGATGGGGAAGGCCTTACAGAATGTTGATATTGGAGATGATGCATTTAAGAATATTGAAGCGATTATCCATTCCATGACACCTGAAGAACGTGCCAATCCTGTGGTATTGAACGGAAGCAGAAGAAAACGGATAGCCACGGGAAGTGGTACCACCATACAGGAAGTGAACCGTCTTATCAAGCAATTTGATGACACACGCAGGATGATGAGAATGGTGACCACCAATAAAGGTCGGGGGATGATGAACATGATGCGGAATATGCGAAATTCTAACTAACCGGGAAATATGAAACTCCTTGACGGAAAGCTCATTTCAGATCAGATTAAAACTGAATTGGCACACGAAGTGAAAGAAAACTGGCTGGATAAAGGGAAAAGGTTACCTCACCTTGCCGCGGTACTTGTGGGGGATGATCCAGCAAGTCAGTCGTATGTTACCGGAAAGGAAAGAGCATGCAAAGAGGTTGGATTCATCTCTTCGGTTTACAGATACCCCTCTTCAATTTCGGAAAGGAATTTGCTGGAGGCAGTCGATTTTCTGAACCACGACGAAGATGTGGATGGTTTTATTGTCCAGTTGCCGCTTCCGGGCCATATCAATGAAAACAGGATCATTGAAAGGATCGACCCGGGAAAGGATGTCGATGGATTTCACCCGGTGAATCTTGGCAGAATGATACTTAACCTTCCGGCCTATATTTCTGCCACTCCGATGGGAATTTTGACTATGCTTGACCGGTATAAGATTGAAACAGAAGGGAAAAATTGTGTCGTTCTGGGCCGAAGCCATATTGTGGGTACACCCGTCAGTATTCTACTTTCACGGAAAGCAAATCCGGGCAATGCAACCGTCACTTTATGCCACAGCTATACCAGGGATTTGCAAAAGATTACATCCGAAGCCGACATCCTGATTGTTGCGATAGGGCAATTGGGTTTTGTAACAGCCGATATGGTAAAAAAAGATGCTGTTGTGATTGATGTTGGCATGCACAGGGTACCTTCAACTGAAACCAAATCAGGATTCCGGCTGAAAGGCGATGTACGGTTTGATGAAGTCTCTAAAAAATGCAGTTATATAACCCCTGTCCCTGGTGGAATTGGCCTGATGACGGTTGTCTCCCTCCTCCAGAATACCCTGAAAGCCGCCAAAAAAGAGATTAAATACTGAAATATTTGAACAAAGAGCAAAAGATATTGCTCAGCGAAGGTAAGCTGCTCCCCATACTTGAGGAGTTTTATTCCATTCAGGGAGAAGGTTTCAACACCGGACAGGCTGCCTGGTTTGCCCGTATTGGCGGATGCGATGTAGGATGTCGATGGTGTGATGTGAAGGAATCGTGGAATGCAGAGTCTTGTCCTCCGGTTCCAGCCGACCAGATCATCCGGAACGCTTCCATCTATCCCGCAAAATCCATCGTCATTACCGGTGGTGAACCATTGCTTTATAATCTTGCTTACCTCACCAAAGGCCTCCATGAGATGGGAATCAGGATATTCCTTGAAACATCCGGATCTTCCCAACTGACCGGTGAGTGGGACTGGATCTGCCTCTCTCCTAAAAAAGAGAGCCCCCCTTTAATGGAGATCTTTGAGAAAGCCAGTGAACTTAAGGTGATCATTGAGGATCTCCCCGATTTCGACTGGGCTGAGGAGAATGCAGTGATGGTTGGTGATGACTGTTATCTTTACCTTCAGCCGGAATGGAGCATCAGTGAATCAATGATCCCGCTGATCGTTAAATACATTCAGGCACATCCAAAATGGAGGATCTCGCTTCAGAGTCATAAATACATGCATATTCCCTAAGAAATTAGAAATTTGAAATTAGGTATTAGAAATTGATATGTAAGCATTATTTATATAAGCCATGTCTCGGAAAATAATCCTGTTTATTATCTTCATTCTTCATTCCTCATTCTTCATTGGCTTTAGCCAGACACAGCCTCTTTCGACCCAATCGAAAAAAGCCATCCGGTTGTTTATGGATGCACGCGATGATTATGGCAGGCGGTATTATGATAAAGCCATCAAGGAACTTGATAAAGCCATATTGGATGATCCCTCATTTGTGGAAGCATTTATTCTGAAAGGAGATATCTGGTCAGAACAACGACAGATTACGGATGCAGTTTCTGCCTATAAGAAAGCGGTGGCTATTTCTCCCGATTTTTCAGCCAATCTCTACTATATTATTGCCAATAATGAGCTGGTGATCGGACGTTACAGTGATGCAAAAGCTGATTACCTGAAGTTTATATCTTATGATTATTTACCGGTTGAAAAGAAGGAACGGGCCAATAATAATATTAAATCCTGTGATTTTGGAATCAATGCGATGGCTTATCCGGTGCCGTTCAACCCGCTTAACCTTGGGGATAGCGTGAATACTCCGATGGATGAATATGTTAATGCCATTACTTCCGATGATCAGCGTCTATTTTTCACCCGGAAGTTTACGAAAAATGCCTTGACCATTGATCAGAGTAATGAGTTTGAAGAGGATTTTTATTATTGTGACAGAATAGATAGTCTCTGGCAAAAAGCGATAAACCTGGGGGCGCCGATAAATACCCATGGCAATGAGGGGGCGCTTTCCATTTCCCCCGACGGAAATTATATCTTTTTCGCCGCATGTAATCGTCCCGATAGCTATGGAAGCTGCGATCTTTACTGGTCCAGAAAGGAAGGAACCGCGTGGTCGGCACCAAAAAATCTTGGACAAGTTGCCAACTCCGGGGCCTGGGATTCTCAACCTTCATTCTCCAGCGATGGTAAAACCTTGTATTTTGCAAGTAAAAGACCCGGAGGCAAAGGAGGATCCGACATCTGGAAAACGGAACTGATTTCCGGTGACCAATGGAGCGAACCGGTAAACCTTGGAGATTCCATAAATACAAGGCTGGATGAAATGGCGCCTTTCATTCATCCCGATGATCAGACCCTCTATTTTTCCTCGCGGGGGCATCCCGGCATGGGAGGACTTGATCTGTTTTATGCCCGGAAGGATGCATCCGGTCAATGGTCAAGACCTGTTAACCTGGGCTATCCGATCAATACTTATGCAGATGAGATCACCATTATCGTTAATGCCAACGGAGACCTGGCTTATATTTCTTCTGATAAATTCGGGGGAAAAGGGAAACAGGATATTTATTCGTTCAAACTTTACAAGGAAGCCAGGCCCTTGAAAGTGACCTATCTGAAAGGGATTGTTTTTGACAAGGAAACTCAGCAGCGGCTTGGAGCATCGTTTGAACTTGTTGACCTGGAAAGTGGTAAAACCGTTGTTCAGGCTTCTTCTGAACCTGTCAAAGGCAGCTTTCTTCTTTGCCTGCCAACCAACAGGAATTATGGTTTGAGCGTTTCAAAAGAGGGGTACTTGTTTTACTCCGACAATTTCATGTTGATGGGTGAAAGTTCCAAAACCAAACCATTCGTGAAGGATGTTCCCTTACAACCAATAAAGGTTGGTGGAACCGTTGTTTTAAAGAATATCTTTTTCGACACCGATAAATTTGATCTTAAAGATGAGTCGAAATCCGAATTGGGAAAGCTGATCGCACTACTCCAAAAAAATCCAAAGATCCATATAGAAATCAGCGGACACACAGACAATATTGCCTCTGAAGAACATAATAATATACTCTCACGTAACCGTGCCAAAGCTGTTTATAATTATCTTATTGTAAATGGGATTAGCGCTGATCGTTTGACCTACGAGGGGTATGGTTTTTCAAAACCGATCGATACAAACGTTTCGGAACAGGGGAGAGCCAACAACCGACGCACGGAATTTAAGGTGATAGGAAATTAAGTGTAAGAAAACCAAAAAAAAAGCCTTACTCGCGTAAGGCTTCAAAGAATTCAAAGATTAATTTTATGCCTGTTATTAAATTAATTTAACATTTACTGCATTTAATCCTTTTTTTCCTTCCTGAAGTTCAAAAGTTACCTGATCATTTTCTCTGATCTCGTCTTTTAAACCTGATACATGTACAAAGTATTCTTTGTCTGATGTTTCGTCTTTAATGAACCCAAATCCTTTCGAGTCATTAAAAAATTTTACTGTTCCTTTATTCATTTTGTGATTTAATTTCGCCAAAGGTACAACTTATTATTGAATTAGCGCTACTTTTTTAATATTAATTTCTAAAGAACATATAAACAACAGATTACGATAATTGTTCGGTCCCAATTTGACTTATGATTGAACGATTTTCGATCTAAGAATGAAGTTTTTGATTTACGAGTTAATAATTTATTTTACAGATTCAACACAATTTTTTATCTGGTTGTATTTTCCGGACTTTTTTAAGCTCTTCGACATCTGCTTTGTCTTTAAACCGGGCTGAAATCATCTTGTTGATAATTAAATCATTCAGATGAAGAACAGGTACTCTGAATCCACCCGTCATTCTCCCATATCCATGTTAGATTACTGCATATTACCAAAGGCCAGGTGCAGTCAACTGGTGAATTCCCGTGCCATCAGTAGTTCTGCAAGTGCTTATGGTATCAGAACCTGACATTAAGGCGAGGTAAATCTCATTCATTATGGTATATTGCGGATTGTTGTTGTATTTCAGGGTACCGGAGATTGTATACCGTGCGTGCACTGTGATTTTTACTGCATTGCCTGTTGCTGAAACACCGGTGAAAGACCTGACTTTTTCATTGGTATGGGGTTAAAATACAACACAAAGTAAAAGTTATAGAAAGTACCGGGAATTCGTTACTTCCTCCGATACATTCTTAATTATCTGTTATTGAAAAGTTTAATGGTGCGGATAGCGCTGTTATTATTACTGTTGAGCCTTATAGTTGCGGTGTAAACACCCGAAACAAGGCTTCCCGAGTCAAACCTCAGTGAATGAGTTCCGCTTGTTTGCATTTCATTCACCAGGGTTTTTACAGTTTGGCCCACAAGGTTGCGGACTTCCAGGATAACTTTCCCATCAAAAGGCAGCGTGTATTCGATCATCGTGTAATTGCTGAACGGATTGGGTTGATTTTTAAGGGTCATCTTATCCAAACCTGGTTGTTCCTGGATGCCGATTGCCGTTGTACTGATCTCGTCAATACTCAATAGGGCATCTGGGATTACCTTGTAATCTTCACCGGCAAGCTCATTCAACTGGTCAGGTGCGAGAGAGAACCGGATGGTCTTGTCGTCCCTGAATTTATCAGTTGTTTTGAGCTTGAGGATGACGATGCTGTCAAATGCAGGCAGATCCAAGGGATACAATGAATTCCATCCAACCCTCAGTTCACTGCCATTTAACGCCCAATCAAGCTGGCCGGGATTGTCCTTCATATAAACGGCTTTCACCTCAATTAAATCCAATGGAAAATTCAGGATCATGGAAACAGCTCCTACCTTGCTTGCTTTCACAACCCGTATCGGCATTTCGAACTCTTTACCGGCGTCCATCCTTATGGTCTCACCATAGGTCAGGTGCAGGGTTGCACTAGCTTCTTCTTTTTTCCCATCCGGAATGTAACTGCAGTTGAAGTCACCTGTTACCTGTGCAAGAAGGTTTATGGTAAGGTCAGCGCCATTCAGGTTGGCATCTATCTCCAGCAACCTGTTCGGGTCGAAATCATTGGCAATCGTTTGACCGGCCTTCCAATAGCACCATGGGTCCCTGTCGAACGAACTGGGTGGCAGATTAAAAACATAGTGCCGTTGAACCTGCATTGCATCGGATGCATTGATGAATGGATTTGAAGTGTTGGGAGATCCTGAGCCATTGTAATAGACATCACCTGCCAGGAATTTGACATGTTCAATGGGAAGCTGATTGGATGACCAGTAATTCACCTGGCTTGCATCGGTGGAGTTTATACTTCCTGATAATCTGTAATTATGAACGATGAGAATTTTGTAATTGCCATCGCAGATACCGGTAAACTGGTAACCTCCTGTGCCATCAGCAGTTCTGCAAGTGCTTATGGTATCAGAACCTGACATTAAGGCGATGTAAACCTTATTCATTATGGAATAATCCGGATTGTTGTATTTCAGGGTCCCTGATATTGTATGTCGTGCATGAACTGTTATTTTTACTGCATTGCTCGACGCTGAAACAACGGTTATATTTACCGTTGAGGAGGCTATCCTCCTATACCAGGTAGTAGTTGTCAAAGTTCCTGCACTATACGTCTCATTTGTGACACCGGGGATATTGTTGAAGCCCGATAGTCCATCGGTTGTACTGTTCTGCCACTGATATGTGATCGTACCTGTGCCTGTAGCTGCAACAGATGTAAAGACAGTTGCAGCAGTCCCGTAGCAGATCGTCTGGTCGGAAGCAATGGAACCGGGATCAACATGATTAAACGTGATCGTTCCATCGATGTAATATAAAGATGAAGGATCATCATTCAACACGTTATAGGCTCCTAAATCAAACTTAGAATATTCACAGTAAATTGTAACCGGATACCAGTGAAGCGTGGTCGTACTGGTAGGGTAGGTAAAAATAAGATTCACCAGGGTTGAAGGATTATCAGTAAGGGTAACACCATACAAGGCATACCACATCATGACGATTTTTCCGGAAGACAATTCGTTTGCTACAAAACCCGGCAGGGATGCGTTTGCCGAAAAACCTGTGAAAGACATGACCGCAGGGTCATAATTCAATGTAAGGGAGATCGAGCCGATGTCGGTAAAGCCGGTCACAGTTACAGGGACGGTAACGTGCGAGTCGGCCGGTGGATTTAAAATGCTTGTTACCGTAGTGACCGGCGCATTTTGTGATCGTAAGGTCAGTGTAATTAAGATAAAAAAACACGACAGCAAAACACCTGGTTTTTTCATGGGTATGGGTTTATCAAGGCTCTCTGACAAGATAAATGAATAAATTTACAAATTCGATTATTATTGCACAATTAATTTCATGACTGTTTTCTCAGTTTTTGTACCAATTGCCAGGAAGTACAAACCGGGCGAAAGATGTTGAATGTCAATTACCAGATCATGTTCTTCCATCAGGGGATTTATTATATAAGTTGCATCTTGTTCTCCAGAGATGGAGGAAATTTTAATTAACAAAAAATCACCACAACAAGCGCAATAGAACACATTAGTTTGCATTTTGCATTTTCTATTGTGCCTGTTGCGGTGAAAAAAGTTTACCTGTTATTGTTATTAACAAGTTTAATGGTACGGATCAGCTCATCGCTGTTGTGGCCCAGCCTGATGGTTGCCGTGTAAACACCCGGTGACAGGCTGCCTGCATCAAACTTCAACGAATGATCCCCTTTTGTCTGCAGTTCATTCACTAAGATCTTCACTGTTTTACCCAGAAGATTGCAGATTTCCAGTGTTACTTTACCTTCAAACGGTAAGCTATAATTGATCATGGTATAACTGTTGAACGGGTTGGGATGATTGCTCAAAGTGAGCCCGTTTTCAGCGGGTTGTTCCTCAATTCCAACTCCTGCTGCATCAATGACATCGACACTCAAAATTGCATTGCTGATGACTTCGTAATGATCATCTGCCATCTCATTCAGCGGGTTTGAAGCAAGAGCAAACCGGATTGAAGCTCCTTTTGTGAAGGAGGTGGCAGTTTTCAGCCTGAGGGTTAGCAGTTCTGAGGCAGAGGAGAGGTTCAGCGGAACCGATGAGTTCCATCCTATCCTCAGTTCGTTGCCTTTAACGGCCCAGTCGAGCATGCCGCCGGCGCTGTTCATCACCACATCTTTTACCTCAACCATATTGGCGGGGAAATTCAGGATGAGGGATACGGCGCCTACCTCGGAACCATTGACTATACGGATCGGCAGATCGAATTCCTGGTTGCTGCCAACCTGCTTCGTGCCGCCATAGACAAGCTGCAGGGTTGCGCTGGCCGATTTTTTTGCAGTAGGATCGAAGCTGCGGTTGAAGTCGCCGGTTGCCAGGCCATACATGCCCTGATCATATGCGGTTGATGTTCCATAACCCGGCATCGTACGTTGAAGATCGATACTTATATCGTCCGCTGGTGTGGGAGCAAAGTTATCGACGATTTTTGTAACCTTGTCATAAAAGCTCCATTTAGACCTGGTAAAAGCAGTACCATTAACAAAGTGTTGCTGGATATCCAATGCATCAGTAGAATTAATGAATTTTCCTCCAGTCACATCCCCTGCAAAAAACCTCACTACATAAATTCCAGAAGGAGGTGACGGATGCGGTCCCCAATAGTTCACTTGTGCAGCATCTGTACCATTTACAGAGCCTTCAGTGGTATTATCTGAAGTAACTACAATGTAATAAGAACAATTCGTACATTGACCGGCAAAGGCATAATAGCCACTTCCATTAGTAGTTGTAGCATCCATAACTGTATTATCACTTGTTCTTTTAAGAGTAAGATCAATCCCTCCTTCTATCATGGGAATATCGGTACCTGATTTGTTTGGGTAATAGAATGTACCTGAAATAACCCTTTTTCCCTGATAAATATCAGAAGTTAAAGTTGAATTCATCCAGGGGTCATACGTAACAAGAGCAGTAATAAGTTTACCATCACCGCATGGATTAACGGATGGAGCGGGGGGTACCGGAGTGATCGTTGGCCCGTTATCGCTGCCCCAGTAGTTTCTCAAACCAATAACTGTGGTTGTTCCTTCGTTGGATACTGCAGGATCAGTGCTTGTGCCTTCGAATTTATTTCTTAATACCACGTTGTTCGTCCCGGCATTTGCATTGAATACAATTCCGTTAATGAAGTTATTGGTTATGGTATTTTCCTGAATCAGAATATTAATTAATGATGGATCTACGCGAACAGCATAAAGAGCGTTGGATGCAGCGGTGTTGTTGATTTTCATGTATTCCAGCGTTACCCCTGAGGTGGCAATGTTGAATACACTTCCGTTGGCTGTAGCGGCTGTTCCATTTACAATGGTAGTAACACCGGCGCCATGTATTGTAACATCCTTGTTAACAATGATGTTTTCGGGATAGGGTCCTGCAGCTACATTAATGGTTCCAGGGTTGGCTACAACCGTGAGACCTTGTTGGATGGTCTTTTTCGGGCCTGTACCCGGCGGGCTGTTTGCTGCATTTTCGCCTGTATAGGTAGGATCTCCAATTGCATCATCTACATAAACCGGAGTAATCAGGTCGCCGTAAGCGGCAAAGGGTGAGAAAGTGGTAATGCCGGTTACTGCTACCGTGTAATTAGTATATGGTGTCCAGGAACCGGCAGTACCTGCGCTTACCCAATCGGTACCATTATATCTGCCTAAAACAGGCGCTGTCGGGTCAGTTGTAAACTTTTCTGCTACATTCCACTTGAAGGTAACTGCAGCGGTACCACCAAAAGCACGGGTAATCACCCATTGCAATTTCACAAAGTTAGGAGAAGGAACCGGAGCTATGAAACCGGCCAGAGTGGTTACGTTTTTAAGATTCACCGAAAAATCAGAAGCAATACTGTTGCTGATGGTAAGCGGGGTATAGTTCCCGGCATATCCTACCGGGAATACATCGGCAGCCAGTACGCCTTTAACGGTGAATGTTCCTGCACCATCGGCTATTACATAGCTGGAAGAACTTCCATCGGTAGTTGCAGTAGTAATCAGGTCATAAGCGCCTAATGTAAGTTTGCCTGAAGTAAGGGTAAGGCTGTTGATGGTATGGGTTGCACCCATTACAACACCTCCTGCGCCACTCAGTGTTACATCAGTGGTAACTGTACCTGTTGGTAACTCATATCCGGATGTAATTGAGCTTGTATTGGTATAAAGGATATTTACCGATGACAAAAAGAAAGGCTCTGCTAACAAGCTGCCGCCGCTACGTTCAATTGTAGAGGAATTTTCCATCATAATTTTATTACCATTTGTTACAGCACCTAGCTCAAGGTAAAGTTTGGTTTTTATATCAACATAATTAGCCAATACAGTTACACCTCCGCTATTGTTAATATAAAGTTCATTAAGGTTAATAGCCGGTAATGCAATATTTGCGCCGGGTGTAATTGTAGCTTCTTCAATCATCAATTTTGCAGCCAAATCACCAGAAAGAATTCCTGAAGCAATGGTCATCGGATTGTGAATGGTTAAATTATTACCGTCCATGGTAAAGGTGCCGCTGGTAAGGGCGAGGGTTCCGAGAAGATCAAGATCGACAGCCATGGTTACACCAAGCTCACGATTGATTTCCAAATTTTTCAAGGATGCGATATCAGCAGGCATAATGTATGCCGGAAGAGGACTTGCACCGCCAAAAGCAAGACTGGAGGTGCTCCCTGCAACAATGTATGTATCATCAAAGGGGGAAATATTACCATTTAAAGTAAGGGTGTAAGCATTTACATTAACAACAGCAGCAGCAACAGTAGGTGAGAAATTTCCGGTAACCGTGATATCAGCGCCCATCGTAACGGTTGCAGCGTTGATCAGGTTTCCAACGTTTACTGCCGCTGAATTTGTCAGTGTTCCTGTATTTACGTCAGCCTCCAACATAGTTATTGCAGTAGCAATATCAATGGAGAGGCTGGTATTGATATAAAGATAAGGTAGTTCCAGACTACTACTAAATTTAATTGCCCCGGAAGTTGCACCTCTGAAATCCAGGTAAGCAAAACTTACTATACTTGATGAGAAAGTTCCGGTGGCACCCGGGGTATAAGTGGTATTTATCTGAAGTGCGTTGTCACCTAATACCAGTTCTCCTGCCGTTAAATTCAGTGTGGTTATCTCTATGGGATAACTCGTGCAAGTGCCTAAGGTGATGGTTTGTGCATTCCTGTCAACCTTAAACTCATTCAGGTTTCCATCCAAATTAATGGTTCCAAAAGGAGAACCACTGCCGCCAATTCTGAGAGTTGAAGAACTTGTACTGGTGAGGGAACCCAATCCTGCAATCGTTCCGTTAAGAGTAAGGATGTTTGTGCCGATTATCAGGTAATCATCAGCATCGGTGAGGGTTAAAATACCGGTTACTGTAAGGTCGCAGGCAAGGGTAAGTGTTGTCCCCGCTGCCGGGATGGTCAGATTACCATCAATCACAACAGTACCGGCCACAGAGTTGTCGAAGGTAATGCCGGTTTTAGTCACAATGACATTTTCGATATAGGTATCAGGCTTAATAGAAATCGTACCGCCTGCATCGCCTGTTTCCAAAAAATCAACAGCGGCCTGGATAGTTAAGAATGTGCTGCAACCAGCAGGACCGGCATGATCGACATACACGCTGTTTACTCCCGCCTTACCATTGGTATAGGTACCATCGGTGAATACATCATAATCCGGGGCTACCCCCGTAAATTCGCATGAAAGCGTCGGACTATCGTTAAAATTAACAATTCCACAGGACGTAATACCGGCAGCTTTGGTGAAAGTTATCGTAAACATAACATCACCAGAAGATAAATCAACTCCACCAGGACCTGATTGGGGACCCATACCTGTTACCACAAATTTACCGGTTTCGTATATAGTGTGATCTGTAGTATATGCAAAAGCCGCCCAACCCGCAGTTGCGAATGCAGGATTTGTGTATGTAACTGTTGGTATTCCCAAATTGGTGTAGTCAAACGTGAAGGTTAAAGAGAAACTGCCTACAGCGACAAAGTTGGCATCTGCCACTTTAATGGGGACAACTGCGGTTGTAACGCCTGAAACAACTGCCACAGTTGATGCAGTGATACTTGGACCTTGAGTTGCCCAGCCACTGAGCGTTACGAACAGCAACGCGATTAAAATGATTAGATTTTTTGTAACTATTCACCCCTTACAAAGATAGGGCATTAATTTCGGAAAGGGAATGCAAAGGGTTCAGGTTATTTTTAATAGCAGTATCGATGACCGATCGCAGGATTGCAAAAGACTCAGCTCCTGTGAAAGACTTGAACT
>JAPLDH010000030.1 GCA_026391355.1 Bacteroidota bacterium | reverse complement strand
TTTCAAAGTGTACCTCAGACCAAACTTAGTGATGGAATAGATTTTCCAGGGCATGAACCGGTCTTTGTATAGATCGTATATTTGCACCAAAGTTATCTGTTTTGATGTTCGTTTGACAAAACGAGAGGACTTAGTAGAAAAACATCACGGGTCTCAGGTGTTAACCTTATTACCTTATTAAAATCCTCACAATGAAGATCGAATTCAATAATAGTAATAAGGTTTGGTAAAGGAGGGATTCATCTTTTCTACTAAGGTTTATGGAAAAAAAGAAATAAGGTTTATATCCCCAGGATATTGATTAATCCCGTCAGGGATAAAATATGGGTAGCAAATTGGTCGGACACCGGATATTTCGGCCCGTACAGGACGAAATTATTTGAACCGCTGCCATTCTACCTATATTCCGTGCCTGATGGCACCACATTTTTCAATCCTTGACCCATTATACAGGAATCCGGGAATGAAATACCCGGATAATTTTTTCATTCACGTAATGGCGCCTTGCATATCCAGCCATTTCCACAAAGGAATAAAAGTTATATCGCCATTTTTTCCGAACCAGGAATGATTCTCGATTTGCTCGTAATCATTGGTGATTACAATTAGTTGGTTGCATTTAAGTTCGGTACCGGCTTTCAGCAAAGCCCTGATCTCGCGTTCTTTGACTTTTGGTTCTGTGATCTGATAACAAACCTGGATCAAATGAGTTATTTTCATCTCCTCCTGCACGACAAAATCAACCTCTTCCTGTTTTTGATTCTTGTAATAATACAATCTTGACCCTCCCGCAAGTTCCTTCCGTTTTAAATCTATTGCAACGGCATTCTCAAACAATTTACCCGTATTCGCACTGAATTTAAAGGCTTTGGCCTGAAAGTATCCATTATCGTAACAATAAATTTTTTTATTGGCTTTCTTTTGTTCGGTGATTTTATAGGAAAACCGTGGAATGCTGAAGAGCAAAAAGGCTTCCTCAAGATAACTAAGATATTTGACTACTGTGTGAATACTATTGAAGCCTGCAAGTTTTTGGATCGAAGTACAGGAGAATTCTCCCGTGATGTTCGTGATCAGGATTTGTGCCAGGTCTGTCAATGCATTTGAGAACCGCACATGGTAGCGTTTCACTATATCTTTCAGAATAATAGAATCAAAAAGCGCCATCAGATATTCTCCGGGGTCATAATTCTTAACCCAAACTTCAGGAAAACCTCCTTTTGTGATATATTCGAAACAACGCTGCTGTCTGTCGGAAACGTTACCGGAAAGAGGAAACAAAGTCATTATTTCAGGGAATGAAAAGGGGAAAAGGAAGGTAGAAAAATGACGACCCGTAAGATGGGTGGCTAAATCCCTGCTCTTCTCGGCCCAATGACCACACAAACCAGATCGGTATCAAATCCTTTCAATTCGGCTTTACGCGGAACATACTTTTCCTGAAGCCTCCGTTCAAGTTCCGCCTTTTGTCCTGCTATTATATCTTGTATCATTTGTGCAATTATTTACTTGTACTGCACAAATATATATAATTTTTGCGCAGTATGAGTAAAATATTGCTGAAATAATACTTACCACATTATTCAATCCTTGACCCATTATACAGGAATCCGGGAATGACGAATATGGGAATCCGGGAATAAATTAAAAGGTATGACGAATTACAAATGAAAAAACCAATTCCGCACTCCAAAATCGTGAATTTCATTCGTCATTCCCGAATCCGTCATTCGCATATTTCCTTACGGAAACCTTATTTTCCATCCTTTTTAACCTTATTAAAATCCTCACAATGAAGATCGAATTCAATAATTGTAATAAGGATTGGTAGTGGAGGGATTCATCTTTTCTACAACCTGAAAGATGTGATGCTGGTCCCTGAAATACCACCCAGGGCAAAAACAATTACTACCTTCTCTGGAACATGGATAAAGTTCCATACAGTGTGAGTAACGGAATGGTAATGGTTTATATGATTATGCCGGATTGGAAGTAGTGTAAAATGCAAATTGCAAACTGCAAATTGCAAAAGAGGCTATGCGAAGTTATTCCAGAACTACTTTTACAATAGCTGCCGGACTATCTTTATCATAAATCACTTTCAAACAATACATTCCGGGAGGCAGTTTATCTCTTTTGAACAGATATTTTTCAGAGGTAAATGAATCCTCAAAAACCAACCTTCCCATGAAGTCGTATAACGTCAACTGTTTCTCCGGGAACTTAACAATTCTGGAAAAAGATAATATTGCCGTTGTTTGAATTGGGTTTGGAGCAATTGTGACTTTTAATGGGATATTGTTTTTAATACCCAAAACTTTGGTTGATTGGCACACAATAAATGGCTTTGGATCAACCCAATCTGAGTGCAAAGAAAAGTTACTCATACGGACAGATGAATCAGGGTTCGCGGCTATAGTTGTAAAAATAAACGATCCAATGCTGTCCCAGATCGATGTCGGATTATAATCTGCCCAATCACAATCACCTGATAACGATGTGATCGTTTTTACATTTGAATGAAAAAAAAGGGTATCCTTGCTGTCAATGCCTGGGCCCAAAAAAAGTGTATCCGGATTGATTTGTAAAGATGGCAATGGTTCGCCTAATTGTTTAACAAGTACTACTTTGGAACCACCAGGATAATCTATGAAGAAATCCATCAACTTGTCAGAATAATCGTAAGTATCCTGTGTTACAGTTACCAATACGCTTCTGTTTCCGAAGCCATTTTGTGGAGAACAAACCAAGGGGTCTCCTTGCCAAAAATGGATTGACCAGGTAGTGTCTGAAATTATATGAAGCGTGTCACTGGATCCCGCATGCCAACCCATGACAAGAGTATCAGGATAGAATGTCAAAGAGGGAATCATAGAAGAACAATCTGCAGATAAAGGAGTTCCCCATGTTTCACTTCCTTTCTTGTAATAAACCAGGTTATTAAAGTCGTAACCATAAAAGCCTAAATACCAGTAATTCTCATAGTGAACCTGTCCAAGTCCTTTTGTAAATTCACGATCGTCTGTCATCTGTTCCGGGTATTCAGGATTATCCTGCCAGCAGCAGGAATAATAATTACCTGCTTGTCCGTATGCCGGTCTTCCGGGGATACGATGATGAAGAGCGGAAAAGTACCGGTAACCTGTGGTTGTAAATTGTTCGGGAAACCAGTTGATCGTTGAAGTATCCAGGGATGAATTGTAAGGATAAGATACTTCTATTGTGTCAAAGGTATAATTTGTATACGGCGGCAGATCGTAATGATAGTGTCTATTGCAATGTTCAAAAGTATACGTAACTGTTGCCCCACCAGTAGGAACCTCCTTTGTAAGTACTTTCATAATGGTTTGATACTCATCGTATGAAAGGTGGGGGAAGCCACCCGCCTTGTAATAGCTTGCATAATGGAATTCATCTCCAACATCATAATCATAGATATCGCGCCAGGTCAATCCCTGAAATCCAATCACTGGATTATTCTTACCTTCAATTGTGAAAACAGCCGTTGAATCAGGAAAGTGATAGAAATCGTAGGTTGTTATCAATCCATACTTTTTACCCAGCAGGATACTCTTGTCATTATAAAAGTTAGAAATACTAACTCCATTGGAATCTTTTGCATGAAAGGTAATTTCTTTCACGGTGTCTATTGCTCCTAAAACCAGTAGTGCCTGAATGGAGGTGCAGGTAGCCGTGAGCTGCCCTTTAAAAGGGAGGTTACAGAATTTCCAGGTACTATTCAAGCTGGCGTTACTGTTCAGAAAAAGAGTATCCCCTGCAGCATTAAAAAAATAAAACCAACCGCTATTCATTTTCACTATTCGTCTTCCCAGGAAACCGCCTATTGTGTCAAGAAGGACATCGTGATTGTGCGGCCTTATGGTATTCACAGCCAGAAAAAGCGTGTCTCCGTTACCAAGTGAACTCCTGGATTCAATTTTTATTCCAGAAAGAAAACCAGCAGAATCTGTAATACTTGAATAAAATGCAGATCCATTGGTGATGATGTTCTGATAATCCTGGGCTGAAATACCCATGTGAATCATCAGGCTAAGCATGAAAAAAATATGTATTTTTTTCATTTGATGAGATTTTAAAACTCTTAGAATCCACTTTTATACACAACCCATACATTTTTCTACTACGTTATTTATTTACATTCAAAGGTAATACAAATTATAAAATTTGTTGAGGAATTTCGGTTAATTCATTTTTTGAGGTGCTAGCAAAAGAAATTAGATAACCTGAAAAAGAAGAAATCTTTATTTCTCACACCTTGATTCGAAGCTATGAACTTATTGATTTTCCCATTTCTATTTTCTGCTATTGCATTTGTAT
>JAPLDH010000065.1 GCA_026391355.1 Bacteroidota bacterium | reverse complement strand
CAGAATGTTGAATTGTGGCTATATGATGATATTGGTTCGGGTTATTCCCATCATGATCCCCTGTGGGAAGCTGTCACTGCCGGTACCAATGGCGCTTATTCGTTCAGCAATATCTGTTGCGGGACTTACAGGTTAGCGGTTCATACTAACCCATACTATCCTGGTAGCATTAACGCAACTGACGCTTACCAGGTTCAGTATTGGTGTTCTGGGCTGGTGATGTTTATGGCGCTGGTTCAGGTCTTCCCAATGAGCAGATCAATTCTACGGATGCTGAGCGTATCCAGGCATATTTTGTGTATGGCGGCAATTGCCCGGGTTCAATGGGTGCTTGTTTTGACAGGCTTACATGGTCATATGCAAAAGCAGGTGTAACGGTGGCTTGTGAAGGCAGTCACCCGACCTCTGCAGATGAAGATATCATGGTTAACGTTTGCGGTGCAAACAAGATTCAGGACCTGCTTGCACAAGTCACAGGCGACTTTAACGGCAGTTATGTTGCAGGTGGTTCAAAGGACGCATCTGCCAAAGTACGGCTCACATATGGCCAAACCAAACAGGTCAGCCCGAACAGGGAATTTGACCTCCCGGTTTATGTTGTAAACCCGATGAAGGTAGGCGCAACCTCTCTGATCCTGAACTTCCCGGCTAACCTCGTCGAAGTGAAGAATGTAATAATGGATGGTGGTTTGTTAGACTGGAATATGAACGGCAATGAACTGAGGATCGGATGGCATACTTTGAACCCGGTAAGCCTGAATGCTCATGCAAACCTGGTAACCCTCCACCTGAAAACGACAGGCGACTTCAAAGTTGGAACTTCAATCCGTTTATCACTTGCTTCCAACGATATGAATGAGCTTGCTGATCAGTTTGCAAAACCGATTCCGGATGCAATCCTAAGTGTCGATGTTATCGAGGCATCCCCTATCGGTATTCCGGAAAATTTATCTGCCAGTGACCTGACACTCGATAATCATCCGAATCCTTTCAGCAATGAAACGATGTTTAATTACTCACTGCCGTTTGATGGCAGAGTGACATTGGTAATTCACAATCTCCTTGGAGAAACTGTGAGAACCCTCGTCAATGAATCACAAACACAGGGTGATCATACTATCAGATTTGATGCCGGCAGCATGGCAACCGGTGTTTACACCGCCACCATCAAGCTGGATGCAAATAGCGCCAGGCTCGAACGCACCATCAAACTGATCCGGAACAAATAACCTTTCCTGAAGTATCACAATAGCCGGGGACCGAAAGGTTCCCGGCTATTCTATTAACTTTCAGTGTCAATCATAAGATTGTGATTTCTCAGGATTTCATTTACTTTCTCCGGGCTTATTTGTGCCATTTTTATTAATAACGCTAAATTTACGCCTGCTTTGTAGCCATTAACAATCATAAGCTCGATTCCTTCAATCTTTCCTATTTGTTTACCCTCAACATAGGAGTCAGCAAGAAGTGTGCGTTCGATGCTTATGCTGTCCCAGTATTTGTCATAAGCCATCAGTTCCGATTTACTATAACCGCTTTCCTGTAACAGTTCAATGGCTTCGCGTATTTCCAGTATTTCAAAAAGTTCCGGTGAAATGGTTTCAGTAGCATTTTTAATTTCCGACAAATACCTTAACCACAACACCTGTAGCCTCTTTTCGTTAAAATTAGCAGCTTTGAATTTGGGTATTTCCACAAACACAAATTCCAACCCTTCCAGTATTTTGTCGTTATTTGCGAGATGAACGATTTTATAGTGATGGTAAAACTCTTCCATGTCATGTTCAAACACCTGGTTTACCAAGCTCAACGCGTAAACAGGCTGTAATTCCTTGTATTCGTTTCCTTTGTCCAATTGGCGCACATACGCTTTACTGGCATTGAACAAGACCCTGGTTTTGAAACTGTCGGTCCATAGCATTTGCATTTCTACAATAAACTGCCGGCCTTGTTCATCAATGCAGCGAACATCAACAATGGAAAATTTTAGCAAGGGAACTTCAGGAACCAGCTCTGCCGGCAGATATTCCAAATCCTTAATGGGAACCGTTAGCGGCAACATCGCGTTCAAAAAGCTTTTAAGCAATCGCGGGTGCTGTCCAAATACCTTCCTGAAGGTCAAATCATTTTTGGGATCAAGATAGCGCATATACCTGATTTTCTGCAAATATACAAAACAATTCAGCATCCATAAAAACTATGTTGCAACCTAATTTTTTGGTTATATTTGCATACATAGAGAAACTCATCGTGTTGAAAGAATCCTTTATTAATAAATTAAACAATATAACCTTATGAAAAAGAATTTTACGATCTCATTATTGGTTTTACTTGCTTTTATAGCAGTAAATGTCTCCATGGCCCAGGCGCCGGAAAAATTCAAGTACCAGGCTGTCCTTCGCGATGCATCGGGCAATATCATTGCCAACTCGGCGGTAACCGTGATCATTAATATTCTGCAGGGCAGCGCCAGCGGTACCAGTATTTACCAGGAAACGCAGAACGTGACCACCACCGCGCAAGGAGTCATCAACCTCGACCTTGGTGCCGGTACAGTAAACTCCGGCGTGTTTGCAACCATCAACTGGAGTACATACAACTATTGGGTAAAGGTAACCCTCGGCGGTACCGTGATCAGCACCGGGCAGTTGCTCAGCGTTCCCTATTCGCTGAAAGTAAAAGGCATTGAACTCGATCCTATTACCGGTAATATCGGTATCGGAAACCCAACACCCGGCTTCAAACTTGATGTTAACGGTGTGATACACTCGGGGGTCGATAACGGCGCCTGCTTCAGGGTTGGAAATGATGCAACAATTAACGATATCAACCAGGCAAATCAATTGGGTATTTATGGTACAACTGATGCTACCATAGGATCTATTAAACTTGGAAGCGGCGGAGGAGTTATTTCAGGGAAAAGCGACTTTATCGGCATCGGAACCTATAATCCTACAAGCCGTTTGCACATACTTGGAACGGCCAGTGAAGCTCCTGCAAGGCTGACAATCGAATCACCCAACACTACCTTCGGCCCTGAAATACGGTTATTATCGACAGGTACAAATGGTCTTGACTGGCGTTTATGGTCCTCACAGGCATCCAATCCTTCCGGTGCGGGAAATTTCGAGATATGGAATTCAACTTTAGGTTCTGTTTTTACAATAAAAGGCTCAAGTGGCA
Source organism: Bacteroidota bacterium (assembly GCA_026391355.1). Taxonomy (GTDB): domain Bacteria; phylum Bacteroidota; class Bacteroidia; order Bacteroidales; family FEN-979; genus CAIYUC01. The sequence goes on along the minus strand of JAPLDH010000065.1, from coordinate 4,456 downwards.
ATTTGGGTATTGGTACAACAAATCCCGCACAAAAGCTTGAGGTGGCGGGTAATATAGCTATTAAGAACCCCGCCGGTGATGCTAGTCTTTATATAGGTCCCTATTTAAGACAAGCAATCGGCTATTTTGGTGGATGGGATGCAAATATGCTTTATATCAACGGAAACACCTCATGGGGCAGTGGAGTTACCATTGGTCACGATCAGGCTTTAAGTGATCTTTACGTAAATGGAAACCTTATTGTGAAACGCTGGGGCAGCGATTGTTCTATCCAACTGGGCGCCAATGCGAAAAGGTCAATGGGCTACTATCCAGGATGGGACCCAAACAAGCTTTTTATTAATGGATGGGGTGACTGGAGCGGTGGCACTCAGATATCAAATTATCTGAATATAACAGGCACTACGGATGCACAAACTGTGTATGTAAATCAGAATCTGACAGTACGGGGCGGGAATGCCTTTCTGAAGAACAACGGAAGTGGGGATGTTTCACTTTGGTTGGGTTCCAGCAGCTGGGACAAACGATCTATGGGCTATTATTCCGGGTGGGACGGGAATATGCTTTATATTAACGGCTGGCGTGACTGGGGTTCCGGCGTGTCCATTGGACATTGGCAGGGCTTTGGGAATGGTTTAGGTGAATGTACAAACTTGTATTTACAAGGTACAGGGTACTCTCAATGGGGTTATTTAACATTCTCTGATGGCCGTTTTAAAATGAATGTGGAAACCATGACCAACTCTTTAGATAAGGTATTGAAAATGCGTGGTGTTACATATACTGCGAAAAGTTGCAACATTTCGTCATTCGGTTTCATTGCCCAGGAGTTGGAACAGGTATTCCCATTGGCTGTAAACACAGATAACTTTGGTTACAAATCGGTCAATTATGCGAATTTGACAGCAGTATTGGCAGAAGCCATCAAAGAACTCAACGCCAAAGTTGAAAATCTAGAAAAGGAAAACGCACAACTCAAAGCAGAGAACAACGATTTCAACGCGCTTAAGGCCGAAGTGGAAGAGTTGAAAACCCTGATGAGAGCCGGTAAATTATTGGGTAGTAAATAGTATTTCATATATCAAAAACGAAATATATGAAAAAGCCAATACTATTCATCTTCATTGTTCTTACTTTCCAAGCGGCGGTAGGTCAAAGTACCTTGTCGCAGCAACTGACCGGCTCAGGCGGAGGTCAAACGGATAATGCTACCTTTAAGACTTCCTGGTCAGTGGGCGAAGCAGTCACTGCTACCGCATCCGCCGGTTCTTATACGCTCACCCAGGGATTTCATCAGAATCAGCTTTTATTCCCTGCTACACAGGCTTATAACATTGTCTTCAGCAATGTTCAGACTACACAGATGCAAGCCGACTGGACAAGGGGGACCGGAACGAAATGCGCCGTGTTTATGAAGCAGGCCTCCACAGGAACCTCCTTCCCGGCGAATAATATAACCTATACGGCCAATACTTCATTCACCGCGGGGACCCAGATTGGTTCCACCGGGTGGTATTGCGTCTATAATGATGTCGGTACCAATGTTACGATAACCAACCTTGCCGCTGGCGCAACCTATATCATGCATGTATGTGAATATAACGGAACGGCCGGAAGCGAGCAATACAACACCAGTTTGGCCACTGACAACCCGAAAAGCCAGACGACCGGAGGTTCCTCGGACATACAGGCCCATGATATTTCATTCAGCAATATCCTGCCCGTTTCTTTGCGGGCAGACTGGACAAGAGGGAACGGGGTTCAATGCGTGGTGTTTGTAAAACAGGGTTCATCAGGAACTGCCCTCCCGGCAAACAATACTATTTACAATCCCAATGCCGCGTTCTCAAGCGGAACCCAGATCGGTTCCTCCGGATGGTACTGCGTTTATAATGGTACCGGTACGTATGTTACGTTTACAAATCTCAGTCCCGGAACCGATTACATCGTGCAGGTATTCGAATACACCGGGTCGCCGGGAAGCGAACAATACGACATTTCAACGGCCACCAATAACCCGAATGCCCAGGCTACGACAGGTACTCCCCCCACCCAGGCTCACAACATTGTGTTCACCAATGTGTTGCCCACTTCGATGCAGGCAGACTGGACACGAGGGAACGGAGCAAACTGCGCGGTATTTGTCAAACAGGCTTCATCCGGATTGGCCACCCCTTCAGACAATACAACTTATACCGGCAATGCCTCATTCGTAAGCGGCACCCAGATCGGTTCCTCCGGATGGTACTGTGTCTATAACGGAACCGCTACTACGGTGACCGTTACAGACATCACTCCAGGCCTGGCATACCTCATGCATGTATGTGAATACAACGCGCCTCCGGGATCTGAACAGTACAATACTTCAACTGCATCCGGAAATCCGAATTCCCCCATACTTAATGGATTATCAGGGACTATAGAAGCCTTTACTGATGTAACCTGCAATACCGCAGGCAATGGTACAATTACCATTAGTGCATCGGGTGGCTATGGGACATTCGAATACAGCAGCGATGGCTCAACATGGGTTGGCGGCCCCGGCAGTCCGTATGTATTTACAGGATTAACACCGGGAACCTATCATATGTGGATCCGTGATGCAGTAAACACAGCATCTGAGCTTTTCCTGAATGACCAGATAATCACCCAACCCGATGTATTGGCTGAGCTTTCATCAACGCATACCAATGTAAGCTGTTTCAATGGCAACAATGGTACAGTAACAGTTGCAGCAACAGGAGGTACACCGGCATACGTGTACAGTCTGCTTCCAGGTTCACATGGAGATGGTACATCATCAGGTGTGTTTACAGGCTTAACCGCAGGCACGTATACTTATTCGATGACCGATGCCAACAGTTGCGGACCGGTAACCGGTAAACTGGTTGTAACCGAACCAACCCAAATTGGCGGTACTTCCAATATTGATACCTATGTAAGCTGCGAAGGTTTGTGTGATGGTATTGTTATAGTAACTGCAACGGGAGGTACATCACCTTATCGTTATGCGCTGAATGGTGCTTCCTGGAGTTTACTTACTGTATCGCCCTATGTCTTCACAGATCTCTGTGCTACTACCTATACGGCTCATATAATGGATAATAATGGCTGTACAGGGGATGTTGTATTCACAATGGTTCAATCCTACTATGGACCTAAAGCACAATTCGGAACACCTGATCCGACCTGTGTTGGGCAAAAAGTATGTATCGCAGTTCAAGGAAGAGATATGTATGTAAGCTCACCTGACCCTAATCATCCTGATGCTTTGGTTTGCGCGATTTCACTTAAGTTCCAATACGATCCTTCAGTCATGACACTTCTACCTTTTGATGTTGGTACTTGGAATCCTTCTATTCCCTGGACAGATCATGTAGGTTTTGGGTATAATAGTTTAAATGTTACAAATACACTTGTTAGTACTCATGTAGCTCTTATCAGGATCGGTGGTTTTGGAGATTCCTTTGGATTTGGGACTTCCGGACTTGGTACACTTGTCAACCTTTGCTTCACTTATCATGGACAATATAATGTCCTTGGTGATGCATTGACATGGGTTGACGATGGAAACAACAAGACCGAATGTGAATTCGCTTATTTTGTTACCGGAGTTGGCTCTGTTAAATATTGTGACTTACCAAATGATCATTACTATTTCCCCGGTACAGTTTCTGGTCCGACATTGGCACTTGCCAATGCTAATGGTTCACCAAGCCATACTGATGATAATTGTTATGGTGGTTATGGTACGATAACTCTCCAGGCTTCAGGAGGAACAACACCGTATCACTATACGCTGAATCCTGGTCCTCTCACAAGTGGAGCACAACCTGGAGCCTATACCTTTACAGGATTAGTGGCTCGCACTTATACTTATTCGATAACCGACGCTCATGACTGCGGTCCGGTAACTGGAACGCTTGATGTTACCCAATCGGATCCATTGTTGTGCTCAACTGGTCATACAGATGTTACCTGTAATCCTACCCCCGACGGAACGATTACCGTTTACGCATCAGGAGGATTTGGTACATATAACTACAGCAAGGATAATGGAGGAACATTTGAAGGTGGTACAGGCAATTCGTACACATTTACCGGATTGGCCCAGGGTACCTATTCAATTGCAATCCGTGATGCAGCTCATACTGCGTGCGTGCATCAGTGTGGTGTTACTGATATTACCCAACCACCTCTACTCTCTGTTACAACAAGTAGCGACCAAACAGTTTGCCAGGGAACTACATTTACAGTCAGTGTAAGTGTAACCGGTGGTACCGGCCCATATAGTTACCATTGGGAGGATCCTTTACCTTCTGCAACAATTTATGATAATGCAGGTGCTATAACCGGTACCGCATCTTTTAGTCCACATAATGGGACATGGCACGTGACGGTTACTGATAGTCATTCATGTACAATTAGCGGAACCGCTAAGCTAACGGTTACATTA
>JAPLDH010000011.1 GCA_026391355.1 Bacteroidota bacterium | reverse complement strand
TTTCAAAGTGTACCTCAGACCAAACTTAGTGATGGAATAGATTTTCCAGGGCATGAACCGGTCTTTGTATAGATCGTATATTTGCACCAAAGTTATCTGTTTTGATGTTCGTTTGACAAAACGAGAGGACTTAGTAGAAAATATGAGATCCTCCTTCCCCAAACCTTATTACCTTATTTTGGTCTTAATGTTTTCTGATAGAATTTAATAAATTCATCAGTTTCTTCCTGGAAAGTATGTTTTTTATGATGTTTCGGCTGATTCAAAATATATTTGCAAACCTTATCAACATCGGCTTTTGAAACTGAAAAGGCTGAACAGGATTCCTGCCATTGAAAATGAAAACTACAAAGGTTATTTTCATTGATGAATTTAGCTGAACTATTGGCTATGATGGTCACCAATGTTTCTTCATCCATATTGGGCGCACGGGATGCGAGAAAATGCAAATGATCCGGATTCGCATAGATTGCATATAACTGACATCCATTGTTATTTATAATTCCGGTGATGTACTTCTCAATCCTTTCCCTGCTCTTTTCCGGAATAACCGGTTCCCGGCGAAGAGTAGTGAAAACAAAATGGGTGTAGAGATTATTGAATTCGATCTTCATTGTGAGGATTTTAATAAGGTAATAAGGTTAACCCGGGAGAATCATGATGTTTTTCTATGATGTTTTTCTACTAGGGTTAAAAAGGATTGAAAATAAGGTTTCCGTAAGGAAATATGCGAATGACGGATTCGGGAATGACGAATGAAATTCACGATTTTGGAGTGCGGAATTGGTTTTTTCATTTGTAATTCGCCATTCCAGGAATTTCATTCCCGGATTCGTCATTCCCATATTCGCATATTCTACAGTCTTCCTGCCACTGCACCCCAGTCGACGAGGTTGAAAAAATCGTTAATATAATTCGGTCGGAGATTCTGTTTATCAAGGTAATAGGCGTGTTCCCATACATCGCAGGTGAGCAGGGGCGTTAATCCTGAACGGATTGGGTTTCCTGCATTGCTTTCCTGGGTGATATCGAGGGTTCCATCCGGTTTTTTTACCAGCCAGGCCCACCCTGCACCAAATAGTGTACCTGCTGCAGCAGAGAATTTTTCCTTAAACCCGGCAAATGATCCAAAGTTCTTATTAATTGCATCAGCCAGGGCTCCCTGAGGTTCTCCTCCTCCGTTTGGTTTCATGCAGTTCCAATAGAAGGTATGATTCCAGACTTGGGCCCCGTTGTTAAAGATCCCCCCTGAAGCTTTCTTTATGATCTCCTCTAATGACGAATTCTCGAATTCAGTACCGACAATAAGCTTATTCAGGTTATTGACATATGCCTGATGGTGTTTCCCATAATGAAACTCTATCGTCCTTTGTGAAATGCCCGGCTCCAACTCGTTCAAAGCATAAGGCAACTTGGGTAATTCATGAATCATGATTTTGCTTGTTAATTGTTATTACTCCGTGAAAAACTCACTCCTTGCTCCCCTCTCTTTAAAAAAAAAGAGGGGAAAATATCCATCTGGTGTGAAGATCTTGTGATATATATGATGATTATTTTCTTATTTCGAGGTATTTTACCGCTCTCTCAAAAGTAATGTCGATGCTGTTCAGATAAGGATAAAATCCGGGATTATCCAGAATATTCCTTCCGATATATGCCTTGAGCATGACCCTGATCCTTACATCTGCAGCGGCCAGGTCGTTCCCTTCTCTTTTTACACCTGCCTTACCGGCATATTCCAGAAAATCTGCCAGTATTTCATTTGTAATATTGAAATTCTTATCAAACTGGTCCGGTGTTTTGAACCGGCTGAGCTCTTTCCTGAATTTATCGGTATACTCAAAAGCAAACTGGTAGAGTGATCCCTTATTGACAAGTGTATTAAAGTATTTCAGGTTATCATCCTTCTCCACAGGTACATAAATATCAGGCTGGATTCCTCCTCCGCCATAAACAATCTTGCCTGCTTTTGTTTTATACTTGAGTGAATCGGGGAAATGCAGACTGTCGGGATTACCCTGTTCCGTTTCCAGGACGCGGTGATAGTATTGATTATAATAATCTTCCGTGCCGTTTTTATAGGGTTTCTGGATACAACGTCCGGTGGGTGTATAATATCTTGCAATGGTCAGCCGGATGGCTGAACCGTCATCGAGGTTAAGCTGTTCCTGGACGAGCCCCTTGCCAAAGGATCTCCTCCCGATGATCTCACCCCTGTCATTATCCTGGATCGCACCAGCCACGATCTCACTGGCTGAGGCCGACCATTCATCGAGAAGGATGACAAGCCCGCCATGCTCAAATAATCCATTGGCTGTTGAATAAGCATAATCGCGTGGATGGTGCTTCCCCTGGGTATAAACAATCAGTTTCCCTTCGGGAAGAAACTCATCAGCCACATCTATGGCAGCTTTGAGATAACCTCCGGTATTCCCGCGAAGGTCAAGGATCAACTTTTTCATTCCCTGTGTATTCAGCTTCTTCAGCGCAGCATGTGTCTCATCATGCGTGGTTGCAGAGAAATTACTGAGCCGGATATAACCGGTTTCCGGGTTGACCATATAAGCAACGTCGAGACTATAGGTCGGGATAACATCACGGGAGATGGTAAAATCAATAAGCCCCTTTACACCGCGCCTGAAGACAGCTACTTTCACCCGTGTTCCCTTTTTCCCTTTCAGTTTTTTCAGAACATCGGTATTGGTGATCTTTATACCGGCCACCTTTTTCCCTTCAATCGTCACGATCCGGTCTCCTGCCCTGATCCCAACCTTCTCAGATGGACCCCCTGAAACCGGGGTGATCACGGTGATGGTGTCATTCTCAATCCTGAACTGAACCCCGATTCCTTCAAAACTGCCGATCAACGGATCAGTGGCATCGTGAAATTCGCTTGCAGTGATGTACACAGAATGAGGATCCAGACTTTGTAACATCCCGGTTATTGCTTTCCCGGTAAGTTCCTCTTTTGTAATAGAATCCACATAATTCCTGTTGACATAATTGATCACATCGTTCAGGGTATTGCTCTTTTTACTTTTGAAAAGGGAGAACCCTTTGTCAACCTGACTCAATTGAAGACCTAAAATGATTCCGACAAGTAAAGTTCCTGCGATAATCAGTGGAAGATAAACCGATATTTTATTTCTATTCATTCTAATTACAATTTAATCCTAAACGGAAGAAAACTGAAAATAATATCTCCTTCCATTCTTTCTCTTGGAAATATAAAAAAAAGTGTGAATTTTGTTTTTGCAAAATTATTACATATTAATGCAAAATATAACGCTTTCCAAGATTTTCCTTCAACTCGTTATTTTTATCCTGTTTTCCTCCTTTCCGGGATATCGTCTGGCTGGACAGGACAATTCAAAACCTTTTAAAAACAGTTGTTTTGCAAAAGTTGATTCGGTGATGATCCATTACCGGATCTATAACAGCGAGGTAAAGAACCCGAAAGGGAAAATTCTCTTTATTCACGGAGTATGCAGTTCAACCTTATGCTGGCGCAGGAATGTTGACACCCTGGTGAAATCAAATTACAAGGTACTGCTGGTTGATCTTCCCGGGTTCGGATACAGCAGCCGTGATTCAACGGTTAACAATTCACAGACATCCAGGGCAAAACTTTTGTGGGATCTCCTCAGTCAGCTCGATGGAGATGATACCACCACCTGGAATCTTGTAGGTCATTCCATGGGGGGGGGAACCGTTGAGGCCATGGCGCTCACACAACCTCACCGGACAAAAACAGTAACCATTGTGGACGGGATGGTCTTCATGAAAATAGAAGGCACAAAGAATCCTGTAATGACTGCGACAAACCTGAGAACACACAGGAAAATACTGTCTTATCTTGCAAGGCAAAATATCCTTTCTACCAGGACCCTGCGAAAATTATTGAAAAAAGCATATGGCTATGAACCCGATTCCGCTTTTTTGGAAGAATCACTCAAACCACTCAGAATCCCTGGTACCAGCGAATGTTTCATTAATATGATATCCAGCGCATATGAAACCTGTAAATTAGATGTAGCAGGATTAAATGACCTGCCGGTTTTGGCAATCTGGGGAAAAAATGACCGGACTATTCCTTTAAGACATGGAAGAAAACTAAAAAAACGAGTCCCTTCCGTCGAATTGGTGGTTATTCCTGAAGCCTATCATATGGTAATGGAGTCGCACGCAAACATTTTTAACCAGTACCTTGTCACATTTCTGTCGAAATACAATTAGAAAAAACCATATTCCAAATTGAACCTGGTGCTAACATAATGACCAGTGACCAATGACCAGTGACCAATGACCAGTGACCAATGACCAATGACCAATGACCAATGACCAATGACCAATGACCAGTGACCAATGACCAATGACCAATGACCAATGACCAGTGACCAGTGACCAATGACCAATGACCAATGACCAATGACCAATGACCAGTGACCAATGACCAATGACCAATGACCAATGACCAATGACCAATGACCAGTGACCAATGACCAATGACCAATGACCAATGACCAATGACCAGTGACCAATAACCAATGACCAATGACCAGTGACCAATGACCCCTTACAAATACCACAGTTCTGAATTACCCGGCAATTTTTTTGAACTACGGATCTTCCTCCTCATTGCTTTTTTATTATGGGTCTATCTATGGCTGAGGGCCATCTATATACCGGTTGCACACGATGAAGTGGCTACATTCTTCTATTATGCCCATACAGGCAGGTTTTTACCTTTCCTGTCGCATTGGGATGCCAATAATCATTTTCTGAATTCTGCCCTGACCTTCTGCTCATACCGTCTTTTCGGCTCCTCACCCATTGCATTAAGACTTCCCAACCTTTTATTTGCACCACTTTTCTTTTATTACTGTTACAGGATCTCGCAGGAATTTTCCCATTCTTTTCTGCGCTGGATTTTTCTCCTCACATTCTATTTTTCACATAGTTTCCTCGAATTTTTCGCACTCTCACGGGGGTACGGCATGTCGATGGCTCTCATGTTTGCGGCAATATATTATTTGATAAAAGCCTGTAAAACAAATCATCTGCGTCATTCAGCCGGTTCTCTTATTTTTATAATGCTTGCAACATATGCCAACCTTGCCCTGATCAATACCTACCTGCTGATCATTGGACTGATCTCCTTGAAATATTTCATTTCCAAACCACATCAACCAACTGCCACGGCTCCACTTAAGAGACCTCATCCCCCGGCCCCTTCTCCTGAAGGAGAAGGGGGGAAATCTAATTTCCAATTTAGTGCAAAAGACAGAAGGAATAAATGGTTAATCCCGGTGGTTATTGTTTTTGCAGGAGTTATTCCAGTTGGATTTTTTGCAAAGATCCTGATGATCATGCAGCAGAATGGCAATTTGTACGCAGGCTCAAGAAAAGGATTTTGGGACGTCACTGTCAATTCACTGATGAAAATGCTCACCAATAGTCATCCTACATTGTTCAGCTATTTTGTCATCTTCTTTTTCATTGCTGCCTGTTTTCTGTTTGTCTGGTTATTATTCAGAAAAGGTGGTTTCAACTTTCTGTCTGACAGTGGCGGCATTTTTTTCTGTCTGCTGGTCGGGAATATTCTTGCGTCCCTTATCCTGGGAACTTTTTTAAAGGTGAATTACCCGGAAGACCGGATCGCCCTCTATTTTTTTATCTTTCTGACAGGCAGTTTCCTGTTCCTTCTCGACCGGATATTACCGGTCCTTAAGAAATATGCAGGTATCCTGCTTGCTTTTCCCTTCCTCTTTTTCCCCGTGCAATTCATTCACAGGATCAATCTCACCTATCTTTCATTCTATATCAGCGATAACATTCCACCGCGGTTCTATGATAAGGTTTATAAAACCTTTACACAAGGGAATTTTCCTCCCACCATCGGCGGGGAGAGAGGAAGGCATTTTTGCTGGTCCTACCTCGATTACCGCAAAGGCGGTTGGTTAAGCGAAATATATTATTCGGATTATCCTGGCTTAGCTGCTGATTTCCAGATCGTAACTACCTCACAAAATCCCCGCTGGAGAGATTTTTATGCCTCCATCGATTATGATAAATATTCGGGAAGAGAATTGCTTCAGCGAAAGAATCCGCTCCAGATGGTTATGGCCGGTTCCGGTGTAAATATTTCAACAGGAGGATTCACAGATACAGAGTATTTCACCCTTTATGAACAAAAGACCGGTCTGTTAGCCGGGAAACCACTCTGCATTACGCTTGATCTATCTCTTGAATGCAAAGCAAAACCTTTTGTGGCATGGATTGTCACCACTGTGGTCGATAATAAAGGAACGGCCTTCTCATATGAAAGAATCCCGCTGGACTGGATGAGGAGCGAATGGAAAGGCCCCGGAAACAACTTAAAAGACGTAATGCTTGTTCCCGAAGTACCTGCAGGGGCAACAAAAGTTGCTACCTATCTTTGGAACATGGAAAAAGTTCCGTACAGCTTAAATAACGGAAACTTCGTGCTTTATACGATTGTTCCGGATTGGAAATGAGAGATCGGGGGATAAAGGGATCGGAGGACATAGACAATCCAGCAAATGAGCGACTGGACTTCTATCAGGATCAGTGATTACTATTATAAGGATATGCCTGGCTGGCAATGGATGAAGGAGACTTTATCAGTTACAATCTGGTTTCTTATCGTGAATTATCTTATTCAGTGAGGGACGACGAAAATAAAAAATAAAGTTCCAGTGATAGCTTCAAAGGCGGAGGAAACAATTCAGGATTCAGATTGATCTACGCTTATTTCAAAGAAGATCACCGAATTGTGCTTTTAGGGTTTTAACGCAAGTACGTGAGGGAAAAGAAAGAAAGGATTTAATAAAATATGAATAGTGTAAGCTTGGGAATAAGAATTTATTCATAAGCGCCTAATATAGAGGAATCTAAATCATAGCATCTAAAATATACCGGAATCTTAAATTCAGTTCTTAATCTTTGAAGATACTTTCTAGAAGATTCTATTGAAGGGCTTGGTCCGATGATTATCAATTCTGTAATATTTTGTATCTCATTCCAGTAAGCATATTCCAGCAGCTGAGACAACCCTTGTCTAATATTGGACTTGATGCTATGAGAAGTTTTTATTTCATAAAATATGTAACAATTATCAAACTTTCTTACAATATCAATGCTTCCAAAATTTGTATGGACTTCTGTCCCAACTTCTTGATTGGGATATTCACAAACAAGAATTTTATAGACCTCGTTTTGAATTTTATTGTGAAGTAAAGTCGCTGTTCTTTGAGTGGATGTCTTAACATCAATGATTCCTTCAAATTTTGAATTGTGACCAGATTTAAACTTTATACCGGTTGCAAAATTTCTTTTTGATTTAACCCTTTCAATCTGCTGATCATCAAATTCTTTTGCTTCAGAAAGCCATTCTCTAAACTCATTCGGTTCTAAACCGAAGACGTGATTTAAATCAAGACGGATACATTCATCAACTAATGAGTTTTGTTTATCCCAGCCAGCTTCTGTTAACTTTATATTCAGCAACTTAGTAACGAGTTCTGGAATATAATATTTATAAAAAATACGAGAAATGTCAAAAGTAAAATAATCAGATGAGTGCTCAATTACAAAGCCAAATTGATCGACGATATGAGCAAAATTTGTATATACTTTACCGGCAATAACATCCCCTCTTCTTATAATGCACCCATCTGAAATCCCTTTCTTCAATGCATTAATGAAATCAACGTGGCTAAAAACTATTGCTATAAAAACCAGATCAAAAATATCTTCTAACCCATATTTTTTTATTTCATTCCACAAATCAGGAGCATTTCCTTTCGCATTTAGGGATAATATTGCTCTGGTTTGAGCGGCATCAATATTTATATCCATATAATCACCATCAAGATGATTGAGAATATCGTCTTTGTCAAAATGCAATAAAAGATCTGCAATTTTATGGGCTCCATGTTTTGTCAATGAAACCTTAAGCTTGTTAAGATTAGTTGCCATAGATTATGCAGAAACAGATTTTGTCGAACTATTAAATTTATATGTTTCCCAATCAGGAAAATAATTCTCATTTGCCTGATTACCAAACACATCCCAATTATCTCTTTTCCCTCGGGCAAAAATCTCCAAGTACGGTCCAGGACTACACTTTTCGATTATTTCGTATAATTCATCTGGTTTTCTTGAATGTTCCTGTTTTTGAGTTCTAATTATGTTAACCTGGCGTCTTCCTGGTTGTAAAGTTCTCATGCTTCCCCTAACTCCAAAAAGCACTATTTCCGTCGTGTTTCGAAAATAAAATCCAACTCCACGACCATCAGGGCCTCCATCTTTCCGTACTTTATGCCATATAATGTTTGACTTATATTTAAATCCCCAAGCCTCCATAACTTCAAGGCCTTCATTCAGTAAAGCATTCGGTACCCATAAATATAAATGGCTGTTTATATTTGCAGCTAAATGAACCGGGATTTCTTTAATTTCCTCAAGATGTAAAGTTGAATACCTATTAAGTCTTTTGTGCTCCGGAGCCATTTTACCTGTTCGATTTTGAAATCTCCAAGGTGGGTCCGCAAGGATCGTTTTGTAATCCTTATGTTGTATTTCAGATAAAAAATCTTTTGCCACTGAGCTCTTAAAGTCTGATAATTTAACAGTTTTCATTCTTTATTTCGTTTTTGTAAAATTAGTCTATTTGACCCTTGCTATTTGTCTTTTTTATCAACAACCAGATGTTAATTTCAAGGATTGATAGATAATAATTATTCATTTTATCATCGGTGTACTCCAGGGAAACCGTGAATTTTTTTTTCATCAGCCGTTTGCTTAGCTGAAGTGGGATTAAAGGAGAATGCTCGCCTTCTCCGGTGAGGCTGATCATGATCATTGCTTTAGAGGTGTTCCTGGTGAGAAAGTACCGGTTATCCAATGAAGCCAGTCCGATACGCCCGTTCCTGAACTTCAGTTCTGTAAGGCACGAACCATCAATGATCCCGTTATAATAGCATTCCAAAAGTTCAACCGGCTGATCCCTGGTTTGTGTTTCGATACCGTAATAAACTTTGGCCACCCGCCTTGTATTATATTGAAAAAGCTTTTTCCTGCATGAATAGATCAGATCGTAGATAAAATCTTCCTTTGCATGAACAACGACCTCTTTCAACTGAACCTGGGTTCGTTCCATATAAAGCACATTGTCTGGCTTTTGTTTTGAGACCTGCAGCGCCATTGGCTGGTAGCCAACTTAGGAAAACATCAACGTATCGTTTTGGTTAACAGAAAGGATGAAAACTCCATCGCTACTGGTCAGGGTACATTTCCGTGAATTCTTTACCGAGATACTGCAGAATGGCAGTGATGAATGTGTTTTTGAATCTTTTACTTTCCCGGAAATATTGCTTTGCGAAAAGGAATTTGTTGAATAACAGATAATCGTTATCAGGAAAATCAGATGCACATTAATCACAGAAAACTTCATATGCAAACAGTGCAAATTCGGTTCCTGAGATATTCTACCTGGCGTACAATTTATACAAATTCAAAATTCAAAGTGCAAAATTCAAAGTGCAAAGTGCAAAGTGAAAAGTGACAGCGGTCTGGAAAAACATATTACTTTGGGGTTGCCCGGGCAACTTTGTCAGACACCCGCAAGGGAAAGCCGGAATGCATTTCATAAAATAATTTCCTGTATGCTAAATACTCAGGTAAATTCCAGGACAAAAAGTTTTTCGCCTCCCACTTTTGTTTAAATTGTATTTTCCTGATATTTATGATTTGATAAAATTCCTCCGGGGTCATGTATTTTTCTTCAAACCGGAACTTTTCTTTCTGAATTGAATCGATCTTATAAAGTTTTGAAAGGGTTTTATCCATATATGGAAGAGATTTATCGGGAAGTGTTGCTAAGAAATCCAGGTGCAAAAATGATTTATCGGAATTCTTAAAATTATATGCTGCAATAAAATTATCCCAATTAATAAGGGAGCTTACAATTAAAATCAGAAAAAACCCATACGCATTTGATTTGAACAAATAAAAAGAAGATTTCTTTTGCATAACTTTAATAAATACCGTGTACAGACCGTAAATCGTAAGAATAAGAAAAATAATAACACCAATTCTCTTATAAGCAAGGGCAAAGTAATGAATATACCAGAAATTGCGTATTGCAACGGAAACTGTAAGTATCCCATTTTGCCCTAACCATATATAGCTTAGATACTTCAATAACCTGTTATTTGGGTAATAATTCAGGTTCCCACGGAAATAATACAGCACTAATATTATCGAGATTAGTATTGAAATGATCAATAAGTACGTTCCTTCATGAACAAATTGCTTAAGATACTGACCTTCCCAATTAAAATTAAACCACACCCAGGATATATCAATCAGGTTCAATATCAATAATATTAGATTAAGGATTAATAGCAGGAAAACTCCTGCCTTGTATTCATTCTTCAAAGCATTAAATCCAAAACTCATATGATAATTCCTTTTTTCCCTTTTCAGATCATCACCAGAATCCAGATCGTTTTTTATTGTGCTTTGATCAGATATTCTGATTAATAAGAAGATGCTGAGAAACAGACCCATCAAAAATGTTACAATTATTAAAAAATCAAAGTCTTTGAAAATAAAAAATATTCTATCCTGAATAAATACAGTCATATTTGCAATTAATTTATCAAAGATTGGATTGGAATTTCTGTAAATTACAATGAAAACGAATATTATCAATAAAGGAATAATAAATATCCTTGATTTCCAGACATAACTGCCCAGTTTACGACCATTTATGTTTGAATCCGAAAATTCTTTGAAGAACCCTATTTGAGATCTGAGCAGATTCTTAAATGATAATTCTATTGAAGTGATAAGGGATTTAGCTTCCGGATAAATTGTTATCCCAATGAAGATAAATAACACCAGAAAATGTATTATGAACGAAAATAAGGAATGCGTAATAACGGTAAATACAGACGTCACTATTAACCCCAGGATACAAGTTATTTGGTTTTTCCCCTTAAATTTAATTTGTCCGATAATCGCCAACCAGGTAAAAAAAATCGCTTCAAACAATAATACATTCAGTCCAAGTGCCTGCCTGTGAAAAAATAGGGTTATTATTATTGCGCTTAAAATGACGATTAGAATTTCTTTTTTTCTATTCATAAATGATTTTGTCAAGTATATCAATTTTTAACTCGTTTTCCAATCATTTGTTTTACTTTCTTTGATTCTTTTCTGTTTCCTGATTAATTTTGCTGCACTCTTAAAGCATGAAGTCCGAATTTGGTTTCATTCAGTGAATTGTTGATATTACCACTCTGGTACAACTGTATAATAACGTTGGATTCATCAGAATTATGCGCACTTGATGCAGGATTTTGACCTGATCTTAATTACCCGGTCCCCAGGCCGGGGATCCGGAGAACCTGCGTACCCTGACTGTCAGCCGGCAGGTGTGCTTATTATTGCTTAAATATTCTCCCGTTACTCTTTTATTTGGTACTTTTGTGAAGCCAAAGTGGCAGTTTTCATGAATGGTATGATTCATGACAAAGAACGATTCTAAATTGTTTTGAATGGAATCCGAAAGCAATAAGATCATTGATGCGTTTACCCATGATGATTATAAATATGGATTTGTAACTGAAATAGAGACCGATTTTGCTCCCAAAGGTCTCAATGAAGATATTATCAGGTTCATCTCTGCAAAAAAAGAGGAACCGACGTTTTTACTTGAGTTCAGGCTTAAAGCCTATCGTTACTGGCTGACCATGAAGGAGCCAAAATGGGCGAACATCCATTACCCGGAGATCAATTTCCAGGATATCATCTTTTATGCGGCTCCCAAAAAGAAGAAAACAATCAGCAGTCTGGATGAGATAGATCCTGAATTATTGTCGACCTTCAAAAAGCTCGGAATCTCCCTGAACGAGCAGAAAAAGCTGGCTGGTGTTGCCGTTGATGCAGTAATGGACAGCGTTTCGGTAAAGACGACCTTCAGTGACACACTTTCAAAACTCGGGATCATTTTCTGTTCCTTCAGTGAAGCAGTTCAACATCATCCCGACCTGGTGAAGCAGTACCTTGGCTCCGTTGTCCCCTACACTGATAACTATTTCGCCAGTCTTAATTCGGCAGTTTTCACGGATGGTTCATTTTGCTATATTCCAAAGGGGGTTCGCTGCCCGATAGAGTTATCCACTTATTTCCGGATAAATGCTGCAAATACCGGTCAGTTTGAAAGAACCCTGATCGTTGCTGATGAGGGCGCCTATGTGAGTTACATGGAAGGATGCACAGCTCCCCAGCGCGACGAAAACCAGCTACATGCGGCTGTGGTTGAGATCGTTGCCATGAAAGATGCTGAGGTCAAATATGCAACTGTACAGAACTGGTATCCCGGCAATAAGGAAGGTGTAGGCGGAATCTATAATTTCGTGACTAAACGGGGGATTTGTAAAGGAAACAATTCAAAGATCTCCTGGACCCAGGTGGAAACCGGTTCGTCAATCACCTGGAAATATCCAAGTTGCATACTTCTCGGTGATAATTCTGTCGGGGAGTTCTATTCTGTAGCCGTGGCGAATAATTACCAGCAGGCGGATACGGGCACCAAGATGCAGCACCTGGGAAAAAATACAAAGAGTACGATCATTTCAAAAGGGATTTCCGCGGGTCACGGCAATAACAGCTACCGCGGACTTGTGAGGATCTCAAAAAATGCCGTAAATTCAAGAAATTATTCACAGTGCGATTCATTGCTCCTTGGCGATAAATGCGGGGCACATACTTTTCCTTACATCCAGGTGGAAAACAAGTCCTCGATCGTGGAACATGAAGCTACCACTTCAAAGATCTCGGAGGACCAGCTTTTCTATTGCCAGCAGCGTGGAATCGATACAGAAAGCGCCATCGGACTTATCGTTAATGGCTATGCCAAAGAGGTATTGAACAAATTACCGATGGAATTTGCGGTGGAAGCACAGAAACTATTGTCAATCAGTCTCGAAGGAAGCGTGGGATAATTCAGAATTCAAAATGCAGGAATATAGGAATGTAGGAATATAGGAATGTAGGAATTTTAATTCGTAATTTTTAATCTTTAATTGTAATGTTGCTGTCTATAAAGAATATTCATGCTTCGATCAACGGGAAGGAGATTCTGAAAGGGATCGACCTGGAAGTGAACGAGGGAGAGGTACATGCGATCATGGGGCCGAACGGAACAGGAAAAAGCACGTTGGCCTCTGTTATTGCAGGCAGAGAGCTGTTTACTGTTACCAGGGGTGAAATAACCTATAAGGGGAAAAACCTGTTAACGTTACCTGTTGAAGAAAGAGCAAGGGAAGGGATATTCCTTGGATTTCAGTATCCGGTGGAAATTCCGGGGGTAAGCACTACCAATTTTATGCGTACCGCGATCAATGAAATACGAAAATATAAGGGTTTGGATCCCATGCCTGCAGTTGAATTTCTGAAAATGATGGAAGAAAAGAAGCAACTCGTGGAGATCCAGACAAACCTGACAAACCGGTCAGTGAATGAAGGGTTTTCAGGCGGTGAGAAGAAAAAGAATGAGATCTTCCAGATGGCAATGCTTGATCCTACATTGGCAATCCTTGATGAAACAGACTCCGGACTTGATATTGACGCCCTCCGCATCGTGGCAAACGGGGTGAATAACCTTCGGAGAAAAGATAATGCCTTCCTGGTGATCACCCATTACCAGCGGTTGCTCGATTATATCGTCCCTGACTTTGTACATGTCCTTTTTGAAGGAAAAATTGTGAAATCCGGAGGAAAAGAGCTGGCCATGGAACTTGAAGAAAAGGGTTACGACTGGTTAAAAAATGAAAATTAACGGCAGATCCTGATCCCTGTCTCACACATTATGAAGGAAATGCAAACAGATATCAACGAAATAATCTCCCATGAAGGGATGATCGGTCTTTTTGAGGAGAACCGGGGGCATCTTTTTCAGCATGATACAGAATATCTGTCCCGTCTGAGAAACACAGCGATTGCAAAATTCAGTGAACTTGGATTTCCCACTCCAAAACTCGAGGAATGGAAAAATACGGATCTGAAAGCATCCCTGTCCAAAAAATATGGTTATTCATTAAAACCATCCCCTGTTAAGGATCCCCGGAAAGTTTTCCACTGTAATATTCCACACCTTGATACAGCGCTGATCGCCCAACTTAACGGGTGGTATATTTCAAAGGATGTTCCGCTGATGGAACTTGGGAACGGGATTATCCTGGGAAGTCTTGCTGAAGCTTTCCTGAAATATCCTTCCATTATCGAAAAATATTACGGCCATTTTGCAGATGTTTCTTCCGACGGGCTAACAGCTCTGAATACGGCCTTTGCACAGGATGGGATTTTTATCTATGTCCCCGATCATGTTTCCAGTCCGAAAGCAATCCAGATCGTGAATGTAATCCATCATCCTGAAAATATCTTTCTCCAGCCGCGTAACCTGATCATCCTTGGGAAGAATAGCAAACTTTCACTCGTCCATTGTGATGATTCATATAATCACCAGGCCGGTTTCGCAAATACGGTTACAGAAGTTTTCATCGGGGAGAATGCTCATCTTGACCATTTTAAATTGCAGAACCTGAACAATGATTCTACACTGATCAGTTCTGCCTGGTTTAATCTTGAAAAAGAAGCAACCCTTAAATCCCATTATATTACATTCAATGGTGGTCTTTTAAGGAACAACATCCGTGTTCTTTTTAATGCCCGCGGAGGAAATGCGGATATAAGAGGGTTATACCTGATGGATCGGAAACAGCATGTCGACAATCATGTGTTTGTCGATCATGCCCAGCCGGAATGTACAAGCTATGAGCATTTCAAAGGCATACTCGACGAAAATGCAAGCGCAGTCTTCAATGGTCATGTCCTGGTCAGAAAAAATGCACAGAAAACCAATTCCTACCAGGGTAATAAAAATATCCTGCTCACCGATACAGCAAAGGTCAATTCAAAACCTTTCCTTGAAATTTATGCAGATGATGTGAAATGCAGCCATGGATCAGCAACCGGTCAGTTGGATCCCGAAGCAATGTTCTACCTGAGACAACGCGGGATCAGCGAGGAAAATGCCCGTATGCTGTTGTTGTATGCTTTTGCAAATGAGGTGGTAAATACGATCGGTATTGATCCTCTACGTTACAGGATTGAAGATATGGTTAAGAAACGCCTGCAGGGTGAACTCCAGATCTGCGAACAGTGTGTGTTACATTGTAATACCCCTGAACAACCCGTGGAATTTGATATTGATTTAAGTAAACTTTAAGCAGATATCAACAGTGGCATTCCCGATCGATAAAATACGGAAAGAATTTCCGGTTCTTCACCAGATGGTATACAACCGTCCGTTGGTATATTTTGATAATGCTGCCACCACCCAAAAGCCGCAGGCAGTCATTGATGCCATCATAAATTATTATTCCAGGGATAACTGTAATATTCATCGTGGTGTTCATTTCCTCAGCCAACGGGCTACAGAGGAATTCGAGAATACCCGCAAGGCTGTAAGTTCATTTATCAATGCCCCCTCTTCCCATGAGATCATATTTACCAAAGGAACGACAGAATCGATCAACCTGGTTGCTTCGTCCTTTGGCAAACGGTTTATTTCGAAGGGAGATGAAGTCATTATAAGCGGGCTCGAACATCATTCGAATTTTGTTCCGTGGCAGATCCTCTGTAACGAAAAAGAGGCAACCCTGAAGTTCATTCCTGTTACTCCTGAGGGAGAACTGGATATGGATTCATTCCGTAAGCTGGTCAGCAAAAAAACGCGGATCATTGCCATAACGCATGTTTCCAATGTACTTGGTACAATATTACCGGTTGAAGAGGTGATCCGGTATGCACATCAGTTCAATATCCCGGTTCTGGTGGATGGTGCGCAGGCGGTTTCACACATGGCGGTTGATGTTCAGAAGCTTGATTGTGATTTCTATTGTTTCTCAGGCCACAAGATGTATGCTCCCATGGGTATCGGGGTTCTGTATGGCAAGGAAAAATTGCTGGAGGAGATGCCTCCGTACCAGCTCGGAGGAGAAATGATCAAAGAGGTATTCTTTGATCATACAACCTATAATGATCTTCCTTATAAATTTGAAGCAGGCACTCCAAATGTAGAAGGCGTATATGGCCTGAAGGCTGCAATGAATTTTATCAGGGAAACCGGAATCGATAATATATATGCATGGGAAGAGGAACTGCTGCGTTATGCCACCTGGAAATTGGGTGACATTGAAGGGGTCAGGCTGATCGGAACCGCCCGGAAGAAAACAAGTCTTATCTCCTTCCTGATCGGGAATATTCATCCCTATGATGCAGGTGTGATCATCGACAAAATGGGGATTGCGGTCAGGACAGGCCATCATTGCGCCATGCCGCTTATTGAGCTGTTGAAGGTCCCCGGAACGATCAGGGCATCGTTTGCACTCTATAATACATTCGAAGAGATTGACCGTTTGGCGGAAGCAGTTATACAGGTGAAACAAATGTTTGCGTAATATGACCATTTCTGAAATAGAAAACCAGATCGTTACAGAATTCTCCTTCTTCGAAGACTGGATGGATAAGTATAACTTCATCATCGAGATGGGAAAATCATTGCCACTCATAGATAACCGGTTCAAAACAGACCAATACCTGATTACCGGCTGCCAGTCGCAGGTTTGGCTCTATGCTGATTACCGCGATGGCAAGGTCGTTTTCACTGCCGATAGCGATGCAATCATTACCAAAGGCATTGTTCATCTGCTGATCAGGGTTTTATCAAACCAGACCCCTGAAGATATTATCCGTTCGGAAATGCAATTTATCGATGTTATCGGGTTGAAGGAACATTTATCCCCTACCCGTTCGAACGGACTCGTTTCGATGATCAAACAGATGAAATTATATGCAATGGCATACAAAATCAAATCATAATTCAAAAATCAAATATCAAAATTCAAAATTATCATCCATAATCCGTAATTCATAATCTTTAATTTTTAATTAATTGTATGTCAAGTCCTTTAGAAGCATCGATAATTTCAGCATTAAAAAATATATATGATCCGGAGTTACCTGTCAACATTTATGATCTGGGGCTGATTTATGAGCTGAAGATCGATGATAGCGCAAATGTTCTCATCAGGATGACCCTCACGGCTCCTAATTGTCCCGTTGCAGAGGACATGCCCGAAATGGTCAGATCTGAGGTTCAGAAAGTTCACGGGGTAAAGGAAGTGGAAGTCGAGATCGTATTTGACCCACCCTGGTCGAAGGAGATGTTATCGGAAGCTGCGCTGCTGGAACTGGGGTTGATTTAGGGGAGCCGGGGATAAAGAGACAGGTCTGTTCACTGTTTGTTCTTCATTATTCACTTTTCGTTTATTTTCAAATTCGTACCTTTGCAACCGTTTTTGAACCATTCTGATGAACGCTAAGATTGGCAATCTTTTAACCGGTATTGATTATCCATCTGACCTGAAAAAACTGGATATAGAGGAATTACCCGTACTATGTCATGAAATCCGGCAGTTCATCCTGGATGCGGTTTCTGCCAATCCCGGTCACCTGGGGGCAAGCCTTGGAACGGTTGAACTTGCGGTTGCCCTTCATTTTGTTTTCGATACTCCTTACGATAAGTTGATCTGGGATGTAGGACATCAGGCTTATGCGCATAAGATATTGACGGGTCGGAAAGCATTGTTTCAAACCAACCGGATGTACAAAGGGATCAGTGGCTTTCCAAGGATGTCGGAAAGCGAATATGATGCTTTCGGTACAGGTCATTCGTCCACTTCACTTTCGGCTGCGCTGGGGATGGGTGTTGCAGCAAAACTTCACAGGGAAAAATCGCGGCATCATGTCGCAATCATCGGCGATGGTGCCATGACGGGGGGTATGGCAATGGAAGCACTCAACAATGCAGGTGTTTCCAATGCAAACCTGCTTGTGATCCTGAATGATAACGGCATCGCGATTGACAAGAATGTCGGGGCGATCAAGGAATACCTTGCAAATATTGTTACCTCCAGAACCTACAACAAAATCAGGGATAAGATCTGGCATCTGCTGGGCGGAGGTACAAAATATGGCAAAAACACCAGAGCGGTTGTCAAACAGATCGGGAATGCATTAAAATCGACCATCTCCGAAAAAAGCAACTTGTTTGAAGCCTTCAACCTTCGTTATTTCGGACCGGTTGACGGGCATGATGTGATCCGTTTGACAAAGCTTTTAAAAGATCTTCGCGATATCCCTGGTCCGAAATTGCTTCATATTATAACCGTTAAAGGTAAAGGATTTGAGAAAGCCGAGCAGGACCAGACGGTTTTTCATGCACCCGGTATTTTTGATAAAAACACCGGGGAACTTATTCCTGACAATTGCAAAGGGAAGTCCCCAAAATACCAGACAGTTTTTGGAAGGAGCATTATTGAGCTTGCTGAGATGAACCCTGCAATTGTAGGCATTACACCGGCCATGTCGACCGGTTGTTCCCTGAACCTCATGATGAACAAGATGCCCGACCGGACTTTCGATGTTGGGATCGCTGAACAACATGCGGTGACTTTCTCAGCAGGATTGGCAGCGGCAGGGATGATCCCTTTCTGTAATATATACTCTTCTTTTCTGCAAAGGGCTTACGATCAGATTATCCACGATGTTGCAATCCAGAAACTTCCCGTGGTTTTATGTCTCGATCGCGCAGGCCTGGTTGGTGAGGATGGCGCCACCCATCATGGCTCTTTCGACTTTGCCTATTTACGGTGCATTCCAAACATGACCATTTCTGCCCCGATGAACGAGGAGTATCTAAGGAACCTGATGTTTACCGCTCAGCTTCCCGGGAAGGGACCATTTACCATCAGGTATCCGAGAGGTCGTGGTGTGATGCCTGTCTGGAAAACCCCTTTCACAGAACTGGAGATCGGGAAAGGAAGAATGATAAGACATGGAGATGGGATTGCCATTGTCTCCATCGGTCACATTGGAAATGAAGCAGTTAGTGCCTGTGAAATTCTTGAGAAAGAGGGAATCTCCGTAGCACATTACGATATGATCTTCCTGAAACCCATCGATGAACCGTTACTACATGAGATTTTAAGGAAGTACAAAATGATCGTGACGCTTGAAGACGCTGTAATCACAGGTGGCCTGGGATCTGCAGTTCTTGAATTCATGTCGGATCACAACTATCAGTCAACTGTTAAGCGATTGGGTATCCCCGACTACTTTGTGGAACAGGGTACTATCCATGAACTTCAACACGAATGTGGATTTGACTCAGAAGGTATCTGCTGCACGATACGAATGCTGGTCAAAACCTGAAAACCCTTTTCCTACCTTGATTTTGTAAACAAATTAATATAGGGTATATCCACTGCCAGGAATGCGCCATATCTCCAGTAGAAATTCTGTTCCTTATTGATTGCATTCTCCTGAACAGACCGGAGATTTGGCCCAATCTGAGCGCCTGCACCCAATGAGAACGGGCATTTTCCAAATCCCCAGATCAGATAACAGCCGGGGGAGATGATGTTCTGAAGGGTGATTTTTGGCACGACAGATGCCTTGTCATTTCCCATCCTGTAAGAAGCCAGTGTCCCCAGGTCAATCAGTGAGACAAAAATCGTAAAGCTTTTCCCGCCTGCTTCGCTTTTACATTTTATATTTCCAAAACTCACCGCAACCCCGCTCGGTGCAAAAACACCGGCTGACCAGGCCTGTGGATTTTCAGCTAAACCAGGCATGATCTCTCTCCCTCCAAAAACTCCCAGGTAGCCGTTCAGGGAAATGTTAAAGGGGGTTTCGCGTTTAATCCTGGAACTTCCGGGAGGCAAGGCCACGGCTTCTATTGCATCTTTTATCTGATCTGAATTTTCTGCCAGCGCTACCGAAGCAAGGAATGTCCCGTATTTGATAAAGCCTTCCCTCACCTTTCCCGACCCCTGGTTAAACAGGGTACTATCAAGGATCATGATGGCATCATATACTGCAGAATGATACTTCTTTAACATCAGGTCACTATACAGGTCATTCGATTTCCTCAGGACAAAAAGGGTCGTTTTCACCTCCTTAGGAACAGGGTAGCCCGGGAAAACCCTGGTAACCTGTGGAATGAACTGATCCAGGAAATCAAGACAACTTCCGAGGTATAAACTGATATCTGAAGCAGTAAGTTTTTGATTCAAGGATACTTTCTTCTGCATGCATTGCATCGTACGGGTCACTGTATCACTTTTGGCAAGAAACCCCCTGAAATTATTATTGATCACCATACGACCCATCGCTTGATTTCCTGCAAGTTGGTCCAGCAATGATTGCAGATCAATTACCAATCTCCTTTTTGAATCCTTGAAAACAATATTCAGGGTCAGATTTTCCTGGTAAATAAGGCCAAAGAACATCGTCTGGAACATGTTATCGTTTGCCAGCAGTGTAAGTTTTTCAACCGGGATCCAGATATGATTTTTCACAGTATCCATCAAACTCTCAGATACAAGATTGATCAGTTTAACCGAATTCCCAAGATTTGTTGTGTCGTTCCGGATAATTTCATCTTGAGCAACCGCCTGAAGGATCTGGGCCGGATTCTTATGCTCAAGGATACCATTGACAAAGATCGCTGTTACAACATAGATCTTTCCACCGGTTGTTTTGAAAACCGGTTGGTATTGAGGAATCGTTCTGAGTTTTGGAATATTGATATAGAGGTTTTGAATATCCTTGATGAAGGCTTCCCGCAATACCGGTAACATCCTGTTAAAATCATAGGATAACAGATAGTTCATCAGGTCGGATGTAGCAGGAAAGAGGATCTGCAATTCGGGGTACTTCTTAAAATCCTCCTTGAATTTATCAAAGAAGGTGATCGATAATTCCTGTTTTGCCCGTTCGATCATAAAATCAGTAAGTGCAACAGCAAAGTTTGTGACATCGATACCTCCAACCTGCGAAACAACATTCTGAAAGTTATAGGAACCTGGTTTTTTATTTGAAGATCCGCTACCTTCCGGTATGAACCGGGCAATGAATTTATTATTCTTCCTGTATTTGTCATATACCTCCTGAAGATTACAATTGCTGCAACCTGCATAATGACCCAGTATTGAAGAGACAACCCTCGTGCTATCAGCCGAGAAGGCGTTGGTGTTTTTATCAACACATTTTGATAACCTCAATGCATCATAGTAAAGGGTCTGGCTTTTTGCCTGCAAGGAAAGAAATCCCGATAATAGAATAATAATGAACAGTTGCTTCCTTTTCATGATTGTTTTTGCTTTAAATATTGAAATGTTGCCAATGGGTTGAATACTTTAAAAGGAAATATATCACCTGATGGGGGATGCCGGTACTGCAAAAGATCAGCCTTTGTTTTAATAATTTCCAGGAGCTCGTAAGGCTTGATTGACATCCCATTCTCTTTTATATAAGACAAAAGAAGGGAGACAAGCGCCGAAGCTATTGCCGTTGCAATACTGGTGCTTGTTTCAGAACTGATTTCATTATTATTCCTGACTACCCGGATATTTTCACCCGGAACAAGGATCTTGCAATTATGGCTGATAATGGTCACTTCTGATACTGACTTATGATCATTCACTGAACCGACTGAAAAACAGTCATTAAAAAGACCAAGGTAGATATCATCCCTGATTTCAGGTTCTGCACTCCTGTTTCCAATCGCACAAACCATGATGATTTCTTTCTCCCTGGCCTGTTTTATCAATCTTGACAGGAGATCAATATTTTGCTGGCTATTGATACTTCTCAATTCAAGACTCATTGAAATAATATCGGCACTGTTATCAATTGCCTGTTGCAATCCCTTGATCAGGGAACCACTCGACAAGGCTTCCTCCTTTTCATAAGCTTTGATCACCTGTAAATCTGTTTGCGGAGCAATGCCACGGATCAGATCACCTTTGCCCTTGATGGCTGCAGCACACATGGTACCATGACCGTCATTATCATTAATTGAATTGTATCCTGTCAAATCGATAGATTTCTCAGGGTTAAAGGCCACAGGAAATGTAGCGTGGGTATCAATGCCTGTATCCAGTATTGCGATACTTGACATTTGCCCTTGAGAATACCTTAACAATTCATCCTCATGTAAAAAGTCAAAATACCAGAGGTCTTCCATATCACAAAGTTTTAAGTTGGCCTTACCGATTGGACCTGACTAAAAAGCCGGTTTTTATTTCGTGGGAACGGGAGGTACAGGGGTTGGTTCCTGACCCGGAAGTGTGCTTTTTCCAGAGCCTGCATTTGCAGGGGTATATTCAAAGTTTTTCAACCCGACATACCCGGCAGAACTGATCCCCATCAATGCAAGTAAGGTCTCCGGAAAATCCGGCATCTTCATCCGGGTTACCACCTGTTCAATAAAGTAAATCCCCATAATAATGGTCCATAATACAAACTGGCTGCGGTGGACGCTATATCCAACTTCATCTGAAAGAAGATCCTTGAAAAAGCCCTGGCTTGGTTTATATGCACTTATCGGGATTTTCTCTCTTACAGTGATCATCTTTGATCCGGCTGTAGTGACTATACTGACACCCAATAAAATAAGCGTGCTTGCACTTAGGGGCTGGAGTTCGTTGTTTATAATACAGATAAAGAAATAGGAAGAAGAGATCAGAAGTGTCCAGAAACAAAGTTGGGTAAGCCCAAGGCTGAACTGACTCTCCATATCTCCGCATCGGATCAGGTCTCTCTTTTTGGATAGATAAAGAAAACAACCGATTATAAAACCAAAAAGAACAAGCACTCCCAATAAGGCCCATGGACTAACATACCATACATTTGTATATGAAGATGCATAGCTCCGTGAATAACCAAACATTTGTCCGTTTCTGAAACCTGCGCTGAACTTCCATTTATTGCTGCTCCATATATACTCAAAGTATGGGTTGAATTGTTGCAGGGATTTTGAATCTCTGTCAAGATTGAAAACAATCGTATTCCCGCTGGTATCAATCAAACCTGCATGAATATCTTTGACCGGTTGCTGCTCAAGAAATAAAATGATGTTAGTATCCAGACTACCCTTTACATCATCTCCTGCCAATTTCTGGAGCTTATAAATATCCTTCAGATTATCAAATTTAATTTCAATGGCATTCCCATATACCGCCAATTGATTTTTAAAAAATCCCCGGATGGATCTTACTCCTGTTACAACCGGTTTGTGAATAACAATATTTTTTGCATTGTTTTTTACAGAGTCATTCGCGATACGATCAGTGATCACTTTTTTTAGTGAAGACAATTGCTGCAGGATGGCCGAATCCGGAACAACCTTATTGTCATTTGCAAATGAGAAGGAGATAATTGCTGACAAAAGAATAATGAGGGAAAACTTTTTCATATCAGAACTGTTTGAATGTTACTGCTGTAAAGATAATAATTTTTCCTAAATCAAAATTAACGGACAAGTGTAAAGCTACCTTTCATTTTTCGTTCAATGCCGGTGTTTTCCGGATCGGAATAAGTAACGATATAGGTATATGTACCAGTGGGACAAGGCTGATTGTTGAATCTTCCATCCCAACCAATACTGATATTCCCAGACCGGAACACCAGCTGCCCCCAACGATCATAGATCATCATCAGGAAGTTTTTCGGGAGGGCCCCTTTGGAACGGAAATAATCATTTATCCCATCGCCATTGGGGGTAAAAGCATTCGGAAATATCAGGTTAGAACAGGTCCGGAGATGTATTGTATCCGTCCGGGAACAGGGAGCTATCGTAATGTTCACCCAAAACATCCCCGGTTCATTGGCGGTAAAGACAGAGCCGGTGCTTCCATCCTGCCATCGATAATCCGTCGCCCCCGGGGTGACCACTTCAAGGGTCACCTGTTTCCATGGACAGACCATTGTATCAGAAGCAAGTTTCCGGGGAATGGAATCCCTGAAACTCAGGTTTGTGATTATGATACTGTCACAACCCATTGTCCCACTCAAAGTATCCCTGTAAATACCCGGTATTGATTGCCAATGCCCTCCTGCAAAATATTTCTGCCCGGTGCAAAGGGAAGTATCAATTTCTGAAATAATTGAAGGGATAACCGTAATGATAATCGTGTCAGAAGCAGTACAATGGTATTGGTTGGTAACATCCACCCAATATTTTCCTGCAGTATCAGATGTTATCGCATGTGAAGTATCTCCTGTGTTCCATTGAACAGACGTATATCCGGTTCCTGCGTCCAAAACAAACTGGTTCCCGGTACAGACATTTCTATCATTACCCAGGTTGACACTCACCGGGTCTCCGACAATAACTTCCCTGCATGTCACTTGTTGTGTTGGCATTCCTTCATCGATTGTCAGCGTAATTATATAATCACCCGGAGCAGGGTAATAAACCGGTGGCGGATTTTCCAGGGCAGATGAAGGCAGATCAGTTAAGGAACATGCCGGAAAATAAAGAAGGGTAAGGGTAGAATTATTATAGTTGACAACATATATATAAAGCGTGTCATGAAACCTTTGAATTTCCGACATAGCGATTGGCTCCAGCATATCCCCGATGTTGCCGAGAGAAGTCCCTGTAACAGTTCCATTTATGCCTCCCTCAAAGTTTAACCTGACCAGCATATTGGAAGAGAGCTCATGATTTACCACAAAGCCATGTGGCCTGCTGCAATCGTCGATCATCGTAATACCCCTGTTATCTTCAAGGAAGCCAACATCACCGAGGTTGATCCCATCCGGACTATCATTCATAAGAGAAGTTCCGAACTTTATGTGTGAAATGGTGGCGCTTCTGTTTGTAACGAACATATGCCATTCACCGTTATCATTGATCAAAGCAAGCTGAGCCGGGGCGAAAATACCACCCACAATTCCAAGGCTTGTGACCACAGGATTATCGGAGAGACCATTTATGAAATCAAACCTGATAAGGGTATTCCAGTAATTCGAAACACAAAAACCTACCCAATGCCCGGCATCATTTTCAATCACCAATCCCTGCCCCCGGTCATACATTCCGTATGGACCTAAATGAGTGGAACTTGGCATATTTAACAAGGAATTCCCGAAATCCAGACGAAGCAGTGAGGAGTTATTCACCACAAAACCATACCACTTGCCATTCTCATTCTTCACCTGGATTCCATAGATTGAATCATTAAAATAAGTAAAATTTCCCAATTTGACCACTGAAGAAGGGGGATTCAGAAAATTATTTCCATAATGAATCCTGACAATGGATCCATCAGTCCGGTTGGTGATAAAAGAATAATAATCATCCAAGTCCTTCACCATGGTTATATACATAGGATGCTTCAGGAGAGTCAATGGATTTCCAAAATTGATGCCCGATGGAGTTTTGCCCACACCTCCTGAGCAAAAATTCCACAGCCAGGTTGTGGCTCCTTCTGAACGATTGGAAATGACTACAGGATCTCCCAGGCAGACGGTATCAGGAATACTGAAATCAGCAATAACAGCGGGCTTTTTTTGCTGTCCCTGAACGATCCCCCCGAAAAGAATTAACAATAAGAAAGCCAATCCCTGTATCCAGGATCTACCATATCTGACAATGATTGTTTTGTGTGAATAACTGGTAAACCGGCACATTTGATCAGGGGCGTTCGTATGGTTTTATTCAAGACGTTTCTTGACCTCTTCCCATGTTTTGGTGGACAGGAAACTTTCGTCCATGAAACTGATCATTTTAACAAACTTCTTTATAGGAGCAGAAAAAGTCAGGGTATTTTCAGGAACACATGGTCTCGCAGAAGGGTCAAACATCCCCAGGACGGCCTTTGGACTCTCCTTCTGATTCTCAAGATAGGCCTGGTAAATAATTGATCCGCATCCTGAACCAAAAGGAGAGATCACACCCCGTCCGTCGATCTGGTCATAATTAGCCAGTGTGAACAGGCCTGATAAGACATCCGGTTTTGCAAAAAAAATGGCGCAAACAGGTTCATCAGCTTGTTCCAGCTTATCCCATCTTTTAAAGATCGCAAATTGACCTTCTGCCGGGATGTTATACATATTTTTCATTATCTGTCTTACCATTTCAGGAGTCTGAATATACCGTTCTCCTTCCATCTTGTCATTTCCACAGGAGAGAAAATACTCAAAATCCGGCCGGAATTCATGGTCATACCCCAGATACCTTTTGGCTCCACCACACTGGATCACACTTTTATTATATGCCAGCGACTGTCCTTTCCGCACCTTAGCCAGTTCACAGATGAGGCAACTTCTGCCTTTGGGAGAATCTGCCAGGGTGGCATTGTTCATTTTCGAGGAATAAAAAAAGGTAATCGGAAGTTCAGTATTCCCAAAATACTTTTCCCATTTTTCCAGAAAATCTGCTTTTAATCTTGCATCCATCGGCAATTGGTTAAATTCGGGGCAAATTACTAATTTTTCGACAATTGTTAATACTTTTACCGAAACATTCCATAACGTGAGGCTGAGTGATCTCTTCAGAAAGAAAACGATCGACAGGATTCTATCTGATGCGTCCGAACATTTAGGAGAAAAAACAAGATTAAAACAAAGTCTTAATGTTTGGGACCTCACAGCTTTAGGTATTGCTGCAATCATCGGTGCAGGTATTTTCAGCACGATCGGAACTGCAGCCGCAAGCGGCGGACCGGCAGTTTCTCTTTTATTTGTTTTCACTGCCATCGCCTGCGGTTTCTCAGCGATGTGCTATGCACAATTCGCATCGAGAATTCCCATCAGCGGAAGCGCCTACACTTATGCTTATGCAAGTTTCGGGGAACTTATCGCATGGATCATTGGTTGGGATCTGATCATGGAATATGCGGTAGGAAATATTGCCGTGGCAATTTCCTGGTCAGATTATTTTACCGGATTCCTTGGAGGTATAGGTCTGCCGTTTCCCGATTGGCTGGGTATAGACTACCTCAGCGCGGCCAGGGGTTATCATTCCGCATTACATGAGATGGCCCATGGTGTCAGCTTAACAGGGTTATCTTCTGCTCTTCAAAAAGCATACTCAGCCTGGATGAATGCCCCCCATATCGGGGATCTCCATTTCATAGCCAATATACCTGCATTTGCCATTACGGTATTTATCACCGCCCTTGTATATATCGGGATCTATGAGACAAAAATGGCCAGCAATACCATGGTAATCCTAAAGATTGCGATATTGCTCGTGGTAATAGGAGTAGGTTCATTCTATGTAAATAGCAGAAACTGGAGCCCATTTGCCCCGAACGGGGTAGGTGGTGTCCTGAAAGGTGTGGCAGGTGTCTTTTTTGCTTATATCGGGTTCGACGCCATATCAACAACGGCGGAGGAATGTAAAAATCCGAAACGGGATCTGCCCCGTTCCATGATCTATGCTCTTGCAATAACGACCGTTCTGTATATCCTGATCAGCCTGGTCCTTACAGGAATGGTCCATTACACAGAGCTGGGTGTGGGTGATCCACTGGCTGTTGCCTTCGATAAACTACACCTGACAAGGCTTTCCGGTATTATTTCTATCAGCGCTATTATTGCCATGGCCAGTGTTTTGCTCGTATTCCAGGTCGGACAACCCCGTATCTGGATGAGCATGAGCCGCGATGGTTTGCTCCCGAAAATATTTTCCAAGCTGCATCCGAAATATAAAACTCCTGGTTTCTCTACAATACTGACCGGGGTGATCGTTTCCATTCCCTCGCTGTTCTTAAATCTTACGGAAGTTACCGATCTCACCAGTATCGGTACCCTATTTGCTTTCGTATTGGTTTCAGGAGGAGTGCTTATGCTTGATAAACAGACAAGAAGTCCCGAGCACTCAGGTAAGGATAAAGGATTCCGCGTTAAATATATCAACAGCCGCTATTTTCTTCCGTTGATCTGGGTGGGGGTGTTTGTCCTCCTCTATTTCTGGAATCCGCCTGAATTGAATGAATTTACAAGATTCTTTGGCAAGGGAGTGGGCAATTCCAATCCACCGGTCAACTTAGGACAACTTGTCGCCCATCAGTTTCCCATGCTGTTATTCGGTATTGCGGCGATTATCATGACGACTGCAGCAGTGAAAAATAAACTGTCACTGATCCCGGTTTTAGGATTACTGACCAATTTTTACCTGATGGCCCAACTTGGAATCACAAACTGGATGAGATTCATCATCTGGCTTGTGGTAGGATTTGTAATTTATTTCAGCTTCGGAAGAAAACACAGTAAACTCATCGATCATAACAAACAATGAGTCAAAAAAATGCAGCGGTGACTTTAACCAGATACCCACCCCTTTTATCCCCTCCCTTTTTAAGGGAGGGGAAGACCGGAGGTCGGGGTGGGTAATTAATGACAAAATAACCACGAAACCAACATTTCCAGACTATGTCAATTCCCGTTATCATTATTATCATTGTTTCCGGCATAATTGTCGGGTTCATCAATACCTTATCGGGCGGAGGGTCCGTGATCAGTCTGTCGCTCCTCCTTATTCTGGGGTTACCTGCAAACATTGCCAATGGTACAAATCGTATCAGCGTATTCCTTCAGACGTTAACATCAGTCACCAGTTTCACGAAACAGAAGATGTTTACTTCATTGAAACCGGTATGGCTTGGTATTCCGGCTACAGTGGGTTCAGTTTTCGGGGCATTCCTTGCTGTGGATGCACATGAAAAGACCATCGAACTTTCCATGTGTGTTGCCATGGTCATCATGATCTTCTTTCTTTTTTATAAACCTGATAAATGGTTGAAGGAGAATGCAGGACTTTTGAATAAACCATTGAAATGGTATCATTTCCTGATTTTTTTTACCGTGGGTTTTTACGGGGGATTTATCCAGGTCGGTGTGGGTTATTTCCTGCTGATGTCTCTTGTTCTCACTGTCGGATATGATCTGGTGAAGGCGAATGCCGTAAAGAACCTGATCGTGTTTTTCTATGCTATATTTGCATTACTGGTTTTTATCCTTGACGGTAAGGTCAATTATCTGTATGGACTTATCCTGTCGATAGGAAGTATGATCGGCGCGCTGATTGCCAGCTATCTTGCCGTAAAAAAGGGAGCAGGATTTATCCGGGCTGTCATTGTTCTTTCCGTGATTATCACCATACTCCAGGTAAGCGGATTGGTTAACTTTACAGCAATGTTCAGGAGCCTTATGTAATCGGCACTTCATAAAAAGGTATGATAGGATAATAAATCAAAAGTCAAAAATCAAAATGCAAAAATCAAAAAGGAGTAATATTCCGTTCAACTTTCAACATTCGTTGATCAATATTCGATATTCAGTTCTGCTTCTGCTGTGCAGTTTCATCACGGCTTGTTATTCTCAGAATGCCTCCGTCGCTCCTGTTTCTCATTCAGCCAAATGGGTCCTTGTTATCCATGGAGGTGCCGGTGGAAAGAGTTCCATGACACCCGAACAGCAGAAGCAATATGAAGCCAAGATGAGAGAGGCACTGAAAACAGGATCTGAAATTCTTGAGCATCAAGGTTCCGCGCTGGATGCAGTAGAGGCTGCCATTAAGGTTATGGAGGATTCACCGCTCTTTAATGCGGGTAAAGGGTCAGTATTTACTTCAGAAGGAAAAAATGAGATGGATGCTTCGATCATGGATGGGAAGAGTTTAAAGGCAGGAGCGGTCGCTTCCGTTACCACCATAAAAAATCCGATCTCTGCCGCACGGGCAGTCATGGAAAAGTCAAAACATGTTCTTTTAGTCGGTACCGGTGCCGAGATATTTGCGCAAACCCAGGGGCTGAAAATTGTAGACCCTTCCTATTTTTATACGAAAGAACGTTGGGATGATTTGCAGAAAGCAAGGGAACAACAAAAATCGACAAAGGGGGATACGGTTAAAAAGCATGGAACGGTTGGCGCTGTCGCCCTTGATATGTACGGAAACCTTGCAGCAGGTACCTCCACCGGAGGAATGACCAATAAGATGAAAGGCAGGGTCGGTGATTCACCGATCATAGGTGCCGGTACTTACGCAAATAACAATACCTGTGCTGTTTCCTGTACTGGTCATGGAGAATATTTTATCCGGAATGTGGTGGCGTATGATATTTCAGCCCTGATGGAATACAAGGGCATTTCCCTGGAAGAGGCCACCAGTTTTGAGATCAGGGAAAAGCTCCGAAACCAGGGCGCTTCCGGAGGGCTGATCGCAGTAGATAAAAACGGGAACATTGCAATGCCCTTCAATTCAGAAATGATGTTCCGCGGATTTATCAATTCAGATGGAAAAACAGAAATTTCCCACTGATAAACGGTAGTAATGAACATAATGCGTTTTAAGAAAGTGAAATTCCTCATATCCTGGAAGTTGATCTTTGTGACCACCCTTGTTCTTATTTTCCCTCTACGGAAAGATTTTGCGCTCCCTCCGGATTCCGCGATTGAAAAAGGAAAGGTATTGGATACAGTTTGGTGCAGAAATCAACCGGACCAGAGTTATGCTTTATATTTACCCAGTTATTTCAAAGCAGACCAAAGATGGCCGGTAATCTTTATTTTCGATCCCGGTGCAAGAGGAGCTCTGCCAGTGGATAGTTTCCGGGTAGCTGCAGAAAAATACGGATTTATCCTGGCCGGATCCAACAACTCTGAAAACGGTACGATGGAAAGATCTCTGGATGCTGCAGGTTATATGTTCAATGATGTGATCACCCGTTTTTCCATTGATTCATCCAGGATATATACAGCCGGCTTTTCAGGAGGCTCCCGTTCTGCATTCGCGATGGCTATGCATAAGCCCGTTATTGCCGGGGTAATCGGGTGCGGAGCAGGGATGCCTGCCCTTACCGCTTATCAGCCCATAAGCCATGTAGAATTTATCTATTATGGATTGGTAGGATTGAAAGATATGAACTACCAGGAAATGTTTGATCTCGAAAAACACCTTGATGATCTTGGGATCATTTCATGTTTGCAGGTCTTTGATACCGGCCACGATTGGCCTGCTTCACCATTGCTTGAGGAAGCGGTTGCCTGGCTCCAATTACAGGCAATGCACAGAAATAAAATGCCAGAAGACCACAGCTTTATCCATCAGTACTTTGAGAAATTATCTGCAAGGGCAGATTCCCTGACCAAAGAAAGGGAGCTGTTTGAAGCTGTCCGGCTGTATCATTATCTGCAAAGGGACTTCCCTGATCAAACCGGCGCACCGGCGTTTTCGGAAAAACTTGCGAACCTGGAACATTCAAAGGATTATAAGATCAACCTTACGCGATGGAACAAGACACGCCGGAATGAGCTTGATGATCGTGAACTCTACCTACTGGCCTTCGACCGGATCACAGTAACAGGAACCCTGCCCGACAGTGTCCTTGTCTGGTGGAAAAATGAGGTGCGGTTCCTGGAGAGAAAATCTGCCGCCAAGGATCCCGGTACCCGTCTGGCTGCAATCCGTTTGCTGAATATGATCCATGCAACCTGCTCCGAATGGGGATGGTCCAACATGGAAATGCAACATTATGTTGTTGCAAGCCAGTTCTATAAACTTTGGTCCGCTATAGAACCTCAGAATAAATATGCCTGGTATTATCTCTCCAGGTCATATGCCTGCATAGGAGAAAAAAGTCTGTCTGTCAAAGCGCTGAAAGCCGCTATAAAAAACGGATTGAAGAAAAAACAAACCCTGGTACAAGATCCTGTATTCAACAATATGAGGGAAGAAAAAGCCTTTATTGAACTTCTCGACAAATTAGAATAAACCGGTGAACCGGCAAACTGGTCACTGGTTAATGAACAATCGTCACGAGTGGTATTCATAAAAGATACCAGGGGAATCGGTGCTGTTTACGGTGTACTTTACTTCAAAAGCATTTTTTTGGGCTTCTTTTTTTTGTATTACCGGATTACGGCCAATCATGTTTTTTTTCTTCATTTCAGTAGTGTGTTTGAAATGTATCGGTTTCGGAAAATTTACATGTTTCTTATTCTTCACGGCCATTCAATCTTTAAAAAGCTAACCACGAACAAAATTAACATTTTTGATCACAAAATCGATACATTTGTATTATATGTTGCCACACTGCTGAGGTAATATGTACTTCATCCGCTGTAAGGTGGGAAAATACTTTCGTTCTTCAAGCACTGATACCATGAAAAATGCAATCTTACTTTTTATTCTGTTATTTTCCTTTTCAGGACTGACGCTAGCCCAGGATCCTGCTAAATCCTACGAACGTGGAATTAAAAAACTGAATAAGCAAAACTATGAGGGTGCCTTACAGGATTTTAAGGATGTACTTGAAAGATCCCCTATCGAATATCCTGAAGTCTATTTTTATAAGAGCAGTTTGGAAAATCAGTTAAAGAAATATCAAGAGGCTTATCAAACTTTGAAATTTTTCGGAATTTTTGTTAAAGACGATGATGATTTACGTGCATTACTTTTTATTCAAAGGGGAATTGCAGAATACAACCTTGGGGAGATTGAGAATGCTATAAATGATTATGAAAGTGCAGATAATCTTGATTACAGGGATGGAAGTCTGTATTTAAATCTTGGAAATGCCTGGCTATCCTGGAAAAACAAAAAAGACAGAAAAGCCACATTTGAAAAAAGCCATGAGTTTTATTCAAAGGCAATTGCATTCTATAAGGATAGTACCAGAGTGCTGGGGTTACTCTATTATAAAAGATGTATCGCCCGGTATTACATGCAGAATTATGGTTCTGCACTCGCTGATATAAACAAATCGCTGGAAATTGATTCAACCAATATGGAAGGACTATACACCAGGTCGAAAATAAAAGTAAAAAAGGGATTATACTGGGATGCAATAAAGGATTATACAAGGATCATAAACAAAACCGGAAGTGCCAGAGCATATGTTGAAAGGGGTAAAACCTATTTGCTTCTTGATAAATTTCTTTTGGCCAGAAATGATTTTAACAGTGCTAAGAACTTGGATAATGGTGATTTTTATTATCAAGCCCTCTTTTATTCCGGTCAGAAAGCCTGTGCATTAAAGCATTATCAAGACCTGCTCAATAACACTTCTGTAAAAGATTCATTAAGAACATATTCCTATTATCTATCCCGGTTTTATGCATCCGATGTCAACCCAGGTTTGTCTTCACATTATATAAACATCGCTGCGAAATCAGGTTTTGACCTTAATGAAATAACCACCGATGATAATTTCAACCATGTAAAATTCAAAAAAGCATTCCTGGATTCCGTCAAAATCGAGCTTCCCAGGGTAACCCAGTCATTTCTTGATCAGTTGCATGAAAGGGAGTTACTGGAAATAAATCAGAACCAGCCCGAGATCACAGCTTCATTCATTGAACCTTCAGGTAATGGTGTACTGGATGGCAATGAAAGAGGATACATCATGATGACGATAACCAATAAAGGTTCGGGGATGGCCGACCTGATGGATATCAATTTGGTGGAAATAAATAATTCCCCCGGAATTAATTACCTGAAAGGCAACTCCCTTCAATGTCTTAAGCCAGGTGAAACCCAAATCTTTAAATTTGACCTGATTGCTGAAAAAAACATACCAAAAGGCAAACTCAATTTCGTGTTTTATTTTATTGACCCCAAGAATAACGCAATAAAACCTTTAGAAATCCAGGTCTGTACCGCTCCATATTTATCTATAAAAAATGCCCTGACCTTAAACACTGATTCGATTATATCACTGGATTTGAGTGACAAAGGTTTTAGAAAACTCCCCTCTGAAATTTTAAGTTTTAAAAATCTGGAATACCTCGACCTAAGCAAAAATAAATTTCGACAATTTGATACCCTCCTCCGTTATCTTCCAAAACTCAGGAAATTGGATCTCTCCAAAAATCAAATTGAAAGTTTACCCGATGACCTTTGCAAACTGACCCATCTGGAAATCCTTTTCGCAGACAGCAATCAAATAAGGAACTTACCTGGGAATCTGGACTGTTTACAGCAGCTGAAAGTATTTTCAATCAGTTCGAACAAGATCGATAGTTTGAATGAATCCATTACTAATTGTCGAAGTCTGGAAACATTGGATGTTTCTTCAAATTTAATAACCAGCATCCCCGGTTCCCTGAACAGGCTCAATAAGTTAAAGATCCTGAATATCAACAACAATCCGATTTCCGGCATACCTGTCAATTTCGAAGATCTCAAGCAACTGAACACCTTGAATTTATCGGGCATTGACAAGAAATTAGCAGAAAATATAATCGGGATCAGAATAAAGATGAAGAATATCAAGTATTTTACCTATTCTGAACCTTTTTCAAATAATGAGAAAATATTTTCCATTCCCAATGAATCTGATTATCCCATATTACAAAACTGGTGGAATGATATTCAAAACAATGACTATTTAGCCTGCATTCACCTGGGTGATTACCTTCAGAAGACAGGACATTCTGAATTGGCCAATGTAATATATTCCAAAACATTACATGTAAAAAACCTTGATTATCAGGCATGCCTGTCCATCGGCCATTTTTTTGATGAAAGAATGCTCAACGAGTTGGCTGATAGTATGTATCTCAGGACTTTGAAATTTGACAAAATAGATTATGTACAAAGAATGAAAATTGCAGATGAACTGTTTCAGCACAAACGGTTTGACATTTCAGCGCTTCATTATAACAGGGTTGTATATGACAATTCATTTACAAGTGACACAGCGATCTATGAACTTGCGAGGTTTTTTGAAGAGAGGGCTTTTTTTGATCTATCCATATTGATGTACAGGAAAATAAGTGAAAATCCGCAATATGCAGGTTCCGCCAAAGCTTTGCTCGCATCATTATCGATCGCTGACCTGTACCAGCGTCATCCCGAATTTGAAAATAAAACACCTGTTTACGATTTATACAATTCCATTGCCTATACGAATCCTTCTGGATATGAGGCCGCCCAGGTGGTTATTAGTGCATGCAAAAAATGCTGGTCATTACTCGATAAGCAGAGTAAAAAACTAACCAGTAAATTTGATCAAAATAAGAACAAGATGATCAGGTTGGCCAGGCAGCAGCAGGCAGCTGAAAATGTCAGCTCATTTGGTGGGTTTATTACAAGTATAGCCTCCCAATATGTCCCGGATCCGACAGGCGGACTTCTTGCCGGAACTGCTACTCAACTTGGCGGTGATCTATATGCACTGAACCGCAACAACAATTACCAAAACCTGAACAGAATAAATCAGCAGATTGATCAGGACATTTCAGAGAAAAAGCAAACCCAGGCCGAGCTAACCCAAAGGATCAATATTGTCAACAGGCAAAATTTTAGTCCAACCCCGAATGTAAGTCCGGATACTGATCACTCAACCGCTGTCGTTGGTGACGGAATTCAGGCAAATCCGGTTACTCCTGCCAGTAAATCCATCAATGAAGATGACGAACTAATGGCTGTTGTAAATACATCCAGAAATCCATACCAGGTTCTGGATGAATATTTCTCAAATCATGAATACAGAAGCGAACTGAATGATTCGATCCTCCGGAAAATCAATTGCGATACTTACTCTCCAATGAAAATATATACGAAGTTAAAGTATAAACATACCACATTGTCGAACAATAATAAAAGGGAGTATTATAATATCAATGTTTTAACAAAAGAAACCAAAAATTACAATGACAGGGTATATTATAGAATGTATACTTATTATAGTGATACTGCATTTCAGAGAAATCAGAAAGAAAGAGAGTCTTGGCTGTATAATGATAGCCTGATTTACAGTAACCTGATAATAGATAAAAATGGAACCCATGCGAATACAAACCCCATTAAGCATTACACAGCCGGAGAGACATGGCAGGATACAACAAAAAATAGCAGAACCATCACAATGAATGAATACATGGTACTATCCCTGGATACTTCAGTAACGGTCAATCATAAATTATATCAGCATGCTATGGTCATAAAAACCATAAGTAAGACCAATAATCTGACAAAAGATATGAAGAAATTCGATTTTACAGTTAATTCTGTAAGTTATTACGCCAGGTATATTGGATTTCTCTATTATAAATCTGAAACTGTACCGGTTGTGAATTCTGAAATGAGCCAGATCCTTAACTCAACAAGTGAGACCATTTTAATAAATTATGATATCAGAAAATAGTCATCATCCTTAAGAATAAGAAAATATGCGTCCATTTATATTATTAACCCTGATTTGCTTTACCGGATATTTCTGTTTTCCGCAGAATCAGGTCCAGCAGTATAATAAGAAAGTCGAGGATTATAATTCAAGTATCAGCAATTTAAATAATCAGAAAACAAATTGTCAATTGCAACTATTGAATTTACAGAAGCAGCGGCAACAGATGGAAACTGAAATGAATAAGGAAATTTCAGAAATCTTAACCGGGCATTTTTGCAGCAAATGTGGAAGAAGCGCCTCCCAGATAGAAGTGGAGGAGCATATGTCCTATTCGACTCATTTATTAAAGGTTGAAGGAAATGATGTTAAAAAAACCTATACCAGTTATGAAGCACAAGCACAAACGAAAAATAACTTTCAACCAAAACTGGCAAACCTTGATAACTTAATTACCCAGAAACAAAACGAATGCGGGAGTATTGAAACAGCGATGGATGCCTCATCAAAGGAAAAAGTGAAATATATTGATGATTATCATCAACAGAAAGCAGAATATATTAATAACCAGACAAATCAGGCAATTAATGCTTTTGAGAATTCAGCAAATAATAAAGACCAAAAAATAGAAGATGTAAATAATTCTGGAAATTATAAAACGATTGATAATGGCGCCGGTGTTATTGCGAATACAAGACTGGCGTCAAAAAACGAAAATGAGAAGCGGATTTACGGCGATCTTAACACGGATAAATATAACTCAAATGATTATGAATCCGATTTGTTAAGCTTACCAAATCAGATGAAGGATTATATAAGTCAGGTCAGGGAAAACATTCAAAATGGGACAGCGAACCTGAAATTATCTACAATCCAAGTGTTTAAGGATGGATCTGACTATATTAATCTAAATACAGGAATAGATGTGGGTGCCAAAGGAGTTGAGTTCATTAAGGATAAAATTTCCGATGCAATTACGAATTTGCCCGAAATGCAGACGATCAATGATAATATATTGAAACCGGTAAGGTCTTCGGCAACGTTTGGAGTGGTGTCTTTGTATGTTAAAATGAGAGAATTGCCTGCCCAGGCCGATGAGCTGATGGGTGAGATCATACCTCATGCCATTTCATATCTTGCAGGTGAAAAAAATGATGTACAACAGAAAACTGAGGGTTGGCTTAATAATATGGATCAGCATTATAGTTATGGAAAATAGTAATTTTATGAAACACCCTGTTGTTTTGATCCTTATTTTATTTGCATTAAATCAAACAAT
The DNA here is from genome assembly GCA_026391355.1 of Bacteroidota bacterium. GTDB lineage: Bacteria > Bacteroidota > Bacteroidia > Bacteroidales > FEN-979 > CAIYUC01. The sequence continues at coordinate 74,523 of JAPLDH010000011.1, read as the reverse complement.
TGCACAATCAATTTCGATTATTTCAGAAAAATACAATCTGGAATATCTCAATTATCCTAAAGTTGATTATACATTGACAAATTTCGAGATTTTAAACATAGGGTTACCCTGTATTCCCATGGTCAATGGCATTTTTTCCCCCGGAACTGGATGGCTTATGAAACCCACCGCTAATTATTTTATCAATGCAATAACCAAAACGCAGGAAGATAATTCAATATATCTGATCGGGAGCACCAGGGACAGTATGTTTATTTTGAGAGAGTTTCCCAAAATAGAAAAAAAAGAGACCATGAAAATAGCTGTAATTCCCTATGGATATTATAACATGGTTTCTTTTGGAACTGACTCCATATTCTTCTGGGGATTAAAAGATAGTACATGGCACATTTCTTATTATAACGGCAGAGAGATAAGAACAATTCTATCGCAAAAAGAGCCGGTTACTAACGTAATTCCTTTGAGCAAAAACACTTTTGCATATTCAACTACAAAAGATATAATTCTTGTTCAACCCGATACAATCCCTATCAGGATCCTGAACAGCGAAATTCCGATTGAGTCATTTGTTTTTGGTAAGGATGGATTCCTCTATTTATCATTGTCAAACGGGATCTTCAGGACGAATAAAATGACGCCGGCACAGCCTGTTGTCTGGGGTATTCATGGCCTACTTAAATCCTATAATAACTATATCTTTGTATTATGGCAGGAAAAAAACCAGGTAGTGGTTCTCAAGCCAAAATGATATAACACATTGATATTAAATTAGATTTGCCGAATGAATAAATTACGAAAATCGCCAGCATCTGGTCCTGTCAATGAATTCCGTCTGAGAGCCTATTACCCGAATTATTTTTCCATCCGGCAGGTGCTTGTGAATCCATTCGACCGGATAGCAGAAGAAGGTAAGACCGGGTTTCTCTTACCTGAACTGGAATATAAAAAACCAGGTGGAAAGAGTTTTCATTCGCTGCCTTTAACCAAGATCGATGTTTTTCTGTTAAGTCAGCCGGATCGGACAAAAGCTCTGCAATACCTGGATCTTCTCATTGCTTCAGTCCGCAACAATGCTGACGCCCAAGAGAAGAGGGAAACAATCTGCCGACAATACCTGGAATACCTGCAATCAGACTTTGGGACGGTATCTTTTATAGAAAACGACTCGGTAGTTCCATCCACAACAACCTATCCGTATGATGAACTCCTTTTAAGCCAGAAAGGAAAAGTATTGCTCGATCTGTACCGGGAGGGTTATCCCGTTCCGGATTTCTGTGTACTGACCTCGCGTTCCTATCAGTTGGATGCACGGGCGAGAGAAGATTGTCTCAAGGCAGCCATCTCCAACCTGGAAAAGATGACCGGTGAAAAGCTGGGTGATCCTGACAATGCCCTGGTCTTTGCCATGCGCTGTGCAACTCCTCAATACATCCCCGGATTGATGCCTACCTACCTGAATGTCGGGGTAACTAAACTGAGCTTCCGGTCGCTGGAAAACCGGTATGGCCGTTCTGTAGCCAATAAGATTTACCTGAACAACCTCCAATCCATTTGCCAGATCCTTGGTCCGGGACAGGAATTCTTCCGGTCAAGGAAAGAGGATTTTGTTCCGGGAGTCGAAGAGGTGGAAGAAAGAATTGCCCATCTATTCAAAAGAATTGAGATTATTGACGATCGCATATTACACGACGCCCAATACCAGGTGAAGATGTTCATGGCGGTTTCCCATAGCTTTTATACACGGAACCAGGATCTTATCTATACTTTTCAGCGAGGTCACATTGCATTTCCTTCCCTGATCCTGCAGAAAATGGTTTGGACAGTCCGCAACCGGGATTCTTACCCTGGTGTCCTGTATAGTCGTCACCCGCGCACCGGGCTCGGAATGCAAATTGAAAGTGTCAGGGAAATTTTCGGAGAAGAGATCATGACCGGGACCATTCATGCTGAGCAGAAGGAGTATTTTGAACGGGATGAGATCAAAGAAGAATTTCCGGCCATCTATCATTTTACACCCATGCTCCCAAAACTTGAAGTGAAACTCAGATCTCCGGCAACCATAGAGTTTGCCGTGGAATCATTCGAAGGGATCTCACTTTTTGCCATTCTACAGTTAAACATGTCGGAACTCACCGGCAGATCAACACTTCTTACCGCCATCGATCTCTATCACAAAAAGATCATCCCCAAAAAAAGGGTGATCCAGTTGATCCGTCCATATCACCTTCGACAGATCTTTTCTGAACGAATCGACGACGCTTCGCTGAAAACACTGACACTGTTTGGCGATGGAGTGTCTGTACTTCCCCGGTCGGCTGTGACAACCAAAATTTATTTTTCGATGGTTAAAGCTTTGGAAGCTAAGAAAAAGGGTGAAAAGGTCTGCCTGTGTAAAGAAAATTTCGTTCCTTCAGAAACTATTTTTATGGGCGAGCTGGATGCCATCATGTGCATGAATCCATTGGCTATTCATGTGGTCACAGCCTGTCTGGGTTATGGTATCCCCGCTTTTATCAACCTGAAAAACCACCATATGACCCTGGCTGAAAATGCCGTTTTCAATGATGCAGGAATGATCCTCCGTGAAGGAGACTGGATAACTGTATCAAGCAGACATCACTGTATATATATTGGAAAGGCAACTTATAAACCTGCCCGTTTTCAGAAATACCTGGAAGGCAAATCTTTTGAAATGGAAAAAAAAGAAAAACAGGTATTTATCAACATGGCCAAAGCCTACAAATCATACCAGGAGATACTGAATACCCTAAAGACGGAGGAAGCCACGACGCTTCCTGATCTTGTTAAGCTGATCCGTAATGATTATGACCAACAGCAACAAAAAGCCATTGAATTTGTAAACGGCTGGTTTGATGCCCATATGGATTATTATTACGCAGAAATCCTGAAAAGCGGACTTGGATCTCACATGGACCAGCATAAAATTTACAGTCTGCTTACAACTGAACGTAAAATCTTGTTTTTCAAGAATATGATCCGGATTTGCAGGAAAGAAAAGATCAATGGATTTTCCGCCGGTGCTTTTATGCTCGGCAGGTTTTTATGCCAACCCCTCCCACTTTCGTTCTGGAAAGCTTTTGATTCTTCCAGTATCGTTTTCATGTTGAATGAACACATCCTTTTCACAAAATACATGCAGGTTCTGTCGGAATTCGGGGAACGCCATATCAACCGTACCAAAAATAAAATCTTAACAGATGACCTCAGCGCTGTAGCCCTCTCTTCTATGGATCCTGACCCCTTTATCACCCTGAAATTATGCTCCCCCGACTGGAAGGAAATTGAAGCCCGGATCATGCCGGAGCACGACCGGGATACCCGACACCTGGTCACCCTTCTGAAACGCCCCTATGGAATGCTTGTTAATTATGACCTTCCCTGGTCTTTCGGGAAACTATTGTCTCTTTGTGAGACAGAAAACCTGGAAATTCCTGATCGTGAGTCCCTCTGATATCTAATGGCAATACATGCCTCTACCTGATCAGCTTTTTCACCAGACTCCATTTCTTTCTGTAAGGAGCATACCTCACCGGGGCATCATAAAAAGTAGCCTTTTTGAGGATCGAACGGTGATTTGAAAAAGTATCAAAGCTGAATTTTCCGTGATACCGGCCAGTTCCGCTGTTACCTACACCTCCGAACGGAAGCTTATCGTTGGCTATGTGCATCAGTACATCATTGATACACCCACCTCCGGAAGAAGTTTTTTTCAGGATCTCCTTTTGTTTCGCAACATTCTCTGAAAAATAGTAAAACGCCAATGGTTTGGGATGTGAATTCACATAATTGATCGGTTCGGAAAGGTCTGTGAATTCAAATACCGGGAGAATGGGTCCAAAGATCTCCTCCTGCATCAGTGGATGGTCAAACCCGGGATTATCAAGGATGGTTGGTGCGATATATCTTTCCGCGATGTTAAATTCACCCCCTGCATATGGCTTTACGTTTTCCAGGAACTTTGCCAATCTTTCTGTTTTCGGAACGGTTGCAATCCTTCCAAAATCCTTGCTTCTCTCCGGATAATCACCGAAGTACCGTGTAATATTATCTGTCATAAGTTCGAGAAACTTCGTTTTCACAGAACTGTGAACGAAAATGTAATCGGGGGCGATACAGGTTTGCCCTGCATTGATGAATTTCCCCCAGACTATTCGGGCGGCAGCAACCTTTATGTTGGCATCTTCGTCCACAATACAGGGGCTTTTCCCTCCCAGTTCCAGTGAAAAAGGTGTCAGGTGTTTTGCGGCAGCCTCCATAACAACTTTTCCTATGTCCGGACTTCCTGTAAAAAAGATAAAATCCCACTTCTGCTCCAGCAATGCCTGGTTTGCCATTCTTCCACCCTGGAAAATGGCGATATAGTCAGTAGAAAAATATTCCTTTACCATCTCTACTAAAACTTCTGCCGTTCGGGGCGTATATTGCGATGGTTTCAATACGGCGCAATTACCGGCCGAAATGGCGCCTACCAGCGGATTGATCAGCAACTGAAAAGGGTAATTCCATGGGGCAATAATCAGCACACTCCCCAATGGTTCCCTGACGATCCGGCTGGTCGACCAGAAATGAACCAGTTGGTTGGTGGCAACCCTCGTGGGTTTTGCCCATCGTTTCAGATTCTTCAGGTGGATCCGGATCTCCGACAGAACAATCCCGATCTCGGATGCATAGGCCTCAAACCGCGATTTATGCAAATCCTCCCACAGGGCTTCATAAAGCTTTTCCTCGTAAGCAAGAATGGCCGTTTTCAGGATCTTCAACTTCTCTATCCTGAATGAAACATCTTTTGTCTGATGGGTGAAAAAGAATTGCTTCTGGCGTTCCAGGGTCTCTTTCAATTCAATGGTATTATCTTCTGGCATAACGGGGTCTTTTACTGGTTAATAAAATGATATCTGTTTGAGATATTTTTCTTTTTTAGTCTTTCACAAATTTATCATACTTACAACTGTTTGTTAAGGAAAAGTAGATTACCAGAATTATCAATCAATTCTCGTATTAATTAAATCCTCATAATTATATAGTTTGGATACTTCATTGAATTGCTTCAGTTTATTAACTTTTGTAATAAACCCTTTGTTATTGAAACCAAATCGTTCATATGCCGTGTAAAAATGAGATACTTTATCATTGAAATCATCATTTAAGAAGCACATCCTGTCAATAAAGTTTTTATAAGCTTTTCCCCCAACATGGGTTTCATAAGCGGAATAATACCTTCTGATCGCCATTTCCCCATGATAAACAATGGATTGAGAATGAAAAGCATCGGGATCCATCCAGGATTTCAACAAATTAATAATCTTTTTCCGTAACTTAAGAATAAGTGCCTTTTCATAGGGTTTGACTTTGGGAGATAACCCCCCGGAATATGAAAGAAAATTATCGATAGCGATATACCATACCGACCAGAACAGCATTTTTTCATGAGCCGATCCAACATATGAATGATTCAGGATATATGATTTTCCATAGGCGTTGGCAATTTCGATGATCTCGTTCAAACAATACAATGAATCAGCAATGAGATGGCTGAAAATATCAATTACTTTGCCGTCTCTAAAACATTCTTTTATTATTTCCTGATTGTTCCTGACCAGTTTTATTTTGTAACCTAACCTAATATCGTTTTCAAGTTCTTTGCAGATACCAGGATGTTCAGTTTTACTATCATCTCCTTCCATTTGACGTCCTAAAATTACTCCAAGGAACTGTTTATACCAAAACGCGTTATCTTCTTTATTTTTTTTCAAATCACCATTTAAAAGATCAAGAAACTTACTATCCACTTTAAACAGGTTATTTATCAGGCAAATGAACACTTTAAAATTAAGTTTTACCTTATAGTTCAACCGGATGATCCGGTTATACACCGTATCTGTATCGCTATAAGGCGATACAATATTTTTCAGATAGTGTTCTACTACTATCCCGGTTAATTTTATTTTACTGTTCTCAAATGTGTACTGAATACTACCCGTGGTCATTTCATGAACAAGGGAAGTGATTTGGCTGAAAAGTATCGTTATCTCTTCAATATCATTATTGACGGATATTCGATTGAGCGATACCGGTCCCGATGGTGAATCAAAATCGTATGGTTTGGCTTTATTATTAAAATTTCCTCGATTTGTAATGACATTTTTGTGTTTTGGCACTTCATTCATATGTGCACTCTCGTATGCTGCCCAACAGCCCCTGATGGCCTTCCTGACAAATTTTTTATCACAATCCTCAATAAATTTCTTAGCCTTTTCATCATCAAATCTGAAACCTGGTCGTGCTTCCTTCATGATCACTTTATACAGTGTCTCTTTCAGCAGGTAAAGGATTTTTGTCAACTGCCATACATAACCTCTGTAATCATTTGCTTTTTTATAAAACAATGCAGACAAATAGAATTTATATAATATGCCAGGTATTGAAAATTTGATGATCATTGCCGGATCCAGGTCAAGATTCTTTGGATTCTCAACAAATTCCAAGAACTCTTCCATATTAAAGTCTTTGTAAGATAAATTCAGGCAACCCATTTGAGAATCTGCAAGATCTGAAATAAGTTCAGCTAATACCCTTACAAATGTGTGGCCGGATGTTGAAAAACGTTCATAGCCAGTCAGGATTCTCTTAAAGGTTTGATCCAGGGTTTTTGGTTTGGAATCGTCCTTCGTTTCATATAAATAATTGCGGATAAAAAGTTCAAGACTCTTTGCATAAAAATAACAGGAAGCACATTTTAGATCGGGACCACAAATCCCGGCACAATCATCAGGTTTCAAATAAAAGATAAAATCAGTGTCATTTTCTTGCTTCTGTTTTTTATTTTCGTCCTCCTGATATTCCTTGTTTTCAAGAGAATCTTTTAGAAGATCACTTTTAAACCTTCCTTCTGATTCTCCTTTCCAACAATTGCAATTACACTCTTGTTTTTCTTCTTTAAACCTGATATTTCCCCGTTTGAAGAACAAGATATCACCGATCTTATTATAGAATTCAATTTTGATCAGGAACTTATCGCGCTGATTGATCGCCTTCTGCAGGTAGTCAAACTCCTTCTCAACCCTGAATAAGTCAACTTTGGTTATCCCGCCCATGATACATTTCTCCATGATTTGCAAACGTGCAAGTAAGGGTTGGTATATTAACCTTAACCCTTCAAAGGAGGAGATCTTTCCAAGAATTTTTTCTATTGGGGGGTTAAGTTGCTCTGTGATCCGGTTGATAAATCCTTCTTTGGCAGCGAATTTAATATCCTGTTTCCCCGGGGAAAAATTATTTTCCAAAGGAAATGTTTCTTCAAATCTCCTGTGTAAGGAATTTGCATCTTTATTTATCTTCTCCGCCAATATTTCATTTTTTAATTTTTCGATGTCCGGATAATCCTGCGTTTGAGGAGTTGTGAGAATAATTTCCCTATTTTCTCCTTTTTCCTCCAACCCTAATTCCTTAACATCAATATCCCGGTGTTTGATGAGAAAATAACACAGCTCTTTGTAAATTTCATATGCAGAACTATAAGTTTTTCTCTTTTCAAATGAAAGTCCCAGTTTCAACATGCTTCTGACAAGAATCAAAAGCAATGAAAAATTCTCGTCAGAGAACCCGGAATACCTGAGGTATTGAACAGAGTCCATATACTCAATTATCGCATCGTTATATTCTTCATCATAAAAATATAAATCACCCAGAATAGTATGCACCATTGCAATAGAATGAATATATCCTGTTCTTTCATTGGTTATTTTTTTATACCTTTCTTCCAGTCTGAATAACAGGCTGTGATAATAATGCTTGATTGCGAGAGATTCGTCAAGTGTAAAATTGAAAGATGCAGATGCTTCTTCTGATACCTTGGATAAAAATGAGATTTCATTGGAAAGACGTTGATTGAAACGGAAGGTGTACAAACCGCTTAATATGGTCTGAAGATGCGTTTGTAAAAGGAAATTCAGGATATTGGAAATAAATGTTCGGAGTTCGGGTGTCCTGTTGATTTCGAGAATCTCCGGGATATACTCAATATTTCTCCATGAAAACCCGTCTTTATGGAACTTCAGCAGATGATCACTCAGGAAGGTTGCGGATACCAATAACTTGTCTCCGAAATTTTTGATATGGTTACTGATTGAAAGAATTATCGGAAGCGTAATATAATTGATCAACCCCAGTTCATACTGTCTGGAATAATTGAACATAAGATAGGGATGAACTCTTTCTTTTATCCTTTTCTCCTTCTTAAGTGTTACCAGGAGAATATTTCTTTCAATCGACTTTTCCTTTGATAAGAGGACATCAACTTTCTGAAATTCAATAAATTTTTCAAAGTAATTGGTAACTTTTTTGGGCGCTCCATTACTTGCATGAGTCAGATAAACAATAAACCGTCTGACGATATTGATGATTTTTTCCCTTTTCTGTCTTGCAAGAATACAGTCGGCAACTGATTTATTTTCCTGTTTTTCATCAAGGAGATCAGGAAAACTTTGGATAAGATAGTCATTAAATACTTCCAGGGTGTAATATTCAAGTAGTTCATGCCTTTCAGTCACGGTTGCCCCGCCAGCATGTCTCGCAGTGTACTCCCGATTTCTATGATGTCTGCTATAATATTCAATGTATTGAGGATGAATGATAAACTGGCAGACATATTTTTCGATCATACTTGTAATATCCGAAGGGGTTTTATCAGAATCGTCCGAAAGAAACGAATTAACATTGATTACATCATGGAAGATACTTCCCATGAAATAATTCCTGTCAGAGATATCAGCCAATGAGGCATCATACATCTCACGACCTGCAATGAAAATAAACTTTGCTTTCGCATCGCTTAAGAAGTATTTCAGGTTGGAAAGCAGAACCTGCAGTGTTTGTTGTCGTTCACGGGTACCATCAATCGTGAATGAAGGATTCGGATTTTTAATGAATTGGTTTGGAATTGCTTCAAAATCTCTTTTTTCATCAGTAGACCCTTCAAATATGGAGGTATGCGTTTCAATCTTATCCAGTTCATCAAAAATAACGATAATATTAGGTCTCGAATAAGGGAAACGTATCTGGTCAATATCGTCGAAGATTTCGATCAGATTTTTTTCGATTTCCCGAACGTCTGCCACAGTACGTTTCTTTGTGCTGGGTGAAAAAAAGGTGAAAAAATTGAAGCTTGATCTTTCTGCAGAATGAGCCAATTTGTCAACCGTTACTTCGGAAACAATGATTTCATTTAATTCAGCTATTTTTTTTAATATTTTCTTTGGCCTTTTGGCCAGAAAAATGCCATTAATTAAAAGTTTTTTTATTATCAGATACAGAAAACAAACATATATAATAAAAAAATAGTCAAGGTGGTATGGAATCAGTGAAAATGGGACAATAAAAAATTTTGATTTATTTATGATACCATCAATGTAGTCAGGAATTCCTAACAAGAAGCCTTTGATTAATATCGTACGGGAATAATCATAAATAATATATAGATAGCTGTCGCCAAGGATTACTGCATATGAAACTACAAATGCTGATTTTTCCCAAATATATTCAACAACCGTTTTATGTTGAAAATTCACAATCGGCATTGGCTCAGGTTGTGTCTGGGCAGCTTTAAAATGATTGCTTATGTGCGTATATATCTGTTCCGGTGAGATTTGAACAGAATCATGACGGAGCAGTGATGGAATTTGTGAAGGAAAATATTCGTAAACCTTGCAATTTTGTTTGAGATCATTATGAGCGTTATATATTTCAGGTTTGTAGTATATGAGGTACGATAAGATGTAGATAAAATAAAATATTGCCAGTGAAATTAAGATTTGTGAAAAAGTATGACGTTTATAATATCGGGCATACTCAGTTTTAACATTTCTTGCCAATAACCGGAGGATATCAATTTCACGTAACTTACTATGACCAAGATTAAGCTTTATAAATATATAAGTGTTAAATTGAAACAGTCCGTAAAGAAGTGTCCTTATCCTGAAAAAAAAACCTTTTGGTTTGTCCTGAATGTAAAGCCAGGCAGAATAGCTCATATTAAGAAAAACTATTATATAAAAGAAAAGACAGAGGTTTTTTAAAAAAAATATGGAATCAATAACTTTGCACCAGAGAATGAATATGTACGAAGTAATCATCAGTGGGATCAGCGTCAGCGAAAACCAGGGAATATATGAGGTCAGGTATTTTTTTTCGTGGTAACCAAGGTCCCTGATGCACCAGATTCCAAAAAAGAATGCTTTCCTTCTGAATGGTTTAAGCCATTGAATTCTTTTATCCGAAAAAATATTCCAATAATGATATAAAATAATTACGGCTGAAAATGTAAAGCAGGAAAGTAAAAGGATCCATAGTCCCGTTATATTGGTTGATGGATTTGTGCTGCCTGAGATCCCTATATATCTGATATAAAAAAATGAAACCAGAAGGTAAAAAAGTAAAACAAAAAAATAGGCTATTTTGTTTCCTTTCAATAATCCCGCATGGTTGTCGATTTCACTGATAACTTTATTTACAAGGCTTGTTTTTCCAGAACCCCTGTAACCAGTTAAAAGATAAACACCAGAAGTAAATTCTGAATTCGTCAACAGCGATTTTAACTTTTCCAGGATCTTTTTCCTTCCGATAAACCGGGAATCACCGTGAAACTCCTTAAAAGGTCCATGGTAATATTGGTAATCATGAAGCTGGATAACGATCTTTTTAATCCGTGAGGAATAATCCGCGCTGAAATCACCGGTAGTTGGCCTGGATTGCTTTGGATTGGAATGGAATTTGGACTTTCTCAGGAAACCAAATAATTTCATCCTTCTCTGAATTAAAGAAATGGTTTGAAATAAGATTACAGATCACTATATTAAATACAACCCGATAACAGATATCTCAGATCAGTTAGATGTGGCACGGTTTATAGTTGTCACGTGTTATATGTGTTTCCTGGAGAAAATGAGTCAGAAAATAAATTTGTTTTATATTTTCATAACACAAATATAATATTTTACAGAGATCCAAGAAAAATCGGTAATAAATATTAATTTCCTTCATTCACCTTTGTTGAACAAATCTTTTCTCTTATTTTTACCCCTTATTCTCCAATCTATTACAATGCCGCCTGACATTCTAAACAAACGCGATTTCACTCCCGAAATGGTCTTTTCTGCTTCCCGCAGCAGCGGTCCCGGCGGACAGAATGTGAACAAGGTCAGCACAAAAGTTGAGTTGCGGTTCAATGTGGTCAATTCAACACTACTGACCCAGGATGAAAAGACCCTGGTGATGAAGAAACTTGGAACACGGATCAACCAGGAAGGTGAGCTGGTGCTGGTTTCACAGCGGGAACGAACACAATTGAAGAACAAGCATTCCGTGATTGCGAAATTTAACGAGTTATTGATTAAAGCACTGACCCCGCGGAAAAAAAGGAAACCGACAAAACCTTCCGCTGAAGTAAAGGAAAAACGACTGGAAGAGAAGCGAAACCTGGCGGAGAAAAAAGAAGCCCGGAAAAAACCGGGTGAATTGTCATCGTTTTAACGCCCTGAAAGTTTCATAAATCTCACTTTCTGCCTGCCGCAGGTAAGTCGGCAGTCAGAAGTGTAGGAAGCTAAGATGATGTTTGTTGACTTTTGTATTGAATATTAATGGATCGTTGTTGGTGATTTTGTATATTTGCATAAACAGAAAGTTATGCCTGAAATTAGCAGGTTTTATGGGATCATTATTGCAATGTTTGCAAAAGATCATGTTCCACCTCATTTTCACGCTCTTTACGGTGAATTCAAAGCAATTTTCGAAATTGAATCAGGTGAAATTATTGAGGGCAATCTCCCGAGAAGAGCCGTAAGATTGGTTCAGGATTGGTCAGAAATTCATAAAAATGAATTGTTTGCTAACTGGGAAGAATCATTAAAAAACAATCCTGAATTTAAAAAGATCGATCCATTAAAATAAAGCATATGTTACACTCAATAAAAAACATAAAATCTGCCGAACCTTATAACCTTACTCTGGAATTTGACAGTGGTGAAGTAAAAACCATTGATCTGGAAGAGAAACTGATAGAGTGGGGACGTACACCTGACAGTAAATTCAAATATCTTCTTGATCCTGCTAATTTTAAAAAAGTAAAAATTAATCCGGAGATCCAAACAATTTATTGGGAAAACGGTATTGATTTCTGTCCTGATGTTTTATACTCATTAGGGTAAAACCGTTTCTAATTTCATGGAATTTATCCCGCGTTTGCATGATTCATTTGTCAGGAATCTATTCAACACTATGAAAATCCTTTCGTCATTGATCTTTGGTTTGTTCAATTTTATCCCGTTCGTGGTGCTTTCCCAGAGTTTTCCAGTCGGTCACCGTACCATGAATTTTACGGATCCGGCGCGGAATAACCGTTCTGTACCATCCGAGGTTTATTATCCGGGAGTGACTGCCGGTGATAACGCAACGGCAGCCGATGGTGCGTTTCCTGTCATTTCATTCGGGCATGGATTCCTGATGAACTATGATTCATATTTATATTTGAAAGATTCATTGGTACCAAGGGGATATATTATCGTTTTTACAAAGACTGAAACCGGAATTTCCCCGAATCATCTTGAGTATGGGAAAGACCTGGCTTTCCTGGTAGTTCAGATGCAAACAGAAGGGAATTCTCCATCTTCACCATTCTACAATCATATTGACACTACTTCTGCCATCATGGGACATTCGATGGGAGGAGGAGCCTCCTTTCTCGCCTGTGAAAACAACCCTGTTCCAACAGTGATGGTGACCTTTGCAGCAGCAGAAACTACACCATCAGCGATCCTTGCGGCCACAGAGATCACCATTCCTGCGCTGGTGTTCTCCGCTGACAAGGATTGTGTATCCCCGCCCGCACAGAACCAGCTTCCCATGTATGATTCACTTGCAAGCGACTGCAAGGTTTTTATAAACATAAAAGGCGGAGGACATTGTTATTTTGCCGATTATAATTTTCAATGTTCCCTTGGCGAGATCGGTTGCCAGCAAAACTTCACCATAACCCGTGAGGAGCAGCACAAAACCACACTCGATTTTTTGATCCCTTATCTCAATTATTACCTGAAAAAAGATGATTCATCATGGGTAATCTTTAATGATTCGCTTGCCAATTCTTCACGCATAACCTATATGAAATCCTGCACTACAACGGGGATTACCAATTTCCCTGAAAGAAAGCCATTTGTCGTTTTTCCCAACCCGGCGACCGGTCAGGTAACCATTATTTCTGATGACCGGAACGAGAAGATCAACGGCATTGTGATCCATTCCCTCACCGGAATGATCGTTCCCGGAAAATATACCCTAAGTGCCATCGGTACAGACAGAGAACTCATAGACGTTTCAGAACTTCAGCACGGATTCTATTTCCTGGAGGTTGAAGGAACACATTATAAAGTTACATTTAAACTGGTGAAGAATTGAATGAATAATCCAAATAACAGCCATCCTATGATCAATTATTTACCAAGAACGTTAATTTTACTGGTGATATGCTGTTTCAGCCTGCCGGTGTTCAGCCAGCAGCAATTCACTTCGTACGATGATTTTCCGGGAATCATAAAGAGTTACAAACCGGCATATAGCAATGACTATCCTTCCTGGGCAAAAATGTTATATCAGGAACCGGTGAATTTTAATGACATCACACGCGGGTTCGATGCCTATATTGCCGGACATCCCGGAGAAGAAAGCGCGATCATCCGTTATTTCATCAACTGGCGGCGGACTACTGAATCCTATGCTCTTCCAAATGGAACCATCGTTTTGCCCGACGCGGATCAATATTACCGGAACCTTCTCAAAACACAATTAACTGCATCAACTAACATCAAAGCAGCACAAACAACCAATTCAAACTGGACCTTTCTGGGCCCCAGGGAGACCTTTTGGCTGAATGAATCCGGATCCTCCACTCCTCCCGGCTCCTGCCCGTGGCAAGCCAATGTTTATTCCTTTGATGTGGCTGCCTCTGACAACAACATAATCTATTGCGGGACAGAAACCGGTTACGTGAACAAAACCACCGACAAGGGATTTACCTGGACATTGCTGGGCCAGAATTATCCGTTCGGAGGATCGGTTACCGCCATCGCTGTTCACCCAACCAATCCTGATTTGGTGTATGCTGCAGCAGGAAATAATGTACACAAAAGTTCTGATGGCGGAGTCACATGGACTCCCTTGTTGACCGTTGGAAATCTTTTTTATGCTGACAGGCTGAGGATCGATCCCAATAATCCGCAAAAAATCCTGGCCGCTTCGAGCAATGGCGTTTATATCAGTACGAATGGTGGTTCAACATGGTCGCAAAAATGGACTTCTCCTACCTATGATATAGAGATCAAGCCAAACGACAATACACAGATCTTCGCACTTACAAAAGCAAACGGTAATTTTTCCATCATCATCTCCACTGATGGCGGTCAGACTTTTCAACCACAGCCAGGTTTCCCAAACAACATTGTTGAATCAAGCGGGGGTCTGCTTGCTGTAACTGCAGCCAGTCCTGATATTCTCCTAGCCATCCTGCTTAGTGCCAATAATACACCTTACCTGGTGAAAGGAACACTGATTGCCGGCAACTGGAACTGGAGCCTTCAGGCTACCGGTCAAACAACGGCTTTTCCCATGGATGACGGCCAGGGTTATTTCGACCTTGTACTGGATGTTTCCCCGATCAATCCAAATGTGATCCTGGTAGGCACTACTACGCTTTTCAAATCCCTGAACGGAGGTTCTGCCTTTTCAGCGGTTGGCGGATATGCAGGGAATTTCAGCATCCATCCCGACATCCAGGATATCAGAATGCTGCCAAGCGGTGAAACATGGGTTTCGACCGACGGAGGCATGAACCTGACCACGGATAATTTTACCAATGCGTCAAATTATTTTGTCAGGATAAATGGGTTGATCGGCTCCGACATGTGGGGTTTTGACCAAGGATGGAATGAGGACATCGTTGTCGGAGGAAGGTACCATAATGGCAATACTGCAATAGCCGACTTCTATCAGCCCAAAGCGTTACGCATGGGTGGTGCTGAATCTCCTACTGGCTGGGTTTTGCAGGGCAAAAGCCGTCATGTTGCCTTTAATGATCTTGGTAATGGATGGATCCTGCCCCAAACAGCCGAGAAAGAACCGGAAGGCCGTTTTATTTTCAGTAAATATCCCAATATGGATGAATATGGCGGACGTCGCGGTAATATGGTATTTCATCCCAACTACTATGGAACCATTTTCCTGGGTGAAGGAACAGGATTCTGGAAAAGTACCGACATGGGGATCACCTGGGATCTGCTCTACAATTCCCCGGCAGAGGTAAGGTATCTGCAAATCAGTTACCATAACCCGGATGTGATCTATGCAGATATTGTAAATGTGGGTTTGTGCAAAAGTACGGATGGCGGCGTGAGTTGGGTATCCAAACCTTCATTGACAGCTCCGCCAAATGGAAGCGCCTATTGGAAAGGAAAGCTCTTCTTTGCAATTTCTCCCTATGATGAAAATGTGATCTATGCCTGTCTTCAGAACGGAACCTGGTCGACAGATATCGGTAAGGTTTTCAAGTCGACCGACGGAGGTGACAGTTGGACGGACTGGTCCGGAAGCGTTTCGGAATACCTGAAATGTATTGTCATACAACCCGACATTACTGACCATGACATTGTTTACCTGTTTACCAGTGCAATCAGCGGAAATGAAGCCAAAGTATTCTACCGTAAAGAGGGGATGACTGATTGGGCGGCCTTTGACAACAATTATCCTGCTGGAATGGCTGTTAACCTTGCACTTCCATTTTTCAGGGATGCTGAATTACGGGTCGCAGGAAACAGTGGGGTTTGGGAAACGCCTTTGCTGGAACAGGATTTCAAACCTATCGTCAACCCCTGGATAGAAAAAGCCAGTTACGATTGTATGCTCGATACACTTTATTTTGATGACCACTCCATTCTGAATCATACCGGCGCTACCTGGCATTGGAGTATAAACCCTGCTCCGGCATATTTTGAGAACCCCGATATCAGGAATCCCAGGGTTGTTCTGGGTAACCCCGGTTCTTATGATGTTAGTCTTACCGTATCCCAAAATGGTCAGAATTATACAAAGTCGATTACAGGAATGGTTACTACTACGACATGTCCATCCATCTATGACTGCAACAACCCCGGAGAACTCCCTAAAAACCAATGGTCTCTGATCTATGTTGACAGCGAGGAGCCAAATGATCCCGGCCTGGCAGTCATGAGTTTTGATAACGACCCTTCCACCATCTGGCATACTCGCTGGAGCACCGGCGATGTTCCCTATCCGCATGAGATCCAGATCGCCTTGGGCTCTCCGTATAAGATTTCCAGATTTACATACCTGACCCGCCAGGACGGAGAGAATGGCCGGATCAAGGATTACCAGTTCTTCATCAGCGAGGATTCCCTGAACTGGGGAGCTCCGGTGAAGACCGGTCAATTCGTCAATACCAATGCACCCCAGACGATTGCTTTTGACACAGCAGTAACCGGACGTTATTTCCGCTTGCTGGCACTGTCAGAAGTAAACGGAAACCCCTGGGCATCGGCCGCTGAATTCACTGTTGTGGGTTGTGTTAATTATCCTGAGGGTAATGAAACAATTGCAGGAGACAAAAACATTGCTGCTTTCCCTGTGCCAACAAGTGGTATAGTAAATGTCACACTTCCATCAGGGAACCGTTTTAACTACAAGATTGTTTCCTTGGGAGGTCAAATGATTGAGAGTGGAGTTATTGAAAAGCCTTCGTACACCTATCCGATCAATATGTGTGATAAAAGTGCCGGAGTTTACTTCGTGATCCTAACCGACAACCAGGGGGTGATCTACAGGGTAAAGGTGGTGAAGAAGTAATCGTGACGAGTAAAGCGTGACACGTGACGCGTGACACGTGACACGACAGGTATTACATATGCCGCTCAGCAAGGGGCGCTTCACCGGTCATTTTCGATGCAACCCGGCTAAATGTTTCCTGAGCCTGCTGCGCAAAGGGATTTGGGAAATATTGATAAGCCTCGGATTAAGCAAGAAAGCAATCACCCGTCTTTCAATCCAGTGATGCATTGGCAGGAGGATTGCAATCAGGAAGATTTTGATGAGTATAATTTTCCAGGGCTCCTCATGAGTGATCACATTGATCTTATTGTCAGAGATAAGTATGATAAATTCAAATAAAAAAATGAATGAGAAGAAACCCAGCATTTTAATTATCCACTCCGGAACCTTCAAACTTCCAAGCATCAATAAAACAATGAAAACCCCAATCATGATTATCGTAATTGCAGTATATTGCAAGTAATGTCTCCGCAGAGTCAATTGCTTTTCAAGTTCGGTGGTCTGGTCTCTCAGCCGGGTTTCATGGTCAATCTCCATAATCAGCAATTGATCATTCTTCGACATGTTGTTTAAACTGTCGGAAAGAACTTTGTTCAGTACAGCATATTTGTAAGCGTTTTTATAGTCGCTGTTTTGGACATAGCTGGACTCCAGTTGCTTTGAGGCAACAAGCATATAGTCAAAATAGGAAGCTGCTTTGGCCAGTTCATATGATTTTGAGAACTTCTCAATGGCTTGGTCTTTCAAACCGTGGCGCATAAGAAACTGTCCGAACCTGTTATAAAAATTTGACTGAAGGATTTTATTAGGGTCGGATTGCAGTATGGTTTCAGCATGATTGAAATAATATATGGCTGAATCAGGCATATTTTCTTCTTCACAAAAAAATGCCTTGAGCCGGTTGAACAAACCGGGATTACCGGAAGCCAGTTTTTTCAGTTCAGCCGGAAATTGTTTATAGTAAAGATCATGCAGTTGCCTGATTTTGTCAGCTTCGATCAGGTGTGAGCGAATTAGCGCAATTTCATATTTCAGCATCCGGTCATGCTTTTTTCGCCTGGTGAAATCAAGGATTTCCTGCATAATTCTCTCATTCATCTGGTTATTGTTGGAGTTCAAATCTATCGCCTGTAAGTCATACTTTGTCCACATCAATGCAACAGAATCGACGGGCAAAATCCTTTTCAGGAGGTCACTTTGCATCAGTTTATAAAGTGTCGCTTTATTATACAACTTGTTCATGTTGTAGAATTGTGATAACTCAGAATAGCACTTTATCAGCAGATCAGAATTTTGGATCCTTTCTGCCAAAGCTGCTGCAGTGAGATAATTCCTGAAGGCCTCAATTTTCTGATTCTTCCCATCAAGGCTTTTCCCGATTTCCAGATAACTCTGGGCTTTCCAAATTGTGTTTTCAGTTGCAGTTGAGATTGAAAGAGATTTGTAACTATATTCGAGCGCCTTATCATAATCATAACCTGACAAATAAACAGATACAAGGTTTTCTGTGTTTCTCAAGGCAATATCAGGATTGTTGGTACCGGAAACCTGTTCTGCCTTCAACGCACAGTCAAGTGCATTTTTATTATATTTCGATAAATTATTGGAGGAGATATACCTGTTATAAGAAATCAACAGCAATTCCGGCCTGTGACTCACCTCTGCAATCTGGATACCTAATCTGCTAACACTATCTGCAAGCTGATCATCACCTATGAGGTCGAAGTAAAAAAAGGCCAGGTCGAACAGCTTTTCGATTTTTAGACTATCGTTATTTGTCTTTTTAATCTCACTCCATAGCCTGATGGGTGTATTTAACGGGTCAACCTGGCTGAACAGTGAGGATCCCGGAAACAAAAGCAACAGTATGAAAACAAACAAATATTTCTTAACTGTCGTTGGATTTGTAACAGGCCTGGCATCGGGAATTTCGGTCATTGGTTTGCTCGCATTTTCCAGCGCTGCGGGCCCTTCCGGTTCTGCATCAGTAATCAGCCCTGTCACGGCAGCCAATGCCAACATTTATTTTAAAAATTATTTGGCCGGCGCTGCAAGTTTTAACCAGGTAATCAAAGGGTTCACACTCGACAAAGCACAACTGGATGCAATGAACAGCATTGCAAAGGAAAATTCACTTCTTACCGGTTACAGGATTTATTTTGGCAAAGATAATAATGCCCGGAAAATCGCTATTGTGGTCGGTGTTGATGCAAATGGAACGGATGCAGTGAATAATACGATTTATAATACCACTGCCATAAGTTTCAACCCTTGTCCGCCAGTTTGTGACTCAGGCAGTCCGATAACAAAGAATTGAGTGGCTGATAAAAAAGGAAAGAATACTGTTACACAAGAAAAATTGAGACAAGGATCAGCATGATAAAGAATACCGGCAAGGCAATGATGCAGTAAAAGAAGATCAGAAGTGATACTTGCCTCAATGCCTTTCCTGTTCTTTCACCATAGTTTCGTTTTATGGCAAAGAACAGATAAACAAGGGATATTATGATCACTATTAACATTTTTACAGGGACCAGAAACTGGATAAGCATTACAAAAATGAGCAATAAAAATACAAATGCATGTATGTGTAAGGAAAATATAAGGTGTTCAAAATAAAGCCGTTTGTTTCGCCGGTAACATAATTTTAAAAGCAGGGCAAAGACCGGAATGAGAATAAAGATCATCTTTGAGGCAGTATGTTCCAGAATAGTTTTAAATGATTGCCCCGAAAAGATGAGGATTTTAAAGGCCTGCCTCATAAGCAGTTTGAAGGCCCAGTTGTTTTCTGCAAAATTTTTATTGATATACTGTTTTAATCCAAGGCTGTCGATGTCCTTTCGGATCGAATCCTGCGTAGCAATACTTATCGGGTTTCCTTTCAATGTATATGTAAATGTTTTCAGATTGTTTACATTTCCCTGGGGTTTGGAAGACCTGGGAACGTCAATCTGGTCCTTGTCATGTGAAGATTCCCGACTCAAGGGAAGGAGGAAGGACTCGCCGATCATGCGGCTGAACAACATATCTTCCTTTTCAAGTCGCTTCTGTCCGCAATGAGGGCAGAACAGGTCATTGCTGTCCAGATAAGTGCCACAGTTCAGGCAGGTGCCTGGTAAACGATGCGTTTGCCGGACGCAAGATACCCTGGTTGATATTATTTCTTGTATTTCAGGAAATAAATATTGGCTGAAACCATTGTTGCCAGATTAAAATTCCAGTTGCCTGGATTATTGAACCGCATTGAATTTTTATCTGACTTCGTAAAATTGCCCTGTATCTCAACTCCGAAGCTAAATGCCGGATCGAAGAAATATTCCGCTCCGAAAGCAATACCTGCTACATAATCGGTCGTTCTTATTTCTGTGTCATTCTTGTCATCCGGAATAAAGGTGGCAAAGCCTCCCCGAAGACTTAGATAGGGTGAAACCTTTTTTGTGCTGAAATAAAATTTCGGGACGATCCCGATCGAATAATCAGTGCCAAGTGTCTCACCCCATTGAAAATTAAATGCAGGAGCAATGGAAACATCATTCCCGATCCAGATTGGTACCATAATCCCGAATTGTGTGGTTTGGATCGTAGCGCTAATCCCTGCAATTCTTCTGCATGTATCCTGGGAATTCCCCTGTATTGCAGGAAAAAGCAAAAGCACGGCGAGTGTGCTTAACATACTATTTTTCATCGGTCTGATTTTATTTTTAAAAAGATAATATTATCCCATAAAAGAAAACCTCCTGATTTCAGATAAAGGCGGAAATATCCCTCTGACTGGCTTTTGATCCGAATTCTTTTAAGATTCGAAGATAAAATGAATGTTGTATCCATCAGGGGTTTCCCTGCCGGGGAAATCAGGATATTGCCCAAAAAGGAAGTCTCCTCACTTCCTGTCCCATTAAAAGTGGCCGGAACTATCCAAACCCTCGCCATTGCATTAATGAATGGAGGTTTTGTCATAATGCTGATACTCATTAAATCGTTGGCCGGATTGGGATAAGGAAGTATGGCAAGATATGAAGCTGCTAATTCTCCGGAGGGGTAATTAAGATTTATGTCAGGAATACCGATATCAGCTAATTTGATACCATAATCGTTTCTATACTCAAACCCTTTGATCACTACTGTACCTGATCCGGATGCACGATAATCTGATGTTGATTTTGTGCAGGCAACAATCAGGGGTAAAAAGAACAAGGTAGAATAAAAAACACGTTTCATGGAAAACATTATTATTCCGGATGTGAAAATATAAAATATTTCAAATCATTTTGAATGTGGTTGAAGAATGTTGAATAATTTACACAAATAATCCAATTTTTGGATAAATTCCCATATATGGAATACCTATTAATTTGTGTTTATTTCGATAATAATAAAACCCATTAAACGATAAGCAAGTTCGTACAAAAATGGTGAGCTTGTTTATTTTTCGGGCATCCTGAATATTTGGCCATCAACCAGCTTATTGAGTTCGATTGCATCAAACTGGAGTGAGTTGTAAGGTTGTCCGTCAAAATGGGTATCCTGGGTAAAAGAGAACAGTACCCCCTGAACAGACCGGTAATCGCGATAATAATTCTCCATTGCAACCTCCTTCCCTCTGACCACCCGATAATAGAGCCGTTTCAGAAGGATGAATTTAGTTGCATCAATGAAAAAAAACTCAATGCCACCATCTTTTTTCGTAATCTTCAATTTATATACCTGCGAGGTTTCAACAGTATCGAGGTCAATCAGTTCCACCAAATGACCCTTTGACTTCCAGTTAAAAAGCAATCCATCAAAATCGGCTCTGCTCTTCAGGTCTTTGGCCCGGTCATCAGGCATAATCTGAGGTTTGGGATTCCCCGTCCAGGGGGTCGTCCACCATGCAGTCTGCCCGTCAAACCCCTGGTAAGCCGTGATATCCTGAATATCGAATTCCATGAAACACTGATCCGGTCGCTCCCGGATGATCTTCACGGGCATAGCATCCTGCTGGATCATTGTCCCCGTCATGATGATCGTATTGACCTTCTGAAGATTCTCATAACCCATGGCTTTGTAATACTTTGAAAGGATGTTATCAAGTGTGAGATCCTGTGCACCCGCCACGGAGAAGAGTAACAGGGATACAAATACCGCAGAGAATAAACGTTTCATACTTCAGCTTTTTTTATAACACAATTTTCGCTATTTCGCTACTTCGCTATTTTATTTTGTACGCCAGCAATGACTTTCCATGCCTGATATACATGACCCCGTTACAGATCACCGGATGTGAAAAATGTGCCTTGGTTCCCCTGGTCAACTTGAATGTGCTGACCTGCTCCATTTTGGGACCATTGGGTTTGAATAACCCAACCTGGCCTTTTTCATTGTAGAGGTACAACATACCGTCGGAATAATTGGTGGTTCCCCGGTCAAAATTCACCGAATCCACTATGTTTCCACCGGTGGTTTCCACGACATAATACTGCCTCTTCTCATATCCGGAGGTATAAAGGTAATCATTGACCTTAATAAACCCACCCATGAGGTTGTCGCATCTCCCATTTTTCCATACCTCGGTAATTTTTGTCCCGTCATCAGAAAGTTTCAGTTTGAAAGCGCCATTTCCATTTCCGGCTACACAATAGATGAACCCGTTTTCATAAACAGGCGTATTGACCTGGCAGTCGATGTCTTGTCCTTCTTGTTTATAGGACCAGAGCAGCTTTCCATCCTTTGTATCGACCCCGAGCAGGTTCGTTTTCGAAAAAGTAACGAGAATATTACGCTGTGGCAATCTGATCAGCACAGGAGAACAGTAGGATGTAATTTCTCCGGCTCCTTTACTGATCCAGATGATCTTGCCGGTAAAACGGTCGAGGGCAACCACATTGGTATCGGGGCTTCCAGGAGAACAGTACACCGTATTCCCATTAATCAGCAACGATTCGGAAAATCCAAATCGTGGGGCTTGTCCGTGAAAATCAGTCACCATATTTACCGACCATAATGGTTTGCCTGTCCGGGTTTCCAGACAAGCCACCTGTCCCCATCCAGTCGTGACATAGACCAGGTCATTTACTACGGTTGGTGTGCTGCGCGAACCGGGGTAACTCAGCATCCATTCCTTTCCTATTTTCGATTTCCATAAATACTTACCTGAAAGATCAAGGGCAAAAAGGTAGCTGACAGTATCTACCTCGCCATTTATTAATATGTTGTTTTTTGTGATCACCGGGCTGCTGTAACCGTTCCCAAGGCTATCGAATTCCCATAAAAGTTCAGGTCCTGTTCCTGGCCAGGATTTCATTAACCCGGTTTCGTGAAATACACCATCACGGTCAGGGCCGCTCCATTGTAATACTTCCTGGCCTGACCCAATGATTGGAAATAACAATATAAATGCTAAAAAGAAGCACAAGTCAAAGTGTTTCATAGGTGGTAAATTAAAAAACAGCCCAAATATATAATATCAGATGATATATTAAATGAATTATCGATGAAATATTGAATCTTTTTGATGAATTGGATCAATACTGCGGTAAAAATCTTATGCTGGAAAAAGGAAAGCTGGAGGGATTGGCATATTATTGTCATTTTTCGTAATTTTGACGTTCTTATTATAACAACCAACATGAAACATTTTATTCTTTTCCTGGGGATCTTCATCATCTCCATTCAATTGCTTTGGTCGCAGGACGAGGCTCAATGGTGGGGTCCAAACCGTGACGGAATATATCCAGAACCGGGATTACTGACAGCTTGGCCTGAAACCGGCCCACCTCTTCTCTGGCATTTTGATGAACTTGGATCCGGGCACTCATCGGCAGCCATTGCAGGTGATCGTATTTATGTAGCCGGTGTTATCAACGGTATTGGCAATATCTATTGTTTTACCCTGGATGGAAAATTATTGTGGAAAGTTCCATATGGGGAGGAATGGATGGAAAGCTGGCCGGGGGTGAGAAGCACACCCCTTATCAAGGAAGGAAAAATATATCTGCTCAGCGGCATGGGGAAACTCGTTTGCTGTAACGCAGTGGATGGAGCCCTGATATGGAGCACAGATGTGACCAAGGACTATGATGGACGTATAATCAAATGGGGATATGCTGAGAACCTTGCTTTCGAGGGCAATAAGATATTCTGCACCCCGGGAGGGATCAATAACAATGTTATTGCTTTGGATAAGAATACCGGGAAACTGGTTTGGAGCAGCAAGGGTGCCGGCGAAGTCAGTGCCTATTGTTCCCCGGCCATTGTAAGGTTAACGAATAAAACCCTTTTGGTTACCCATACCGAAAAGCATATCCTGGGACTGGATGCAAATACAGGGACTTTACTATGGAGCCAGGAACAGGCCAATCAGGCCTCAGTTCATGCAAACACACCAATAAACAAGGAAGGGATGTTATTCTGTTCTTCAGGGTACGGACGTGGCGGTGTGATGCTTCAACTTTCACCCGATGGATCTTCGGCGAAGGAACTTTGGAGGAATGGCTCCATGGACAATCGTATGGGCGGATTTGTATTATTGAATGGAAGGTTGTATGGGAGCGATGACTTGAACAAGGCCTGGTATTGTCTTGACTGGAAAACCGGGAAAGAACTCGGCTCCGCTAAAATTACGGGGAAGGGGAACATCATCAGTGCTGAAGGATTGCTATACTGTTACAGCGATAAGGGCGAGATTGTACTCGCATCGCCGGGTACCGATGGCCTGACCCGTGTAAGCGGTTTCAATGTACCCTTCGGGACGGATCAGCACTGGGCACACCTGGTGATTGCAAAAGGCAGGCTCTTTGTCCGTCACGGCTCCTCAATCATGGTCTATAATATCAAAAAGTAATGGCTGATAATATGATCCGTTTTCTTGTTCTTTGTCTTGTATTTCTGTCTTTTGAATCAGGTGCACAGGTCACTGCCCAATGGCGGGGGCCTGAACGCACTGGCATTTATCCGGCAGGTAACCGTTCCGCACAATGGCCTGAGAATGGACCCAAAATGCTGTGGAGCATTGAAGGGATCGGTAATGGGTATTCTTCTGCAGTTGCCGATAACGATAATATATTTGTAACCGGGTTAAAAGGTTCGCAGGACATGATGACATGCCTGTCCATGGATGGGAAAATTCGTTGGCAGACACCTTTTGGGCCAGCCTGGAAAGGTTCCTTCCCGGAAACGCGGACCACTCCGACAGTTGATGGGAACAGGGTATATGCCATCAGCGGGGGAGGTACCATTGCCTGCCTGGATACCAGCAGCGGGAAAATCCTATGGTCCCTCGACGGGATTGCAACCTTCCAGGGAGTTTGCGGAACATGGGGTGTTTGTGAATCCCCGCTGATACATGGAGATCAGATCATTTACACTCCGGCCGGCAGCAAGACTTTGATGGTCTCGCTGGATAAACTTTCAGGGAAAACTACCTGGATGTCGGAAACACTGAACGATACCTCTGCCTATGTTTCACCCCTGTTGGTGAAACAGGGAGGAAAAGAGATCATCGTGACCCTCGCTGAACGATGGTTTTTTGGGGTGGATGCATCCAATGGCAGGATCCTCTGGAAATATGATTTTGCCTCCCTGATGCCTGAAAAAGGGTTACACATCTGGCCTGGGGCTCCAAGGACCAATACAATCACTCCTTTATTTGACGATGGTATGATCTATATCACCGGGGGATACGACCATGCAGGGGTGATGTTCAGGCTTTCAGAAAACGGGGATACCATCACCCGGGTGTGGATTGATACTGTCCTTGACTGTCATCACGGAGGTGTTGTGAAAGTCGGGAATTATATTTACGGCTCCAACTGGATCGATAACAGCCGGGGGAAATGGTGCTGCCTGGAATGGACGACAGGAAAACTGATGTATGAAAGTGAATGGTTCACCAAGGGCGCCATCATTGCTGCCGGGAACATGTTATTTTGCCTGGATGAAAAAAAGGGCAATATGGGGATGGTAAGGGCAACTCCTGAGAAATTTGATGTGGTCAGCAGTTTCAGGGTTCCGATGGGAAGAGGTCCTTTCTGGGCCCATCCGGTCATCCATAACGGGAAATTGCTGCTCAGGCACGGAGATGCACTGATGATTTATGACATCTCCGAAAAATAAAGCTATTAAAGATGTAAATACCTGTTTCATCGATGCTGACTAATGGGTTATCTAAAAGATTTTCCCAACCTCTTTTTTTTAGTTATTTGATACCTGATGCAGAAAAAGAATATTTTTACTTTCCTGCTTTTCCTGATAGTTTTCCTGGGAGTTACGGTTATGGGATGGTGGATCTTTCATGACCCTGTGAAAAGCCTGAAACTATCTGTGCCCGGTATGGATATGCAGGGCGTGCAATCGATTGCAGGGAGCCAGGAAGTGAAGATCGGGGAAAACTTTACGGCTTTCGGCAACACAGAGGAAATTCCAGGCCCGGGTTGGCCCAGGTTCCGTGGCAGCGACCTGGATAACATCAGCAAAGAACATCTTCCCCTAACCGACAAATGGAACAACCTGAAAGAACGCATTCGCTGGAAGATTGAACTGGGTGAAGGACATGCAGCTCCTGCAGTATATGGCGGCCGGGTGTACCTGCTGGATTATGACGAAAAGAAAAAAAGCGATGCTTTACGCTGTTTCTCCCTTACCACGGGAAAAGAACTCTGGAGGAGAGAATACAAGGTGCATCTCAAACGAAACCATGGGTTGTCCCGAACCATTCCTGCGGTTAATGATAAATATGCTGTTACCATCGGCCCGAAATGCCAGGTGATGTGCGTTGATCGCCTGACCGGGGACCTTAAATGGGGAATCGATATGGTAAAACAATACGGTACCGAGGTTCCCTTCTGGTACACCGGGCAGTGCCCTTTACTGGAGGGAGATACGGTGGTTCTCGCACCGGGAGGTAAGGCACTACTGACGGGGATCAACTGCAAAACAGGGAAACCATATTGGGAAACATCCAACCCCAAACAATGGAAAATGTCACATGCTTCGGTGATGAAGGCAACGATAGGCGGTAAAAAAATGTATATCTATTTCGCAATCGGCGGAGTATGCGGTGTTTCAGCCTCCGGAACTGACACAGGACAGGTACTGTGGGAAATGAACAAATTTGCGCCTGCAGTCGTTGCCCCGTCACCACTTGTACTGAACGATGGCCGCATCCTGCTAACCGCCGGTTATGGCTCCGGAACAGCGATGATCCAGGTGAAGGAAAAAACGGGAACCTGGAGTGTGGTCATGCTTCAGCAATTCCGGCCACAGGAGGGGATTGCCTCTGAACAGCAAACACCGGTATTTTACAGAGGAACTGTCTTCGCAATCCTTCCTAAAGACGCCGGTGGCGGGAGAAACCAGTTTATTGCCATCTCTCCGGGAGATGGAAAGAAGCTCCTTATGACAAGCGGGAAAAATGAACGGTTCGGACTTGGCCCATATGTGGTAGCCGATGACAAATTTTTTATTCTGAACGACGATGGGGAGATGACCATTGCCCGTGTTTCGGCCTCTGAATTTACCACACTTGACAAGGCGAAGATCCTCGACGGGCAGGATGCATGGGGTCCCCTTGCCGTGACCGGTGGTTATCTCCTTGCACGCGACTCAAAACAACTGGTTTGCATTGATCTCCGGAAAAGATGAAAAAGAAGATCATACTGGTTTTTGCCATCATTCTGTTCCTGGCCATCGTAGCCTGGATGTTTCGTGATCTGTTCACAGGAAGTCCCGAATTGCAGAAGAATCCTTACGATTATGGGATGAAAGAACTTCGTCAGACCGACACTGTGCCTGCCTATAAAGAGGTGACTCCGCTGAAACCGGCGCTGACCACGATCACATCCATTGCTACCGGTTATGATGGGAAAATATATGTTGCAGGCAAGGGAGGTGTGGATATTCTGGATATATCAGGTCGTATTTTAAAAAGTTTTACTTTTCCAGGCTATGCTACATGTCTGACCGTGATGCCCGATAATACCCTTGTAATCGGTATGGGGGATCATGTTGAACTCTGGGATCCCTCCGGGGTCCAAATCTCTGCCTGGCAACCTGAGGATACAACCTCGGTAATAACCAGCGTAGCCGCATCTCAACATAAGATCTTCGTGGCCGATGCCGGTAATAAGATCGTTTACCAATACAACGAGTTGGGAAAACTTCAGGCAAGGATAGGCGAGAAGGATCCTTCACGGAAGATTCCCGGATTTGTTATCCCTAGTCCATACTTCGATGTGGGTATAAGCCCGGCAGGAGAGTTGTGGGTTGCGAACACGGGCCGGTATAAACTGGAAAAATATGACAACGACGGCTCACTCCTGACCTCCTGGGGAGAGGCCTCCGTAACCCTGGAAGGGTTTGCCGGATGTTGCAATCCGTCCCACTTTACCATTCTCTCCGATGGTTCATTCGTTACCAGTGAAAAAGGGATTGAACGGGTGAAGGTATATTCTCCAGATGGCAATTTCATTGCCCTTGTCGCCAGGCCTGAATCATTCGACGAAGGTACCCGCGGCTTGGACCTGGCAGCAGGCAGCAATGGACGCATACTCATCCTTGATCCGTTACGTAACCAGGTTCGTGTCTTCTTACCCCTGAAAAAACACTGACCCATGGATAAGCAAAGCCGAAGACAATTTATCCGCCTGGCGGTTCGTGGTACCCTCTTCGGAGGGATCGCCCTTGTGACGGGCAACCTGATTCTCCGGCAGGGAGAACCATTGTTCGGGAAAAACCGGAAGTCGGGTCCTACAGTATGGCAATTAAACCCAGCTAAATGCATACAATGCGGCCGTTGTGCCACAAACTGTGTAAAAACCCCATCGGCCGTGAAGTGTACGCATGCCTACTCCATGTGCGGATATTGCAACTTATGCAGTGGCTATTTTAAACCCGGAACGAAAACCCTTGACACCGGTGCCGAAAAACAACTTTGCCCGGTCAGTGCAATCAAACGGACTTTCGTTGAAGACCCGTTCTATGAATATACCATCGATGAAACTCTTTGTATCGGTTGCGGCAAGTGTGTTAAAGGATGCGGCGCTTTCGGGAATGGCTCACTTCAGCTTCAGGTAAGACATCCGCTCTGCGATAATTGCAACGAGTGTTCTATCGCCCGTAATTGCCCGGCCGGTGCTTACCGCAGGGTACCACTCAGTGACCCTTACTTATTAAAGGGATTTGGAAAGGAAAAAGTATGAGGCGAAAACAGGTTATCCTCTTTTTCTTAATAATAGGATGGCTTTCCCCTCCTGCTGTCATGGCTATCCAGCGATTCCCCAAGCCGGAGTTCGAGTCAGGTTATGTTGTACCGGATGCACAGCTTCCCCTTCCAAGGGCGGAACTTCTCGCCTGGCTCGATGTTACCGTATTGTTACTCACTCTTTCTCTGGCAACTTACCTCGTTCTGAAACGCAGATCGCGTATGGGTGTTTTCTTGCTTTCCTTGTTTTCGCTTGCCTATTTCGGATTTTATCGCCAGGGATGTGTCTGTTCTATCGGGGCGATCCAGAATGTAACAATGGCGCTTTTCAGCGGCAGTTATACCGTTCCGCTCACCGTTTTATTCTTCTTCCTTATCCCGCTGGTCTTCACGCTTCTTTTTGGAAGGACCTTTTGCGCTGCAGTATGCCCGTTTGGTACCTTCCAGGACCTGGTCTCTTTCAGGCCGGTACGCATGGGAGCCTGGCTGAATGCTTTCCTTGGAATGATCCCTTACCTCTATCTCGGATTGGCAGTATTGTTCGCCGCCACAACCACCGAATTCATTATCTGCCGTTACGATCCGTTCGTGGGCATTTTCCGGCTGAATGCTTCTTTCGGGATGTTCCTTTTTGCCGGATTGCTTCTTGTATCGGGGGTTTTCATCGCCCGCCCCTACTGCCGGTTTCTCTGCCCGTACGGTGTATTGCTCAATTGGATGAGCCAATTTTCCTGGAAGCACATGACCATCACCCCTGCAGAGTGTATCCAGTGCCGGTTGTGTGAGAATGTGTGTCCTTATGATGCGATCGATTTCCCGCAAACGAAAAAAAATCCTGCAGGCCAGCGCAAGCAGGTAAACCAGCTGATCCTGCTCTCCTTACTATTGCCATTACTGGTTCTGGGTGGTGTATGGACAGGCGGAAAGATGCATCTTACGTTGGCCGGGGTAAACTCCAGGGTCCGGCTGGCCCGTATGATCCAAGCAACTCCCGTATCGAAAGATCAACCCGAAATACCAGAGATCACGGCTTTCAGGTCATCCGGTGTTCAGCAACAACAATTGATGACCGAGGTTGCCACAATTGAGGATGATTTCCTCACCGGCAGCAGGATATTCGGCGGGTTTGTCGGATTGGTTTTTGGAATCACACTTATCAGGCTGATACGAACACCTTATCGGACTGATTATTTACCAAACCGGGGAACATGCTTCAGTTGCGCTAAATGTATGGATTATTGCCCGGTATTAAAAGATAAAACAAATAATTGAACTTACTTTCTGATGAAAAAGCTGCTCCCTGATGAGATCCTTGTTAAATTTCTTCGTCTCCTGGCGATGATCAGCGGGATCTTTTCGCTCCTGATCTGCATCCTCATTTTCATCAATTTTTTTCAGTTGAAACGTACCGACCCCCTGAATTCCCCGGCATTGACCCTGCTGCAGGAAAGATTGATACAGAATCCCGGAGACATTGCACTGAAGCAGGATATCCGCCAGCTTGACCTTATGGCAAGAAAGGTCTTTTTTACCAGTCAATGGCAGATTCGCGCAGGGGGATATCTTCTGGTTGCATGCATTCTCGTCATGATCATCTGTCTGAAAACCATAGAACTGATAACTCCGAAAATACCGTCTATCGCTGCAACCGGACCCGAGGAGCCATGGAACCTCCGCAAGATACAACGACGCTGGATTATCATTGCAGGCATCCTTTTGGTGACCTTTTCACTCACGCTTGTATGGTTCACCCATCGAATGCTCACAGGAATACCTGCTGAGGCTGGCCACCTGAAAGCCAACGTATCAGGCAGAGATTCAATCACCGGGAACCCGGTCTTACAATCCCCTGTTGCATCATTAACTTCCGATACAGTCCGTCTGCTGGGTAATGCTGTGAAAAGTAACCAGGCAGTAGCTGAGGATTTCCCCACACAACAGGAGATCCGGTCGAACTTCCCTTCTTTCCGGGGACCCGGCGGAAACGGGATTGCTTTTCAGAAAAATATCCCGGTTTTATGGGATGGCGCTTCAGGAAAAAATATCGGGTGGAAAACAGAGATACCCCTGCCGGGATATAATTCTCCGATCATATGGAAGGACAAGATTTTTCTCTCCGGTGCGAAGGAAAATAAGCGGGAAGTTTATTGTCTCGGTGCATCCGATGGAAAGATCCTCTGGACCACTGACCTTTCGAAAATCCCAGGAAGCCCCGGACAGAATCCCAAGGTGAATGCAGAAACGGGGCTGGCTGCCCCGACCCTTACGACTGACGGGCAAAGGATCTACACTATTTTCGCAAATGGTGACCTGGCGGCACTCGATTTTGAGGGAAAAATTATCTGGACGAAAAGTCTCGGTTTGCCAAAAAACCATTATGGTCACTCCTCTTCCCTCATCATGTATCATGACATGCTGATCATTCAATATGACCAGACAGTGTCAGGAAAAGTGATCGCATTTGCCGGGAAAACCGGGGAAAAGGTATGGGAAACCGCACGCAATGTCAAAGTATCCTGGGCGTCACCCGTACTGGCGAATACAGGGAGCAGGATGGAACTATTGCTGGCTGCCGAACCGGATGTAACCTCCTATGATCCTGCAACGGGAAAGGAACTCTGGAAACTTGACTGCATCTCAGGTGAAGTCGGTCCATCGGTTACCTATGCTAATGGGATGGTTTTTTCCATCAATGAATATTCAAAGCTGGCAGCCATCCGGTTGGGCGAAACCCCTTCCCTGGCATGGGAAGATAATGAATACCTGTCGGATGTGCCCAGTCCGGTTGCCATAAATGATATTGTCATCGTGGTTACAAGTTACGGTGTTGTGGTTTGTTATGATGCGGCCACGGGAAAGAAATACTGGGTGAAGGAACTAGAAAAATCGGTTTATTCCTCTCCGATGATCGCGGAAGGAAAGATATATATTCTGGATAAGCAGGGAATGATGCATATTCTTCGTGCAGATAAAATCCTTGCTGTGATAGGAGAACCTTCACTTGGAGAGGGTTCGGTGTGCACCCCCGCGTTCGGGGAAGGCAGGATCTACATCAGAGGAAATAAACATTTATTCTGTATAACGAAATAATATCAAACCCATCATCCCAAATATACCGGGGTGAGGCAGGGGTAAAAAAATGAATGACAATACCAACATGCGCGAATCGGTCGACCAGATCGTGGCACAATATGGCTCCGGAAAGGAATCGGTAATACCAATCCTTCAGGCAATCCAGCAGGAATTCCGTTTCCTGCCTGCACCGGCCCTGTTGCGTGTGTGTGAAACCACGGAAATTACCCCCGCAAAAATAGAGAGCGTTGCCTCGTTTTACGGACAGTTCCGTTTCGAACCGGCCGGCAGGCATATCATACGGGTATGTACCGGAACGGCCTGTCATGTGAAGGGTTCAATGATCGTGTATGATGCATTTGTCCGTGAACTGGGACTGAAAAAGGGTGAACTGACCGATTCTACGGGTATGTTTACACTGGAAAAGGTTGCCTGCCTTGGCTGTTGTACTTTGGCTCCCGTGGTCAAAGTAGATGAGATCACTTACGGACATGTAAAGCCGGAGGAGACCAGGCTGTTGCTGAAAGATTTCCTTGTGAAGTCTGTCAAATCAAACAACAAGAAAAGTTCCCGCCACATAGACCTGCAGGGTGTACAGGGTGAGATTCGTTTGGGACTTGGTTCATGCTGTGTGGCCAGTGGCAGCTATGAAGTGAAGCGATCATTGGAGGAAACCCTTGCCGGAACAGGTATCAATGTCAGTGTGAAACAGGTTGGATGCGTGGGTGTTTGTAACCAGGTACCCCTTCTGGAGATCATCAAACCGGGCGAACCTGGGGTTTTCTATGCACAGATCAAACCTGAAGAGGTCCGGGATGTATTATTATCGCATTTCAGACCATCGGGTTTGTTCGACAGGATGAAGACAAAACTGGTTCATTGGCTCGATCATATAGTTGAAGACGATTCCCCGGTAACCTTCAACAGGTATAGTGCGGATCAGCGGGACACACCTCTTTGCGACTTTCTCGATCCCCAGATGGCGATTGCTACCGAGTATCGTGGTGTTCTTTCTCCTAACAATCTTGAAGAATACAGGTCGAAGAACGGTTTCAGTGCCCTTTCACACTGTTTTTCCAAAATGTCGCCACAGGAGGTAATCGATGAGATTGTCAGGAGTGGTCTCCGTGGCCGGGGTGGAGCCGGATTTCCAAGCGGTAAAAAATGGCAGTTGGTCAGAGATCAGGAAACAGAGAAAAAATACATCATATGCAACGGTGATGAAGGTGATCCCGGTGCTTTCATGGACCGCATGCTTCTTGAATCCTATCCATTCCGGATCATCGAGGGGATGCTGATTGCAGGATATGCTACCGGGGCTTCTGAAGGTATCTTCTATATCAGGGCTGAATATCCCCTGGCTGTTCAAAGAGTGAAAGATGCACTGGAAGTATGCAGGCAGGAAGGCATCCTGGGCGATTCTGTTATGAATTCACGCTTCAGCTTTTCTATCCGGATTTTTCAGGGTGCCGGGGCATTTGTCTGCGGCGAAGAAACTGCGTTGATCGCTTCAGTTGAGGGAAACCGTGGAACGCCGAGGCTGAGACCTCCATACCCGGCTATTCAGGGGTTAAACGGAAAGCCCACGCTGATTAACAACACCGAAACTTTTTCCCTGGTCCCCTGGATCTTACGCAACGGAGCTTCTGCATTCTCTTCTATCGGTACCTCGGGCAGCAAAGGAACCAAGGTCTTCGCATTGGCCGGCAAGGTGAACCGGGGTGGACTCATCGAGGTTCCAATGGGCATTACCATCCGTCAAGTGGTGGAGGAGATCGGTGGTGGCATCGCCGGTGGCAGATCGTTTAAAGCGGTGCAGATCGGAGGACCTTCAGGAGGTTGCATCCCCGCCTCCCTGGCTGACATGCAGATCGATTTTGAGTCTCTATCCACGGCAGGGGCTATGATGGGTTCGGGGGGATTGATTGTACTCGACGACCGTGATTGTATGGTCGACCTGGCTCATTACTTTCTTTCCTTCACCCAGAGCCAATCGTGTGGTAAGTGTACCTTTTGCAGGGTAGGCACACGGAGGATGCTGGAATTGCTCGAAAAGATCCGTAGCGGACAAGGTTCTCACAACGACCTTATACATATTGAACAACTGGCACATAGTGTACAAGGCGGAAGTCTGTGCGGTCTTGGAAAAACAGCCCCCAACCCTGTGCTGACCACGCTGCGCTATTTCCATGATGAGTATGAAGCCCATATACAGGGCCGGTGTCCTGCAGCAAAGTGTGCAGCACTTATCTGTTATTCGATCAATGATCAATGTATTGGTTGTACACGATGCTCTCAGCGCTGCCCATCGGGAGCCATTGCTTACAAACCCTATGAGATCCATGAAGTGGATCCTGATAAATGTATTAAATGTGACATCTGCCGGCAGGTTTGCCCTGTAGATGCCGTATCCGTGGCCTGAATATGAAAGTAACCATCGACAACCTGACCATCGACGTCTCACCCGGCACCACTGTCCTTCAGGCAGCGGGTGCACTTGGGATCTCCATCCCAACGATGTGTTACAGTGAAGGCCATACAAACCACCCTTCATGCATGGTGTGCATGGTGAAGGAGCTTGGGAGCGGGAAGCTGATTCCTTCCTGTGCTATCCCGGTGCATGAAGGAATGCTGATCCAGACTCACTCTTCCGAAATCCGGGAAGTACGCCGGGAAGCATTGGAACTTCTGCTGGGCGACCATCTGGGAGATTGTGAAGCACCATGCAGGCTCTCTTGTCCCTCCTTCATGAACATCCCGCTGATGAACAGGCTGATCGCAGGCGGCCATTTCGCAGAAGCACTGAAGATCGTAAAAGAAGAGATCGCCCTTCCGCTCATCCTCGGCTATATCTGTCCTGCTCCTTGTGAAAAAGCATGTCACCGCAAGTCTGTCGACGAACCTGTTTCTATCTGTATGCTGAAACGCTTCACGGCCTCGGATGACAAAAGACGCATGGAGAACCTGCTCACATTTCCTGAGGAAAATGGAAGAAAGGTTGCTGTGATCGGTTCCGGCCCTGCCGGGTTATCAGCAGCTTTTTACCTCCGCAAAATGGGTTATTCAGTAACAATTTATGAACGGCAGTATATGCCCGGAGGTCAGCTCAGGTATTCGATTCCGGAAGAAAAACTCCCATGTTGGGTACTCGATACCGAAATTGACGGCCTGGCTTCTATAGGGATTGTTATCCTGACAGGCCAGGAGATAGATGCAAAACGCTTTGAAGAGGAAATCATGCCCGGTAATGATGCAGTAATCCTTGCCACAGGAAACCCTGCTGAAAATCCAATCCTTTCCTTCTCTCTCCCAGTCGATGTGGAAGGAAAGTTGTTCAACCACAAGACCTTCGCTACAGGACGTCGGGGTATATTCGGATGTGGCAGCGTCATAAAGAACCAGCAGATGGCCATAAGGTCGGTCGCCCAGGGAAAACTGGCAGCAGTCGAAACAGATCTTTATCTCACAGCAGGAAAACAAAAACGTATCAGATTCAGCTTCCATTCTGCTATTTCACATCTTTTGCCGGGAGAAGCTGAAGAGTATCTGCAGGAAAGCCTCCACGGAAACCGTATCGAACCAAAAGACGGATGGCTGAACGGGTTCAGTGCTGAAGAAGCCATGCTGGAAGCCGGTCGTTGTCTTCACTGCGATTGCCGGAAACCTGTCAGTTGTAAACTTCGTATCCTGTCAGATGAGTACCATGCCAACTGGAAACGGTTTACCGGCCCGGCAAGAAAAAAACTCACCCGGTTAATCCGTCATAAATTGCTGGTTTATGAGCCCGAAAAATGCATTAAATGCGGAATATGTGTTGAAATTACCGCAAACTATAAGGAAGAACTTGGGCTGACATTCATTGGCAGAGGCTTCAACGTACACATTGGGGTTCCATTAGGGAATACGCTTCACGATGGGATCACCCGGTCGGCTTTTTTCTGCGTGGAAGGATGTCCGACAGGAGCGCTCTCCTTTCTTGATCAGGAAGAGGGAGTAGAATACAGGATGCGTTACAGAATGACCGGAAATGGTTGGGAAAAGATCGGACACTTTTAACATCTTTCATCAAAATGAATACGAATAAAAATTATATTATATTGATAGTCTTTCTGTTACTAATATTAAACTGGAGTCCTCTAACCGCCCAGAAACGCAGCGCCACCTGCTGGCCCGGGTTCCGGGGCGATGCACAACTCACAGGATACTCTGCAGCAAGCCTTTCACCGCCCCTAAAACTGTTGTGGAGCTTTAAAACTGGTGATGCGGTAAAATCCTCGGCTGTGGTGTGCAACGGAAATATTTTCATCGGGTCAGATGATGGGTTTCTATATGCACTAACGATTAGCGGGAAACTGCTCTGGAAGTTCAATGCAGGAAACAGCATCGAGGCGCCCCCTTTGATAGCCGGGAATTCAATAATAGCAGGCACCCTTGAAGGGAAAATTTTTGCTGTGAACATCGCAAACGGAACGGAACAATGGCAGTATGTCACCGAAGGACAGATATCAGGGGCTCCGAATTGTGTGGAGTGGCAAAATGACAAAGGATTCGGTATCCTGGCAGGCAGCTACGATTATAACCTGCATTGTGTCGATGGTCTGACCGGAAAACTGCGCTGGAAGTATGAAACGGCCAATTACATCAACGGAACGCCGGCACTGTTTGGAAAGATAGCTATTTTCGGGGGATGCGACGGACATCTTTACCTGGTGAATACAAACAACGGGCGACTGATAGATAAGATTGACATTGGAACATATATGGCCTCCTCGCCTGCCATTGGAGGAAACAATGCCTTTTTCGGCAATTACGACGGGGAATTTTTCTGTTTTAACCTGAGAAAGAAAAAAATGGTATGGAAGAAGGACGGCGGTGGCACTTTCCTCTCCTCTCCTGCCATTGCCGGGAACAGGGTGATCATCGGATCACAGAATAAGACTGTTTATTGTTTCAACGCTTCAACGGGGGACCTCCTGTGGAAATATAAAGCCCTGGGGAAAGTGGATGCTTCACCCGTTATTATTGAAAAGCTTGTTGTAGTTGCCTCAGCCGACGGCAGGATCCGCATGCTTGACCTTGCAACCGGGACAATGGTATGGAGTTATGAGATCGGTTCACCCATAAACAGCACACCTGCGGTAACCTCGGCCGGGATTGTGGTGGGTGCTGAAGACGGAAATATATATATGTTTGGAAAATGAAGATCGTTCACATCGTCCCCGGTTTCGGGGGAACATTTTACTGTGGAAATTGCCTCCGTGATTCTGCCATTGTGGCTTCGCTGCGCCAGGCCGGTCATGATACGGTGATTCTTCCAGTGTACCTTCCGCTTGTAATGAATGGTACGGTGATCCCTGATGGTCCACCTGTTTTTTATGGGGCCGTCAGTATCTATATAAAACAGATGTTCCCTGCTTTGCGCCGTATGCCGGGATGGCTTCATAGATTACTGAATTCGGGTCCTGTGCTGCGCTACGCTGCCAGGAAAGCCGGGTCGACACGGGCACATGGCCTGGAAGCCCTCACGGAATCGATGCTACTGGGTGAGGATGGTTTGCAACGCGAAGACTTAGCTGAGATCGTGAACTACCTGAAATATCACGAAAAACCAGACATCGTCCATTTTTCCAATGCCCTGCTGCTGGGTATGGCAGGGATGATACGCCGTGAGGTTGGTGTGCCGGTTGTCTGCTCACTGCAGGACGAAGATGTTTGGATCGATGCCATGGAACCTGCAGCCCGTGAAAAATTATGGGATCTCCTTGCACAGCGGGCGGCAGGTGTCGATGCCCTCATCGCTGTGAGCGATTGGTTTGCCTCGGAAATGAAAAGAAAAATGCAACTTCCGGAAGGTAAAGTTCATAGCATTCCTATCGGGATCGATACAACACAATACCGCTTTGCCTCTCCATCCCTTGAAAACCCAACGATCGGTTACCTTTCGCGCCTATGCGAAGAAAATGGGTTAGGGATATTGGTCGATGCTTTCATCCTGCTGAAAAAAGATCCACGTAACAGCAACCTGAAACTCCGGCTTACAGGGGGTCACACCGGTGACGATCGCTCTTTTATCCTCTACCAGATGAAAAATCTTGGGAAAAATGGATTAGCTGATCAAGTGGAGATAATCCCGGAATTTGACTTTCCAAATCTTGCTAATTTCTTTTCGGGACTCACACTCCTGTCAGTACCTGTGCTGAAGGGAGAAGGATTTGGCCTTTACCAGTTGGAAGCTATGGCATCAGGAATACCTGTCGTTCAGCCTGCACTGGGCGCCTTCCCTGAGATCATAGAAAGATCGGGAGGGGGAGTTGTTTATCACCCCAACGATGCTGTATCCCTGGCCGCAAAGATAGCCACCCTGCTGGCAGAACCGGAGAAGATAACCGCTTTAGGTTTGGCCGCCAGAAGGGGTGCCGAAAAATATTATGACTGCAAGCAGGTTACTGAAGAATTGCTTTCAGTGTACCGGACTGTTTTACCCAAGTGGAAATAAAATAACGACACAGCAAAATGACAATGAAATGAAAGACAGAACCGAGATGACAGAGTTAAAAGAAATAAAATCCCGCCACTTCGTTTATTGAAAATTATTACCTCACACAAATGGGACGTTTGCTTTTCCCCAACACACAAAGTCAAAACATAGACAAAAGTAAAAGAGCCAAACTTTCTAACGCTTAAGAAAAGGTGAAAAAATACTACTACATTTGTTAAAATATTAAATCAAATAAAATGGAATTCCCAGGTAAAGGAAAAAAGAGACCTCTTATTGACTTAAACCTATCAAAAATAAATCTTGATACGGAAAACCCCCGTTTAGCAAAACAAAGGGACAGTGTTACACAATTTGACTTGACTAAAACTCTTTATGACGAATATGATTTAGAGGAACTTGCAATGTCTATGTCTGAAAATGGATATTTTGATGAAGAACCTATTATTGTGGTTCCAACAAAAATTCCAGAAGATGTAACAATTGATGTAAATGCTGATTCAGAGGATCTTCAGTTACAACTCAAAGAACTTTTAGAAAATGGGAAATTAGAGTTTACAGTTGTTGAGGGTAACAGACGAATAGCAACTGCTCTGATTCTTACAGACATCTCTCTGAGGCAAAAGTTAAATATTCGTGAAGATTCATTCCCTAAACCGAAGAATCAAGAAATTGCAGCCGATTTAATGGAAATTCCATCTATTGTTTACTTTGACAGAAAACTTGTTGCTCCTTATCTTGGTGTAAGACACATCACGGGTTTGTTAAAATGGGATGCATATGCAAAGGCAACTTATATTGCTCAAAACATTGAAGACTCTGTAGCAACAGGAGAAGATATAAATGTAAGTATTAATAAAATTCAACAACAAATAGCCGATAGAAGTGATGTTATTAAAAAACAATATCTATGTTACAAGGTAATGAAAGAAGCTGAAGAAGATTTGTCTTTTGATACAAAAAACATCAAAGATAAATTTTCACTGATCACAGTTGCATTAAACTCTCCATCAATTAGAGATTACATAGGTTGCCCAACTTATAAAAAAGCAGATTTTTCCGGGAAAATTATTCCTGTTAACAAAACAGAACAATTAAGAAATACGTTAACCTGGATTTATGGCGATGGTAAAAGAGAGCCAATTCTTACTGACTCACGTAGAATTACTAAAGAACTAGCTCCTGTTTTAGCAAACAAAGAAGCAACCGAATATTTAATTAAGAATAATAATCTGGAAGAAGCCTATGAAAGGACTGAAGGTGAGAGAGATTATATAATCAGGAAAATTAATTCTGCGAGCAACGCGATAAAATTTTCTTTAGGTTTTGCATGGAAATATAAATCTGATGAGGAAATAAAAATATCCATTAATGAGTGTGCTGACTCAATTTCAGAACTTCAAAAAATGACGAACTCAAATGATTGAACTTAAAAGCATTGATGACATTTCTGTAATTTCAGATTGGGCTGAATTAAATGTTATCTTTTACAACACCCCCCTCTCAAAATCTAAACTTATTTCCGTACTTGAAGATAATGGATATGAGGAAGATGTTAATTATGGAGGAGATGAACTCTATGATAGTATTATCCAAGAACTTGAAAAGAGAAAATCTTTGTATGGTAATTCACCTCCATATTCTATTGTCAATAGTGTAATTACTCCTTTAATTAAGTGGATTGATTATCCAGAATACATTCTATGTCTGATATTTTCATACTGGGGAGCAGCAGATGCACAAAATGGAACAAGTTTATTTGAGCAAGTTTCAAATATTGCACTGAAAAATTATTTAAGCGGCGAGGCAATTACAATTGGTTTTCCAAATGCAGGTAATTTGTCAGGACAACTTGATAAGTTAGCAGGATTGTTAAACGAAGATAGGGCTGCTAAGAACCCTCCTCCAAAGGCAAAAGATGATGGAGTAGATGTTATTGGATGGAACTCATTTGGTGATAATCGGAGGGGGCAACTTATTGTTCTAATGCAATGTGCAGCAGGAAAAAATTGGAATTTAAAAAAACAAATTAGGTTAAGTGTTTGGAGTCAATATATAAATTGGTTCTTTGAAACTACAATTCCTTCCATGTCGATAACCGAAATTCTTCCAACAAATAAGTGGGCAAATGCAGTAGAATCATATGGAATTGTATTTGACCGAGCAAGAATATACCGTTGCCTATACAAACCTAATACATCTATTGACCCTTCTTTAAGGGTAGGTGTAGTTCAGTGGTGTGATACTAAACTTAACTAATTAATGAAATTTATTGACTTATTTGCAGGGGTTGGAGGGTTTCATAAGGCATTGCATGAACTTGGGCATGAGTGCGTATTCGCAAGTGAACTTGACCCAACATTACGAAAATTGTATTTTGATAATTGGGGCATTGATGCCAAAGGCGACATAAAGAGAATTGTTGACAATGAAATTGATAGCATACCCCCTCACGATATTTTATGTGGTGGTTTTCCGTGCCAACCATTTTCTAAAGCAGGCAAACAATTAGGTCGCGATGATAACAGAGGAACTCTCTTCGATGAAATTGTAAAAATTCTAAAATACAGAAGACCCAAATATTTTATTCTTGAAAATGTTCCGTTCATCGCTAAGCATGATAATGAGTTAACATGGAACTATATGAAAAGCGAGTTGGAATCTGTAGGATATGTTGTTGATTATGAAATTTATTCGCCACAAGATTTTGGAATTCCACAACATCGCAAAAGGATTTTCATAGTTGGTTCTCTCAATGGACTTGACCATTTTTCTTTCACGGACATCGACAATCAAAAAACTTCCTTAATTGACATTCACCAATTCATTGAAGAGGATCCCAAACAATTCAAAGCATTACCAAAAGCAAACCAGGAATGTATAAAACTCTGGCAAAAATTCATCAATCAAATTCCGAAAGGAACAAAACTGCCTGGTTTTCCCATATGGGGAATGGAATTCGGAGCAACTTATCCGTTTGAAAAATCGTATCCACTTAAACTTTCAGCCAAAAAATTAGGCGAGTATAAAGGAAATTTCGGATACCTATTGAAAGGACTTACAAAAAAAGAACAGAAAACCAAATTACCAAGTTACGCAACAGTTGAAAAAGCCTTTCCTAACTGGAAACGCAGTTATATAAGACAAAGCAGAGAGTTTTACAATGACAATAAAAAATATGTTGAAGATGTTGTGAAGGAAATTGCAAAGTTCCCTTCACAGAGTTGGCAAAAATTAGAATGGAATGTAGGAGACAACAAGAGAAAAATCACTGACTACATTTTGCAGTTCAGGGCATCGGGCTTAAGAGTCAAAAAAGTTGACTTTTTCCCTTCCCTTGTTTGCACAAACACACAAATTCCAATCATCGGCTGGCAACAGAGATACATCACAAGAAGTGAGGGTATGAAACTTCAATCTCTTGAAGGTGTCGTTTTACCAGAAAATGATAATGCTGCATTTAAAGCGTTGGGTAATGCTGTAAATACAAAGATTGTTAAAATTATTGCAGAAAAATTATTGGAGGAGCAAATACCAATTCAATCAATGAACAAACAAATACAATATAATGTGGTTACAAAAACTTTTGTAGAACCAACACATACAACAGTTTAGCTAAAACAAAAAATAACCTCTTGCAATTGCACAAATCCACCCACAAACCAAAAAGCACGAAAAGCTAAAACAGGTCTAGGACAATCGTCGATGTCAAAGGATTTTCAGGGAAACGGTTTCAAATTACATTTACAGCGATTTGTTGCTTCTGAATTTCATAACTGGAAAAAGAATATAAACTTAAATTTATAAGACAATGAATAATATTAGAGATGAAATATTAAATTCACTACCTACTCCTGAAAGTTTTTTATCAACGAATTTTAGAGTACCGAAAAAATTGATAGATGAATATGGAAGTGATGAGTTTAATAGAGTGTTGGAAGAAATGGAAAAGGCAGATGAGATATATTGGTGTCAGCTCAACCAATATTCAACTGTAATTAAACGAACTAGAAAAAGTTTTCAAACAGTAAATAAAAAATAAAAGGCAAAGTCAATGACATTTTAGTTGCACGAACACAAACCACTATTGACAAGTTAGGAACAGCAAGCATTGCCGATAAAGCAATTGAAGGTTGGGCTATACTCCACCATACGACAAGAGTAATAGTTAATCCGATTCTCAAAGAGGAGCAAATAAAATCTATCACTGAAAAAACTAAAAAAGCATTCATTCTGAAATCTGAAAGAAAGAAATTAATAAACGAAGTATTAATAGAGATTGACAGCGAGTATGAAAAATTCGGCAACTGAAAGCTACTCGCAAACCGCTAAACAGAATTTCTTCCCTTAAACCTGACCCCTTATGCTTACCGCTGAACTACAGGATATCACCAAAGATTATTTTCAGCCTGCAATAGAAACCGCGACTCGTGTACTTGATCACATTTCGCTTGCTATTGCAGAGGATGATACTATCGCTATTATGGGACCTTCGGGTTCAGGCAAAACAACGCTTCTGAACCTTCTCGGCACACTTGACCGGCCTACATCAGGGAAGGTCTTCCGGGATGGCATTTCTGTTGAACAGATGGATGAGAAAAAACTGGCTATCGTTCGGAATCGCTTTACAGGTTTTATCTTCCAGCAGCACCTCCTCTTGCCTCAACTGACTGTTCTTGAGAATGTGCTTCTTCCTGTACTACCTGTAAGGGACAAATTATTTAAAGAGGAGGCCGGGGAACGTGCTTTGCAACTCATTGAACGCGTCGGGTTGAAGAATTTCCTTTACAGTTATCCTGCCCGTTTGTCGATGGGAGAATGTCAGCGTGCCGCAGTGGTTCGCGCCTTGATCAACCGGCCGAAACTGATCCTGGCCGACGAGCCTACCGGTTCGCTGGATGCCAGGAATGCAGCCATGCTGGCCGATTTACTTGCGGAACTGCGTGACAATTATAACTATTCTCTTGTCATTGTGACCCATGACCCTGAAGTAGCACGCAGGATGAAAATCCAATACCGGCTGTTAAACGGAAAAATTCAGGTGAATATATAATCTTCTCCCATGAACCTTTCCAGGCTGGTCTTTCAGAATATTAGACATTATGCACGTTCATGGCTGATCACCCTGACAGGTGTTATCATCGGCACTGCTGTTCTCACAGGTTCACTGATCACCGGGAATTCTGTGCGCAACAGTCTTTCCGGACTGGTAAGCCTCCGGCTCGGTGAGACACGGTTTGCCCTTGCTCCGGGTGACCGTTTCTTCCGGCAAGCGCTGGCAGGTGAATTAGCTACTGCCTCAGGATTTCCTGTGGTTTCATTACTGCGCACCCGGGGAATCATTACCATCCCAGCCAATAACCTTACCCTGAACAGGGTTGAGATCGTCGGGGTGAACAGGGATTTTTTCAAATTCTGGAAACAGGACAAAGGAAAGCCCGGATTCGTTCAACCATTAGAGGATGAAGCAGTAATCAGTTCTAATGTAGCCGGTCGGTTGCAAGTCAAACCTGGTGATGTCCTGGTGGTGAAACTTTCTAAAGAGGGTTTTGCACCGGCCAATGCCCCATTTGTTTCAAAACGATCGGAACCTTCCGGAATAAGATTGAAAATAAAGGCCATAGCAGAGGACCACACGGGAGGCAGATTCAGTCTCGACAATAGCCAATCAGCCCCTTTTAATATTTTCGTTTCACAGGAATTTCTCGCTTTGAAAATGGGTATGCCCGGGTTTGCCAATACACTTCTTATTGCAACCAATGGTCATCAGGTCGGAGCTGAAACAATGAACAAACTCCTCCGGAATATATGGCGGTGGGAAGATGCCGGGCTTATGGAATCGGTATTGCTGCCAAGGCTTTCCCAGTTAGTCTCACGCCGGATCTTTATCGAGGATACCCTGGCACAAGCGATCAGGAAGTCTTTATCCAAAGCTGATGGAATAATTACCTACCTTGTTAATGATATTTCGCTTCGTAAACGGTCCACCCCCTATTCCTTTATAACGGCCGCGGCCCCCGCCATCGCTCCTGCCGATCCTGAACCCGGGGAAATCGTCATCAATAACTGGCTTGCACGAGACCTGGCTGCAAAACCGGGAGATTCCATAACCATACGGTATTGGATAATGGGGCCTTTACGTTCGCTATCACAAGTTTCGAAACAATTCAAAGTTCAGTCGGTCGTACCTGTCAGGAACAGCGAAACAGATCGCGCCCTGATGCCGG
The DNA here is from genome assembly GCA_026391355.1 of Bacteroidota bacterium. Taxonomy (GTDB): domain Bacteria; phylum Bacteroidota; class Bacteroidia; order Bacteroidales; family FEN-979; genus CAIYUC01. The sequence goes on along the minus strand of JAPLDH010000011.1, from coordinate 29,648 downwards.
ATTTCCCGGGGATAAAAAACACGGGCAACTGCCGTGACTGGGAGACAGGTACACCAGTCGATCTGAGCAGGATCCGCGACAAGGATGAAGAATACTGGAATCTCTACCGGGGAACGCCAAAAGCCTGGATCTCCCTGGCAGACGGGCAGAAGATCTGGCGAAATCCATTCGGCAGCTATACAGCATTCAGGTTCAGCGAAAGGACAACTGCACGAAAACTGACAAACGGTCTCAGGGAACTCGAACCTTCAGCCATAGGGCTTATATTCTCTCCGGTATTTGAAGAAGGGATGCATGCAGCCGGAAACTCCACAGATTTTGGTCAACTATTTCTAAGTCTCAGCATGCTGATCGAAATTGCCGGGCTGATGCTTTCGGGCATGCTTTTATCCTTTTTTTTACGGCAACGGATTGAGGAGATGATATTGATGCGGGCAATCGGTTTCAGAATCCGCAATATCATATTTGTCTTTCTTTCAGAAACGCTCCTTGTCTCTGCTGCAGGAGGCATATTGGGAGTTCTTGCAGCCATTTTTTATGCACGTTTGGTCGTTGCAGGACTGAATACGCTATGGGTGAATGCTGTCAATACGTCTTCCCTTACAGTCAGCATCAATGGTATTACGCTGGTCACCGGATTTCTTGCAGGTGTGATAATTAACGTGATTGTATTTTCATTCATCCTTTTCAGAAACAGCCACAGGTCATTGCCATCGCCTTACCGCCGGCCGGAACCGGGAATTCCCGAAAGAAGTGGCTTCGGAAAACTATTTGGTATCCTCCTGGTGGTCGCCCCTTTTGGTTCAGCAATATTGATCATCCTTTCAGAAACCCTTTCACGAAGATTCTATCCTTCAACTTCTTTTTTAATTTCCGGTCTCCTTATACTTGCTGGTATTATTGTCTGTATCGCACTCTTCCTCTCCCGGAAAAACCGTCCGGAACTGAATGTCAGGGCAACCCTTTCATTGTATGTCCTGAAGAATACCATCCTTCAAAAAGTTCCTGCCATTACAGCGATAACACTTCTTGCCCTTGGAACCTTCACGATCCTGGTTACCGGTCTGAACAGAAGATCAGGAGGACATCATGAAGATCAACCCGGTTCAGGTACTGGCGGATTCCGGTTGTGGATGGAATCGACCATACCTCTTTTTGAAGATCTGAATACGGTGCAGGGAAGGATGAATGCCGGGATGGAAGAGAATCTTGTCCTGAAAAACATCCGGTTTGTTTCTATTCCTGGTGTAACTGGTGACGATGCAAGTTGCCTCAATCTGAACCAGGTAGCAAAGCCGGGACTGTTAGGTGTACCAGCCTGTCTTTTCGATTTGAAGCGATCGTTTTCCTTCGCAAACCTGGGACCTGGCATCGACCCTGCTCATCCCTGGAGTGCGCTTGAACAGGTTGACAACACAGGGTGTATCAAGGGTTTTGCTGACCAGACTGTAATTACCTGGGGATTGCGTAAACAGATTGGCGACACCCTTTTATACACCGATGAAAGCGGAAGACGGTTAAAAATAAAGCTTGCCGGCGCACTTGAAAACTCGGTCTTCCAGGGCAGTCTTTTGATTTCAGATAGTGTCCTCCACCTGTATTTCCCATCCTCGTCAAGGATCCGGATTACGCTCATCGATTCACCGCCGGAATTGAGTGATACCTTGATCCGCATCCTGGAAGAGCGTCTGGCTGACCTGGGTACGGTTGTTATTCCTGCAAAAGAGAGACTGGCAACTTTTAACCTTGTCGAAAACACTTACCTGGATCTCTTTATCATGCTGGGAGGATTTGGCCTGATCATCGGAACAGCGGGCCTGGCAGTGATGATATTGCGAAATCTCAGGGACCGGCAGCATGAACTGGCCCTTTATTCAGCCCTGGGGTTTCCGTTTAAAATGACCTATCAGTTATTGGCTGGCGAATTTCTGTTTATCCTGGCAGCGGGTATTTTTACCGGAATTGTTGCCGCCCTTGCAGGATCCCTGCCTTCTTTAATCTCAGGTGGCTGGGGAGCATTGTACTCTTCATCCATTCTGCTTTGTATTGTTCTTCTGAACGGGCTCATATGGATCCATTTCCCGATCCGGGGCACCCTGCTATCCCTTCGGGGTTATGCAAAGGAAACCCCTTCGGGGTTATCTGGTGGAAATAATCCTGTATTGCATTAATCGGTCGGTAGGGAAAAGGTCATACGTTTTTGCAAATTTTTTTTCCTGGTTTGAGAAGATTTTTCCATTAAGGAATTTTTAAATTACCTTTGATTTTTATACCAACTCAATTCTTCAGAAAATAAACCCGCTATGATCAGGAAAAAAGTACTTGTAACAGGAGGCGCAGGATTTCTGGGTTCTCATCTGTGTGAACGTTTGCTGAAAGAGGGCAACGAAGTGGTTTGTCTCGACAACTATTTTACCGGCCAGAAACAGAATGTCGTTCATTTGCTTGCGAATCCGTATTTCGAGCTGATCCGGCATGATGTGACCATGCCATTCTTTATCGAAGTGGAAGAGATCTATAACCTGGCTTGTCCTGCTTCACCGATTCATTATCAGTACAATGCGATCAAAACGGTAAAGACATCCGTAATGGGCGCTATCAATATGTTGGGCCTGGCAAAAAGGATCCGGGCGCGCATTCTGCAGGCCTCTACAAGCGAGGTGTATGGCGATCCTGAAATTCATCCGCAACCTGAATCTTATTGGGGACATGTGAACCCAATTGGGTTCAGAGCCTGTTACGACGAAGGAAAACGTGCTGCCGAAACCCTGTTTGTCAATTATCACCTGCAAAACAAGGTCAGAATTAAAATTATACGAATTTTCAACACCTATGGACCGCGCATGCATCCAAACGACGGAAGGGTCGTTTCCAATTTCATCGTACAGGCCTTGAAAAATGAGGACATTACGATTTATGGCGACGGAAAGCAAACGCGAAGCTTTCAATATGTTGATGACCTGATTGAAGGGATGCTCAGAATGATGGCCTCCCGGGAAGAATTTACCGGTCCTGTAAACATTGGGAACCCCAATGAGTTTACAATTCTCGAACTCGCAGAAATAGTGATCCGGCTGACTAATTCCAACTCAAAGATCGTGAGAATGCCGCTCCCACCCGATGATCCCACACAGCGCCAACCAAATATCGATCTGGCAAAGAAAGAACTGGACTGGTACCCGAAAATCCAGTTGGAGGAAGGATTGAAAAAAACGATTGACTACTTCGCCTCAATCATCTGATTTACTTACCCCAATAATGGGGGTGCCTCAAAAGTATAGAATCGGATCATGGTATCTTTAGGGGAAAATAATTAATTTATTTTGACATCTCCCTGTTTATATTCTATATTTGGATAGTTATTAAAGGCTTGTATTAATCTTCATCCATATGAAAAAACCATTTCTGATTTTATCACTGGGTATTATGATAATAGCCCTGAGAGCAAACAACATTGCAGTTACGAACGTGTCCCTCACCGATCAGAGCATATTGTTCAACCATTGCAACGTGAAATTCGACCTTAGCTGGGATAACTCCTGGCGGGCCAGCGGTGTTCCCGGAAACTGGGATGCCGCCTGGGTTTTTGTGAAATACCGTGTTGCCGGCGGGGAGTGGCATCATGCGTCACTGGATACCGCTGCCGGGAACCATACGCCTGCAGCAGGATCCCAGATCACCCCGTCCAGTGATTTCAAAGGGGTCTTTATCTACCGGTCTTCAAACGGAGCAGGATCCAATGCCTGGACAAACGTCAAGCTCCGGTGGAAATACGGCCGTGATGGAGTACCGGATGATGCTTCGCTTGAAGTGAAGGTATTTGCCATCGAAATGGTATTAATTCCACAAGGTAACTTTTACATCGGGGATGGGAACGGGACCAGTGAGAGTCAGTATGCCTTTCATGATTATAATGCTGATAATACCGCTCAACTGATCGATAATTTCTCCCACGGTATCAAGGTTGATGCATCATCCACATATGATGACAATTACATTAAATGGACCTCACCCGGTAATTATGCACTGGAGGTTGAGGGAGACAATGGGATTGCAACCAACGGTCCTGACCCACAACAAAATAATCACGATTACCCGACCGGTTATACTGCATTCTATATTATGAAATACGAAACCAGCCAGGAACAGTATATGGACTTCCTGAATCTTCTGACCCGTGCCCAGCAGGTAAACCGGGTTGAAACCAACATCAGCATTGGTACCACAAGCATAACCAACCGGTATGTCATGACGGCCTCAACAACCGTTTGGGGAAGAAACGGTATCCGTTGCGATGCTACCATACCCTCTTCTGCGCCGGTTACGTTTTATTGTGACATTACCAGTTCAGACGGGTATAATCAGTCGGATGACGGTCAGAACATAGTCTGTAATTACATCAGCTGGCCTGATATGGCAGCATATTCCGACTGGGCAGGTTTACGGCCCATGACCGAACTGGAATATGAAAAAGCCGGCAGGGGGCCGAATGCCGCTGTTTATGGTGAATTTGCATGGGGAACGACCAACCTGTGTTCCTCTGCCTATTCATTGACAAATGCAAACACAGCAAGCGAAGGGTTAGGCAATACCGGGACGAATACCGGGAATGCGATCTGGGGCAATACCTTCTCAATCCCTGCAAGGTGCGGAAGCATTGCAGCAAGCTCAACAAACCATACCCGCCAGGAAGCCGGCGCTTCTTACTATGGCGTTATGGAATTGACCGGCAATCTCCGTGAAATCATCGTTTGCCTGGGAAATATTGCAGGCAGGTCGTTCACCGGTTTACATGGTAATGGGGCATTGAATCTGTCGGGATTTGCCGATGTGGATTACTGGCCGGGTATTAATGGGAATACCCAGACTTTCACGGAAAATACTATTTACGGAGGGTCAACCGGAGTTACAGAGTCCGCAGGCCAGGGACTCAGGGGAGGTGATTATGGTGTTTCTACATCTTCAGCCCTGACACTTTCTGCAAGAGGTTCAGCATGCGTGAACTATTCAGCCCGGCAAGCAAGTTATGGGATCCGTCTGGTCCATTCTGTAGAATGAGTTCTTGCAATATTTGTTAAGGATCATGAAAAAACTCATCCTGATCGTTTGTTTGACAGGGTTTGCTTTTGAGGTGCAATCCCAGTACCTGGGAGGGACGGGTGACGGATTTTCTTCCAACTCATCGGGAATCCTGACGAACAATAACCAAGTTTATTATTGTTCGGGAGGCACCGCCGATGGATATGGCAATGGCAACACCGGAAATACAACAGGGAATAACCAGGTTTTTTATTGCTCCGGAGGTTCAGCCGACGGGTATGGGAACGGCAATACAGGAAATACCACAGCCAATAACCAGGTTTTTTACAGTTCAGGAGGAACTGGTGACGGTTATGATGATTACGGTTATACCGGGGGGATGGTTGATTTTTCCATTTTCAGCAGCGGTGGTAACGGAGATGGATATACAGGAGAGGGAACAGGCATTACCACCCTGAACAACCAGTATTTCTACTCCTCTGGCGGACAGGGTGACGGATATGACCTAGAGTTCACGGGAAACACCACCCTCAACAACCAGTATTTCTATTGCATGGCAAGCAACGGCGATGGGTACGATGAATCCGGCTACATCGGCTATTTCCAGGATCCGGCTATTTATATCAGCGGGGGCGACGGGGATGGCTATACATCCGGTTTGACCGCTTCCGTATTTGGTGATCAGTCAGCCTATTGTAACGGGGGAATTGGTGACGGGTATCAGGCTATCGCATTTACCGACAGCCTGGGGCTCGGTGTCTGGAAAGGGATCAGCAGCACCAACTGGAATACGGCTTCCAACTGGACCTTCAACAGGATCCCCGATACTTCCGTCAGCGTCGTCGTACCTGCGGGTTGTCTGTATTATCCCAACCTGACTGCCGGCGCTTTCTATATTAATTACTATGGAGGCAGTTATAAATGCAAAAGCCTGCTGATCCGTGACGGGGCATCCCTGACCAATACGATGGGGTTGTCAGTGTATGGTGATTTCTCCGTTTATGGCCAGTACATTGCGAATAATAACGCGGATAATTCCCAGGTGATCAGCAATGGTGGTATAATTCATCTTTTCTCCGGTGCGGTCATGAATATCGGGAATCAAAGCACCACGCAGGGATACTGCGACCTGAGGGTCAATAATGGCGGAACATTGCAGATGGATGGAGGGATCCTTGTCATCGATGATCAGATGAACGTAGTGAACGGGGGAACACTGAATATGACCGGTGGGATCCTTTTCTCTCATTGGTATGGATTAGGCGCTGCTTACAGTTCATCTTATCCGGGTGCTTTTTATGTCGCCTCGGGGGCTTCAGGCTCAATCAGCGGCGGGATCGTCAAAGTCAACGGCAAAACCTCCCTGAGTAACTATGGAAGTGTTTGTATCTATAGCCCGACATTTTCCTTTTCCGGAACAAGTGCTTTGGATATTACCGATGGCGTCAATATCTTCTCCGATGAAGTGGAACTCCGAACCGTAACGGGCGGAAATTTCAACAACCTCCTTGTCGATAAACCCGACAGGATCGTCACCATTGGTTCGAATGCAACCTTCACGGGAAATATCACCATCAACCCTGGGTCCACACTAAAGGTCAGTCCCGGAAAGAATGTTACTGTCCAGGGAAATGTCGTGGTGAATCAATAAAGATTCCGTCCCGTACGGGACGCAACCTTTCATGTGGGCATCCATTTCTACAAATATTCCGTACCTACGGTAAAAGAGCACTTCGGCTGTTTTAGCAAAAACATCAGTTTGCAACTCTGCGCCTCTGCGTCTTTGCGGTTGATCTTTATTTTTTTTCTTTTTAGTCAGCCCCCAGGGGAGAGGTCGTAATAATAAACTCCTACTTCACAAACTGCTTTGCATAGTATTTCGGCGTCAGCTTTTCCCCCGTTGCCTTCTCGATCATATCATCCCAATAGAGCGACATTCCAGGTTCAAAAACCTTTTCCTTCAGGTATCTGCCTATTTCCTTATTGCCTGCAAAACTCTGGAATTTATAATCTTTTGACTTGAGAATGTTCGTGATTATATAGTAGTAAAGCTGGGATGCGAGAAGCTCGCCCAGCAGGTAGTTATGATAGTAGCAGGGATATAAGGCAATGTGGATCTTGGTTGCCCAGTCGGGTTCATTACGTCCTTCAGGACGTTTCAGCAGCTGGTATTTTTCGGCAAGATCCCACCACTTTTTGTTCAGATCCTGTGTCGGATCTTCATACATGCTCTTCTCGAACCGGTACATCAACTGGGCCCAGCGGCTGAAAACCAGTTGTTGTAACCTAAGCGTCTTCAGGCTGGTTTCTGCAATCTTCATCTTCTCCTGGTCAGTGATACCGAGATTATCTTTTATCCATTGGGGATTTGTTGAAAATCTTCCGAACATCTCTGCAATGGCCTCTGTGGTGAAAGTATGTGCCGGGTCGCGTAAAATGAAAGGCAGTTCATGGTTTATCCCTTCAAAGTAAACAGCATGACCGAATTCGTGAAGCATCGTGCCCATCCACATTTCATTCGGAACAATGTTACAAAGAACACGCACATCGCCATTCTTATCAATATCAGTACAATAGGCATGCTGATTTTTCCCTTGTTTTCCATACAGATCGCTTTTTTTGATCATCGGATCAATGGGTAATCCAATGCCGGCATAATAGGCGGTTGCAAGGGTTTCAAGGTTTTTCCCCTTATAATACTGGTCGAGGTACTGCTCATAAATCTTTGGTGCTTCCTGAAAGAAACGGTTCTGGTAGTTCCATGGCATCAGCTCATCCTTGCTTTTCAGTCTGTAATAGTTCACGAAATAATGATCGATCTCCTCTTTTACCTCGGCAAAGGAATTTTTCGTAAGACTGTCCAACTGTTCAAAAAGAGCGCTGATGACCTTCGGGTCCTGCTCACTGAGCGTAAGGCTCATCTCATGATAGTTCCGGAAACCGAGGTCTTTTGCAATCTCGTTTCTTTTCTTTACAAGTGCGATGATATCGGCGGCAACCACAGGTCCGATCTTCTTTTGCGCTATCCAAACCTCTTTCTGTGCACCCACATCTTTGGAATGTTTCAGGATATCTTCAACTTCATTATCGTTCAGTTTCTTCCCCTTCACTTCAGCCCGGAAATTACCGTATTTCTGTTCGATCGCCGACGACATTCTGACAGCGGCATTCAGCTTAGCCGAATCGGCTTTTGCCATCAGGAAATTCCTGTAAAGTACATCCAGTTCGCGTGCCAGAAGGGTGTTGGTGATCATACCGGAAACCTTGATCTCCTCGAGTTTTTTGAGGGATTCTTTATTGCCAAAAAGCTTGTTCATCTCCATTTGGAGCTTTTCTGATTTCTGAAAATCCTCGGGTTTTCCCGATATGGAAGCATCCCACGAAGCCAGGTTAGCGGCTTTGTAAAGCGGGGTAAAAACAGAATCAAATTTCTTTATGAAATCTGTAAGCTCTTTTTTCATCTTTTCCTGTTTTGATTGGCATCCTGCGATGAGGGATGCACCGATGATTACCAGAAATATTGTCTTTAATTTTTTCATAATTTGTAGTTTTGATTGGGATCGTTTTCAAATTATTTTTTTTTCGAATTTACCCACCCCTTTGTCCCCTCCCTAAATTAGGGAGGGGTCGGGGGTGGGTACCTTTATGGTTCAATGGACCAAACCGGTCCTTCTTTAGTATCTTTTACAATGATATGCAATTTCTCCAATTCGGCCCTGATCTGGTCCGAAGCGCCCCAATCCTTGTTCTCCCTTGCCCTGCGCCGTAAGGTGAGAATTGTTTCCATTAGTCCGTTCACCAGTTGATGTCCGGTCTCTTTTGATTCCTCCTTCATCCCCAGGATCTCAAAAAAGAAGGTCTTGAACAGTTCCTTAAGCCCCAGGATATCCTCTGACGAAAGCGGCTCTTTCTTGTCCCTGGATGAATTGATGATCCTTACGGTTTCAAAAAGATTGGCAATAACGATGGGACTGTTGAAGTCATCGTTCATTGCATCGAAACAATTCTGTACCAGGGAGGATATCCTGTTTTCTGCCGTAATGACGGGACCCGGGACCCGGGACCCGGGACCTGGGACAAGGCTTGTCAGTGTCCTGTAAGCGGAAAGCAGTTTTTTTAGTCCTTTATCTGCAGCTTGCAATGCCCCATCTGAAAAATCGAGCGTGCTGCGGTAATGGGCCTGGAGGATAAAGAACCGGATGGTCATCGGGCTATAGGCCTGCGACAACGCTTTGTGATTTCCGGTGAAAAACTCTTCGAGGGTGATGAAGTTACCCAGCGATTTGCCCATCTTTTGTCCCTCGATTGTGATCAGGTTATTGTGCATCCAGTATTTGACGGAGTCTTTCCCATTGGCAATCCGTGACTGTGCAATTTCCGATTCATGATGGGGAAACAACAGGTCCAGGCCACCACCGTGAATATCAAACTGCTCGCTCAGGTATTTGGTGCTCATGGCCGAACATTCGAGGTGCCATCCCGGGAACCCGTCGCTCCAGGGGGATGGCCAGCGCATGATATGTTCGGGCCGGGCTTTCTTCCACAAGGCAAAATCGACCGATCTCCTTTTCTCATCCTGTCCTTCGAGTACACGCGTATTGGAGATCAGGTCTTCGAGTATCCTACCGGAAAGGCGCCCGTACTTAAAATCATCATTGTATTTTGTGACGTCAAAATAGACTGATCCGTTCACGATATAGCCATACCCCTCATCCAGGATATGCTGTATCATCACGATCTGTTCAATGATATGCCCCGAAGCCCTCGGTTCAATGCTGGGTCTTTTCACATTCAACGAATCCATAAACAGGAAATACCTGTCGGAGTAATACTGTGCCACCTCCATTGGTTCTACCTGTTCAACCCTTGCTTTCTTGGCGATCTTATCCTCGCCTTCATCCTCATCGTTCTCGAGATGGCCGACATCCGTGATGTTCCTTACATAGCGCACCTTGTATCCAAGGTGTAAAAGGTAACGGAAAACAATGTCGAAGGTAATGGCCGGACGTGCATGCCCCAGGTGCGGGTCACCATATACGGTGGGCCCGCAAACATACATACCCACAAAAGGGGGATTGATCGGCTCAAATACCTCCTTCGTCCTCGATAAGGTATTGTACAGTAACAGTTGATTATCCATGAAAGGAATGAATTCGGATGTAAAAGTAATAAAATGTTCAGAAACCTTCCAGGTTTCGTTTGATAACGTTCCATTATTATTGTAACCCTCATTTTCTATTATGGAAAACCTGGAAGGTTTGATCCAATCGGAAATCTTTTTTCTCTCCCGTTTTCTTTCTATTTTTGCTTCCCCACAAAACTAACATTCCATGGAAAAAATATTAGTCATTGGTTGTTCCGGTCAGATCGGATCGGAACTCACACTTGAACTGCGAAAGCTATATGGTAATGCAAACGTGATTGCCACGGATATCCGTCCGGCTCCCGATGAAATTGCAGGTACCGGCAAATTTGAGATCCTCGATGTGCTGGATACCTCCAAGCTCCAACTGATCCTTGAACACGAAAAAATAACCCAGGTCTATCACCTGGCTGCCATTCTCTCCGGTAATGCCGAGAAAAGACCGCTCGCTTCGTGGGATATCAATATGCGGAGCCTGATCAACGTGCTCGAACTCGGCAGGGAACTGAAGTTGAAAAGAATCTTCTGGCCCAGTTCCATCGCCGTGTTTGGACCTACCACCCCCCGATACAACACTCCACAGTACACCATCATGGAACCGAATACGGTATATGGTATCAGTAAACTCGCCGGTGAACGCTGGATCGAATACTATTTCAATAAATATGGGGTGGATACCCGCAGTCTTCGTTATCCGGGACTGATCAGTTACAAGACGGAGGCCGGCGGCGGAACTACAGACTATGCCGTCGAAATATTTTACCATGCCATTAAAACCGGGAAATATGAATGTTTCCTGGGCCCTAAATCTGATCTGCCGATGATGTTCATGTGCGATGCCATCAAAGCCACGATTGATCTTATGGAGGCCGACAGTTCAAAACTTTCCCTGAGATCCAGCTACAATGTGGCAGGGATCTGCTTCAACCCCGAACAGATCGCTGATGAAATCAGAAAACATATCCCTGGCTTTGAGATCACCTATAAACCCGACTTCCGCCAGGCCATTGCCGATTCATGGCCGGCCTGCATCGACGATTCGGTCGCAAAAAAAGACTGGGGACTGAACTATGAATTCGACCTCCCGAAGATGACTGAAGTGATGATCGACGAAATTCGTAAAAAACTCACTGTTTCCTGAAAAATTCTCCTCCCCGTGTGGGGAGGGGTCAGGGGTGGGGCAAAAAAAACCCCTACGGTTTGTCTCACCGTAGAGGTTAGTCAACAAGTAATTAAGAGAAAATTATTTTTCTGCCTTTTTGTATTTGATCCTGAGGTCCACCGTCTTCAGGTGTGCCACAACTACGGTAACGGAGTCGGAAAGGCTCTGAACGGCCATCTTTACTTTCCTGTTTTTGCCGCCCGTCTCCTTGATTAATATCTGCTTCCCCTGCTTTTTAAATTTCCAGCTCCCTTGTAAACTCTTTCCCGGAAATTTCATCTCTGCGACTCTCTTTTTGTCAACAACCGAGAAGATGACCGGGCTACGCATTTGCATCTGGACCATCCGGCTGATCCTCCCTTCTTTTTTTGCGGCTGAAATGTCAGTCGTGGAGTCGGCCTGACCCAATTTCTGGCTTTCCGTTAAACCGGCTGTGTCTTTTGGTATTCCAATCGTTACGACCAACCCTGCGGGAACCGGTGTTATATCTTCAACTGTTACCGGGTTCCATCTGCCGATCATCTTTGTTTCCAAGGATTTGGTCGAGGAACATGAGGAAAAGAATAATAAAAGCGCACATGCAATTGAACAGCAAGTCAGGTGTACTAATTTCATATTATTAAGTTTATATAAAACAACGATTCATCTTGTGATTTATTTCATTCTTTCAGAAGATAACAGGATTTACAATTCTTTCGTGACATCAACCGTAGTATCCTGTTGATTTATCATGATCTCAAAACCTCTTTTCCTGAATACCGAGATCATCCTTTTATTATCGGTGGTTGTCTGTGCAACAATCCTTTTCAGGTTCCATTTATTGGCAATGTCGAGGCAAAAATCAGTGAGAAGGTTGCCGAGGTCTTTTTGTTGCCATGCATCCGGAACAAGGATAGCATATTCTACCGTTTCATGATCCGGGTCTGCGATCAGGCGGCCTACCCCGATCAGTTTCCTTTTACCCTCCTGGACGATTTCTGCCACGATGGCTATTTCCCTGTCATAATCGATATAACAGTATCTTGTTGCGACTTCATGTGATTCCCAATGAAAAAAGTAGCGAAAACGCGAATAGAGCGATTCCTTTGAACAGCTTCCGATCATCTCAAGCCATAATGGTTCATCTTCCGGTTTGATGGGGCGGAGAAGAACGTCGATCCCATCCTGCAACCTCTCTCTTTTTACATATTTCTCAGGATAGGGATGCAACGCCAGATGTGCATATTCAGGGATCTCCCTGCCTATCAGTGTCTCATCAATAACAATACGCGCATCAACGGCAATCACCTCTTCACTGGTTACCAATAACGGATTAATATCCAGTTCCTTTATTTCAGGAAAATCAGCAGCGAGATAGGATAACCTGATCAGCACCTGGATAAGTTGGTCGATATTTTTAGGGGAATGTCCCCTGTAGCCCGTCAGCAATGGATAGATCTTCAGGGATTCCAGCATGCGTCTTGCCAATCGCTCATTGAGTGGCGGAAAACCGAGTGCTTTGTCGCCAAATAATTCTGCGGTAATCCCTCCCATTCCAACCAATAGAACGGTACCGAAAATGTCATCCTTTTTTATACCCAGGATCAGCTCAACAGCATCCCTGGAAACAAACATTTTTTGTATGGTAACCCCTTCAAACCTGGCTTCCGGCATCCGCAACCTGACATTTGCTTCGATCTTGTCGAATGCATTCCGAACCTGCCTGTCATCATTCAGGTTGAGCAAAACTCCTCCGATGTCGGATTTATGTGTAATATCCGGTGAGTGAACTTTCATCACCACAGGAAAACCAATTGTGTTTGCAATTTTAACTGCTTTTTCAGCATACATTGCAACAAAAGGCCGGGTTACCGGGATACCATAAGACCCGATGATGGTTTTTGAAACCTCTTCAGACAATACAGGTTCCTTATCCTTTATGACCTTGTTAAATTCTTCACGGAGCTTATTCCGGTCAACGGTAAATTCAACAGGTATATCTTTTGGGGTTTCATAGAGGGTTTCCAGGTTTCTGGAGTAAGCAACCAGTGTCATGAAAGCACGGATCGCCTGTTCGGGAGTTTTATAGGATGGAATGCCTGCATCCACAAGGATATCATCGGCTTCATGCATGCTTTGTCCTCCCAGCCAGGCACACAGCATGGGTTTTGATGTACCGGAAACCAGGGCGCTGATCTCTTTTGCAGTGGCATTGGGATTGGTCATTGCCTGGGGGGTCAGGATCACAAGGATAGCATCCACACCTTCATCTTCGAGGACAAATTGTGTTGCTTTGGCGATGCGTTTTGCACGGGCATCCCCCAGAACATCCACCGGATTACCATGTGACCAGAAAGCGGGAAGGTTTTCATTCAGTCTTGCAAGGGTAATATCCGACAATTTAGCTAAAATTCCATCTGATGCAATCAATGCATCGGTAGCCATCACACCGGGTCCCCCTGCATTGGTTATGATGCCCAACCGCGGCCCCCGTGGTAATTTGTTCCTTCCGATCAATTCAGCTACGCTGAAAATGTCGCCGATTTCATACACCCTTGCCAGCCCCGCCCGCTGGAATGCCGCATCATAAACGGAATCTTCGGAAGCCATTGCACCGGTATGCGAAGCAGCTACACGAGCAGATTCGGGGAACCGTCCGGCTTTATAAACGATGATCGGTTTCTTCCTTGCAAAAGCCCGCGACGCAGTCATGAACTTCCTGGCATTGCTGATCGACTCAATATACAAAATGATGCAATGTGTGTTTTCATCCTCCCCGAAATAATCGATCAGATCCCCAAACTCAACATCAATACTATTGCCGATCGATACAAACTGGCTGAAACCGATTTTCCCTTCAATGGCCCAGTCCAGAACAGATGTACACAAGGCACCCGATTGTGATATAAATGCAATGTTTCCCTGTTTCGGGGTGGTTGCAGCAAAACTTGCATTCAGATGGATCCCGGGCACGATGATCCCCAGGCAATTCGGCCCGATCACGCGCATCCCGTCATATCTCCTGATCACTGAACGGATCTCTTCCTCGATCTTTTTCCCTTCCTCGCCAATCTCTTTAAAACCTGCCGAAATGATGATCACTCCTAATATACCTGCTTCTCCACAGGCAATCAACTCAGTCAGCACTTTCTCAGCCGGACTGCAGATGATCGCCAGGTCGGGTATCCTTGGCAACGATGCCAGGTCCGGAAAGCACGAAATACCCAATACCGATTCCTGGTCGGGATTGACCGGATAAACCACTCCCCTGAACCCTCCTCCAACCAGGTTCGTCAATACTTTCCCGCTTACGCTGTTGGGATTGGTCGACACCCCGATCAGAGCAATACGCTGGGGATTGAAGATCTTGTCGAGTTTGTGAACGTTCATATTAACTAGTGAACTGGTGAATTGGTGAATTGGTGAGTTAATGAAGGCAAAGGTAAAAAATCCTGCTGAGAAGTATGACCTTTTGCCTGATTGACCGATTAAGAGAAAAAGAAAACGGAAAAAACATTTCCAGGGACCAGAAAAACACTTTTGTGGCCGAATTAAAAAATACTAATTTTACTAATCATTCAGATATGAATTATAGTAATATAAAAGTAATAATGCCAAGGATTTACGATAATATTGAATATCAACTGACTAGTGGCCTAAACGATACACTCGCACTATCAAAAAGGAGCGATTTCTGTGTTGGATATTTTAATCTGAGAGGATGGAAAGAAGTCTCCGATAAAATTGATTCCCTTTCCGGTGGGGTAATAGTGGAGGGCAAGGATGAATTTCATCGCATCTGTCGTCTGCTCGTTGGAATGCAAAAATTACCGGTAGAGATACTTCGCGATTATTTTAAAGCAGATGATGATCACATTCTTGACCAAAATGAGGCTGTAAAACTTAAGAAAAAATTAGCCCAGGAATTTAAGGACCAATTAACCATAGGTACACCCACCGATGCAGATGAACAAGCTTTAAGAAAATTGAGCCAGCAACTTAAAGATAAAAAAGTTGTTGTGAAACTGCATTTGAAACATCCTTTACATGCTAAACTATATTTGGCATTCAGCGATGATAAGCGGGTCCCTGTTGTTGGTTTTCTTGGTAGCAGTAATTTGACTTTAGCTGGCCTGGCCAAACAGGGTGAATTGAATGTTGATGTCATGGATCAGGATGCTGCCAACAAACTCGCACAATGGTTTGATGATCGGTGGAATGATCGGTGGTGCATCGACATTTCAAAAGAACTGATCGAAATTATTGATAACAGTTGGGCTGCCGATCGGCTTTTGCCGCCATACTTCATTTATCTGAAAATGGCATACCATCTTTCCCAGGAAGCAAGAGCAGGTTTGAGTGAATTCAAGATACCGGTTGTTGTTTTTAGAAAAGAGCTCCTTCAAAGGGAGTATTGTCTGAATTTGATTCATTTTATCCTATGTATTCAAAAGATATTATTGATAAAATTGATTTAATTTTAGCAAAGCATTATGGTTTTACTAAAAGCGAAATCGAATATCTCATTAATTACGACCTTAAATATAGAATTGGTAAAACGTTAGAAAATGATGAAGATGAATAATATTGTAATTTAATCTATATGACGGTATTTACTCCGGCGCCAAGAAACCACATTAAAGTATTTGTAGCCTCTACTGTTTACAATTTTGAATACCAGTTGGATAAGGTTTATGAACTGCTTGATAACTATGGATATGATGTTCTGATGTCTCACAAAGGCACTATACTTCTTGATAGTATAGAATCAAATTTAACAAACTGTCTGAAAGGAGTCGAAGAATGTAATGTTTTTGTCGGTTTTATACGTCCTGATTATGGCTCTGGTATATTGGAGAAGGAAGATAAGTCTATTGTTCATCAGGAATTTGAGATTGCCTATAAAAGGAATATTCCAAGATTTGTTTTGGCAGATTATCGAGTTGTCTTTACGAGATCCCTTTTTAAAGATTCATATTTTGTGGAAGACATGTCATTAAAAAAAATAGACTTTGATAAAATTTCTTTTGAACATTGTAAAGTGATGGATACCAGATGTATTAGGATGTATAATGAAGCCATTAAGGATAAAGAAAAACCTGCATCAAAAAGAACAGGTAATTGGGTTCAGGAATATTTTGATCTACCAAGTATCAGATTGCATCTTGAAAGTCAATTCAGGTATCCTGAAAGGATTAAGAACCTAATAGAAAAATCAAAAACCAGATAATGAGCAGAGAAAACTTCATATCGGTCCTGATCCAACAAAAAGAAAACATCCAGATTGAATTTCAAAGGGAATATGATCCTTTGAAGATCATAAAAACCATTTGTGCATTTTTAAATACAGATGGGGGATGGATTATTGTTGGGTATTCAGAAAAACAAATTTTAGGAATATCTGGAGATGTGGATGCTAAAGTTAATGAACTAAAAAGCGGAATTGATGAACTGATTCTTCCTCAACCTTTGATATATGTTATATCTGAAACTTATCAAAGAAAAGTTGTCTTATTAATTAACGTACTAAAAGGCACACGGCAACCATATTCTTTCGAAGGTAAATATTATATTCGAAAAGGGGCCAAATCTGTTGTTGCAGATCCGGATGACATCGGTTTATTGCTTCGTAAATCTGATGAATTTACCTCAACCTGGGAAAAGCAAACTGTAATTGATGCTGTTTTTGACGATTTAGATCTGGAAGAGATTCAAAAAACCATATCTGATTCTGAAAAATTTGAGAGAGGAAAAAATCTTCCTAAAGATCCAGTAAACTTTTTAAGTTATTTTCAACTGTATGATTTTAATTCGGTCAAGAACGGTTCTGTTGCCCTATTTGGTAATGATCCTGGAAAATTTCTTCCTCAATGCAGAATCACGATTACTGTTATGCCTTATGGTAAAACAGGCAGCCATTATAAAGATTCTTTAATAATCGATGACCATTTGTATAAGGCATTTGAGCAGGTAAGTAATTACTTCAAGCAGCAATTGCCCCTTGTGAGTGAATTCATGCATGATGATTGGAACCGAATTGATAGGAAACAATATCCCTTGGATGCATTGGATGAGGCTATTGTCAATGCAATGGTGCATAGAGATTACAGTGACATATCTGGAGAAGTTACTATAAATATTTACCGTGATAAGATTGATATTACTAATTCAGGTGAAATCCCCGAAGGAATTTTAAAGAGTAAAAATAGCTTTGAAATTTATCATGCGGTTTTTCGTAACCCAATGATTGCACAGATGTTTTTCTTGAGAGGAAAAATGGATAAGAAAGGAAGAGGCCTTCTATTAATTAAGAATCGTTTTCTAGAATTTGGATTAAAAGCTCCTGAATGGATTTCTCAAAATGGCTACACATCGCTTACCCTTTACGGAATTCCCAAATCAGTTGCCATAAATGAACGAATGTTTGATTATCTAAAGAAGCTAAAAACTGGTGATCAATTTTCCAGAGATGATTATGAAAAATATTTTAAAGATCAGATTTCAGAAAAAACAGCTCGAATTGACATTTCCAGACTAGTAGAAAGTGGCTTGCTTTCCAAAAGGGGCGTAGGTCCTTCAACTAAATATACTAGGACAAATAAAGAATTGCCGGATATTACCGGATAGCCTTAGATGCGCATTTATAAATAATTAATATATAACGTTTTAAGAATGCCTTTTTGCTTTTTTCATTACCGGATAATTCCAGATAACCTATTTTGACGTAATATGCACCCGTTACCGGAAATTACCGGATATACAGTTAATAAAAATTGTATGTAATTGTATATCTGTTTATTATAAAGACGTCCTGAATATTCAGATAACCGGATATTACCGGATACCATGTTTTAGGTAATAGATAATGAAGATAGAAGATTACATAGGAAACATCAAGCTACTCGATATACAAAAGACAGCATTTCTCTGCAGTTGTAAAGTACCGGCAAGTATTGTGCTTAAGAGCTATGATTGGGCTATACAACAGCGAGAACAAGGCAATTGTGTCATAAGTGGCTTCCAAAGCCAGATAGAAAAGGATGTACTGCACTATCTTATCAAAGGAACCCAACCCATTATCATAGCATTGGCAAGAGGTTTGAAGAAAAATCTGGAACCCGAAATAAAATATGCCTTGGATCAGGATAGGCTTTTAATCATCACTCCCTTTTATAAGGATGTAAAGCGGGTAAACGTCAAAACGGCAGAGTTAAGAAATCTATTAATGGTTGAACTTGCAGACAAAATAGTAATTGGTTTTGCAAGCGAGTCAGGTAACTTACAAAAGACTTTAAGACACACAAGAAAACCAATACTAAACATATCCTTGCTTTAGTACCATTATTTGGGACGATGAATTTGACTCTGATATGACCTTTCTGCCAAATTCTCTATTTTTGCCTCCTTATCCCAGAAAACTAACCAATGGCCTCATTCAGACCCAAACCTGATACCTCCGAAACCATTTCCGACTGTTATCATTGCGGGGAAGATTGCGGAAACTATCCCATCCTGTTTGATGAAAGATCTTTTTGCTGTTCGGGGTGCAGAACGGTTTATGAGATCCTGGGTAAAAGCAACGCCTCCGAATATTACCGGCTGGAACAGCACCCCGGGAAAAAAGTCACGACTGGTGAATTCGGGACCCGTTATGCCTATCTCGACAATACTGAAATTTCACACGACCTCCTGGAATTTTCCGAAAACGGAATCAGCAAAGTAAAGCTGTTCATCCCTGCGATCCATTGCAGTGCCTGTATCTGGTTACTGGAAAACCTTCACAGGTTCCATATTGGTGTAAGGCTCTCTTCTGTAAATTTTATTAAAAAGGAGGTAACCATTACATTTCGCGACCAGGAACTGAGTTTGCGGCAACTCGTGGAATTGCTTGCATCCATCAATTATATCCCCCACCTGGCGCTCAATGATCTTCAGAAAGATCAGAAACGTAAGGTTAGCCGGGGTATCTATTACCGCCTGGGAGTTGCCGGATTCTGTTTCGGGAATATCATGCTGTTCAGTTTCCCTTCTTACCTGAGCGTGGATGATTCCATTGAACACCTGTTGCGACAGAATTTCGGGTTGATGAACATTCTCCTCGGTATTCCTGTTGCATTCTATGCAGGATCAGGATACTTTGTTTCAGCATTTAAAGGATTAAGAAAAGGGTTCATCAGCATCGATGTTCCCATCGCTTTTGGTATCCTGGTTTTATTCAGCCGGAGTGTTTATGAGATCTTATCGGGAACGGGTCCGGGGTTTATGGATTCACTCGGAGGACTTGTCTTCTTCCTGCTTATCGGGAAATGGTACCAGGGAAAGACTTACCAGGCCTTATCGTTTGAACGCGATTACCGTTCCTATTTCCCGGTGGCAGTGACCGTTATTTCCGATCAGGGTGAGGAATCGATCATCTCACTGAAAAAACTCAGGACAGGAATGCGCATCCTGGTAAGGAACCAGGAGTTGATCCCTGCTGATGCGATCCTGGTCAGGGGTACCGGGTCGATCGACTACAGTTTTGTCACCGGTGAATCAACCGCAGTCTTTAAAAATGAAGGGGAAAGAATTTATGCGGGGGGCAGGCAGGCAGGAGCATCCATTGAACTGATCGTCGAAAAAGAGGTGGCACAGAGCCGGCTTACTGAATTATGGAATCAGGATCCTGCGGGACAGGATAAGAAAACCCGATGGAACCTGATGGTGGATGTCCTTGGCAGGTATTTCACAATTGTTCTGCTCCTGCTGGCAACGGTTGCCGGGATTTCCTGGTGGTTTATAAACCCTTCGAAGGCAGTGATGGTGGTAAGCGCAATTTTGATTGTTGCGTGTCCCTGTGCTCTGGCACTGACGCTCCCTTTTTCTTTCGGCGGTGCCATGCGTGTATTTGGCCGTTACGGGTTTTATCTGAAACGCACGGGAGTTGTCGAGCTTCTGTCACGCGTGGATACGGTCGTATTTGACAAGACCGGCACCATTACACGGAATGATGACCTTCATATTGACCTGACCTCGCTTGATATGGCTGCCGGAGATCTGCATCTGATCCGTTCCCTGGTTCGCCAATCCACCCATCCCATCAGCGTTGCGATCTATTGTTCGCTGGCGCCGTGTGAAGCAGATCCGGTCAGTAATTTCTGCGAAATTCCAGCCAAAGGCATTGAAGGAACCATTGGCAATGATTTCATCAGGCTCGGTTCTGAAGAATTCGCGGCCAACCGGAAGAGCCAGTCCCAAAAGGGCAATTGCGTCTATATTACGATCAATGGGATCTCCCGGGGATTCATCCGCATCAGCAACCGATACCGTGACGGAATGGAAGAGGTGCTGAAGTCCTTGTCAAGAAGGTATGAATTACATCTCCTTTCAGGGGATAACGATGCTGAATTACCGAACCTCATCCGGTTCTTTCCGTCGAAGGATCACTTGCGGTTCAACCAGTCACCACACGACAAACTGCAATACATCCGTTACCTGAAACAACAGGGAAAGAAAGTCCTGATGATCGGAGACGGCCTGAACGATGCCGGAGCTCTTCGTGAAAGTGATTGCGGGATCTCAATTGCAGATAACATCTACCTCTTTTCTCTTTCCTGTGATGCAATCCTTGAATCATCGCGGTTCAGGTCACTCGGTCTTTTACTCAGGTTCAGCCGTGACACGCTCCGGATCGTGAAACTAAGTATCACCCTCTCCTTTATATATAACCTGCTGGGACTTGGTTTTGCGATTACCGGCAACCTGACCCCTGTCATATCGGCCATCCTTATGCCGTTAAGTTCTGTATCCGTGGTAGGGTTCATTACCCTTGCCATTTTCTTTGCCGGCCTGAGGTTCAGTGCCAACCGGCAGGCAGGCGAGTGAGGACTATTTAGACCGGATCTAAATATACATTTATTTTCATATATCAAAACATTTTATTTGGAATTTATATATCTAAATTTATATTTTTGTTTTGAAAAAAACGGCATGAGCGTCATACTTGTCCTGGTTGCCTTCAGTATCATAGTTGCGCTGGTTTTCCTGATTTTATTTTTCTGGAGTGTCAGGAGCGGGCAATATGATGATCCTTACAGTTCTTCTGTAAGGATTCTTTTTGATGATGAAAAGCCAAAAGAAGAGAATCCGGAGAATTCCGGGAAAAGTCATGCCCTCCCTGAACAACCATCAAACCAATAATAAACACTTATGGAAAATCAGAACTTTTACTATGACAACAAAATTGTGAGGTCCTTTGCCTATGCCACTCTTTTCTGGGGTGTTATAGGTATGGTCGTAGGCCTGCTGGTCGCACTGGAGTTTATCTGGCCACAACTTTCATTTGGACTTCCATACCTTACATTCGGGCGTATTCGTCCCATTCATACAAATGCAGTCATTTTTGCTTTTGTCGGAAACGGGATATTTACCGGCATTTATTATTCTTTACAACGGTTATGTAAAGCAAGGATGTTCAGTAATGTTCTAAGCAAGATTCATTTCTGGGGATGGCAGCTCATTATCGTTTCTGCTGCCCTGACCTTTGCTTTTGGCTTTACAACGGGGAAGGAATATGCTGAGCTGGAATGGCCTATTGATATTGCTGTAGCAGTGATCTGGATTGTTTTCGGATGGAATATGATCGGGACGATTATCAAACGCAGAACACGACATATCTATGTTGCAATCTGGTTTTATCTTGCAACCTTTGTAACCATAGCCGTTCTGCATGTAACCAACAGTATCGAGATTCCTGTAAGCTGGCTGAAAAGTTACCCGGTCTATGCAGGTGTTCAGGATGCCCTTGTACAATGGTGGTATGGACACAATGCAGTGGCCTTCTTCCTGACCACTCCATTCCTTGGGTTGATGTACTACTTTCTCCCCAAAGCCGCTAACCGTCCGATATACTCCTACCGTTTGTCGATCGTTCATTTCTGGGCGCTGATATTTTTATATATCTGGGCCGGCCCGCACCATCTTATTTATAGTGCATTACCTAACTGGACTCAGTCGCTCGGGGTTGTTTTTTCAGTGATGCTGATCGCCCCCTCCTGGGGTGGTATGGTCAATGGTCTGCTGACCCTCCGGGGCGCATGGGACCGTGTCCGCGAGGACCCTGTGCTGAAGTTTATGGTCGTTGCTGTGACCGCTTATGGAATGTCAACATTCGAAGGACCCATGATGTCAACAAAGACAGTGAACTCTATTTCTCATTTCACGGACTGGACTGTAGGCCATGCACATATCGGTGCGCTTGGCTGGAATGGTTTCCTGACCTTTGCCGTTCTCTATTGGCTGATCCCGCGTATTTTCCAGACAACACTCTACTCCAGAAAAATGGCCAATACCCATTTCTGGATCGGTACACTGGGAATCATCTTCTATGCAGTCCCTCTATATTGGGGCGCCATCACACAGTTTTCAATGTGGAAGGAATTTACCCAGGATGGATTTCTGAAATATCCGAATTTCCTGGAAACAGTGACTCAGTTAAAACCCATGTATGCAGCCCGTGCCATAGGCGGAGGCCTTTACATAACCGGTGCATTACTGGGTATTGTTAACCTTATCAGGACGATCAAAGCCGGGAAGTTACTCCCCGAAGAAGCTGCTTCAGCACCGGCACTTGAAAGAATCTCAAATTCCCGTTCATCCGGAGAAAGCCCTCACCGCTGGCTGGAACGTAAACCTGTTCAGTTCGTTATCATAGCTTTGGTGGTGATCCTGATTGGGGGACTTATTGAGATCGTTCCCTTGTATCTGGTTAAAACGAATATTCCTACCATCGCAAGCGTTCGTCCTTATAAACCCCTTGAATTGCAGGGACGGGATATCTATGTGAGGGAAGGATGTTATACCTGCCATTCACAACAGGTTCGTCCTTTTCGCTCTGAAACCGAACGATATGGAGAGTATGCAAAAGCGGGTGAATATGTTTATGATCATCCGTTCCAATGGGGATCCAAACGAAACGGCCCCGATCTGTCACGGGAAGGTGTCACCACAGGACGACAATATAAACCCGATTCCTGGCATTACACCCATTTGCTGAATCCGCAAAAACTAAATGAACAATCCATCATGCCGGTTTACAAATGGCTGATCGCCAATGATCTTGATATCAGTTCGACAGCCCGTAAGATCAGGGTCATGCAATTCCTGGGAGTACCCTATCCGCAGGGATTTGATAAAACGGCCAATGAAAACCTCTTGGCCCAGGCTACTGCTATTTCCAATAACCTGAAAAGCCAGGGTATCCAGGTGGAACCCGGCAAAGAGGTGATCGCCGTGATCGCTTACCTGCAACGTCTCGGAAAAGATGTTCATACGGCATCTCAAATAGTTACACCACCCACTAAAGAATAGAGATTATGCTGAGCGATATTTTTAAATCCGTTGCGGGCATTGATAATTATGGCCTGATTTCTACCATCCTTTTCCTTGTTTTCTTTGGATTGGTAGTCATCCATACACTATCACTTAAAAAGAAGGATGTGGATGATTTCAGCAAGCTGCCCTTTGACAATTCCACAAAAGACACAGATGATATTTAAAAATTAAAAATATGTTTCCATGGAAATCAATGAAAATAAATCCGTTGAAAAGGATGAACTGACCGGGGATAAAATCCTGGCAGGTCATGAATCCGATAATATCAAAGAACTTGATAACCGGCTACCACGTTGGTGGTTGTGGTTGTTTATCATAACAGTGGTATGGGGTGTCATCTATTTTTTCCTGTTTGATGTGATCAAAGTAATGCCACATCAGCAGGAAGAATACAGTAAAGAGATGGCCTCTGTGGCAATGAACACCACAACAACACCTTCAGAGGATGCTAATCTGCTTCCTTTAACCGACAAGGCAAACCTGGATGCAGGCAAGGCCATTTGGACCCAGCGTTGCGTGGTCTGTCATTTGCCCCTTGGCCAGGGACTTGTAGGACCAAACCTTACCGATACTTTTGCTATCCATGGTTGCAGTTACAAGGATATTGTAACTTTAATAACCAATGGAGTACCGGAAAAAGGGATGATCACCTGGAAGACACAACTAACAAGAGACCAGATCCTGCAGGTAGCCAGTTTCACACTTACCCTGAAAGGGACAAATCCGCCAAACCCCAAACCTCCGCAGGGCGAACCTTGTAAGTAATATGCCACAACAGGACGATGCTACCAACACATTTCGCGACCGGCTTTATACGATCGACGAAAACGGAAAAAGACTCTGGGTCTATGCAAAAAAACCAAAAGGAAGCCTGACCACAGCAAGGAATGTTGTCGGGCTCCTTCTTACCTGCTTTTTTCTTGTTGCCCCATTCATTAAAATTCATGGACAGCAGTTTCTTCTTTTTAACTTCCTGTCACGGCAATTTGTAGTGTTCGGGGTACAATTCTGGCCACAGGATTTCCATCTTTTCTTTATTGGAATGATCGCTTTGATCGTGTCCATCCTGCTATTTACTGCCACTTACGGCAGGTTATGGTGTGGCTGGGCATGCCCGCAAACCGTTTTCACAGAGCTGATCTTCAGGAAAATTGAATATTGGATCGATGGTGATATTCACAAACAGAAACAACTTGCAGCCCAGCCCATGAACGCCGGGAAATTGTTACGAAAGATCATCAAGCATGGAATCTTTTATACGGTCTCGTTCATCATCAGCAATTATTTCCTGATGTACATCATCGGTTCTGATGCCTGGACCCAACTGGTCACAGATGATCCATCCCATCATATTGCCGGTTTGTCGATCATGGTCATATTCTCTTTTGTCTTTTACTTTATCTTCTCATGGTTCCGTGAGCAGGTTTGCACGATCGTTTGTCCATATGGAAGACTACAGGGCGTTTTGCTTGATGATGCAACGGTTGTAATCTCATATGATTATATCAGGGGTGAAGAACGTGCTCCTCTCCGGAAAAATGAAGAAAGAAAAACGTCCGGGAAAGGGGATTGCATCGATTGTCATCAATGTGTCCTTGTTTGCCCTACGGGGATTGATATTCGTAACGGAACCCAGTTGGAATGTATCAACTGTGCATGCTGTATCGATGCTTGTAATGACATCATGAAACGGAATGATTTTCCTCCCGGTCTTATCCGTTATGCTTCAGAAAAAATGATTGCTGACCGGAAGCCATGGCGTTTTTCCATCCGTTCGGGTGCTTATACGTTCGTTCTTTGTGCTTTACTGGTTGCATTTGGCTTTTTCCTGGTAACACGTAATCCGGTTGAAGCTACCGTTATGCGGTCGCCGGGAATGCTTTACCAGGACCAGGGCAATGGCAAGATCAGTAATCTTTACGATATTAAGATCGTAAACAAAACCAACATTGATCTGCCCATTGAGATCCGGTTATTGTCACAGAAAGGCGAAGTGAAGATCATCGGGAATGACCCTGTGATTAAAAAACAAACCGTTGGTGAAGCGGTATTCTTTATTTTTCTTGACCACTCCCAGATTACGGGGAGCAATATGGAGATGGACATTGGCGTTTTTTCCGGTGGGAAAAAACTTGATCAGACACGCGCAACATTTGTAGGACCTGAAAAATAACAAATGATAAAATTTAATTGGGGTACCGGTATTTTCCTTTTTATCCTGGTTTTCATAATTGCCTGCATTTGGTTTTTCATTTATGCCATCCATCAACATATAAGTTTTGTAGAGGATAACTACTACCCGAAAGGATTGAAGTATGAAGAAAAGCTTAAAAAGATGCGCAATATGGCTAACCTTCATGAACCTCTGCTGGTAGCGGTCAACAAAACTGATCTCTCGGTTACCTTTCCTGCCGATTTTATTGGACAGAAGTTGAATGGACAGATCCTGATCTATCGTCCATCGGATGAGAAGCTGGATATTACCGTTCCCATCCGTACTGATACAGCCATGACACAGCACGTTTTATTGACAAAGCTTGTCAGGGGCAAGTATGTTGTTAAGCTTGAATGGTCCTCCGAAGGAAAAGATTTTTACAAGGAACAGGAGATATACATTCCCTGATATGATTTTTTTACAGGCATTGACCATCGGCTTCTTCGGAAGCTTTCACTGCATCGGCATGTGTGGACCAATCGCGCTGGCACTTCCATTAAAAGGAGGTTCTGGAGGAGCCCGTTTCCTTACAGCCCTGCTTTACAACCTGGGGAGGATTCTTACCTATTTTATCCTGGGATTGGTTTTCGGATTGATCGGGTCCGGGCTCAATCTCTGGGGATTCCAGCGATGGGTTTCGATCATATTAGGGGCGGTAATGATCATTGGCGTACTCTTTCCATTCCTGGTCAGATCATCCGATCTGGAATCGGGTATCGACAGACTGCTTTCCGGATTTAAAAGCTTTTTTGCCCGGTTTTTCGGATACAGATCCACCTTTTCTGCATTGATAATCGGTCTACTGAATGGATTCCTGCCTTGCGGACTGGTATACATCGCACTGGCCGGAGCATTGGTCTCCAGCACCCCCGTTGAAGGAGGAACCTGCATGCTTTTTTTTGGACTCGGTACAATACCGGCATTACTGGCAGTCACCTTTGCCGGTAATCTATTCGGGATGAAATTCAGGAACCGGATTAAAAAACTGATCCCAATTCTGATCATTGCGATCGGTGTTCTCTTCATTTTAAGGGGGCTCAACCTTGGGATTCCTTACCTCAGCCCTGAAATGAATCCGGAATTACACAGGCCGGCCTGTTGTCATTAAGATCTTTTTTCGGGGATACTTTCAACAAAATCAGGAAAGGTTTATTTTTGCAGATTATTTAATCAAACCTAAATTAAAATCTATCAACATGAAAAGAATTGTTATCATTTTAGTTGCTGTATTCTCACTTTCAGTTTTCCTGACCTCCTGTGGCGGAGGCGGTAATACCGGCGATCAGTCGGCAACCACTGTCACCGCAAAAGGTCCTTATGCTGACCTGCCTGCCGACATCCAGGCCATGATGCCAAAAGGTGAACAGATCTACAAATCAAAATGTACCGTTTGCCACCAGGCCACAGGAGCAGGTGTTGAAAACGTATTCCCTCCCCTTGCCAGTTCCGATTACCTTTTAGCGGATAAAGCAAGAGCAGTGGCACAAACACTTAACGGTTCCAAGCTCGAAATGACCGTAAATAACAAAAAATACACACAGGAAATGGTTCCTCAGGTGGAAACCAAAGAAGACGCAGTGGCTATAATCAATTATGTGCTGAATAATTTTGGCAATAAGGGAGGATATGTTACAATGGAGCAGGTTAAAGATGTGGTGATCAAACCAAGAACAGCGCCTGCTGCCAAGTAATCCCCCGTATGAAAAAATTCTGCATTTTAACCCTCCTTTCCCTTCTTGTCACTTCCCGGACGGGAGCACAAACAGGTGAAACGAAAACTCCATTGTTCGGGATCTCCTTTTCAGGTTATGTAAAGACCGATCTGATCTATGATTCACGGCAAACAATCAACCTACGTGAAGGGCATTTCCTGCTCTATCCTGATGCGGTCCTCCCGGATGCAACAGGAAAAGATATCAACGCTAAGGGAAGTTTCAATATTCTTTCTATTCAAACAAGGCTTGCAGGAACCATTACAGGGACTGATGCACTGGGAGCCAAAACATCGGGCTACATTGAAGCGGAATTTTTTGGGAGTACAAATGCGAACATCAATTCATTCCGCTTGCGTCATGCCTGGGTGAAGCTGAACTGGCCATCCACTGAATTGCTGGTTGGTCAGTACTGGCACCCGATGTTTGTTCCTGCCTGTGCCCCCGAACCGGTGTCGTTCAACACCGGTGCTCCGTTTGTGGTTTTCTCAAGAAACCCACAGGTCAGGCTGACACAAGCCGCCGGAAAGTTCAAATTTCAGCTGACGGCCCTTGAACAGCTCGATTTTATGAGCACCGGTCCGGATGGAACAAGTCCAAAATATTTACGGAATTCGATCATACCGGAACTCAACTTTCAGGTTCAGTTTGCCACGAAAAATGAAGCAAATGGAACGGAATTCCTGGCAGGGATCGGCATCAACTATATTGTGATAACCCCTCAGCTGGCTAACACGGTTACACTTAAGAAAGCATACGACACCGTGGTGGGTGGCATCGTCGTTCATCACAATGCGGTAACTACATCATACAGTACCAATCAAAAAATCGGAGCTATCTCCGAAAACCTATTCATGAAGCTTCGTATCCCTCATTTCACCTTCAAACTCGGGGCATTATATGGCCAGAACACCTATTCTTACACAATGCTTGGGGGTTACGTGGTGAAAAGCGTTACAGATCCTGCAACAGGTGCGGTCGACTATGCCAATATCTCAGTTGCATCAGGATGGGTGGACCTCTCAACGAACGGGAAAAAGGTGGCTGTAGGCATTCTTGGTGCTTATTGTAAAAATCTGGGTGCCGGAACAACTGTTGCCGGTCCAGCCTATACAAGGGGTGCCAATATTGACTACCTCTACCGGATCGCTCCCCGGTTAATACTGAATGTCAATAAATTCAGGTTTGCCCCGGAAATTGAATACACGGTTGCCGCTTATGGCAAGACAAATGAAAAGGCCCTGGTTTCGAATTCCAAAGAGATCGGAAACTGGCGTGTACTGATTGGGGTGTTTTACTACTTCTGATAAAGCCCCCGCCTAAATCCTCCCCCAACCAGGGGCGGACTTATTTCCAGTGCCTCGTGCCTCGTACCTGTTTTATTATGAGTGATGGCATAAAAAAAGGATGGCTCAATCTTCCGGGCCATCCTCTTTTTCGTTCCTGAAAACAGGTTATTTATCCCTGATCAGCTTTATTGTTCGAACAAGCTTGGTGCCTTTGGCTTCCAGCTTGACTGTAGCAGTATAAACACCGGTGGCAATGCTGCCGGCATCAAATCTGAATGTATGGTCACCCTGGATTTGTGGTTCGTTGATGAGGGTCTTCACTGTTTCTCCGAGGAGGTTGTGAATGATCAGCGTCACTTTACCATCAAACGGCAGAGAGTAATCAAACATCGTCTCATTGCTGAATGGGTTCGGATGATTCTGCAATGACAGATCGTTTACTGAACCATTTTCCGGGATACCGATCGGGGATGCTTCGATAACATCTACACCCAGAATTGCATCCATGATTGGCCTTGCATACTGATCTGCAAGCTCATTCATATCATTGGATGCAAGCGATAAGCGGATTGACGTTCCAACCGTGAAGTTGTCTGTAGTTCTCAGGCGGAGGGTTACCAGATCTGCATGAGCATTCAGGCTCAGTGCATTCATGGTATGCCATCCAATCCTCAGTTCATTGCCGGTTACATTCCAGTCTAACTGACCACCATCCATTGTAACATCCTTCACTTCG
>JAPLDH010000064.1 GCA_026391355.1 Bacteroidota bacterium | reverse complement strand
TGTTACCGGATACAGCGCAGGCAGCGGAAGCCTGATCCAGCAAACATTGACCAATTCAGGCTACATGGTGGAAACCGTCAACTATGCAGCCAATCCTACGGCCAATGGTTGCCCGGGGGTGATCAGCCACGGCATTGTAACTGTGAACCCATGGCCGACGGTCAGCCTCACCACCTGCTGGGATCCATCCTACACTACCGATGCACAACCCGTCAAACTTAAGGGTGGAACTCCATTAGGAGGTATCTATTCCGGAGCCGGTGTAAATTCCGGTATCTTCTATCCCGGTATTGCCGGAAGCGGGACCTATACCATCACCTACACTTATACCAACGGGTTCAACTGCACCAAAAACAGTTCGCAGACCATCACCGTTATTAGCCCGACTGCCATTACATGCGGGAATGAACTCATTGACGTCCGCGATAATCAGCAATATCCTACCGTTCAGATAGGCACGCAATGCTGGATGGCAGCCAACCTTAATTATGGCAATACCATTGCTTCCTCCCAGATGCAGCGCGACAACTGCGTTTCTGAAAAATACTGCTTCAGTGATAATCCCGCAAACTGTGGCAATACAGGCGGGCTTTACCAGTGGGATGAGTTGATGAAGTTTGACAACAACAATAGCGCCCAGGGGTTCTGCCCTTCCAGCTGGCACATCCCGACAGAAGTTGACTGGACAACACTTTTTACTTTCTACAATGGGGTTGGCTTTGCCGGTAGCCCATTAAAAACTTCCGGCTATTCAGGGTTTAACGCTTTCCTGAGTGGTGTCAGACATGAAAATTCAACGTGGAGCTTTGACAATTTCGCGGTCATGTTATGGTCATCTACCAGTCATACAACAAACAAGGCCTGGGCACACGGGATGAACAGCTATAATCCGTCGGTTTCTTCATATCCGGCTTCCCGGTCGAATGCTTTTTCGGTCCGTTGTATTAAGGATTGATTTGAAAATCGAATATTGTATTTAGTCTTCATTGGAAAGAATTTGTTCTATTATTTTTTTAAGTTCGGGCAGGTCTTTCTTTATTGCTTCCCACACAATCCTGAACTCAATGGCATGGTATTCATGTATGATAAAATTCCTGAACCCTTTCACTTTATACCATGGGTATGAATATTTGGCAAGCACTTCATTGTCAATATGAATAATGGCTTCCCCGATGATTGTAAATTGAAACAGTGTTGCGTTTATTAATACACTGTTATTTAAATATGATTCTCTTGACACATCCTTTGTAAAGGCTTCTATTTCCAAAATGGCTTGTTGTATATGTTTAAGCCGTGCCTTAGCATTAATGCCTCTATCCCTCATAAATTACTTTTAAATCGGGTTTTATCCGTTCCAAAATATTCGGGGTTACTCCTTCTTTCATTACAATATCAAATTTTTGAGGAACCAGCCTTTCTAGATTGTATTGAATTTCAGCGAGGTCAAAAAGTGAAAAATTTGAATCCCTTTTCACTTCAATCATCACGTCAATATCACTATAGTAATCATCTTCACCTCTTGCAAACGAGCCGAATAACCAAGCCTTCATTATATGTTCATCTTTTTTGAAATAATCTGTGATTGTATTTTCAATTGCTTTCTTGTCTTTTTTTTGATATGCCGTGTAGGCAACTTTTTCTTCTGCTACTTGTAATGCTTTCAAAGCAATATTTTCGTCTGCAACTTCATACACCAGTTTGTCTGATAGCCAGGCAATCAATAAATCGTTTTCCGCCACCTTAAAATACCTTGCAAGCTTCAAAATATGTTCTCGTTTTGCTTTGCGCTGTCCTCGTTCAATCTTGCTAAGTATTGCCTGGTCAATATCAAGGTAGGCAGCAACTGTCCTCAATGGCAATTCTTTTTCTTTCCTTAACTTTCTGATAAGGTTTCCCAGGTTGTCCATTTTGAATAATTATATCTTGACTAATTTTGACAAAAATAGTATTTTTTTTCTTTTTTTTCACAAATCCAGACAACTATTTTTTACCCTAACAAAAAGTCAAAAATGTTTATGATTTGCTGAAAAAAAACGTATTATTCCACATTTTATATACGAATCTTCGTAACTTTAACTCGTTCTAACTAATCATCAGGATTAACGGAGTGTTTATTCATACAAAGCTTTTTCACAGAAAGAGAGGATTTTTCAATTTAAAGTCCCTGATCATTATTTGTTCCCTTCCGCTCTGTTTCCTTTGTTCCCCGGTCCTATCGCAAAGCATCACTGTTTGTTGCGATACAACAATCTGTCTTGGCGGTACAGCAACACTTTCAGCAACAGTAGTCGGGGGAGGTTACGGAACAAGCAGTTACACATTTATGTCGATTCCATATAATCCGATGCCCTTTTCGGGAGGTACAGCCATTGATCCGGGTTTTATATCAGGTCAATGCAGCGCCAGCGCACATGATGATTGCTGGGCAGGACCTTTTGACATTGGGTTTACCTTTTGCTTCCTCAATGTTGATTATACCCAATTTTATGTTGGCTCAAACGGATGGATCAGTTTCTCATTACCGAACAACGGTTGGAATAACTATACTCCTGACACATTGCCGAACTCCTCTAACAATACTCCGAAAAATTGTATTATGGCTCCCTGGCAGGACTGGTTCCCGGGAGTCGGCGGGGTTGGGAACAATATTTATTATTATACCAGCGGGACCGCTCCTGACAGGAAGTGCGTTGTTTACTGGCTGAATTGCCCTATGTATAGCTGTACTACAACCTATGGCACCTTTCAGATTGTCCTGAATGAACAAAACAGCATCATAGAAAATAACATCCAGTTAAAACCTGCCTGTCCCGGCTATCAAGGCAATAAAGCAACACAGGGAGTTCAAAACGCCACAGGAACTGTAGCATTCATTGCTACAGGGAGGAATAACAGCAGTTGGACAGCCAGTAATGAGAGCACACGTTTTGTTCCAGGAGGAATGACCTGGTATATTGGCGGTTATCCCGGGGGAACGCCCGTTGGCTATACCCCCACTATCAATGTTTCCCCGGCCATAACAACCACTTACACAGGAGTTGCCGAAGTTTGCGGTGGTTTGTACAGCGCTGCAAACGCCAAGGTAACCGTTATGAATTCTTCATTTCACTATCTACCGTCTGCCTGGTGCCAGAACATAACCGATCCCGTTCCACAACTCGATACCACTGCAGGGATCTTTACAGCAACACCACCGGGATTGGTATTTGCTAATGATATCACAGGAACCATCGATCTTTCAGCAAGCATACCAGGCACCTATTCAGTAACACATACCATTACCATT
Source organism: Bacteroidota bacterium (assembly GCA_026391355.1). Taxonomy (GTDB): domain Bacteria; phylum Bacteroidota; class Bacteroidia; order Bacteroidales; family FEN-979; genus CAIYUC01. The sequence continues at coordinate 12,762 of JAPLDH010000064.1, read as the reverse complement.
CCCTGCACTATTTCCTCATCGCAAAATATCACCAATTATGCTCCACCCGTTGCCCCCCCGGCAGTCAACCCGGAAGTCTGGCGTTGCGGACCTGGTTCCATTACAATATCTGTTATTGTAGGCGCTCACATCGGTGTGCTCTGGTACGACGCTCCTGCCGGGGGATCACAATATCCCTTCACGGGAAGTTCAGTCACCCCCAATATTACCGACACCACCAGGTATTATGCCGAGGCATATGACAGTATTACCGGATGCTTTAGCAGCACAAGAACCATGATCATGGCTTATGTAAGACCAATTCCGGACATTCTTAATACTGATCGGCATGATACGATCTGCTCAGGATTCAATAACAACTTCTTACTTTTGGCAACCCCTGCAACTACCGGCTTTTCATGGATCGCTTCTGTCACAATCGGGAATATTTCAGGTTTTACTTCCCCCGGAACGGGAAATCTGATCTCGGATAACCTTACCAACCTGCTCTTTACAATGGGGGAAGTAACCTACACGGTGACGCCTGCCCTGAACGGTTGTACCGGGACCTCAAAAACCTTCATTACCGACGTCAAACCCAAGCCAAATGTGATCTGCCAACCCTCATCCGCACAGCTTTGTTCAAGCCAGATTACAAACTTTAACATCTCCTCAAACGTATCAGGAACAACCTTTTCCTGGACAGCAACAGGGAGTTCACCGAATGTTTCAGGATTTGCTGACGGAAATGGCAACCAGATCATTCAAACATTGTTAAACTCCGGCAATACAATTGAAACGGTGACCTATGTAATAACAGGTATGTCAGCCGGATGTTTTAGTTCTCCTGTTACTGTTGTGGTTACCGTAAATCCTGTTTCGCTTCTCACAACAACCCCGCTTACACAGACTCTTTGCTCGCAAGCCCTTACAAATATCCCACTGACCTCTAATGTTGCCGGAACCACCTTTTCATGGACAGTTGCCCTCACTTCGGGTAATATCTCCGGATTCAGCCCGGGAGGCGGAAACCAGATTTCACAGGCTCTGACAAACAACGGATATATCCCTGGTGTTATTACCTATACCATCTCGACACTTTTTAATGGGTGCCCTGGAAGTATCACTGATTATGCGGTAACTGTGAACCCAACCCCGGATATTTCAAATACCCCCCTGTCAAAACAGATCTGTAATAATTTCAATACCAATCTTCCCCTTCTTTCCAATGTTGCAGGTACAAATTTTACATGGACAACTGCCGGCAGTTCGGGTAATGTGACCGGCTACAGTGACGGTTCGGGACTTTCAATTGATCAGATACTTGTAAATTCCGGGTTTAACAATGAAACCGTCACCTATTCAATAACACCCCATGCGAATGGCTGCGATGGGATCACCCGGAATTATATGGTTACTGTTTACCCGGTCCCTGATGTCTACTTTTCTCCCGCCGGACAGACACTCTGTTCAGGACAGGCAACAGGAATTTCCCTTCTTTCCCATGTAACAGTTACAACATTCTCATGGACAACCACACCCAGTGGCCCGACACTCAGCGGATATTTTGATGGAACCAGGAATAATATCACACAAACACTTTTCAATTCGGGAATATTATTTGATTCTATCACTTATCATGTTACCCCTGTAGCAAATGGATGCCCCGCAGGACAAACCATGGATGTGAAAATAATCGTAAAACCAAAACCAATTCTGACTACAACCCCTCTATCGAAATTCATTTGCAATGCAAACCCAACAAACATCACCCTAACATCTACGATTGCAGGAACAACGTTTACATGGACAGCCGGCGGGAGTTCCGGAAATGTAGCCGGTTATAACGGAGGCTCAGAACCATTTATCAATCAAACACTGACCAACTCCGGTTATAACATTGAAACGGTTACTTATACGATAATCCTCCATTCCAATGGATGCGACGGGAATCCAACCATTTATGTTGTGTCAGTTTATCCCGTTCCCAATGTTCTCTTCAACCCCACTACACAAACCATCTGTTCAGGAACACAAACCGGGATCAACCTTTCTTCGAGTTCAGCCGGCGCTAACTTTACCTGGACAGCAACCGGTAGCTCAGGGAATATTTCAGGGTTTTCAGCGGGAGCAGGTAACCAGATCATACAGACCCTTATAATTTCTAATTATTCCATTCAATCAGTAACATATACCGTTACCCCACATATCAGTACCTGCAACGGCATTGTAAGGCAGGTGGTGGTAATCGTTGATCCTTTGATGACTACTACATTCGGAGTTTGCGTGGACACCATCACTATACTGAATGCCCAACCCATTAAGCTTAAAGGAGGCATCCCTTTGGGAGGAATATATTCAGGTCCCGGGGTGAATTCAGTTACAGGTATCTTTACACCAGGTACTGCAGGACTTGGATCTCATACCCTTATCTATTCGTATGTCAATCAATACACTTGCAATAATAATGCAACACGGGTGGTACATGTAATTACTTCACCTTTCCTCAATTGCGGAGATACGCTCATTGATATCCGGGATTCCAGACACTATCCCACTGTCCTGATCGGCACACAATGCTGGATGGCCGCTAACCTGAACTACGGCGCTTATCTGGCGACTACCTCCTATCAACGTGATAATTGTATCCTGGAGAAATATTGTTATAATAACACTTCCGCCAATTGCCTCATTTCAGGAGGATTATATCAATGGGATGAGATCATGCAATACAAGGTCACGGAAGGAGTACAAGGGTTCTGCCCTCCGGGATGGCATATCCCGGGCCAGAATGACTGGAACCTCCTCTTCAGTAATTTTATCAACAACGGATTTGCAGGCCTTCCGTTAAAATATACAGGATATTCAGGTTTCAATGCACTCTTGAACGGCGCCGGGTTTATGAATAAAAGCTGGAGGTTTGATTCGTTTGCCACCTATTTCTGGACATCAACGGCACTTGGTCTCAGAAAAGCATGGGCACATGCCATGAATTCATATGATGCCAGCGTTTCAAATTATCCTTCCTACCGGTCGAATGCTTTTCATGTCAGGTGTATTAAAGACTGACTCGTATGCAGCGGATTTTCATATCGATAATACTTGTATTTTTTTTATTTCCCGGACTTTATAGCCAGGAAACCATAACAACCGGCAAAAACCCGGGATTTTTTGCATCTACATTTTATTCACCTTCAAGCTCCTCGGTTATAATACCTTGCGATGGCGCTCAGGTAGCCTGTTCGAACAATATTTACACATATCCGGCAGGTACAACCGGTACGGCTCCTCCATCGGTAAGCGGTTACCCCAATTATGGGTGTATTGGTGGGTTCACCCCAGGCCCGGCATGGTTTTATATGCAAGTCGGTGTGGCAGGCAATATCATCATCTTTATTCAGGGGACTCATGATGTAGATTTTGTATGCTGGGGACCCTTTACAAGTCTTTCGGATGGATGTACCACCGGGCTGACAGGGGGAAATATCGTTGACTGCAGTTTTTCACCCATGGCAACCGAAACATGCCACATCCTGAATGCCCAGGTAGGAGAGATATATATCCTGTTAATTACAAACTTCACCTCTGCACCGGGAATCATCACATTTCAACAAACGGGCGGAACAGGTGTTACCAATTGTAATATCCTTGTCCATTGTTCAATGATAGCGCTAACCGGAAATCCCTCAACCTGCAATAGTTCTACAAATACTTTTTCCATAACAGGAAATATTGAATTCACCAATCCGCCTCCATCGGGTACACTGACCGTCACTGATAACACAGCCGTTCCACCACTATCACAAACTTTTTCCCCTCCGTTTATCAGCCCGTTGACCTACAACCTGACTGGAATTACCTGCGACGGAGCAACACATTTCTTAACTGCTGCTTTTTCCGACAGCACAAGCTGTACGATCACTCAACAATTCATATCTCCTTCTCCAAGTTGTCCGGTCGCCCAGATCAGCGGTAGCGGTGAAATCTGCAACAATGGGACAAGTACCATTCCGGTAAATATCAGTCTTGCAGGAGTTGGTCCCTATAATTTCATCTATGCCATCAATGGCGCTCCCCAACCCTCAATTAATAACTATTCAGGACCCTCTCCATACGTCATAAACACCAACATACCCGGAACCTACACATTGGTTTCGGTTTCAAATTCTGTTTGTATTGGGCCGGGAACCATTTCAGGGACAGCATCGGTCATTCTGGATCCTTTGCCAATACCTGCTATTGGAGGTCCTGTATCCGTTTGTTCAGGTTCAACCGGAAATGTCTATACAACTGAGGCAGGCAATTCAAATTATCTCTGGAGTATTTCCTCCGGCGGGAATCCGACTTCCGGAGGTACCGGGAATGACCATACGATCACAGTATCATGGAATTTACCTGGCTCACAAACAGTCAGCGTCAATTATCATGATCCAAAGGGATGTACGGCTGCCTCTTCAACGGTATTCCCGGTAACTGTAAATTCCCTTCCAACCCCAACCATTATCGGTAATAATAATGTTTGCATTCCAACTACCGGTGTTATCTACACGACACAACCGGATATGACAAACTATCAGTGGACGGTTTCCGGCGGTGGAACAGTTACCTCGGGAGGAACTTCCACTGACAACTCTGTCACGGTTATCTGGAACACAGTCGGACTTCAGTCCGTTTCGGTAAATTATCAAAATACAAACGGATGTATTGCCGTTACTTCAACAGTGTACCCTGTTCCCGTTAACCCTCTTCCCGGAATACCCGGAAACATTACCGGAACCACTGTTCTTTGCCAGGGTTCCACCGGGGTCAACTATAATGTCGGAGCAGCTGCTAATGCCACAAGTTATTTATGGACGCTTCTTCCCGGAACGGCAGGAACAATTACCGGAAATACCACGTCCATTACAATTGCATGGTCAGTTGCATTTACAGGCAATGCAACCCTTTCGGCAGAAGGGATGAACAGTTGCGGAAACGGAGCACCCTCACCGTCTCTTTCAATATTGGTCAATCCCAAGCCCCAGGTCTCTTTCACGATGTGCACCGATTCGATCACCATTCCCACGGCCCGGATCATTCATCTGAAAGAAGGGATTCCATTGGGCGGAAGCTATTCAGGAACAGGCGTCAATACGGCCGCAGGCACTTTTAATCCTGCTACCTTTGGGTTCGGACCACATGGTATCACATATACCTACACCAACATCTGGGGCTGCATGAATACGGCTTCACGGACCATCACAGTCACCAACCCGGGATTGTTCAGTTGTGGAGCAAACCTCACAGACGTACGCGACAACAGGATTTACAAAACCATCCAGATTGGCTCCCAATGCTGGCTTGCCACAAATCTGAATTACGGAACAATGATTCCCTCAAACATGAATCAGAGAGACAATTGCATCCCCGAAAAATACTGTTACAACGATATAACTGCAAACTGCGAACTGGGAACTGCAAACTACGAGTGGGATGAACTGATGCAATACAATGATACTCCTGCTGATCAGGGCCTCTGTCCACCCTCCTGGCATATTCCGACAGAAGCTGAATGGAATACCCTGTTTTCGGTTTATATCAACAATGGCTTTGCCGCCAGTCCGCTGAAATATTCAGGGTATTCGGGCTTCAATGCCCTTCTTTCAGGGACTGTTCATATGAACAGGACTACTGACTGGTCGAATTTTGCGACGTTTTTCTGGTCATCATCGTCTTATGGAACGACGAAAGCTTGGGCGCACGGGATGAATGATGCAGATCCGAGTGTTTCAGAATACCCTTCGTTAAGAACAAATGCCTTCAGCGTCAGATGCCTGAAAGATTGAATGCAGAAATTCAGAATGCAGGAATGCAGGATTTCATAATTCGATTGTAAATGGTCTATGATAAATGCAATGGTAAATTGTCAATGGTAAATGCTAAATTACCTGATCTTTCCCTCAACAATCCTTAGGATTTCTTCTTCCAGTGCTTTTGCCTTGGTCTCAATTTCCAAACCTTTTCTCAAAACCTCTTCTACAAATACCTTATCATGTAACCCTGAAGCATTTATCTTCACATTGAGAAAGGCTCCGATCACAGCTGATCTTGCACATAATGCGCCCACACCTGCATCGGTGACCGAATTCGGATTTCCTGTTTCTACCATGGCCTTTATGATCTCCATGGATCCGAAAGCTTTCTGCATAGTTTTGAAAGGAACTTCAATGGCATAACGGGTGGCAGCCTGGATGGCTTCTGTTCTCATTTTCTTTTCTTCGTCTGTCTCTTTGGGAAGTCCGAATGCATCCATGATTTTATTAAAGGAACGGGTATCTTCATCCACCAGTGCAAGAAGTTCCTCTTTAAATTTCTGACCCTTTTCTGCCCAATCTGAGAATTCTTCCCATCGTTCATCCCATCCGGCTTTATGCGAAGAGAGGTTTGCAACCATGGTTCCAAGGGAAACGCCAAGCGCCCCTATATAGGCAGAAACTGATCCACCCCCCGGGGCAGGTGATTCGGAAGCAGTTTCGTCAGCAAACCCCTTACATGTCAAATCAATCAGTTTTTTTCCGGAGGTATTTTCAAGGAGATATTCAATGATCTTTTCTTTGGGATTAAATGGTTTCAGATCATCCAATCCCAGTGATTTTACGGCAATCTTAACAATCTGTTCTTCCGAAATACCCACCGACCGCTGTTGTTTGCGAAGGAAGTACTTCCCTGCATCAATCATGGCCTTTAACGGGATGAGGCCGACCAATTCTGAACCGGTAACCCGCAACCCTCTTTCCTGAGCGCTTTTACATGCCTCCTCGAAAGCAACATGCACGGAGGTGATGCTGATGTTGGTCAGGTTGATGGAAACCTGTGCGACCCCATATTCCTCAATAAACCAGCCAATGGCCTTACAGGATTTCAATGCTCCGGGGATATAGATGGGTTCTCCATTTTCATCTTTTTTTATCTTCCCGGTGATTGGATTCCCTTCCCTGACCGGACGGCCTTTATCACGAATATCATATGCTACAGCATTTGCTCTTCGTACTGAGGTCGTATTGAGGTTGACATTGTACGCAACAAGAAAGTCACGGGCCCCGATTGCAATAGCGCCTGTGCGCGGGTTGAATTTTACAGGGCCGAAATCGGGTTTCCAGTGGGGATCCTGCAGTTTCCTAAACAATCCTTCATATTCCCCCGAACGATTATTGGCCAGATTCCTTCTTTCTTCGGTAAATGCTGCATTTTCATAGCAATACACGGGGATCTCAAGTTCATTTCCTACACGTTCACCCAATCGTCTTGAATACATAGCGGTCTCCTCCATGGTGATGCCTGCAATAGGTACCAGCGGGCAAACATCAGTTCCTCCGAACCGGGGATGTTCTCCTTTATGCTTGCTCATATCAATGATACCCGCAGCTTTCTTTATGGCCTGGAATGCGGCTTCAATGACGGCTTCCGGATTTCCTACAAAAGTGACCACGGTACGGTTGGTTGCTTTTCCAGGATCAACATCCAACAATTTTACTCCATCGATCTTTTCAATCTCGTCAGTGATCTGTTTGATGATGGTCATGTCGTTGCCTTCGCTGAAGTTAGGCACACATTCTATTAATTTTTTCATTGTTCGAATCGTCTACTCGCCCCTCTCTTTTCTTCAAAGAGAGGGGGAAGGGGGTGAGTTTCTTTTGCCTTACCTAAATCTTTTCCGCCTGCGAAATTATAATTTTTTTACTTTTATAGGGCAATTCAGCAACATTTAACCTCTCCAACATATGAGTTCACCCGGAATAAACCATTATCTCGACGCCGCTAAAAGGGCAACTGCCTGGCATGCTGAAAACATAAAGAAGATGCGATCATGCCGTTTTGATACAATTGCAGTGCATGGAATCTATTCAATGCAGGAAGCATTGGATTTTAACCAGGGTTCCGTTATTGAACCTATTTATATGTCAACGTCCCAGGCATACCGGGATGCTGATGAGATGGAAGCGGCGCTGGGTTACCAAATACCTACCTGGTGTTACTCCAGGATTGCGAACCCAAGTGTATATTACCTCGAAGGGGTTCTTGCACTGCTTGAGGGTTATGGTTCTGATGTTGAAACCTCCTGTGTTGTCACCTCCTCCGGTATGTCTGCCATTCAAAGTGCAGTCGATCCTTTTTTAATCATCGACCGGAATAAACCCAACCAGCCCATGAACTTTGTGGCAACCACCCAGGTTTATGGAGGAACTTTCCAGCAGTTTGCAATAAGGAAGCACCAGGAGAAAAATATCGAATGGAGAAAAGTGATCAATGCTAATAACCTTGACGAATGGGAATCGCTGATTGATGAAAATACCCGGTTCGTTTACGGCGAAATGCCAAGCAACCCGGGACTTGGCTTCTTCGACCTTGAAAAAGTTGCGGAGATAGCACACAAGCACAACCTTCCCCTGATCATTGACTCAACAGTTGCCACACCTGCTTTACTTCGTCCCATTCAGCATGGTGCTGATATCGTTGTTCAATCTGTTACAAAGTCCTTATTTACCAGCGGGTTTGGCATTTGCGGCGCAGTGATCTCCCGCAAGAATATTACTACCAATATCGACAATCCGCAAATGAAGGCCGATTTTGCAATGTATATCAAATTACTTCCCAACAGGGATAACGGACCAAACATCTCGCCGATGAATGCGATCCTTGCCCTGAATGATATCCGGACTATCCGGAGCAGGATGGATATTCTAAGCAGAAATACACTCAAGGTGGCACACTTCCTCGAAACCCATAAACATATCCAGGAGGTCGAGTACCTCGGCCTTGAATCGCATCCGCTTTATCAGCTTGCTTCAAAATACCTTATCCTTGCAGATTCCGAAACAGATGATTGTTATGGGAAGCCGTTCAACCGTTATGGCCACCTGATGTCATTCCTGGTGAAAGGCGATGCAGATAAAACCAGGGATGTTTTCAACGCCTTCACCCGTATCTGGCGAGGCACAGATCTTGGCAGGATCAAATCCATCGCTACCATTCCAGCCATTTCCACCCATTCGCAACAAGGCGAGGAAGGCCGAAAATTAGCGGGGATACCATCCAACCTGATCCGTCTATGCGTGGGTGCCGAACATCCTGATGATGTGATCAAAGATATCGATCAGGCATTGTCGGTACTGGATGGGAAGAAAGTGTTTATCACTTCACCCGAATTTTCCGCTGGCGGGGCATCCTCAGCAACACTCCGGAAAGACTCCTGATATTAACTGAGATTATTTCTCCCATTATTCCCCTCCCTGATTTGGGGAGGGGTTAGGGGTGGGGCACCTGGCACGCAAAGGATATCAATGTCTGACAATAAACTTTTTAATCGACAGATACTTATTATCCGAATATTTCAGCAGGTAAATACCATTTGGCAAATTGCTGACATCTATCGATTTTTCTGTGAATGAGTAATCCTGGTATGTCAATTTCCCGGTGACATCAAAGATCTGCACCGAACTGCCATGTGATTTCGGTGGATATTTAACAGTGATTTCATCCGAAGCAGGATTCGGGCAGATAGATATTATCTTGTCATTCCTTTTTTCCTGTATCCCTTCACAAAATTCTGTACTGATGTGAATATCATCAATCATCCATCCTTCACGGTTTTCCGGCGTATTATCGCTGTAAAATACAAACCGGAGCAGACAGATACTGTCTAAATTAGCAGGAAAATAGCACCACATCGTAAAACTTGAATTCCAGTTAGTATATGATCTGCCCGTAAAAGCCTGGTTACCATTTCCGATAATGGGGTTCACACCTCCTGGAGCATATTCAAAACCGGCAATATTCGCAATATTTGTCCAGGTATTTCCATTGTCATCGGAAAACTCAAGATATCCACCGTCATGCAAAGTGTCGGTGTCGTATTTATGAAAAAAAGAAACCCATGTCCTTGGGTTCCAGATATTACCCCACGCAGGATCATAGAGTTTAACCGTAAATGTCGAAAAACTGTTTACCGGGTAGGAGTTCAACGTGTCAGTGACAATCGCATCAGGAACCGAGTATGCCTGATTGAAAATGGCTTTGGAAGGAGTTCCAATCTGCCAGCAATTACCGGCTGCTGGTCCCATCTGAAACAGGGAATCAGAGGTTTCGAAGGTAATGGTATTATCCAGAATGAATTGTGCATGAAGACACAACGATACAAGGACAAATAACAAAATGAAAGTAAATTTTTTCATAATAGCTGGAATAAAATTTGATTCATAAATATATGTCAGAATATTATATAAGTATAACACCACTCAAAGATATGATATAAATTAAGGAAAGTCAATATTGCAATACCATTATGAATTATGAGATATCAATGATAAAATAGAAAACTACAATTTTTGCCTATTGCCTATTGCCTTATTTGAATTTTGTACTTTGCATTTTGAATTTTGAATTTTGAATTCGTTTTCGTTTTTTTCCCCTATTTTTGCCAAAATACCCAATCAATGAATTCTCCCCTCCTTTTTCATTCCACAAACCTGAAATCTGAACCGCTGACGTTCAGCCAGGCCCTGCTCCAGGGGCTTGCCCCGGACAAAGGGCTCTATATGCCGGAATACATTCCACAAATTTCATTGGAAGAGATCAGCAGTTTCACTGAGAAACCTTATTACCGGATTGCATTTGAAGTCAGCCGGAAATTCTTTACAGGGGAGATAAGCGACGAAGAATTGCTGTCGCTCGTGAAAGATGCCTATAACTATGAAGTTCCGTTGGAAAAAGTTTACGACAGAAAGTATGTTATGCGCCTTGACCAGGGACCTACCGCCTCTTTCAAGGATTTCGCAGCCCGTATGATGGGCCGGTTGATGCAATATTACCTGAAAAAGGAGAACCGGAGCCTCACCATTCTTACTGCCACCTCCGGAGATACCGGAAGCGCCGTAGCGAATGCCTTTTATGGTCTGGATAATATCAACATTGTTGTTCTCTTCCCCAAATCCGAAGTGACCGACCGCCAGCGAAAACAAATGACAACGTTAGGCAGGAATGTTCATATCCTTGCACTCGATGCCAAGTTTGATGATTGCCAGGCACTGGTTAAAGAGGCATTTACCGATCCCAACCTGGCAGGTATGAACCTCTCTTCCGCCAATTCTATTAACATAGGCAGGCTGATCCCTCAAACCGTCTATTATTTCTATGCTTTTGCAAAACTTCGCAATGGAAACCCGGAAGAGAAAGTCGTTTTCTCGGTACCGTCCGGAAACTTCGGGGATATGATGGGCGGAGTGATCGCTTTTAAGATGGGATTACCGGTGAAAAAATTCGTGATCTCAACCAATGAAAATGATGAATTCCCTGTTTACCTGCAATCAGGAAATTACGATAAGATAGAACCTTCCCGGAACTGTATCTCGAGTGCCATGAATGTCGGGCATCCAAGTAACCTGGCACGTCTGGTTGCCATGTATGGCGGGGTTATGGATGAAACCGGGAAGATCCATAAACAAGCCGACCTCGAACTGATGCGGAAAGAGATCTATTCAGTAAGTATTTCTGATATCAAAACGAAAGAGACCATTGAGAATACGTATAAGAATTATAATATCCTCTTAGAACCTCACGGTTCAGTTGGCTGGGCAGGACTAATGAGCTACCTGGAAGAAAATCCGGGGGATAATACCGCGGATCAGCTTTGTATTTCCCTTGAAACTGCTCATCCTGCTAAATTCCCGCAAGAAATACAGAAAATATTAGGCATCGATCCCGAATTGCCACCCAGCCTGCTCGGCCTCGAATCGAAAGAAGAAAGTGTTATTAATATTGAAAGTAATTACCAGAATTTTAAAGAATATCTTTTAAATACATTTAAATAATTTGCATTCTATTGTGTTTTTCTATTGTGCACTATTGTGCCTATTGTGGTTAATCTTGCCGGCTTATCTTCAACACAATAGACACATAGAACACATTAGAAGGCACATTAGAAATTAATTCGTTAAAAAATAAATGGTAAATAGTGACTTGTGAACATTTTATTTTTGATTTTTGATTTTTAAATTTTGAATTATGTATATAATTTGTTCTGACCTCGAAGGGGTTTTCGTTCCCGAAGTGTGGATCAACGTCGCTGAGAAAACAGGTATCAAGGAACTACGCCTTACGACCCGCGATATCTCTGATTATGACGTGTTAATGAGAGGACGCATTAAAATTCTGAAGGAAAGGGGACTGACCCTGAAGGATATCCAGGATGTAATTGACACCATCCAGCCCCTTCCGGGCGCTCTGGATTTTATCGCCTGGGCCAAAGAGCGAACCCAACTGATCGTTGTATCTGATACGTTTATCCAGTTTGCCGACCCGATGATGCGAAAGCTGGGAAGACCTACACTCTTCTGTCATTCACTGGTGATGGATGAGAATAACATGATCGTCGATTATAAGCTGCGTCAGAGCGACCCAAAACGAAAAACCGCCGAAGCCCTGCAAAGCATGAAGTACCAGGTAATTGGCATGGGCGACTCGTACAATGACATCAATATGCTGAAGCAAGCCGAAGTCGGCATTCTTTTCCGGCCACCCGATAATGTCATAAAGGATTATCCGCAGTTCCCGGTCGCCAATGATTATGAGCGGCTGAAAGAAATTCTGTCAGAATACATTTAATCCGACGGTTAATTCATTTTTTGAGGTGCTAGCAAAAGAAATTAGATAACCTGAAAAAGAAGAAATCTTTATTTCTCACACCTTGATTCGAAGCTATGAACTTATTGATTTTCCCATTTCTATTTTCTGCTATTGCATTTGTAT
>JAPLDH010000071.1 GCA_026391355.1 Bacteroidota bacterium | reverse complement strand
TATAAAGGAAGAAGTCGATGCTTGGCAAACGAACAGGAATAACAAGAACAGTAAAATAAATTGGCAGTTCACAACTAAAGATGCTCGAATAAAATTGAAGAAACTTTATCCGTCAATTCATGATTAACATAACACTAGTTATCTAAGAAAACAGACCAGAATGATGAATAGAACTACAATCATAGCTGCCGGGCTTTATAAAAGTCACTCAAGCGATGGGGACTTTGTACCCGCTATGACAATTAATTTAGATACAAATTCAAGTGGTGTTAATTCAGGATCATTTAAAAATGAGACACCTCTGTTCGAAAATGTAATTTATAATTTTGAAGATGATATTGAAAATTGAATTGAATATGAAAGCGTTTATCCTCTTTTATTTTATGTTAATAATCCTGGGTCAACCAATTTTTTCCCAGCAGATTTATCATTTAAATGATATTCAAAATGCTTCGACGATTACCTGGTTTGGATTGGATTTTTCCAAGGCAAAACTGGGAAATGGTTTTAATCACCCCAAAGAAGTGAAACAAGCATACATCAGTGGATGGAATGAGTATGTTATTTCTCCCCAGGCAGATATCAGGACATTATTAAAGAAAAAAAATATTTATGTGGATCTTTCAGTTGTCACAGAAAGGAATCTTAATTTTTTTGATTCCCAGGAAGAACTCACAAGGGGGATTATCTCCCAAATGATCGAAGAATATACTTTAAATGAAACAGAAGGAATCGGACTTGTATTTATCGTTGATTCGTTTGATAAATCCAAAGAGAAAGCATATGTATGGGTTACTTTTTTCGATATTGCTTTAAAAAAAGTGCTTCTTACGGAACGGGTATCAGGAAAAACAAAACGTGGTTCAATGGTAATACATTGGGGAATGGCGATCCTTGATATAATGTCAAATGTGCCTGCTTTTTATAGAACATATTCCATTACTGAATAATTTACTATTATCATGAATGTGTTAAAACAATCATCATTTAATAACAAAAGCCATGAAAACAAAGACCTATTTTCTTGCAGTGATTTTTATTATGTTCATTGGAAACGTATTATCTGCACAGAAACCAAAAAACATTTCCGGAGATTTCTCCAAACTGAAAGGCCAGACTGAGGTCACACTTTTCTTTGATTATACAAATGTTAAAGTCGGAAAGATGACAGAAGAAGCCTATATTGAAAAGAAGATGGCGGCAGTTGAAAAAAAGGTTCCCGGGGATGGCCCGCGGTGGTTGGCAGCGTGGCAAACGGACAAAACGAATAAATATCATCCCCAATTTTTACAGTATTTAAACTATTATCTTATTAAAACACAAATGAAAGCAGATACCGGAATGACTTCAGGAAAGTATGCTTTGGTGGTTAAGATTATAATGATTGAACCTGGTTTTGCGACGGGGACTATTGGAAGCAAAGAATCACAACTTACGGCTGAGGTGAAACTGATAGAAATCAGCAATCCTGATAATATTTTAGCCGGCCTTTTACTTGATAAAATAAAAAACAATCACTATAACAAATTTCTTGGTTCCTCGGCAGATTTTGATGCCGGAACCAGGATTTCCGGAGCCTATGGTACTGCAGCAGAAGTTCTTGGAAAATATCTTAAGAAAATATTAAAATAACTCCTGTTTTGGCTGTCATTCCGGCATACTGACCCCCTGAGGACATGTTTTTGTTCTCTGATGGATTTGTATTTTAATCTTATTTAATTTTGAATATGTGATCGAAATTCTAAAGTTTAGATCAATATCGTCATCTAAAAATCCCTGCGATGAAAAAATTCCTCCTCCTTATTTTCTGGTTTTTTCGTTTTTAGAATATGGTTTCCCGCATTGGTATTATCAGTATCCCCGTTGTACCCTGAACAATCTCCAATGTGTCAGGAAAACCAGTCCGGATAATAGCTGGGCTGTCGGATCTGCAAGTGCCATGTTGAGAACCAGTGATAACTGTTTATCCTGGCAAACATATTATACAGGAATCGAAGCGGATTTGCGGCGGAAGTCAATATCATCATCAGAAATTCAGCAGGTGAACTGGTCTTCGGGAACACCTTCCGTAACAACAGCCACTTTGAAGTGAATGTCGGTTCGCTGGCAAAGGGTAATTATATCACAGAGATACGGTCCGGAAAAATCGTCGAGACCCATAAGGTTGTGATCCGGTAAATTTCCAGCCGGTCACTGCATAAGATCACTCTTCCGGGATAACATATATTTGACCGAGCTTTTTATTTTTAGACATAAATTTACCCGCGTACTTTTACAAAGAACCAAAAAAATTATTATGCGAATGATGAATATGCGAATAACGAATGGAAAACACAACATTCCCGAATTCGTAATTCCCGCATTCGTCATTCTTGTCAATCAATGTTATCAAACTGCTGATTCCTCTGCTGCGGGCTAAATCCTGCCTCACGGATTGCCTGCTGGATCCCGTCCGCATCGAAATGATGATTGGCTCCTGCAACAGAAACAACATTTTCCTCGATCATGATCGACCCGAAGTCATTGGCACCGGCATTGAGGCACATTTGCGCTGTTTCTTTCCCCACGGTCAGCCATGATGCCTGGATGTTGTGGATGTCCGGCAGCATGATCCTGCTGATGGCGATCATCCGGATATATTCTTCCGGGGTGACCGTATTTCGTATCCCTGACCGTTTTTGAAGGGCTGTGTTTTCATCTTGGAAAGGCCATGGGATGAAGGAAAGGAACCCTTTGGCTCCTTGTGGGCGCACCTGCTGTACCGACCTGATCAGCATAAGATGCTTTATCCGTTCTTCGAGGGTCTCAATATGTCCGAACATCATGGTCGCGGAAGTAGTCAAACCCAGCTTGTGCGCCGCTTTCATCACATCCAGCCACTCCTGCACGGAACACTTCCCAGGGGAAAGCTTTTTCCGTACCCGGTCAGAAAGTATCTCAGCCCCGGCTCCCGGCAGGCTGTCAAGCCCGGCATTCATCAATGCCTTCAGAACATGAGGAAAGGTCATTGATTCCAGTTTAGCAAGATGTACGATTTCAGGCGGACCCAATGCATGGAGTTTCAACTCTGGGAATCGTTGTTTTAACTGACGGAAAAGAGCTGTATAGTCATTCAACCGGAGATAAGGGCTCAGGCCACCCTGGAGCAGAAGCTGTTTTCCGCCAAGACTGTACATCTCCTCGATCTTCACTACATATTCATCAAAAGATGTGACAAAAACATTCTTATGCTTTGGTGAACGGTAAAAGTTACAGAATTTACAACCGGAAATACAGGCATTGGTGATATTAACATTACGGTCGATGATCCAGGTCACTTTATCATCCGGTTTATGAATCTTCCTTAACTCATTCCCGATCGACATCAACTCCGCAAGAGGGAGATTTTTATACAGATGTATCCCCTGGAGGACGGTGAGGAACTCCAGCCGCAATGAGTTTCTAATAAGTTGATCAGTATTCATTTTATAGTGAAACCCCGCTAATTTCTTACCTTTGCAAATTAAAGACACCAAAAGTACAAAAAATCATGCCCCCATCGATTATACAGATCCAGAAGATTAAACCGGGAGAAAACATCCTGTTCCTGACAGGAGATCCTTCCGGAATTCCATTTACTTTTCTTTCCCATGAAGAAAAAGGTTTTATTATCAGGGAGAAAGCAAATCCGAAGAAAAGTTTCTTTTTCTTTAACCGGTTAGACCATTGGATATTTATTCAACTGATAAAAGAAGAACGAAGCGAATACCACCTGTGGGAGGGTTGCCGTAAAGCCGGAAATACATTTGCCTCCATTCTTGATGAACAAAAACTGGAGGAAATTGTCCTGGTTGACTTGGATAACAGGCAGAAAGAGATACTTGCATTTACAGAAGGCCTGGCTCTTGGGAGCTATAAATTTCTGAAATACAAATCAGATAAAGGGAATGAAACCAGGCTGAAAAAGATTCTGATCTGTTCAGAGATGTTGTCCAATCTGGAGATATTGCATTTAACCGTTCTCCTTGAAGCTGTTTTTCATTGTCGTACGCTGATAAATGAACCGAATTCTTATCTGACGGCAGAAGTTTTTGCACATGAAGTGGAATCATTGGGCAGGGAGTGCGGTGCCAAGGTTGAGGTATTCAATAAAAAGAAGATAGAATCCTTGCAGATGGGGGGGGTGCTCGCTGTGAATCAAGGTAGTGAAGAACCTCCCACATTCACTGTCATGGAATGGAATCCTACAGGAGCCATCAATAAGAAACCCTTTATATTTATAGGGAAGGGAGTAGTGTTCGACAGTGGTGGGATGAACCTGAAACCGGGTGATTCGATGGCTACAATGAAAGAAGATATGGCGGGTGCCGCCTGCGTGGCCACGACAATTTATGCCATCGCGAAAGCAAAATTGCCGGTGTATGTCATTGGATTAATGCCTGCCACGGATAACCGTCCCGGAACTCATGCTATCGTGCCTGGGGATATCATAACGATGTTTAACCGGATGACCGTTGAGGTTCTCAACACCGATGCAGAAGGCAGGCTGATCCTGGCCGATGCGCTCAGCTATGCCAGGAAGTACAATCCCAGGCTGGTGATCGATATAGCCACACTTACAGGTTCTGCCAGTCGTGCCATCGGCAGATTCGGGATGGTAGCCATGCATTCCCGCGCACAAAAAGAACTGGATACACTGAAAAACTCAGGATGGAACGTCTATGAAAGGTTGGTGGAATTTCCTAACTGGGATGAATATGGCGAACTGATAAAATCCGACCTGGCTGATCTCAAAAATGTTGGACCTTCTGAGGGAGGCGCTATCACTGCCGGGAAATTCCTGGAAAAGTTCACCGATTATCCCTATATCCATCTTGATATTGCCGGTCCTGCTTTTCTCGAAAAACCGGATTCTTACCGCGGCAAAGGAGCAACAGGTGTGGGGGTAAGGTTGTTGTTTGATTTTTTAAAAAGGAAAATCAAATTTTAAAAAGATTATTTTTGTAAAAATTTACCATATGACTCAAACTCCGGAGAAAGAGAATCGTATCCGAATAGGGATCACCCATGGCGATGTAAACAGCATCGGTTATGAGGTCATCATCAAGACCCTGCAGGATCAACGATTAATGGAAAACTACACCATCATCGTTTACGGTTCTTCCAAAGTGGCATCCTATCATAGAAAAACCCTGAATATAAACGATTTTAATTTTAACCTGATCAAGAAAGCTGATGCAGCTCATCCACATCGTCCCAACATCATCAATATCCATGAAGAAGAGGTAAAGATTGATCTGGGGAAATCGACTGCCATTGCAGGAGAACAATCCTTTCTCGCCCTGGAGATGGCTACAGAAGACCTGGTGAAAAAGAATATTGATGTCCTGGTGACTGCCCCGATCAATAAAAAAAATATCCAATCCTCCAGTTTTAACTTCCCGGGACATACCGAGTACCTTGCAAAAAAGTTCAATACCAGCGATTACCTTATGCTTATGGTGAACCGTACCATAAAAATCGGGGTTATAACCGGTCATATACCTTTACATGAGGTTACTGAAGTATTGACCGAGGACCTTGTCCTGCGAAAGATCAAAATCCTTAATCAATCCCTGATGCGTGATTTCGGGATCCTTAAACCGAGGATCGCGATCCTGGCGCTCAACCCCCATGCAAGTGACGATGGTTTGATCGGCAATGAAGAGGCCAGGATCATCCAGCCGGCAATAGAAAAAGCATTTAATCAGGATATGCTTGTTTTCGGGCCTTATCCTGCCGACGGGTTTTTCGGTTCGTCAAACTTTCACCATTTCGACGGAATACTTGCCATGTACCATGATCAGGGAATGCTTCCGTTTAAACTTCTTTCATTTGACGACGGTGTCAATTTTACAGCCGGCCTTCCTTACGTCAGAACATCTCCTGCTCACGGAACAGCATATGACCTTGCCGGTAAGAATGAAGCAAATCCTGAATCATTCAGGAATGCAGTTTATATGGCCTGTGATATATTCAATAACCGGTTAGCGTATGATGAACTCCAGGCCAATTCATTGAACCCGCCTGTGAAAGACACCGAACCTCCGGCAATAGAATCCGAACCGCCGGTTAAAGAAGATGAACCGCCGGTGATTGAGTGATGATCCGGGTAACTAACATCCAATAACAATGGCAGGATCATCTTACTCTTTGACTGAGATCGCTTCTGTTACAAATGGGGAGCTGAACTCACCACGTTCTGGCAATACGACGATCAGTGAATACCTGATTGATAGCCGGAAATTGGGTTCTCCCGAAGGATGTCTGTTCGTTGCACTGGTTTCGAAACGGAATGATGGCCACAAATTTATCCCCGGACTTTTTGCAGCCGGGGTCAGGAACTTCCTGGTCTCTGAACCTGTTCATTTACCCCCGGAAGCAAATCTTGTTCTTGTCAATAATACCCTTGAGGCGCTGCAATCCTTGAGCGCTTATCACCGGTCACAATTCAGGAACCCGGTAATTGGGATCACCGGCAGTAACGGGAAAACCATTGTAAAAGAATGGTTGTACCAATTGATGAACCGTGACCGGAACATCATCCGAAGTCCCAAAAGTTTTAACTCCCAGATTGGTGTTCCACTCTCCATTCTCAATATTGAACCCTATCATGACCTGGCAATCATCGAAGCCGGCATTTCACAACCGGGAGAGATGCAAAAGCTCCGGAACATTATTCAACCGACAATCGGAATTTTCACAAACATTGGCCAGGCACATAACGAGAACTTCCGGGACATTGAACAGAAAATAAAGGAAAAACTTCTCCTGTTCAGAAATGCAGACATCCTGATCTATTCCAAGGATCATCAGGAAATTGCTCATGTCCTGGAGGCATCGGAGGAGTATAATAAACTGAAGACTTTCACATGGGGAAGGAAACTTTCTGCAGATCTGATGATAACAGAAGTTTCAGAAGCCGCAGGCAGAACCCAGATAAACGGAAGGTACCTGAATAAACCTGTTTCTGTCAGGATCCCTTTTAAAGACGTTGCTTCCATTGAAAACGCTCTTCATTGCTATGCGTTGATGTTATACCTCGGGTATGACCAGAATCTGATCGCCACGCGGATGCCATCGCTCACGCCTATTGCAATGCGGCTGGAACTGAAAGAAGGCATCAACCGTTGTACGCTGATCAATGATAGCTATAATTCAGACATCAACTCCTTAACCATTGCCATCGACTTCCAGAACCAGCAGAAACAACACGAAAAAAAAACGGTAATCCTTTCCGATATCCTTCAAAGTGGCCGGAGGATTGACGATCTGTATAGCGTGATTGGTGAAACCCTTTCCAAAAAAGGTATTTCCAGGATCATCGGCATCGGCAAGGACATTACCAGCCAGGCAGATAAATTTCATGGAGAGAAATTCTTTTTTTCTGCCACGGATGAATTTTTATCTCAATTTCCGCTCTCCTCGTTCCACGATGAGACCATCCTGTTAAAAGGCGCCCGGATCTTTGAGTTTGAAAAGATCAGCAAGGTACTCGAACAAAAAGTGCACGAAACAGTACTAGAAATCAACCTGGATGCATTGATACACAACCTGAACCATTACCGTTCGAAATTGAAAAAAGGAACCCGGACAATGGTAATGGTAAAAGCTTTTTCATACGGGAGTGGTAGTTTTGAGATTGCGAACCTGTTGCAGTTTCATGGTGCTGACTGGCTTGCTGTTGCTTATGCCGACGAAGGGGTTGAACTCCGGAAGGCAGGGATTACACTTCCCATTATGGTAATGAATCCGGAGGAGAGAAGTTTTGATCTTCTTTTCAGGTACGATCTTGAACCCGAAATATACAACTTCAGGGGATTAACCCTGCTCCAAGAAACGATCCTCAATGCAAGCAATAAACCATCCGGGGAAATATATATCCATGTCAAACTTGATAGCGGGATGCACAGGCTGGGATTTGTAAAAGATGAACTGCCGGAATTGCTGAACAGACTCAGAAACCATCCAAAACTTAGAGTCCGGTCAGTTTTCTCTCACCTTGCAGCAAGTGAAGATCCAGGCCAGGATGAATTCACCCGGTTCCAGATTCGGGAGTTCAATGAAATGGCGGAACTCCTTAACGAATCCCTGAATTACCCAGTTTTAAAACACATCCTGAATTCTGCAGGAATAGTCAGGTTCCCGGAAGCTCAAATGGACATGGTCAGGCTCGGTATCGGTCTTTACGGGGTTGGATTTGATAACAGGGAACAAAAGCAGTTGAAGAATGTCAGTACTTTGAAAACCACAATATCCCAGATCAAGGAGGTGAAAGCAGGAGAGACGGTCGGGTATAACCGGACGGGGAAAGTTGATCACGATTCAGTTATTGCCATTGTTCCCATTGGTTATGCCGACGGACTGAACAGGCGGTTGGGAAACGGGACAGGAAAGCTCTTTGTCAATGGGAAACCGGCCCCGATTATCGGGAATATCAGCATGGATACCTGCATGATCGATATTACCCCGATCATGCACTCACCTGATGGTATCAGGGTCAGGGAAGGGGATGACGTCATTGTATTTGGAGATGAATATTTGCTGAACTGCCTGGCGAAAGATCTTGGTACAATCCCTTATGAAATACTGACCAGCATTTCCAGAAGGGTGAAAAGGGTTTATTATTACGAGTGAAAGGGCAAACCCTTCTCAAAGGGACTTTCAAAAAGGTTTAAGAAATGTATTGATTTCTTTCATCTAAGGCTCTTTCACCATTAAGGCGCTAATAGTTACACGTCGTTATGCACTGGCATTTATAGTCAAGCAGCTTTGCTGATTTTTTTGATGTTCTTGCTAAATGGTAATTTTCTATTTTAAAACGCATTAAATTTATCACCCATATAATGTTTTAAATTGTACTTTTTTGTAGTGTCCAAAGCTCTTTCAATGCAAATGAATTTTTTATCAATGTGCTTTTTGAAATATTCAACAGTTTCCATGTCTATTGAAATATCGAGGCAAATCAATGTTTCCTTTATTCCGTCTGTGGCTAAAAAAATTTCATTATTCTTAAACTGTTCCTGTTTTTCGGTTTTGTAGTTGAGTGTGAAACCGCGTTTCAATAAAATTTCTGTCATCAATTCGTCCCGATTGAATACTGTTACCAGTTGTGCTTCTTTATCGCGGATATATTGTTTAAGGGTAGCAATATTCTCTTCATCCGTTTTGTCAACATCGGGAGCCCACTCTACTCTTGGAAAATTTGATTTTACCAATTTGAAAACTTTAAAGCCAAACCCTTTTATTGCGTCTTCCTTATGTTCGTTGGTAAACAAATTAGGCTGTTCTTCTTTTTTCTGCTTAATTATTCTTTCAACAACCCGTTTATTGCGTTCAATAGTGATGTCGCTGATTTTTTTGAAACCGACCCTATATGCTTCATCATTTACATTTATTACTTCTGGTAATTGAATAAGTATGAATTTATGATCACTGCCTTCTTGTATATTATAGTCAAAAATAGCTTGTCCTGTTGTTCCACTACCAGCAAAAAAGTCGAGTATAATTTCGTTTTCCCCGTTAGTCGAGATTTGTAAAATTTTTTTGATTAAATCGGTTGGTTTAGGTGTATCAAAAACTTTTTCATCAAAAAGGGCTTTCATCTCAATTTGTGCTTTTTTATTGCCTTCTATATCCGTCCATAGGTTTGAGGGTCTTTTTGTTCTACCTTCTAAATAGTATTTGAAATAAACAGTCCATTTCCCATCTTCAACCTTGAAAAAAATTAAATCATCCTCTTTCATTTCCTGAAATTTTTTCGGACCAACTCTCCACCTACTTTCATAGCCTGTTGGTCCAGTTGGAAATACCTTTTTCCCATCAGGAGTTTCTATTCCAAAATACATACTTGGTCTATCTTCTCTTCTATCTTCTCCGCCCGTTCTTCTTAATTGAAGAATAGAAAATTTACCTTTATCATCTTCTAAATTATATCTTAAAATATCTTTATCTGTAAGTGATATTCCTCCAACTTGGAAATTAGATGTTTTTGAATAAACTAAAAGATAGTCAAAAGATTTTCCCATGGAGTTGGTTCCTTGCGCAGTAGTCGTTCCGGTTGCTCTTGCTATACAACCAATAAAGTTTTCCTCACCGAAAACTTCATCACAAAGTTTTCTTAAATGGTGAATTTCATTGTCATCTATAGAAATAAAAATTACTCCTTCGGGTTTTAACAATGTTCTTGCAATCAGCAAACGACTATATATCATATCTAACCAGTTGCTGTGGAATCTTCCATCGCTTTCTATATTCGTATCAATTCTAAAACCGTTTTCAGTAACTCCCGTTTGTTCCCAGTAAGGTTTTTTGTCTTCTGTGTAGTTGTCGCTGTAAACAAAATCTTTTCCTGTGTTGTATGGTGGGTCAATGTATATGCACTTCACTTTCTCACGGTAACTATTGCTAAGAAGTTTTAATACTTCTAAATTTTCTCCTTCAATAATTATGTTTTCACTTTCAGTAGGGTTAACACTTCGTGTCTCATCAAAAATCAATGTTGCGTTGGTAGGAGTGTAAGCATTACGTTTTGACTGACTTTTGCCAAACCAGCGAAATTCAAATCGTTCTGTTTCGGTTAAGCTTTGCGGATCAATAACTTTTTTCAGTTCTTCAAAATTCAGGTTGCCTTCGTTGGTAAACAAGTCGGGAAAAAGGTCTTTCAGCTTGGTCAATCTTTCCTCGTTCCAATCGTTGCTCAATGGCATATAGTTGTTTAAGTTTTCCATCTTTTATTATTCGGTCATTGCGTTAATGGTTTTATCTGCTTCTGTTTTAAAGTAGTGGTATTCCTTAACAGGCGCTTTGTAATGCACTTCCACACCCAAAGTTGTAAAGTGTTTCATGGCACATTTAATTTTATACACTTCACTTGCGGTTAATGCTTTCTTGTCGTCAATGTTGTTTGTGCCTTTTGTTTCAATCACAAAATAATATTCGCTTTCCTTTCCATTTTTTAAACTCTTGCGTTTCATCACCAAACCAAAGTCAGGTTCGTATTCGCCAATTGGAGTTTGTATTTTATACCAACTTGGAAGTTTTATGAAGCAAACAATTTCGGGTTGGTTGTCGGCTGCTTTTGCAAAATCGTATTCTACATTACTATCAATTAACATTTTGTCAAACACTCCTCTATTGGGAGTTTCAACATAATCTGCTATTGTAACATTTTTTACAAAGTCATTAAAACTGAAAGGAAAACTTTCGCCTGTTAAATGATAATCCAAACCACGAAGCATTTCATCCAATTCGATATTGCGTATGATTGCTGCTGCTGTGTGAATATACTGCGGTGGATTTTTGATGATGTGTACTAAGTTGGAAATGTTTGTTACAATTTTGAATAGTGTATTGTAACTCAATCCTGTGTTTTCACTTAGTTCTTCAACCAAATCCAAAGGAGTAAACTTTGCTTTGAGCTTGTAAGTCTCTGCTCCGGCAAATGTGTCAGTAATTCCTTCTTCGCTTATTGTTCCAATGTTTCTGCTGCTAACTTCTGCAACATAGTCAGCAATCTTAATCAGATTGATTTGCTCTGTTGCTCGTATTACTAAATTTTCTTCGCTGAAAGCAATGGTGTAATCGGTTTTCTCAGCTAACGATTTCCAAAAGCGTTTGAAAGCATCATCAATATTTTTATCTGTATTGCGTTTGAAACTCATTTCGTCCTGTGGCTTACCTTTATGTGTATGTTTCATACCTGCACCGGCACTCGCGCTTCCGTAAATATCTCTTATCTCTTTCTGATATTGCGTTACAAATGTTTCGTAGGTTTCGTTTGGAATTACTGTAAGTTGATTGATGAGTTCTGCATCTTCTGCATTTAAAGCATCATAAACTCTTTGTCCATTTTGGTTTACGCAAATGCGTAAACCTCTGCCAATCTCCTGGCGTTTGCGGATTTCAGAATAAGCTGTATTGAGAGTTGCAATGTTGAACACATTCGGATTATCCCAACCAACTCCTAACGCACTGTGAGAAAAAACAAACTCGACTGAATTTCCGATTGTAAGCAATTCGTCTTTCTTCTGTAAAATAAGTTCGTAAATTTTCTTTTGTTCTTTCAGCCCTCCTTCGTTATCGGAAAATTCTCCTTTAGAATTTTGAGCAAAGTAATATCCCTGCAAGTCGTGAATGTGTTGGTCTGTTGGTATTTTACCTTCGTTATATTCGGGATAAATGGCTTTGTATTTTTCAACAAAAAGTTTTTTTATTTTAGGTTCTTCACCCATATAGTTTGAAACTTTGTCAATGAAAATTAAACTCAAACATTTGATGCCTTGCGGTTCTAACTTTTGAGATTTTACAAAGTGTCGGTGAATGAGCCATTCTAATTGTAAAGCCCAAATATTTTCAACATTGCCTGATGTTTGCTTCTCAAAAAGCTCAACACCATTGGTAAATGTGATGCTCCACTTTTGCGTTTTCAAACTTTTATTGATGCGTTCAATTCGGTAATTCAAATAACTTGGATTGTTTGTTTTCTCTCCTAAGTTGTCGCCAACTTTTAACCAATTCGTATTTTCAAAAACATACTTTCCGCCTTTCAATCTCCACGATTTTAATTTTACTCTTGGATCGCCTTTCCCATTTTGTATTTCTGTTACTTCAATTTTTATTGTTGCTTCATCATTCTTTTCGGTAACAGTCAACACTTCAATTTTCTTTACTAATCCATCTTTGTAACTATCGTAAGGAGTTAATCGATAAATTAAATTTTTAACTGTTTTGTGAGTCGCTGAATAACGGATTTTAAAAAGAGGGTCAAGCGTTTTAAAAATAATGTTTTCTCTTTCATCTTCTTTGGTGCTGTATCGTTCTTTTCTTTCTTCCTCTGAAAGCGTTTTCAATCTTTCCATCATATTATCGCTATCCATTCCTTCCTGTGGCTCATCCATAAAAATGATTGGTCGCACTTTCGCAATGGCATCTATGTAAGGAAGATTGTTGAACAAATCTTCTCTTTGTGTTCTGTTTAAAATTCTGTCGTCGGAAGAAAATGCTCCGGTTGTCATAATCATAACCTGCGGATGCTGTTCTTCAATAAAGTTGGTGACTTTATTTAATTTCTTGCTGTCGTATTCAAAAGGATGAATTTTAAAACCGAAAATACTTTCAAGTTGTTTTTCAAAAGTTCTGAAAGCTCCTAAAGTCCCTTGTCTGATAGCTATTGAAGGAACAAGAATGATAAACTTTGCAAAGCCGTAATGCTTATATAATTCATAAATGGTTTTGATGTAAACCAAAGTTTTTCCTGTGCCTGTCTCCATTTCAATGCACAAGTCGTTGTCGCTTGAAAGTTTTGCTGTTTCTTCTTCAATACCGTTGTCTGTTGTAATTGCTCTTATGTTGTCTGAAAATTGCTTTGATGAAAGGTTGCAAAAGTTTGAACGGATGCCCTCAATGCAAGCATTGTCAAAAGTATTTTTATCTGTTCCATCAAACACCTGTACAACAGAATTAATTGCAGTTTCCTGATATGGTAATTGTTCGAGTTTAAATTCCATTATGATTTCTTCTTTTTTAAATATTCAATTTTTTTTTCTGCAATTTTTAATGCTTCAACACCATATTCTTCATCAGCAATATCGAAAACAATTTTATCGCTTAACCAAGACAAAACTAATTCCTTTTTGTTCATGCCTAGAAGTTTTGCTATTTTAATCAATTGTTCTTTTGCCGGCTTCCTTTCACCTCGTTCAAGTTTACTTAAAATTGCAGAGTCAATCTTCAAAGAAGCCGCAAGTTCCCTTAGAAGCAATCCCTTTTCTTCCCTTTTCTCTCTAATTATTTCGCCTGTTGTTTTCAAATTGATATATTTTATCTTGACAAAACTTGTCAAATATACAATTCCTTTCTTTATTGATGAAAAAAATATTTAAATATTATCAACAATATTTGAGGATTAACAAATTTGGCTCTTTGGCAAGCTTTAGTTTTAGCTTTGGGTAGTCCGTTCCAAATTAATATTCTATTTTTGTAAGTTAAATTCCGGTTGATGAACCAGCAAACCCTCAGTATTCTGATCCCTGCTTACAATGAAGCCCCTACCATTCATCTAATCCTCGATAAAGTCCTTGCCGTTACCCTGATCAACGACATCAGGAAAGAGATCATTATCGTCAATGACTGCAGTACCGACGGAACAGAAAAGGTTGTTCAGTCTTATATCGGCGACCATCCCGGAATCCGGTTACAGCTCTTTAATCAGCCGGTAAACCAGGGAAAAGGCGCCGCCATTCATAAAGGGATTGAACTGGCTACCGGCGATTTTATCATCATCCAGGATGCTGACCTTGAATATGATCCGGAGGAATATAACATCCTGTTAAAACCGGTAACAGATGGGTTTGCAGATGTAGTTTACGGTTCCCGTTTCATGGGAGGCAATGCACACCGAATCCTTTTCTTCTGGCATTCTATCGGTAACCGCCTCCTGACCTTCATCTCCAACTTGTTCACCAACCTGAATATGACTGATATGGAGACATGTTATAAACTGTTCCGTGCGGAGTTCATCAAAAGAATATATTTCAAGGAAAAACGTTTTGGATTTGAACCGGAAGTAACATCAAAAATTGTCCGGTTTCCGGATATCCGTATCTATGAAGTCGGGATATCGTACTATGGCAGAACCTATAAAGAAGGTAAAAAAATCAGGATGAAAGATGCGATAAGAGCCGTATATTGCCTTATTAAATATAATATTTTTAACCGAAAATACCTGAAAAAAAATGCTTAAAAGTATCAGGAATCTCATCTCATTTTGTGTCTTTTTCTTCATCGGAATTGCCATTTTTCTCGTTCATTTTCTTGTACCGGGGGGTGAAAAACCAACCTCTTTTCTTTTACAGGTCACATCCCTGGTCATTGCACTTATTGGTATCTGGATGTTGCGAAAAATATTGCTCGTTTGGTTTAGTGACCGGATAACTGCAATAACCATGGTTACGGTGTTCATGGGAACCAATTATTTCCAGGTTTCAACAGGGATCAACCCCCTGCCGGTAGTTTACCTTTTCACCTTATATACCCTGATCCTTTGGTTCACGATAAAATGGCATTCCCTGCCAACCTGGAAATCCGCAATACCCCTGGGAATCGCAATGGGGATAACCATTCTGTTCAATCCCTCCGATTTTTTTTGTGTTCTTATCCCGGTTTTCTGGCACGCTTACGACAGGGAGACATTCAGGAACAAATGGAAATTGGTTAAGAAACATCTCCTCCAGGTTCTTGTAATTTGCCTCCTGGTTCTTATGTTTGTTGTTCCGTTGATAACCTCATGGGATCTGCTGCAAACCACCTTCAATTATACCGGGTATGCACAGAATGGAATGCTTTATTTGTTGGGAAGATACCTCTGGCAGGTTATGTTCTCATTCAATAACGGATGGTTTATTTACACTCCGGTCATGCTTTTTTCCCTTATCGGATTCTATTTTCTTGCAGAAAAAAATAAGAATATTTACTACTCCTGTTGGATATTTTTCTTGGTAAATTTCCTCTTTTTTGCCAGTTGGTCTACCTATACCTACAGCAACAACTTGGGAATGCATGGTCTTATCCCTTCATATGTGATATTATCCCTTTCTCTCGGCTACCTGATAAGTCATCTGTCAGAAAGGAAATATTATATAAGGTATCCGGCATTGGTGATTCTGGTTTTCTTTATTCTGTTGAACCTGTTCCAGACATGGCAATATTTCAACCGGATTATTGATCCGGAAAAAATGACTGAAAAATATTATTGGTCAATTTTCGGAAAGGTAAATGTTCATCTTAAAGACAGGATGAAACTTGAAAATTTTCATCCGGATCCGGATGTCTTTCTAAAGGATAGTGCTGCATTTACAAGGAAAACTGAAACTTTTTTCTCCTTCGAAGACCCAACTGTTGAATACCAGGCAAAACTTGAGAAAGGGATTGTGAAAAATGGTTTGATGTCTTTGAAACTTGATAAAGACAAAGCATATTCACCGGCATTTGAAAAGCTTTTTGGCGAGATCACGAGGTGTGATTTCATTGGGGTACGGATCTCAGCCTGGGTTTATTCAAAGGAATCCTTTACTTCAAATCCTGTAAGCCTGATCATCACCACAGCCCATAAATCCAAGCTTTACAATTACAGGAATCTTAACCTGGAGACGCTGAACCTGAAACCAAATCAGTGGAACCAGGTTATGCTGAACTATTTCTCCACGGTCAACCCGGATCCTGAGGACAAGATCATTGCCTATGTTTATTACCGTGGTAATACAGAGATATTTATAGATGATGTCAAAACTGAAATTTTTGAACCCAGGTATTAGCCATGTCCAATCTGTTTTCAATCAAGAGATATAGAGACCTGGTCTTTTTCGGTTCCCTGTTCTTCCTGTCTCTTTTTCTTTCTTACAATATCAAATTTCCCGGGGGTAAGATCCGCATGGCAGGAGAAATAACCCAGGATATGGCGGATTACTATGTATATCTTCCTGCCACCTTTATTTACCATTGGGATATCAATAAATTTCCGGATAGTATCGAACAGCGGTGCTATGCTTTTACCCTAAATCACAAGACCGGCAAGTTGATCGATAAAACGACATGCGGAGTTGCACTACTCTGGGCGCCATTCTTCCTGGTTACTCATTCCATTGCCGTTATATGGAATCTGGAGCCCGACGGTTTTTCAAGGATCTACCAGGAAATGACCGTTTTTCCCGCTGTTTTTTACCTTGTCCTGGGTTTATTCTTTCTGAAAAAATTCCTCGATCGGTATTATAAAGGATGGATTCCATACATCTCTGTATTACTGGTCTTTGCGGGGACCAATCTCTTTTATTATGCAATGGATGAAGGGTTGATGTCGCATGTCAATTCCTTCTTCCTCTTCTCCACTTATTTATACCTGCTGAAGCGATTTATAGACAGTGAAAAGCGACCTTATGGATTGCTTGTTCTTATTGCTGTTGTGTTTTCTCTCTCTGTCCTTATCCGTCCGACGAATATCCTTCTTTTACTCTGGATGGCATTCCTCGATGTTAAGTCATTGAAAGAAGTTGGAAACCGGATCCTCTTGTTTCTTCGCCCGAAATATATAATCACTTTTCTGATCGTTGGGTTCCTTGTCTTTCTTCCCCAGTTCTTTTATTGGAAATACCTCACCGGTCATTTTGTTTATTATTCTTATCCGGGAGAAACTTTCTCGAATTGGAACAACCCCAGGTTATTCTCTTTCTGGTTTGCACCCCTGAACGGGCTTTTTCTTTACAGCCCGCTGGCACTCTTTTTTATAGCGGGAATTATCCGGATGATCATCCGGAAAATCCCCAACGGCATTTTCACCGGTATGATCTTTCTCCTGGTCAGTTATATTTTTTCATCCTGGTACATCTGGTTTTTCGGCGGTAGTTGCGGATGCAGGCCCTTTGTTGAATATTTCTCACTGATGGCCTTGCCTTTTGGTTATTTCCTGGAATCCATGACGAAATGGAAGAATATTTTTCTCAGGTCATTGGTGATCTTCATCATCTTCTTTATGACCTATTATAACCTGAGGATGGTTTATAAGTATAACTGGAATATCTCTTCCACCTGGTCATGGGACGATTATTATCAGCATGCGGACCTTGCACATTTCTCACATTTTGAAGGCAAATCCTATACCTATATTGATGATTTTGAAAATGCCCGGCTGGGGGAAGATTATTATCCTGAATTCAGTCGTGTTCATTCACCTACACTGGCAAATTACATGGATCAGGGCATTGAATACAGCCGGAAATTCTGCACTGTATTTGATTGTATTCTTTCCAAACCGGTAGAGAGCATTGAAGCAAGTATTTGGGTTAATCCGGGCAAGAATACAAAAACCGGGGCAATTCTCATGTGTTCGGTGCAGGACTGGCTAAAGACATGCAATTACTTTAGTTCCATAAATTTCGATTCATTTACCCTTGAACCCGATAAATGGGTGAAATGTAAGGGAACATTCCGGATTCCTCCCTGGGTCGAGCGAAAGAGTATAATTACAATCTGTGTGTGGAACATTAACCGGAATAAATTTAACATAGATGATATCCGGTTAAAATTTGAATAAACGCAATTTCCTTGTCGGATGAAATTAATTAAACAGATTCTTTTTTTTCTGATTCTTGTCGTCATTGCGTTTCCAACATTCAATGTAAATTTCAAGGTTATCAGATCGCGCCCGTTGGAGGGAGATTATGTTCCGGTAACAAAGCCGGTGTTAAGCCTGAAGACATTGCTGAGTGGCGAATATCAGCAACAGTACTCAACCCAACTCGAAGATTCCATCGGTTTGAAACCTGAATTTACCAGGGTATATAACGAATTCGATTTCAGCCTTTTCCAGATTCCGCATTCAGCCTGGGTAGTGTATGGAAAGAACAACGAATTTTATGGGGAACATTATATCAGGGCATATCTTGGCGATTACTTTATCGGGAAAGGATGGATCGACCTGAAGGCATGGGAAATAAAGCGTCTTCAGGATATTCTCTGGGAGAAAAAACGGATGGTTTTACTGGTCATGTTTGCACCCAATAAACCTACCTATTATCCTCAGTACTTTCCTGACCGGTTTCTGAAAAGAGGTAGAACGGGCATCAGTAATCATGACTCCTGGGTTCAAAAATGTGCCGAATACGGTGTAAATTATATTGACTATAACAGTTATTTTTTACACATGAAGGATACTGCCAGGTACCTTTTATACCCCAAAATGGGTATGCACTGGACCTATTATGGTGCTTATATCGCTGCCGATACGATGATCCGGTACCTTGAACATTTAACGGGAACCAGGATGGCACACCCTGTCCTTGACAGTGTCGTCTATTCTGATAAGTTCAAATATCATGATGATGAGGTTATGCGCACCATGAACCTGATCTGGCCACGGAAATACAAGAAGATGCCTTATCCCTGTTTTCACTTTCCCAAAGACACGACGGTATCCAAACCTTCCGCCCTTGTAATCGGCGATAGTTTTTACTGGCACTGGTACGAGGAAAAGATCAGCGACAATGTTTTTAAAAAGCATGAATTCTGGTACTATTTTGATTACATCTATCCTGAATCATATACCAAACCAACCACCACAAAACAGATCGACTGGAGAAAGGAGATGGAAAAATACAATGTTATCATGATCATGCAGGTCAATGGCGGTGCCGGAAAAATAGGGTACGATTTCCTCGACCGTGCCTATGATCTGTATGATACTACGGAGTTAAACCCCTTCCGTAAAATTGAAAAACAGATAAGGGGTGACGCAAAGTGGATGGAAACCATCAGGAAAAGCGCCAAAACAAAAGGAATTCCGGTCGAGGATGAAATTCAGGACAATGCTATATATTTAGTTAATAAAGATCTTTTGAAATTATATAAAAATTATTGACACATGATATTCAACAGCAGTTTGTTCTTGCTCTATTTTCTTCCGGCTTTCCTGATCATCTATTTTGTTCTGGACCGGAAATTCAAGAACTGGTTTATCCTGTTTGCAAGTCTTTTCTTCTATGCCTGGGGGGCTCCCCTGTTTGTGCTCATTCTGGCGGGTTCCGTAGTTATAGATTTCTTTCTGGTCAGGGGTGTTTATGTAAAGGAAGGAAGCGCCAAAAAACTGTTGTTCTGGTTATCGGTGATCCTGAATATAGGGCTATTGCTCTATTTTAAGTACATGAACTTTTTTGTGGATCAACTTGACACCGTGATTGGCAGGTTTGGGGCCAAACCTCCGCCCTGGACTGCCATAGCTTTACCGTTAGGTATTTCCTTCATCACTTTCCAGAAGTTATCATACACTTTTGATATGTCGCGCCGGACGTATGCTCCATTTCAAAAGATCCAGGATTATGCGCTTTATATCTTCATGTTTCCCCAGATGCTTTCAGGTCCGATCGTAAGGGCGGGCCAGATTGCGGGCCAGATTACGGACCGTTCAGCGGAAGAGAACCTCGATTCCCGACTGATCGGTTTCTACCGCTTTATTATCGGGCTTGCCAAGAAAGTGCTGATTGCAGATGCCCTTGCAGGCGCCGTAAACCCGATCTTCAGGATGAGTTCCCTCGAATTATCCAGCGGATTGGCCTGGATCGGTGCGATCGGCTATACTTTCCAGATTTATTTCGATTTTTCAGGATATACCGATATGGCAATAGGCCTTGCACGGATGATGGGGTTCAGGCTCCCCGAGAACTTCAACAACCCGTATGTTTCAAAAAGTATCACCGAATTCTGGCGGAGATGGCACATGACCCTTTCAAGTTGGTTCAGGGATTACATTTTCCTTCCCCTTGCTTTCAAGACCTCCCGTGCAATGCCGAAGGAGAGATACATTGGATTACGGGCAGATAAAGTGATCTACCTTATCGCTACCTCCGTGACGTTTCTCCTGTGCGGTTTCTGGCATGGCGCCGCCTGGACCTTTATTTTCTGGGGAGCTTACCAGGGGTTTTTCCTGATCCTCGACCGGTTATTCCTGCTGAAGGTGTTTAAAAGGATAGGAAAGATACCATCACTGGTCATCACCTTTTTCACGATTATGATCGGCTGGATCCTTTTCCGGTCTGCCAGTCTTGATTATTTCTATTTCTTTATACGAAGGATGTTCTCCTTCCGCTCGATGCCAAACCATCTCTGGATAACCCCTAAGTTCTGGACAATGCTTGTAATCGCTGTACTATGCTCATTCCCCGCCATCTCTAAGAAGGTTGAAAACTGGCAGGTAAAACTCTATGATAACCCCGGCAACCGCACAATCGTGGTCTTCACGATCTTTGCAATCATCCTTTTTATCCTGAGTGAAGCTACCATTTCATCCAATGGGTTTACACCGTTTATTTATTTCAGGTTTTAAAAAGAGTGACAGAGTAACAAAGTGACAAGGTGACAAAGAAATTTTACCCCGTTACCGTGTCACCGTGTCACCGTGTTACCGTGTTACTTCCCTGAGATTACGCCCTAGTCTGAACCTGTGATCGGCTTCTGCGGCACATTCCCTACATCAAAATGTAAAAAGCTGATCAGTGACTGGAACCCCAGAATAATGGGAAGACCGGCAAGAAGTACCGTACCGGCGGTGGCAGGTTTGGCGGTTTCGATGCTCATCGACCAGCGCCAGACCCCGAAGATAACCCCAAAGGTCAGGAAAAGGATTGCCATTACAAGTTCAAAGGAACCTATGTTGAAATCCCGCAGAAAATAGTTGTAAAAGATCCTCTTATAAAAACGGTTGAAATACTTGAACGGAAACTGAAACAATACACGATGGATCTTCAGGTTGCTCTTTTCATTCCGGTACACGGCCTGCATCGGCATATCCTGAACAACAGCCCTGATAATATTCAGGCGGAACAGCATATCGGGTTCAAAGAAGAACCGGTTATCGATTTTTTCAAGTGGAATATTTTGCAAGGCAGTTGCACTGATTGCCGTAAATCCGTTGGTCGGATCCATGATGTTCCAGTAACCGCTTACCAGTTTGTTCAGAAAGGAGAGACCCGAATTCCCGAATTTTCTTCCAGTGGGCATCTTTCGTAAATAGTCAAGACTGAAAAAACGATTTCCTTTGACATAATCTGCAGTCTGGTTTTGGATCGGTTCGATCAACCGGGGCAGTAAAGCCGGATCCATCTGGCCATCCCCGTCGAGTTTGATGATAATATCGGCCCCGTCGGCCAAGGCCCTCTGGTATCCTGTTTTCACAGCGCCCCCTACACCCAGATTTTTTTCATGACGGAGGATAGTGATCCGTTTGTCATCAGAATGCTCTTTCACAAAATCACCGGACTTTTCAGGACAAGCATCATCAACGACATAGATCTTATCAATCACAGGACCGATCCGTTTCAATACGTCCAGGATATGTGTCTTCACCTTGTATGATGGAATAACGACAGCTATCATAACTAATTTGTTATTATTTCTTTAGCAAAACTTCGACCCGGAGATCATCAATCAGGAATTCCTTCTTTCCCTGGTGCCAGAAGTAGAATTTAACAACATCGTCGGCAGAATGTACTTCCGGGAGATTCACACGAAGGGAAACAGCATTCCATTGGTTGACCTTCAAGTCCATCTTCTCCAAGGGAAACCCATGATAACTATAGGCACTTTTCTTATCCTCAAGGGAAATTACCACATCGGTTTTGTTAATGGAAAAAGGAACCAGAGGATAAATAAAGAATGTAGCCCTGACACGGAACGCGTCATTCCTGGCAGAGATCTCACGGTACTTTGTAGTAACCGTCCCTCCGAATTCATCATTGAAAGCCATCCTGTAAGAGTGGTTTCCGGAGTGTGCTGTATCACTGAGAATCTTTCCGGCATCCATTCCAGGGCAACCCATTTCAAAATCACAGTTGACCAGCGATTTTTCGTTGCTAAAGGATTCATCTTTCATCATAAGCAGCGAATCCCGTATCATCCGGTTATCCTGTATCTGGATTCCGCTGAAGTTTCTGAAAACATACACTTCATAATTATATCCGCCAAAAGTGATGATCTCCGATTCCGGTTCAAACAACCCTATCAGCCGCAGGTGTGGATTGAGCATGAGGGAATCAAGTGGTGTCTGCGATTCATTGGGTCCGAAATGAGCATCCCAGATGAAGATACAACTGTCAGGGATTGTCTTGATATCCTTTGCAAACCAGATCTGATCACATTTAGCCGTGTTATATACATCCATGTCGAGGAAGAAAGGAACATTGAGGTCGGTGAAAAAGACCGGCTTCTTTGTGAGACCTTGATCTTTCACCCATTTTGTAGTATTTTTCACGACCGATTCCTCAGGCCCAAGCTTAACAGGCAAAGTGTAAAGTTGAAAACCGGCATACAGAACAATTGGGATCAGTACCATATGAAACACCGACTTCAGCCTGTTGATCCTCAAAATACCTTCATCAATGAGTTGAACTCCTCTCGAGGCAAGAATCGCTGCAAGTGGAAGAACTCCAGCCATTACCCTTACCAGCCCGATAGATCCACCGAGGGTTTTCCAATATAAATAGGAATGAGCTGTAAAATAGACCAGGAAAGGAACAAAGATCAGCCAGGTCTCAAAAAGAATACGGATCTTTCCTGTCTTACCGGTCCTGAAAAACCTGTATATGAGGGAAAAGGTACCGAGGATGAAAAGGATTTTGACCGGGGAGCCAAATATAAAAGTGGAATTCCTTACGAAATGCAGGAGTGGTCCTCCCTGTTTATAAATAGGATGATGGATCGGATAGGCAGGATTGTTGATGATCCATAACAGATCCTTGTAGAAGAAACTGCCAATGATGCTGAAAACAACAAAACCGGTGAGCAGGAATGGAATGGCTATAAATTTTTTCCGTGCCAGATATGCAAAGAAAAGGATCGGGATGATCACGATACCTTCCGTTCTTGCAAATGGGATAAATGAGATGACGATGGCAGAGAAGATATACTTTTCATCGAAAAACAGGTAGATCGAAAGGATCAGAACGAAGCCGAAAAGGATCTCGGTCAATCCGGTCGGAAGCATTACACAATAAAGCGGTGTGAAGATCACAAGGATGATCGTGAGCCACGCAGGTCTTATATCAAGTTTCTTTGCGATCTGATAGCTGAAAAACGCCGTCAATACCCCCAGGAGAACATTGAACAGTTTCATCCATGCAAATCCCAGGCAGGCAAAGGGTGAACTCAAAATCGTGTACAACGGCCTTCCCCATGAATTCATGAAGAGATGAGGATAATGGAAGGCAAACCGCGCAATGAAATAATGGTTGATATTATCGGCCCCCCCATAATAACCTTCCGACAAAAGCGACATGATCACCAGGAACAGGAAGCAAAGGGAAAGAATAATAAGGTAAAGGTATTTCTCAAAAAATGATTTCATGAAGGCAGGATCAGGTGACAAATGTTTAGCCAAAGTTAAAAAGAAATTGGATTTTCCTTAGATTTGTGTGCTTTCTGAGCTTTTTCTTTTAGATCCATGAAAGTTATAAAGAACCTTCTGTTTGTGGTCATCATACTCCTGCTGGTTATCCCCCTGATCCAGGCAAGATATCATCTTTTCCGGGAAGCCGGTTTATCAGGTGCTGTTAATCTTAAACCAAAACCAAACACAAGGGAAATAACCTGGAAGAAATGGATGAAAGAGGATTTTCATGATGATTTTCTATTCCGTGTTGAAGATTATGCACCATTCCATAACACTCTGTACAGGATCGGATGCCAACTGGATTATAGTTTCTTCAGGATCAGACATGCAATGGGATTTATCAGCGGCAGGAACGGATGCCTCTTTGATAAAGCATATCTTCGTGAATTCTCGGCTGATTATTTCATCGGGCAAAAAACCCTCGACCGGAAACTTACACAACTGAAATCCGTTTATGATTCACTGAAATCAAACAATGTCAATCTGGTTCTTGTTTTTGAGCCTGTAAAATCCAGTTTCTATCGTGACAATATTCCTGATGAATTCAACCCACGTCAGAAGAACATATCAAACTATTTATATTCATTGCAGAAACTGCAGAAATTGGGCCTTCCTTACCTTGATCTTGACCACTATTTAAGATCGGTGAAAGATACCTGCCGCTTTTCACTCTTTCCTGAAAACGGAAACAGTTGGAGCAATTATGCAAGGGATAAGGCCACAGAAACCCTGGTTGATTATCTGAAAATATCAAAGCACAAGGATCTTCCAACAAAAAGAAAGTTATCGGTTCTGGTGATTTCAGATACCGGTTACCATGATTTTATAACAAATCTTTCTTCAGGATACTTTACACATACTGAAAGATGGTTTCCATATGCAAAGAGCAATCCTGTTCCTTTTGACAGGAAAACACTTGCGGAAAAACTGAAGAGATTTGATGTGATTCTTTTCATGACATCAGAATTGAACCTGCATTACGGATACGGGGATTTCCCTGATGAAGCATATCTTTCATTCCATCCTGAGGTTCCGGAATCCCGCATTTACCGGTTGGAGAATGATATCCGCAATACTCCCGACTGGTTTTTACTGATGGTTGACAAGGCAAAGCAACAGAACCACACTTTTGAGGAGATGGCCCGGATAGATGCAGAATATATCTTTTTCACAGGGTTTAACGATCTGAAGGATAAAACCAGGTATGACAGTATAGAACATATTACGCTGAAAATCAAGCAGGATCCTGCATGGTTGGCCAAAGTGATTCAAAAAGCACAAGAGCAGCAAGTTACTATTGATACCATGTTATACAGGGATGCAACATTCACCTATAACAGTCTTTTGCATAAAAACGAAAAGAAATAACCAGCCCTGAGAATGAATCCGAAAAAAAAGAAAATACTTTTGTTTGGCATTGTAGCAGTTATTTTGCTGATCATTATCCTTATCGTGGTCAGGTACATCCCCTTCTCAAAATTACTCAGGGCACCTTCAACACCCGAGGTGGAATTTGTCAATCCGCAACTCATCCAGGTTCAGGCTCCCAACTCGCTCAGTTATAATTTCGAGGTTGATCCGAAAACCGGCAATGAAAATGGATTGTACAAGGGAATAGCCCATTCGGGGCAGTATTCCGTGAAAGCTTTTGGAAATAACGCATACAGCATAGCGATTGAACGAACTGCAAGACAGGTTGGGCCGGAAAACCTGAAATCGGTAGCATTAAGCGCATGGCTTTATATTTTTTCGAACAACAATGACGCAGATGGAGTATTCGTATTTTCTGTCAGTAATTCACTGGGCGTCAGCGTATGCTGGAAGGGATTGTATGCTAAGGGAAAGGATCTTCCAAGAGGAAAATGGTTCAAGATCAGTGGACTGTTTGACCTGGCAAATACGAAATTTGAACCGGATTATAAGATCCAGGTCTATTTCTGGAACCGGAGTCATACCGATATCCTGATCGATGATTATTATGTAGTATTTGGCGGAACCAAAGAACGAAGGGGAGATTCAACGTTTGTGGACATGACCAAAGGCCAACCCTTTAAACCAAAATTTAACTTTCCCCCATTCCCGGTAAATTACTTTGAAAAAGAAGAGATCAATAATCATAATTCAGATTGTATCATTTGGGATGACAAGATGAAGGAAGGAGGGATCGGACCACAGGATAAAGTTGTAGTTGGCCGTTTCACCGGTGCAGGAAATATGGATGATATCCTGGTGATCACATCGGCAGGGAAAGCTTCCCTCTATACTTTCTGCACCGAAAAGAGTGAATTCAGGAAAGTGGAACTTACCCTTCCCCCTGACCTGGGAGATGCTTTTCAGGTGGAGCAGGCCATGAAAGGATCTTTTACGGGTTCGGGGAATGACCAGCTCTTACTCATTGGGAAATACTACCTGTTACTTGGAAGTTTCGACAGGATAGGCAATTCCTGTTCATCCAGTTCCGGAATAAAAAGCACTTTTCATATTATTGGAAAAGCGGAGATCAGGCAATTGACCGGTTCCGCAGATGTACACGGAACGCTTTTCAAAACTACCGACCTGGATGGGAACAAAATCACCGAATTGCTGGCGATCACAAAAGAGGGAATCTGGAAGGTGTTTCGATTTACAGGTGGGCAAAAGGGAAACTGGTTTTTACTTGCAGGAGGTGAAAAAGATATAAAAGAGTGGATCAGCAGTGGGAGTGATCTGGGTATTACACCCGGGAGATTTCTTATAAAGTATTATCAGGATCTTCTCCTTACCGTATTCAAAGATCCGTCAACCGGGAAATTTCAATATACCCTTCTGCGATTTGACCCGGTTACGCATAAGTTCCTCTACTGCTTCCCGGAAAAACAGAACTTCCTGGGTAAAACCATTGGCCTTGACACGCTGAAACCGGGAGACCAGTTTTTTATGGGGAAATACGGTAGTTCCGATGAAACTGCCATTTACAGGTATAACCGTGACTGGCGGTTTGACCTCAAGAAGATCAGATTTAATGATTCTACATACGAAATCACTGCATCCATTGATTTCCGGGGATTTGATTTGGACAGAAATCCGAAGTACTATGAGATCTTAAAGGTATATAACGGATTCCTCGTTAAACCGAATCTATCTTCTCTGCTAATCATTGCAAGGAATAAGAATACGAATCTGCCTTCACTCCCCAATACCTTCCAGATTTATTCATCCAGGAAACCCTAATGATCAATGACATCAACCACGTATAATGATAGAATGAAAAAAAAGGCAACTCCTTTTATATTCATAACGCTCCTCTTTCTGATCCTGCCCGGATTTTTCATGACATCCTGTACACGTAAGCCAAAAGCTGTGGAAACGGTTGCAAGCCAGTTTGTGGTTCGTGATTTTAATCCATTGTCCAACTGGCATTACGATACCACGGGCGAAGAGACAAAACGGGAATTCATCAACAAATCGATTTTCCTGGATTATACAAATGCTTTCAGGGCGGGGTTTATTATTCCAACAATAAACCAGGTCGGGGAAGGCAGGTTTGTTTTCAGTTTTTCGATTAAAAACACAGGACCACAATCCCGGAAATTCTTTTATAAGATCCTGTATCAGAATGAATCCTATAAATTTCATGAAAGAGATGAAATTGACAGCACAAAGCAAAATATGTATGCACCGGAAAACTTTTACGGAAGTTGGGAAGATACCGGGAAAACATTTGCGGAAACAGGGATGATCCCTTCTGATAATGAATTTCACCAGGTTTCTGAAGGGTTCAGGATCGTCGGGAACCCAAGGAACGAGAAACGTTTCTTTGGTGAATGGGGAAATGACCGGTGGAAAAGGAATCCAAGGGTGGGAAAATATAGTTTTCTGCTGATCGTGACCACCGAAGAAAACCTCTTGCCAAACAGTATTCCCATGTATATTAAGAACATCAGTCTTCTTAATAATAATGCCTTCGTTAATCCTTATTTCTATTTCCTTTATGGTGACGGAAAGAAACTGAACAATTGCATTGCCCAGAAATCGCCATTTTACCTGAAG
This sequence comes from Bacteroidota bacterium, assembly GCA_026391355.1. GTDB lineage: Bacteria > Bacteroidota > Bacteroidia > Bacteroidales > FEN-979 > CAIYUC01. Next base: position 37,695 of record JAPLDH010000071.1, on the reverse strand, counting down.
GTGATAGCCAAACCTGATCCGGGAGCGGGGATCTACATCAACCCGAACTTCTTTACGGCGGAAACTTCAGGAAAATATTTCTGCAAGACCTGTGGTCAGGATACCAATTTATTCAGGAATGCACCTTTCCAGCAGTTCATGAATTATATCGACCCTACTACGAAGATGAACAACATCCCCGTGATTGCCGATGTACTGAAGGATAACTACTCCCGGATGGACTACAACTGGAACCGCTCCTTTTACCGCAAGGAAGAGTTGATCGGGATCACTGCAACCACCACCAAGGCACCATGTACAACGTTGAAATCTGATCCCGAAACTCATACGATTACCATGTGGAATCCCAAAGCAGAATTTGGTAAGTGGGAGAAACAAAATGTGGGAATCGAGACACGACACGGGTTTACCTATGGAAAATGGACTGTGAAAGCCAAACTGACCGAATTACTCAATAAGAACAACCTTTGGAATGGCCTCACAAATGCGATCTGGCTCATTACACAGGAACAATCCGACTGGAATACCCGTCGTGACTGCAATAAGGAGGGTTATCTTGCAAACTATTACGGGGGACAAACTGACAAAAGAGTTAAAAATGTTTCCTATTCCGAGATCGATTTTGAGATCCTGAAAACAGTGCCTTATTGCCCGTCTTATCTTCTTCCCCCTGCTTATAACAATGCAATCGGCGATCAGAATAACATTGATAAGTGGAATGTCCCTTTTCCTGAAGAGATCATTGCGGATGATGACAAAATAGAGGTTGCCTGTACGAATTGGGATATGGCCTGCTGGCAGCCTGAAAAGTTCGATGATGGCTGCAGATCCTTATCCTACCTTGGAAAGACCTTCTGGATGCATCGCTGGGATAAGAATTACCGGGCACTTACGGAGAAGACCCCGGAACCTGATGACGAACTGTTCGGTTCCCCGTATTATTATTTTCAGATCGACTGGGAACCCACAGAGATCATCTGGAGGATCGGTCCGTCGAAGGATAAGCTGCGTGTGGTCGGTTACGTTAACGAGATGGTCACCTCCATCCCGAACAACCAGATGTTCCTTATCATCACCCAGGAATTTCACAATACAAAGTGGTGGATCGGCTCGCCCTATTCGCAGGATAATATTCCATTCCCAAAGAATGACATCGTCGGGGAAATCTTTGAGATCACGATAGAATGATGAATTATGAAAGATGAATTATGAATATTTTGAAGACTCATCATAAGATCATTAATGGAGACAGTCGGCAAATGGCCGATACCGCTGACAATTCAGTCCATTTAGTTGTCACTTCCCCACCCTACTGGCAGTTAAAAGATTATGGGACAGGAAAACAGATAGGTTTCAATGACAGTTACGAAAGCTATATAAATAATCTCAATTTAGTCTGGAAAGAATGTTATCGCGTTTTACATGACGGATGTCGATTATGCGTTAACATTGGTGACCAGTTTGCAAGATCGGTTTATTATGGGCGCTATAAGGTCATCCCTATTCGTGAAGAAATCATCAAATTCTGTGAAATTATCGGGTTTGATTATATGGGAGCAATAATCTGGCAAAAGGTAACAACATCAAATACGACAGGAGGAGGGATTCAAATGGGATCCTATCCTTATCCACGAAATGGTATTCTGAAAATCGATTACGAATTTATTCTTTTATTTAAAAAGCTTGGGGATGCTCCTAAACCCACTTTACTTCAGAAGGAAAGTTCCAGGATGACAAGTTCGGAGTGGAATCAATATTTCGCAGGCCACTGGAATTTTGCAGGAGCAAGACAAGATAAACATTTGGCAATGTTTCCGGAAGAATTACCGAAGAGACTTATTAAAATGTTTTCATTTGTTGGAGATGTTGTTTTAGATCCTTTCGTTGGAAGCGGGACTACCTCCTTAGCCGCAAAAAACTTATCAAGAAATTCAATTGGCTATGAAATTAATCCTGAATTTATTCCAATAATCAAAGAAAAATTACAAGTTAATCAACTTGATATTTCCGATACCACCTACGAATTTCTTGAACGGAACCTAATTATTGATTTTGAGCAGGAAATTTCAAAGTCTCCTTATATCTTTATTGATCCACATAAACTTGATAAAAAGGTTGACCCGAGAAAATTACAATTTGGCTCTAAGATTGACAGCAATGGAACAGAAACCCGGGAGCAACTTTATACAGTTAAGGAGATTATTAGCGAAAATAAAATCAGATTAAATAACGATTTAATAATTAAATTAATTGGTATTAAAGAAAAACCCGGAGGGAACGGCAAGGGAATGCAATTTCTTCTGGAAAAAACCAAAGGAAAGAAAGTATTTATCAGATTCGATGAAATAAAGTACGATAGTGAGAATAATCTGCTCTGTTATTTATACCTTGAAAACAAAACATTTATAAACGCTCATCTGATAAAGAATGGGTTTGTAGATCCTGATTTTTCTCTAAATTTTAAAATGAAAAATAAGTTTCAGGAATTGTGGCTGCTTGTACAGGAGGCGCATTAAACAAAATAAACTTTTCATAATGGCTAAAGAATGGATCTTAAACAGTGCAATGAACCGTTTCCAACTTAACTTTAAGAGAAACGTTGGACCAACATCTGAATCGATTAGAAAATGTGCTCCAAAAACTCTTGACGAATGGCAGAATTATTATTTTGCGAATGTTAAACCAAAAGAGCACATCGAAGAACTTGGGAAAAAACTCTATACAAAAATAACAGAGGTTATTCAAGCTGAGGTGTTGGAAGTTACTGAACAGGATTGTATTGATTATATGCTTGAGCTTGTTATAGACAGAACATTTGACGGATACATGACGGAAATCCAGACTATTTATGGTCAACTACAAAAAGTCCTGAATGTTAAGATTGAACCGGCACCAGATGAATGGGATCGCTTGTTTAACGTTGATTTTTATATAAAAATAAAGGACAAATATATAGGTTTACAAATAAAGCCAATCTCATTTGGAGGTTCATCGCAATTGCCTGAAATCTTTAAAGAAAAAGCAATACAAGAAGAAACACACAAGCAATTTACCGAAGGAATGGGTGGAAAAGTTTTTTACATTTATTCGATAAAAATTGGAGATAAAAAAGAAATCTATAATAAAGAAATAATCAATCAGATTGAACAAGAAATTGAAAGACTATCTGGGTGATAAACGTGACCATCGCAAGGGATTTAACAAAGGCTTTTTCGTCATCCCCGGGAACAGGACTTTTGATTTTTGAATTTTGAGTCCACTCTTAAAAGTCTTACTTAATCAAACCTTCCAGGTTTTTATTAATAAACACATTTACAGTTAGATAAAATAGTATAATTTTGTCAAATTCAAACCTGGAAGGTTTTTTGGAGTAAAATCAATTTTGACATTTGAATTATGAAAATAATCATATTAGGAGCAGGTCTTGTAGGCGGCCCGATGGCAGCCGATCTTTCCCTTGACCCGGGATTTGAAGTGACGGTTGCCGATGTGAACCAGGCAGCATTGGATAAGCTGGCGGCCAAATACCGTGTAAAGGCACTTTGCCGTGATCTTTCTGTTCCTGCTGATGTAACAAGGATCGTGAGCGATTACGACATGGTGATCAATGCAGTTCCGGGATTCATGGGATTCCGGACGTTCAAAGCCATTATAGAGGCCGGGAAGAATGTAGTGGATATTGCCTTCTTCATAGAGGATCCGCTGGTACTGGATGAACTGGCCAAAAAGAAAAATGTTACAGCCGTCATGGATTGTGGTGTTGCGCCCGGGATGTGCAATGTGCTTATCGGATATGCCGATCACATGCTCGACGAAACCGATACCGTTGTGTATTACGTGGGCGGGCTTCCAATGATCCGCGAGTGGCCCTGGGAGTACAAGGCAGTTTTTTCACCGGTGGATGTCATTGAGGAGTACACCCGTCCTGCACGGTACATCGAAAATGGTCAGATGATCGTTAAACCGGCGCTTACTGATCCCGAACTGTTGTCCTTCCCCGGTATCGGAACATTGGAAGCATTCAATACTGATGGTTTGCGTTCTCTCGCATTCACCATCAAATCGCCGAACATGAAGGAGAAAACCCTTCGTTACCCGGGGCATATAGAAAAGATGGCGGTTCTGCGTGATACCGGTTTTTTCAACCAGGAACCCGTGGAGATCTCAGGGATGAAGATCAGACCGATCGATTTCACCGCAAAACTGTTGTTCCCGAAATGGAAACTCAGGGAAGGAGAAGAGGATTTCACCGTGATGCAGGTGGTTGTGGAGGGAAAAAAGGATGGGAAAAAACTACGGTATAAATGGGATCTCTTTGACAGGTATGACCCTTCCACGCAGATCCATTCCATGGCACGGACAACGGGTTACACCGCAACTGTTGCCTTACGGATGATAGCCGAAGGAGTGTACAACCGGAAAGGCGTATCCGTTCCCGAATTCATTGGCAGGGAACCGGCATGTGTCACTTACCTTCTTGACGGATTAAAGAAAAGGGGAGTTATTTACAGGGAATCTGTCACAGAGATCAAGGATTAAAGGTATCAGAAATCATCCGTATCCTCACCGGTTTTTGGACCAGGTTCCCGGATGCTGTCACAATCAAGTTTCACATGCAATGGTTTGGTAAAGGGGTCAAAGGGTCGTTTGGTGATACCCAGGGAGATTGAATCCGCATAAACCTGCTTCATGTACAATGCCCAGATCGGCAACGCCATGTTGGCGCCTTGCCCGAGTTCGATCGTACGAAAATGGGCTGACCGGTCTTCGCATCCGACCCAAATTCCGCTGACAAGGTCTGGTGTGATTCCCATAAACCAGCCATCCGATTGATTCTGGGTTGTTCCGGTTTTACCTGCGATCGCGTTGGTAAACCCGTATTTATAATGTAACCTGACCCCGGTACCTACCTCTACTACTCCTTTCATCAACTGGATCATAAGGTAAGCAGTTTCTTCACTGATGGCTTCCTGTTGTTTCGGGACAAAAGATTCCAGGACATTTCCGTTTTTGTCCTCGATCCGGGTGATGAAGATGGGTTCTAAATAAACTCCCTTGTTTGCGAATGTACTCATTGCGCCAACCATTTCATAAAGGTTCAGATCGGCAGAACCCAGGGCAATGGAGTAAACTGCCGGAATATCGCTTGTGACTCCCATTTTCCGGGCGATCCGTATTACATCCTGAGGAGAATATTTCTTCATGAGCTGACCCGAGATCCAGTTGTTGGAATTTGCCAATGCCCATTTCAGGGTAACCTCTTCTCCCCGCCGCTCTTCGCTTGCATTCTCAGGCGCCCACACATCTCCGTTAGGTAATTCGATCACCGGCTGAACATTCGGATAGGTGGTACAGGGCGATTCACCTTCCTGCATAGCAAGCGTGTATAAAAATGGTTTGAAGGTGGATCCCACCTGTCGCTTGCTCAATTTAACATGATCATACTGGAAATACCGGTAATCAATTCCTCCAACATAAGCTTTTACAAACCCGGTATGGGGATCCATCGACATCATCCCCGATTGGAGGAAGAATTTATAATAACGGATGGAATCCATGGGCGTCATGATGGTATCTATATCACCTCTCCAGGAAAACACCTTCATCTTCACCTTTGTATTGAAGGTTTTCAGAATTTCAACATCCGGGGCATTTTTTGTCTTCAGCCGAAAATACCTGTCTGACCGTCGCATGGCCTGCAACAGTAAGTTCTGGATTTCTTTTCGCTCTGACCCTTTTTCAAAAACAAAAGGCGCATTCGGATATCCTTTCCAATGACGGAAAAACTGTGGCTGTAATTCTTTTCCCAGATAGTCATGAACGGCCTGCTCGGCATATTCCTGCATCTTATAGTTGATCGTCGTATATATTTTCAGGCCGTCCTTATAGAGGTTATAAGGTGTACCGTCATCCTTGGTCTTGTTGTTGCACCAGTCAACGAGTGTCATCCGGAGGTATTCCCGGAAATAAGTGGCCAGGCCTGCAGTATGATCCTGAACACGGTAATTTGACATATCGACCGGGATCATTTTCAATCTGGTGAAATCAGCATCCGAAATATAATCGTATTTCCGCATCTGGTTAAGTACTGTATTCCTCCGTTCCAGGGCTCTTTCAGGATTATGGACAGGGCTGTATGAAGTAGGCGCCTGCAGGATCCCAACCAGGAGCGCTGCCTCATCAGTATTTAATTCGGAAGGCATTTTATTGAAATAGGTCTTTGAAGCTGATTTTATCCCGTATGATTGGTTTCCAAAATCAACGGTATTCAGATACATAGCCAGGATCTCGTCTTTGGAATAATTTCGCTCCAGTTTAACGGCGGTAATCCATTCCTTAAGCTTGATCACTGCAAGATCAAACCTGGAGCGGTTCTTTTTCCGTGGAAACAGGTTCTTTGCCAGTTGCTGGGTGATGGTACTTGCCCCGCCTTTCGACATACCTGTAAACACCCCGTAAACCATACGGAAAACAGCTTTTATATCCACTCCCGAATGTTTCTGAAAACGGATATCCTCTGTGGCGATCAATGCATTGATGATGTTCGGTGAAAGTTCCTGGAAATGAATATTGGAGCGGTTTTCAATATAATATTTTCCAAGCAGTTTCCCGTCGCTGGAAAATATTTCAGTGGCCTGATTGCTTTTCGGATTTTCAAGTTCTTCAAAACTTGGCATCTTCCCAAACAGACCAATGGAAACAAGAGAAAGTAAAAGAAAAAGGAAAATGAAAAATGCAGCAAAAGTGATCCAGAACCCTTTCAGGTACTTCCTTACTTTTTGTGCGTTCACATTCGTTCCTGTTCCTTTCCGACTCATCTTTTATTCTTTTTCGATTCTCAAACCAATATCTTTAATTCCCTGCAGATCAACAACCCGCATAGCCTGCTCAAATTCAAAAGTATATTTACCTGCCATTCGGAACCTGACACCTTTTTCGAACAGTAACCGGTTGAATTTTATGGATCCAAATCCTTTTCCTTTCCATTTACCATTGTAATCGGCCAATGGACATTCAACGGTATCCTTATAAATCCGTCCTGAAGGAGGCTGGGTTTCCAGAAAGAAATAAAGATTAGCAAACTGGTAACTCATATCATTCCTGACGTTCAGGTAAATATCATACCCGGCTGTGGTATCTGAAATTATAACATCAAACCTGATTTTATCATACCTGTTCCAAACGCTCTTCGGAATCGTTTTATTTTCCTCAAAAAACCGTTTGGAATCGCACGATGAAAATACAAGGAGGAATAAAAGAAAATAAAAAAAGCTGAAACGCATTTTCGACGACACCATGAAGAAAAGGTATTATGCTTTGGGTTTAGAGGTTATCAAAACGGGTAAGATCATCCTGTCCGACTACATTTTCAAAATCAGTTTTTGGTTCCGAGATAAAGGCAAATTCTTCAATTTTTTCGGGGAATATACCGTTTTTATTATCTTCAATGATCTTTCTTACACTATCCACAGGGATAGCCATGAAATTCCCCGGATCGGTAATATATGTGTACCACATTAATTTTTTAAAAATATCGGTTTTCTGGTGAACTGCTTCACCCTTTTGGGTCTTCAGGACAACTTCCTCATTAGGAAAATCTTTCAAAGCATCTACGTAAGTCTCAAATTCGTAATTCAGGCAACATTTGAGTTTTCCGCATTGTCCGGCCAGTTTCTGTGGATTTAGTGATAACTGCTGAACCCTTGCGGCCTGTGTTGTAACTGAACGGAAATCATTCAACCATGTGGAGCAGCAAAGTTCCCTTCCGCAGGAGCCGATACCACCCAAACGGCTGGCTTCCTGCCGCGCACCAATCTGCCGCATCTCAATTCTTACCTTGAACTCATCTGCAAGGATCTTGATAAGTTCACGGAAATCCACCCGGTCATCGGCTGTATAGTAGAAAATAGCCTTGGTGTTGTCGCCCTGGTATTCAACATCGTTGATTTTCATCGAGAGATTAAGCCTGGTGGCAATCTCACGTGCCTTATGCATGGTAATACCTTCTGTTTCAACTGCTGCAACCCATTTCTCAATATCTGTCAAACGGGCTCGACGATAAACCTTTTTTAACTCACTGGAAGCCGGATCCAGCTTTTTCTTTTTCATCTGGAAACGAACTGCTTCACCGGTAAGAGTGACAATTACTATATCATGGCCGGGAGAAGCTTCCACCGCAAGTATTTCCCCGATCTCAATATCCATATCAGGAGGAATCCGGAAAAAATCCTTACGGGAGTTTTTGAACCGGACTTCAATTATATCAAATAATTTTGAATCTTGCGGAAGAGGGATCGATTTTAACCAATCGAAGGAATCAAATTTACTGCAGCTATGTTTGAAGACACCCTCATTCTTATGATAGATTTTTGGGGTCTGACAACATCCCCTGCTAAAAAAAGGATTCTGTGAAGAAGAGTTATCTGAGGTTTCCATTAAATTCTTAGTAATCTGTACAAAAATACAAAAAATAACAGTTGATTTAACTTACCTTCCTTTTGGGTGTTGTAAGGAGCAACCGTCGTACATTCAGTGACACATCAAGGAACAATGCCTGGGCATAAGCATTTCTTTCAATGTGAAACAGGGCCATATTGAAGATATCATAGAACCCGGAAAGGTTTCCTGTGTGGATGAAAAGAGAAATGTTCATGATAAATTCAGCTTCCTGACCCGTGGAAGGATTCACCTTGTCCGGTTGAAAAGGATATATCCCGCAGGCTTGCACGATATTCAACCCATACCGTAGCAGGCTTTTCTGGTTTTCCCTGCCAATCTTTGCGATTTCTGCAGAAAAAGACATCATAGCAATAAAATCTTTATTGATACACGCACGCATCCAATCGCGGAAAATGATAAAGTTTTCCTGTTCCTCTTCACTGTGTTGATATATTTTAAGGGCTTGCTTGACATCTCCGTTCGATTGGCGGGCAAGCTTTTCAGCATCTTTTTCCGAAAGATTGAATTGTCGTTGAAGAAAATCCCTGAGTTCCTGTGGTGTGATTCCCGGTATTTTTACCATCTGTGTCCTCGATAGTATGGTGCTGATGATTTGGTCGGGATCTGCAGCGATCAGGATGAACAGGGTCTTTTCAGGTGGTTCTTCCAGTATCTTTAATAGCTTTGGAGCAGCAGCATAAAAGAGCTTTTCCACCATCCAAAGGATCATCACCTTGTATTCGGATTCATAACTTTTATAGCTTAGCGAAGTAATAATCTCATGACAATCTTCCACATTGATAATACCCTGCTTGTTCTCGATCCCGATATATTCATACCATTCATGAAGGGTGACACGGTAATTATTTTCGAGGAGGAATTTCCTCCAGTCTTCCATGAAATCTGTGCTTTTCGGCTTTTTTGTCACCCGTTTTGTAGTCGCTACAGGAAGGATAAAATGCAGATCAGGATGGATCAGCTTCTGGTATTTGATGCAGGAAAGACAGGTACCGCATGCATCTGCCCCGGAAAGATCCCCCGATGCAGGTAGCTGTTTGTTGGTGCAATTGATGAACTGAGCATACGCAATGGCCAGGGCCAATGTTTCTGCTCCTTCCTTCCCAAAAAATAACTGTGCATGACTGACCCGCTGATCCAGCACTGTCTGGATCAACTTCCTCTTGGTTTCCTTATGACCTGCTATTTTGCTGAAGAGCATTTCCTGGTATGCAATTAGTATCTTGCAGGCAAATTTAGCAATTTCGGGTGAATGGCGTGAACCGATTTTATAAACATGTTATTAGTCATTGGTCATTAGTCATTGGTCATTAGTCATTAGGTCATTAAGTCATTAGGGAAGAAAATCATAAATCAAAACCATTATTGCCTGTTGCCTATTGCCTATTGTCCCTCCGCTGAGCGGAATTTGTAATTCCGCTTGCTGGCGCGCGCCTGTGGCGCGTGACCTGAACCACCCTGGCGAGCGGCCGTATGCATATATTACCCGGTTATATATTGAAATCCTGTCGTATCCCCAAATATCCGGACATCACATTTGATGTCCCTATCGTCAAACCCATGGCAATTGTAGGGACACGACATGTCGTGTTCGGACGAGGCGACCTTTTCTGTTAAGATTGTCTGTAAATTTAATTTTATCACCTCAACCCCCGTCCCCTTCTCCTTAAGGAGAAGGGGTGCAGGGGATGAGGTGCATGGTAAATTCCCTGGGGCTTGCCCCGGAATTCGGGTCTAGGGCTTGCCCTGGGGTTCATACCAATTGATTGAATTCTGAAGTAAGGTCATTTTGCATTTTGCACTTTGATATTTGACTTTTGAATTCATTTCATCCCCTTATCCCTCTATCCCTCCTCTCATTGCAAAAATATCTCCGGCAGAAATACCTCAGTTAACAGGGGAGTCCCCGTGATACTTACTGGAATTAACGTAACAGAGATCACTCTTTGCTTACGGAACCTTTCATGGTCAACAACAAACCAGACATCGGAGACGATCTTTTTGGGTTCAAACCGGACCATTATTCTCATGGGGACATTTTTCCCATTAATCCGGAAAAAACGAAAAGGTCACACGTTTTAAGGAAAAATATTTTTAATGATGAATTATGAAAGATAAGATTTGAATTATGGAAGGTGCCAGATGACAAACTTCCTAATGACTTAATGACCTAATGACCAATAACCCTCTACCCAACCTTTGCACAAAGAAATTCCCTGTTCATCCGGGCAATGTTTGAAACAGAGATCAGTTTCGGGCACTCAACTTCACAGGCAAAGGTATTTGTACAGTTGCCGAAGCCGAGTTCGTCCATTTTGGCAACCATTCGCCTGACACGTTCCTTTGCTTCGGGCCTGCCTTGCGGAAGAAGTGCAAAATGCGAGACTTTTGCAGCGACGAATAACATGGCAGATGCATTTTTACAGGTCGCAACACATGCTCCGCAACCGATACAGGCGGCTGCATCCATAGATAGATCGGCAGGCAACTTTGAGATCAGGATACTATTGGCATCTGCTGCTCCTCCTGTATTTACGGAAATAAAACCTCCCTCCTGGATGATCTTGTCGAAAGCAGAACGGTCGATCATGAGGTCCCGTATCACCGGAAAGGGCCGGGCTCTCCAGGGTTCAATAACAATGGTATCACCATCCCTGAATTTTCTCATGTGCAACTGGCAGGTCGTGATGGCATCATCAGGCCCGTGCGGCCTGCCGTTAATGTAAAGGCTGCACATCCCGCAAATGCCTTCCCGGCAGTCATGGTCGAAAACTACCGGCTCTTCATTTTTGTTGATCAGTTGTTCGTTGAGAATGTCCAACATCTCCAGAAATGAACATTCCGAGGAAATATCCGTAATCTTGTAAGTGACGAATTTCCCTTTGGATTTTGCATCCTTCTGCCGCCAGATCTTTAGTGTGAACTTCATATTTTTGTGGTTAGTCATTTGTCATTGGTAATTAAGTCATTAGGTCATTAGGGAAGAATAATTTTGATTTTCTCTTCGTCACTCTGTCACTCTGTCACTTTATAAATGGTCAATAGTCATTGGTCAATAGTCAATGGTAAATTATTTATAGATCCTCTGCTTAACTTCAATCTCCTCATAGTGCAAGGGTTCCTTATTCAGTTTGTATGGTTTCTCTGGCCCTGCATATTCCCATACCCCGACGTACATATAATCCTGGTCATTTCGCATGCATTCTCCTTCCGGAGTCTGATATTCTTCCCGGAAATGCCCACCGCAGCTTTCTTTCCTGTTCAGGGCATCCATGGCCATCAGCTCGCCAAGTTCAAGGAAATCAGCAACCCGGTTGGCCTTTTCCAGTTCAATATTGACTTCTGCCGGAGTTCCGGTGATCCTTACATCTTTCCAGAATTCCTCACGCAACGCACAAATCAGACCGATTGCCTTGGTCAGGCCTGCCTCATTTCTACCCATACCCACATATTCCCACATGATCTTACCCAGCTCCTTATGGAAATGGTCGACTGACCTTGTACCGCCAATTTTCATGAGCTTCTCAATACGGTCGGTGACACTTTTTTCAGTTTCAGCAAATTCCGGTCTGTCGGTAGCCATCCTTGGTGTTTTGATTTCTGATGCAAGATAGTTCTGGATTGTATAGGGCAGAATGAAATATCCGTCGGCTAGTCCCTGCATCAATGCAGATGCTCCCAGGCGGTTGGCCCCGTGATCAGAGAAATTGGCTTCGCCCAGGCAATAACAACCAGGGATGGTGGTCATCAGCTCATAATCCACCCAGGTCCCGCCCATTGTATAATGAACGGCGGGATAGATCATCATAGGATTTTTATAAGGATCCTCATTCACGATCTTTTCATACATCTGGCATAGATTCCCGTACCTTTCCTCTATTACATGCTTTCCGAGCCGCCCGATCGACTCCTCCAAATCAAGATATACGGCAAGTCCCGTGCTTCCTACGCCATAACCGGCGTCGCACCTTTCCTTGGCTGCCCTGGAAGCCACATCCCTCGGAACAAGGTTCCCGTAAGCAGGATACCTTCGTTCGAGATAATAATCCCTGTCAGGTTCCTTTATGTCTTTTGCCTTGATCAGACCCTTCCTTAGTTTTTCAGCATCTTCCTTGTTTTTCGGAACCCAAATGCGACCGTCATTCCTCAGACTTTCACTCATCAGCGTCAGTTTTGACTGATAAGCGCCATGAACAGGAATGCAGGTTGGGTGGATCTGTGTGAAACAGGGGTTAGCCAACATTGCACCCCTTTTAAAAATCTGCCAGCAGGCGCTGAAATTGGATCCCATGGCATTTGTGGAAAGATAGAACAAGTTGCCATAACCGCCGGTGGCAATCACCACTGCATGTCCGAAATGCCGTTCGAGCTTCCCGGTGATCAGGTCACGGGCGATGATTCCCCTTGCTTTCCCATCAATCACAACCAGGTCAAGCATTTCATGACGGTTGTATAGCGTTACTGATCCTAACTTGATCTGGCGGCTGAGGGAACTGTAGGCTCCCAAAAGCAATTGCTGGCCTGTCTGTCCCCGGGCATAAAATGTCCTGGAAACCAATGCACCCCCGAATGAACGGTTGTCAAGCAAACCACCGTAATCCCTTGCAAACGGAACTCCCTGGGCAACACAATGATCGATGATAGCCCCGCTGACTTCAGCCAAACGGTAAACATTGGCTTCTCTCGACCGGTAATCACCTCCTTTGATCGTATCATAAAATAAACGATAAATACTGTCACCATCATTCTGGTAATTCTTGGCTGCATTGATACCACCCTGAGCGGCAATACTATGAGCACGGCGGGGACTATCCTGGTAACAGAAATTCTTGACGTTAAAACCCAATTCACCCAGGGAAGCAGCGGCAGAAGCTCCGGCTAACCCCGTTCCCACAACGATTATATCCAGCTTTCTTTTGTTTGCAGGATTGACCAGGTTCTGATGTGACTTATATTCAGACCACTTCTGTGTAAGAGGTCCTTTTGGGATTTTTGCAATTAACTCAGCCATAATATCGTTCAGATAAGGAAATAAATTGGTATAATGATAAAGCCTAAAGGAATGACAATGGAATAGATGATACCGATGATTTCAATCGCACAATTGTATTTTGTATGGTTCAGCCCAAGCGACTGTAAAGCTGCGCGGAAGGCATGATACAAATGAAATCCCAATCCGGAGATCAGAATGATATATGTAATTGAATAGAGAGGTTTGGAAAATAACCAGGCGGCAAGCGTATAAAAATCAGGATGACCATTCGCAAGCGCCGGTATCGGGCTCTTCACCCAATCCAATTTTATAAAATAAAAATTAAACATGTGAATGACCAGAAATGTAAGAACAACGGCCCCGGTATAAATCATATATTTTGTGAGAAAAGGGGTGTACGTTTTCGAAGTCGCCTTATATCGCACCGGTCGTGCAATCCAGTTATAGATCTGCAATATTATCCCGATTAGAATATGAAGGATGAACCCTCCGAATAATACAACTTCAAAAACTTTGATAACATAATTGGTACCCATAAAATAGGCTGCATCATTGAACCATGTTGGATTTGCCCGCAACAGGCATAAATTGATACTTAAATGGATCAACAGGAAAACCATCAGGAATAATCCCAATAGCGACATCCAGATCTTCATGGCAATGGATGACATTCGCACGATCAAGAGGTTCATAGTATTGTTTTATTTTTTAACTTTTTATTAAGAAAGGATAAAAACCTGTTAATTTGCGTGATTAATCCGGACCTTCAGGATCACTTTTGCATGGATAACAAAATAATATCACGCTTTTACCGTATTTCCAGATGAACACCTTCGCAGGATCCAGAGTAACAAAACAAATTTAGAATATTAAATGCATTTGAAATACAAAACTTAATTTTTTTTTTCATCATTAAAACATAATAATTATGTTCCCGGCAAAAACCTATATTGACAGGAGAGAAAATCTCCGGCAGGAAATTCCCTCAGGACTTGTCCTGTTTTTTGGTAATGAAGACGTCCCGTTCAACTATCCGGCAAATACCTATTCCTTTCGCCAGGATAGCAGTTTCCTTTACTTTTTCGGGTTGGATCAACCCACCCTTGCAGCAGTGATGGATATCGATAATCATACAGATTATCTTTTTGGTAATGATGTGGATATTGACGACATAATCTGGATGGGCAAACAACCAACAATGAAAGAAAGAAGCCTTCAGGTGGGTGTTCATCATTCATTATCGCTGAAAGATCTCATAGAAATGATCGGGAAGGCAAAGAAGGAGGGAAGGAAAATCCATTATCTGCCACCCTATCGTGGTGAAACAATACTCTGGATGGAAGATTTACTGGGCATTCATCATTCGGAGATTAAGAAAAACGCCTCGGAATCCCTGATAAAGGCCGTTATCAAGCTACGAATGTCTAAAGATGAACTTGAGATCAGGGAAATATCACGGATGGTGGATGTTGCCTGTATGATGCACATTGCCGGGATGAAGATGGCAAAACCGGGCATTATTGAAAGAGAAATTGCCGGGGTAGTGGAGGGGATTGCACTTTCAAATGCGGGCCCGGTTTCATTTCCAGTCATTCTTTCCATCAATGGTCAGACGTTGCACAACCATTACCATGGAAATGTACTGACAGAAGAACGAATGCTTGTTATTGATGCGGGATGCGAGTCGGATCTCCATTATGCAAGCGATATTACCCGTACTGTTCCTGTAGGGGGTAAGTTTTCACAGCGTCAGAAAGAGATCTATGAAATCGTATGGAATGCAAATATGGCCGCAATACAGGCAGTAAAGCCGGGTGTGGCATTCAGGGACATTCACCTCCTGGCTGCAAAAGTGATCACCCAGGGACTGAAACAGGCAGGTTTTATCATGGGAGATGTGGATGAGGCCGTCAATCTTGGGGTTCATACGCTATTCTTTCCGCATGGCTTAGGACATCCATTGGGATTGGATGTACATGATCTTGAAGGAATGGGCGAAAATTTTGTCGGGTATGATGATGAGACCAAAAGAAGCAAGGAATTCGGACTGGCATTTCTCAGGTTTGGACGACGTCTGCAAAAGAACTTTGTCATGACCATAGAACCGGGTATCTATTTTATTCCGGAACTGATCGACATCTGGAAAGCAGAAAATAAGTTCGCCGGTTTTCTTAACTATGGAAAGATTGAACAATACAAGGATTTCGGAGGGATCAGGATCGAGGACGATATACTGGTTACTGAATCAGGATTCCGGGTTCTTGGTAAACCGATTCCGAAAACCGTTGAAGAAATCGAGAAGGTGATGTCGGAATAGGAAAAAGTATAAAATTCACTACAGATACCACAGATTACGCAGATTGTTGAGCACCCTGTTTCTGTGTTATCCATCTAATCTGTGGTTTATAAACTAAGGAGTATGGAGAAAATTATTTTTAACCGAAAGAATATCTTCTATAACGTTGAAGGTAAAGGGGATACGATCGTGCTTTTGCACGGCTTTATGGAATCCTCTAAGATTTGGAAAGACTTCGTATCTGTATTAAGCAAGGCTTTTCGCGTCATTACCATTGATCTTCCCGGTCATGGCAAAAGTGATAACCTTGGTGATATAAACAGTATGGAGATGATTGCGGGGGCTGTTCACAAGGTGTTGCGCCACCTCGGGGTGAAAAAATGTGTGATGATCGGTCATTCGATGGGAGGATATGCAACCCTTTCCTTTGCAAGCAAGTATCCTTCCTTTCTGAAAGGTTTCGGACTTTTCCATTCGCATCCGTTTGCAGACACTCCCGATGGCAAAACGAACCGCAACCGGATGATTCAACTGGTTAAAAAGGATAAGCTGAATTTTATTACCCAATTCATTCCTGATCTCTTTGCGCCTGAGAACCAGGACAAATTCCGTAAGGACATAGAAAAGTTTATTGCCAGGGCAGGAAAGATGACACCTGAAAGCGTGATCGCTTCCCAGAAAGGGATGAAGGTAAGAAAGGATCTCTCCCTTATCGTCGCAAATGCGAAAGTTCCGGTTTTATTTATCCTGGGTTTAAAAGATCTGAAACTACCGGCCGATCGTTTGTGGGAAATGGTAACGCTTCCTGAATATGCAGAGGTACATATTCTCCGGGAAGCAGGACATATGGGGTACATCGAAGCTCCGCTGGAATGCGTGCAGGCAATATATTGTTTTGCGAGACAAACACTTTAGATAGTGAATATGCGAATGACTTGAATGACGAATCCGGGAATGAAATTTCGGATTCCTGAATAACGAATAAATCCGACATTCTAAATTCAACCATTTAATTCGCATATTCGTCATTCGCATATTCGTCATTACTTTGAATACGGAAAGGTCACGACCTGTCCCCTACTCCTAAAAAATAATATCATGAAACTAACCCTCTACCAGGTCGATGCATTTGCAAAAGCCCTCTTCTCAGGAAATCCGGCAGGCGTTTGTATGCTGGATAAATGGCTTCCCGACAAATTGATGCAGAATATTGCGATGGAAAATAACCTGGCGGAAACAGCCTTCATTGTGAGGGATAGCGATCAATATCATATCCGTTGGTTTACCCCGGCAGTGGAAGTGGATCTGTGCGGGCATGCAACGCTCGCCTCCGCGCACGTAATTTTTTCCTTTACAGGTGAAAAGAGGGATCAGATCAGTTTTCGCTCACTTAGCGGGGAATTAAGGGTGCGAAAAGACGGGGATGCACTCATCCTGAATTTTCCGGCCGATACGCTGACAATGATCGAAACACCATTAGCAATTTCAGATGCAATTGGTCTTTCGCCCATTGAATCTTTCCAGGGGAAAACCGACTATATGCTGATTTACAGCAGCCAGGATGGGATAGAGTCCATCCGGCCTGATATGGGGAAACTTCTTCAGTCAAAAGCGAGGGGAGTGATCGTAACAGCGCCGGGGAAAGAATCGGATTTTGTTTCCCGCTTTTTTGCCCCAATGGTAGGGGTCAATGAGGACCCGGTAACAGGTTCCGCCCATACCACCCTCATTCCTTACTGGACAAATAAACTTGGGAAAATTTCGATGACGGCCATCCAGCTTTCAAAACGCAAGGGCTGGCTCAATTGCAAGTACCTTAACGACCGGGTCGAAATAGGAGGGAAAGCAGTAACTTACCTGGTTGGGACAATTGAGGTATAATACCTATTGGTTGGCTGGTCATTGGTCATTAGGTCATTAAGTCATTAGGGAACTGGGAACTGCAAACTGGGAACTATTTCTTTTCTTCATAGAAATGCATCTCCCTAATATATTCCCAAACCTTCGTTGGCATAAATTGTCGCAAATTTTTTCTCTCAGCGATCCCTTTCCGGATAAAGCTTGATGAAATTTCGATCAGCGGGGCTTCCGTGTAATGAATATGAGGGTGGCGGTCAAAGATGCTCGGTTCCTTTCTGGGTCGTGGGTAGATGTAAAATTCGTAAAGGTCAAGTAACTGCTGGTAGTTTTTCCATTTATGAAAACTGGGAAGGTTGTCGGAACCGGCAATCAGGATGAACTCTTTTTGCGGGTATTTCTCTTGCAGATAGGTCAATGTCGTGATGGTGAAGGAGGGTTGAGGGAGATGAAATTCGATGTTGGAAGCACGAAACCTCGCATCATCTTCCACTGCAATATTTACCATGGCCAGCCTGTGATAATCAGCCAGAAGCGTGGTTTTCTCCTTTAGCGGGTTATGTGGTGAAATGATGAACCAGACTTCCTTCAGGTCAGTGTATTCCACCATATAGTTGGCGATCATCATATGACCGTTATGGATCGGGTTGAAGGATCCGAAGTAGAGGCCGGTTTTTGTTTTGATATGCAAATTTATTTTTTTTATCTTTGCATTAAGTTACAGTTCCCGGAGGCCCCTGAAGAAATTCAAGCCTTCGGGTTTCGTTTTAAAGGACCTATTGATTACTGTAAATGATTCAATCTTTAATACCTACTTTTAGATTTCTTCAAAATTATATTCCTTAAGTATTTCACAAGCCATCTTTTCGGCTTCATTCCAACTATGTAATTTTTGACTCATCACTTTCCCAAATCACGATATCTCCGAAATATGTTTTGGAATGTTCTACTTCAATTCCGGGTTCATTGGAAGCAGATTTAAATGGATATCCGCCACGGGCAATTTCTTCCGTAAACCATTGAGCGGTTTTCCCGGCCAATTCTCGTTCATTGCTTTTGATGAGACCCATCATTCAGGTTGTAATTTATGAATTTAGAAATGCTGTTATTAATTCCGTTGCTTTAAGGCTTGCCGCGGAAATTTCATCATTGAGAAGGATCCGGTCAAATTTGCCCGCAAAGGTCAGCTCAAATTCAGCTTTTGTGATCCTTTTCAGGATATCGGCATCGCTTTCGGTATTCCTGATCCGCAATCGTTTTTCAAGATCTTCAAAAGCCGGAGGTTTAATAAAAATGGAGAGGGCCTGCTCCCTGAAATAATTTTTCAGATTTAAACCTCCTACAATATCCACTTCAAAGATCGGGACCTTACCTTCTTTCCAGATTCGTTCTATTTCACTTTTTAAGGTTCCGTAAAAACTACCGGGATAGACCTCCTGCCATTCAATAAATGCATCATTTTCGATCCTTCGTTTGAATTCATCCAAAGGAAGGAAATAATAATCTTTCCCGTTTATCTCCCCCTCACGTTTGCTCCTGCTGCAGGCTGAGATGGAAAAAGCCAGTTCCGGTATGGCTTTCAGCAGATACTTAACAATGGTCGTTTTACCTGCCCCGGATGGCGCTGAAACAATAATGGCCTTTCTCATTGAAATTAACTTACTCCGTATGGCTAGCTAAAAAATCTTTTTTTTCTTTTTTTATTGAACTCCGTTAGTGCAGGATTTATAAAATGTTCAATAATTGTTCCTTGATCTTCTCCAGTTCATCTTTCATCTGAACAACGATCTTCTGTATTGTGGCATCATTTGCTTTCGAGCCGATCGTATTGATCTCGCGCCCCATCTCCTGTATAATGAACCCGAGTTTCTTCCCCTGTGAAACCGGTTCCGTAATTGTTTCCAGGAAATAATCACAGTGTTTTTTCAGCCTGACCTTCTCTTCCGTAATATCAAACTTCTCGAGATAGTATATCAACTCCTGCTCAAACCTGTTTGGATCGGGAGAACCAGGACCATTGCCGGTATTTGGAAGGTTTGCCAATGCTTTTTGAAGCCTTTCCTTTACCAGGTTCAAACGATTGGCCTCAAATGGTTCAATGGAAGCCAGCAGATCCAGGATAATTGCCAAACGGGGAAGAATATCATTTTCAAGGATCTTCCCTTCACCTGTTCTGAAGGTAATCATCTGATCCGTTGCCTTAACAATGGTGTCCATCACCATAAGCCATTCCTGTACATCGATCTCTTCCCGGTTGGTTTGAAGAACATCCGGCATCTTTAAAATTAATGGCAGGATATTCCCTGTCAGATCTTCATTGAGTTCTTTGGCTAATTCCTTGAATTCAATGAAGTAACTTCTTGCAAGGGGTTTATTGATCGAGAAATTTGGGGAATCGCCTGATATTTCTGAGGTTGCAAAGAGTTCTATTTTACCCCTTTCCAGATTTTTGGAAAGCCAGTTCCTGACGTCGGTTTCTTTTTCCCTGAAGGCCCCGGGGAGTTTGATGGTAATATCCAGTTGCTTACTGTTCAACGACCGGATCTCAATGGTGACCTTCTTACCGGGAAGTTCAGCAACGGCTTTTCCATAGCCGGTCATGGAAGTTATCATAGCTCCTTTTTTGCAAACTTACATAATTTTATTATAACTTTACCGCATGGAATTCCTCATTATTGACGATCCCCTGAAGTTTTACAATCTGATGCTCAATGATATCGCCCGGGCAAAACGATTCATTTACCTGGAAACCTATAAATTTTCCAATGATCATATGGGGATCAAGTTCCGGGATGCATTGACACGGAAAGCGATAGAAGGGCTGGAGATTAAAATCCTGATCGATTCCTGGGGCAAGGGACCCATTTCCGAATCCTTTTTTAATACCCTGATAAAAAACAAGGGGCAGGTTAAATTTTTTGAGAAAATCAAGATCAGCAGCGATATTTTCACCCGCGGACACCGTCGCGACCACCGGAAGATCCTTGTTATCGATGATGAGATCAGCTATATGGGCTCCATGAATATTACAGGGTACAATCTAAACTGGCGCGAACTTGCATTGAGAACAAAAGGAGAGGAGATGGCTGTCATATGGAAAAAGGTGTTTCACCAGAACTTTGAAGCCTTAAACCAATACATCATCACCACAAAACTCGCCTATACCAAAACCATCAAATTCGGAGAGTGGGAGGTGGTGCGCGACGTTCCTTCGATGCCACTGCAAAGGCTTCGCAAGAAATATGTTCAGTTGATCAAAAATGCAAAATCCAGGATCATCATCGAAACACCTTACTTCCTCCCGGGTTTCCTGCTGAGAAAAGCCATGATCGATGCAAGTAAAAGGGGTGTGGATGTGAAGGTCATTCTCCCGATGCATTCTGATGTCAGAATGATCGATATTCTCCGGAACCGATATCTCGGGATGCTTTATAAAAACAATATCAAATTACTTTTCTATACTCCAAATAACCTGCATGCCAAGCTGATGGTGATCGACGACCGCATCTTCTCCATCTCCTCTGCAAATTTTGATTACCGTAGTTTCAGGTATCAGTATGAAATCGCCCTGATAGGAACAGAACAGGATGTCCTCAACCAGCTTATTGAGCACATTTCGGAAACATTGAGGAATTCAGAGGAATTTAATTATGAGACCTGGAGCAAGCGTCCCCTCATTGAGAAGATTTTTGAAGCTATCCTCGTTCCGTTCAGGCATTTGTTATAGTCCCATTCATGCATATTTCTTCCTGCTTACCAGGAAAACACCTGCAAAGATCAGGAGTGCGGCGAGGATTTTGGGTAATGTGATCACTTCATTCCCGACCGAAACAGAGGCTACCGAGGCGATCAGTGGCTGCAGATAAGAGTAATAGCTGACCGCGCTGGCATTCACGACTTTCATGGCCAGGTTGATCAATATATACGCCAGGAAAGTATTGAAGAATATGATATATGCAATAGAAAGCCATGCCGTTATGGTAATTTGTTGAAATTGGATCGCCGGTAGTGTCCATACAGAAAAAGGAAGAATAAACATGAATCCGAAGATGGAAATCCACATCAGAATGGTGATCGGGTGGTATTTTACAGCAAGGGGTTTAACCAGGACAAGGTAAACGGCATAAAAGACCATATTCAGGAACACGTAAAGATTTCCCGCAAAGGAATTGGTGCTCATATTAACGACTTTGCCATACAGGATCAAAACTACTGCACCACATCCACCGATAATTATTCCCGCGATCTTAACCCAGGTGATCTTCTCCCTGATGATCAGGCTGGCAAATACCATTACGAAAATGGGGTTCATCACATGGATCAGCGATGCATCGACAGGGGTTGTAAGATCCAACCCTTTATAGAAAAATGCCTGATTGAGCGCAAAACCAGTCAATCCGCATAGCGCCAGGAGCAGCATGTCTTTTTTCTCAACCTTCTCCCGGACAAAAAGTTTATGATAAACAAAAAACAGGATGAGTCCCCCGAGCACACGTATGAAAAGCAACTGCATG
Source organism: Bacteroidota bacterium (assembly GCA_026391355.1). Lineage (GTDB taxonomy): Bacteria > Bacteroidota > Bacteroidia > Bacteroidales > FEN-979 > CAIYUC01. Next base: position 15,578 of record JAPLDH010000071.1, on the reverse strand, counting down.
GGATGCAGGTAATCCGGCATTAACGATTTGGCAATGGTGTAATGAAAGCCAAAAATGAGGGTTATTGCAATCAGTGCGAGATGTGCCTTGTAGGTTTTGTTCATCCGGCAAAGATAAAAGTTTCCAGTTTCCAGTTTGCAGTTCCCATTCTTGGGTCACTAGTTACACAAATTGAACTGCAAACTTAAAACTGGAAACTGCAAACTGTTTCTTAACCGATCTTGATCTCTTTCCTGATCTCCAGTTTGGCTTCTTCCTTCTTTGGCAATATCACTTTCAGTATGCCATCCTGGTACTCGGCCTGAATCTTATCCATATTTATGGTTTTCGGCAGGGTAAAGGAGCGGCTGAATGAACCATACGAAAATTCCTTTCTTGTATAGTTTTTACCTTCTTCCTGGGTTTCATTCCGGAGTTCAGACGAGATTGTCAGCACACTGTTCTCAAGGCTGATCTTGAAATCGTCTTTCTTCATTCCCGGGGCAGCAAGTTCGAGCTCAAAATTATCGGGTTGCTCAATGATATTGGCTGCGGGATCGCTGTATTTGCGGGTAAAGAAATCGTTCAGGTCGGCGTCGAAAAAATTCGAAAACATATCTGCTAAAGGATGCCTGTTTGTCCATCTGATTAATGTCATGGTTTAATCCTCCAAATTTTAAGTTAAACAATTGATTTTTTCCCCGCAATGGTCAACTTTTATACCAGCACAAATCCGAAAAAAAATAACGACAAAATGACAAATCGATAATATTTTTTATGACATTTTGACCGGGTAACTAATGCAGCATTATCCACAATGCAGGTAAGCGTTCACCAGTTTCATGATCTCTTTTTCATCATCCTTCAGATCTGTCCTGAGATTCTCGTCATCATAATTCCTGAGTTTTTTTATGATCCCGTCGATGATCTGCGGAGGGAATATATTGAATTGCTCATAAACAGTTCTTTGTTTTTCAAGGCAATCAGCAGAATGCCAGCAGGAATCGGGAAGCTGATCGAGATGCTGGACACGGTGTTTGTTTTTATCTTCGAAGATGTTGACATCCACATACCGTTTTTTTGCAAACTCAAGTGCATGGTCCATTTCGAGGCCGTGCCGGGCGGCAACGGTCAATCCGGCGAGCAGGAGATAAATATCGGCAGAACCATCGGGACAACGGAATTCAACTGTCTGACGGTTGTTAAAATCACGCTCCGGGTCATTTTCGTTGGGATTGGCCTCCGAGAGCATCTTATTTTTGGCATTCCATCCCAACGGAACCCTTACCAGTACTGACCGGTTACGGTCGCCCCAGCAGATATTTGTTGGCGCTTCCTGGTGCGGAACCAGCCGGAAATAAGAGGTCGGGATCGTATTCCCAAAAGCAGTAAGCGACTGTGCAAGGTCCAGGTATCCTGCAATTGCTTTTTTGGCTGTATCTGATAAGCGGGAGTTCTCCAGCATCATATTCCTGCCATCCTTCATCAAACGCGTATGGATGTGCAAACCACTGCCGGCTCTTCCTGTAGTGATCTTCGGTGCGAATGTTACGTTTACACCCTTTTTATAAGCCAGTGTGCGAATGACCCATTTTGCGATCATCAGTTGATCGGCTGCTTCTTCCAGGATGACCGGAGTGAATTCAATTTCGTTCTGCTCAAATGCCACTCCGTCCTCAACAAAATTGCCAACTTCAGAATGACCATATTTGATGGCCCCACCACATTTTGAAATGGCTTGCATGGCTTCCGATCGCAGCCCTTCCCATTTGCAGAATGGACCTGATTCATGATAACCGCGCTGGTTCATCGTTTCGAATAACGATTCTTCTTCGCTGATGATATAGTATTCAAGTTCTCCCATCACTTCAAAGGTCAGCCCGGTCTTTTTCTTCAGCACCTCATGCGATTTTCTCAGAATATACTCCGGCGAGTTGATATAGGGGGTTCCGTCTTTGTCATAATATGAACAGAGAATATCAAGGGCAGGAATTGCTGAGAAGGGATTCACAAAAGCAGTACGGTACCGCGGAATAATATAAAGATCACTGGAACCGGCTTCCACATAATGAGGAAAAAGACTTGACCCGTCGACCCGCTCTCCGGCACTCAATACATTATCAAGATGCTGCCTGCTGCGAATGATGAAGTTCAGGGTTTTCAAACGTCCGTCAGCCCCTGCATAACGAAAATTGACCATTTCAATTCCTTTGTCTTCAATAAACCGTTTAAGATCATCACGGGTAATATCAGTAGCCGGCTTTTCAAGAAATCTGATTAATGGATTGGGATTCAGATCAAACGTTTCTTTCATAAATGGTATTTTCGGTTTGTTGCAAAGGTAGCAAAGTTAAAAAAAAATCTTAATTTTGGCCAAAATCGCTTACAGACCGGTTCTCAATATGCACGTTGGAACAAACGAAATAATTATTTTTTCAGCATTCCTGCTTTTTATATTCCTGATGCTCGGAATCGACCTGGGAATATTCAATAAAAAAAGCCACACGCTTTCCTTTCATGAATCGCTGAGCTGGACAGCAGTCTGGGTAGGCGTTTCGATCCTTTTTTATGTGGTCATCCGTTTTTATGGCAATGAACTTCACGGACTTGACTCAGCAGAAAAGATCCAGATGCATATCGACCGGTATCATCACCCGATTTCTATTCTAAACCTCCCGCTGCAGGATGCAATCCACCTTTACAACCGGAACCTTTCGCTGGAATATATGAGCGGCTACCTGATCGAATATTCCCTTTCGGTGGATAACATCTTTGTGATCATCATGATCTTTCTCTCCTTCAATATCTCCTCAAGGTATTATAAGAAGATACTCTTCTGGGGAATCCTGGGAGCGATTATTATGCGGTTCATTTTTATTTTTGCTGCCAGCGCCCTGATCCAGCAATTTTCATGGTTTCTTTACATTTTCGGGATTTTGTTGCTTATCCTCGGCGGCAAGATGGGGTGGGAGTTTTTTAAGAATGACGAGGCAGAGAGGATCGATCCAAAATCCCATCCGGTTGTAAAGATGGTATCAAAGATATTCGCCGTTTCAACGGGGGATCATGGAAGCAAATTCTGGATCGTTGAAAAAAGAAAGTTTCTGATAACCCCCTTGTTCATAGTTCTTGTTGTCATTGAGTTTTCCGATGTACTCTTTGCTGTCGACTCGGTACCTGCCGTTTTCTCAGTCACAAGGGATCCCTTCATCGTATTCTTTTCCAATATTTTTGCCATACTTGGCCTGCGTTCCCTGTTTTTCCTGGTGATGAACGTAATGAACCGGTTCCGGTTCCTGAAGCTGGGACTGGCTGTTCTTCTTTTCTTCGTCGGAATAAAGATGCTCATTCACCTTCCTCTCTCCAGTAAAGGTTCATTCGGGATCATCATCGGGATCCTGGCGTTCTTTGTGTTGCTGTCGATGGTACTGCCGGAGAAAAAACGTGACAAGTGACGCGTGACGCGTGACAAAAATTTCCAGTTTCCAGTTTGCAGTTTCCAGTTCCCAGTTTCCAATTTTCTTTGTCACTTTGTCACTTTGTCACTTTGTCACTCTTTTCATCACCTCCTGTGCCGCTACATAGGGATTGATCTTATGGGAAAGTACACCGGCTTCCAGTTTTTGGATCAGTTGCTGAATCTCTTTTCTTGAGAAGAATTTGCTTTTCAGAGCTTCTTCGATGGATTCAAACATCACCTGGCGGTCCTGTACGGATCGTTTATGATGGAAATATCCTGAACGGAGCGTATGATCCTGGTAGTCGGTGATTACCTTCCACACGCTGTTGATCCCCTCCTTTGTCTTCGAGGAGCAGGTACCAACAGGAGGTCTCCATCCCGATTCGGATGGCGGAAAAAGGTGAAGGGCGTTTTCATACTGCGCTTTTGCCAGTTTTGCTTTGCCGATGTTATCGCCGTCGGCCTTGTTGATGACGATCGCATCGGCCATCTCGATGATGCCCCGCTTGATCCCCTGGAGTTCATCACCTGCGCCTGCAAGCATCAACAAAAGGAAGAAGTCAACCATCGAATGAACGGCTGTTTCTGATTGTCCGACACCCACGGTTTCCACGAAGATCACATCGAAACCGGCAGCTTCACACAGAATGATGGTTTCACGGGTCTTCCTGGCAACACCACCCAGGGAACCTGCTGCAGGGGAAGGGCGAATATATGCATTCGGATCCACACCGAGTTCTTCCATCCGGGTTTTGTCCCCGAGTATGCTCCCTTTCGACCGGCTGCTGCTCGGATCGATCGCCAGGACAGCCAGCTTATGACCGTCAGCAGTAAGATGCTTTCCCAATGCCTCAATGAAAGTACTCTTCCCAACCCCAGGCACACCCGTTATCCCGATCCGGATCGTGACGTGTGACGCGTGACGCGTGACAGGTGAACTGGAAACTGGAAACTGGGAACTGGGAACTGGGAACTGCAAACATTTCCCAATGATCTCCTGCGCCTTCTCCTGGTGCGCAGGCAGGGAACTCTCAATCAATGTAATCGCTTTGCTCAGTATCGTGCGATTCCCGGAAAGGATCCCACCGACGTATTCTTCTGTCGTGAGATCTTTCAATCTCCTCTTTTTCAGATGCCCTACCAGTGAATCATTGATCTGGGAAGGCTGGTCGATTCCTTTCTGGACGTTCAGGGCGGATTTATGCTGATCGTTGGTCATTGGTCATTGGTCATTAGGCATGAGGCACGAGGCACGAGGCACGAGGCACGAGGCACGAGGCACGAGGCACGAGGCACGAGGCACGAGGCAAGGATAAAATTGACATTCCGCAAAGTTACGAAGTTGATTGGTTAAGTTTTCTGATGAGACCATTAATCATTTTGCTCAATTCTTCTGTTTTATCAAATACCTGGTCTTGTGTCTCTTTGGAAATATATTTAAGATTAAAGGCGATCGTTAGGAATGTATCTAATTCATAAATTGAACCTCTTGCCATTCTTAAAAATTGCAGGTAATTTTTCGTTCTCTCTCTTCCATAACCTTCTGCAATATTGGCAGGAACAGAACAAGATGCCCGTCGGATCTGGTTTGTTATTCCATATAGTTCACTACCAGGGAAAGTGGATGTAACCTTATATAATTCGGTAGCTAATGACACACTTTTTTTCCAGATTTCCAGATCCTTATAAGATTTTATTACTGACTTTTCCATATTAACATTATTATCACAAAATTAGCAATACTCGTATGCAATAACTCATTCATCATGCCTGGTGCCTCGTGCCTCGTGCCTGATGTCTGGTGCCTCATGTCTGATGCCTCATGCCTATTATCTGACCCCGAAGCAAAAGAGATGATGCTGTCCGCGAACGAAGATCAGGCCGTCGCTGATGGCAGGCGTCGCCATGCAGATCTCGCCAACCGGGTTGATCGATATCACATCATACTCAGCTCCGGCCCGGATAACAAAAACCCCCTTTTCTTCACTGGTGAAATATATTTTTCCGTCGGCAGCCACGGGTGAAGCGGTGAAGGCCCCGCCACCCTTTATTGTTTCCTTGTACACAAGATCTCCGGTTGAACCATTGTAACAATTGATAGTCCCGCTGTTTGACAGCGTATAGAGGTTGCCGTTATAAACAATCGGGGTAGGCATATAAGTTCCCCCTCGTTTTTTTCGCCACTGGATGAATTTTCCGCTATTTGTGCTGTCGGGGATGGAGATATTTGCACTGCCTCCCGTTTTTATTGCATATACCGGGGCAACAGGGGAGTACCCGGCGGTAACAAAAACCAGACTGTCAGCGAATACCGGCGATCCGACTGTGATCTCTGAATTTGGCGCGAGCCGCCATAGCTCTTCTCCGGTCGCAGGGTTGTATCCCCGGATGAACCGGGAAGCATTGGTTACCAGCTCATCACGGCTTTTCCCGTGGCATACCGTCGGTGTGCCCCAGGAGGAGATATCTTCGCGCGGTGTTTTCCAGGCCTCTTTTCCTGTTTTCAGATCATAAGCTGCGATAAAGCAATCCTTCGACCGGTCGCATTGAAGGATCACGGTATTTTTATAAATGACCGGAGAACTGGCAAATCCCCACTGTGTCTCTTCATTGAAAAACCATCCTGCATCGAGGATACCCAGGTCTTTTCTCCACTTTTCATTTCCTTTGAGGTCATAGCAGACCATTCCCTCGGAACCGAAGACCGCAACCACATATTCACCATTGGTAACAGGTGTTGAATTTGCCTGTGAAGCTTTTACATGACGCAACACCCGTGGCTTCCCCTTATAAGCTTTCTTCTCCCATTTGATCTTCCCGCTCTCCTTGCTGATGCAGAATATTTTCCAGATGTGTGAGGTAGTATCGTTGGCCGGCTCAACATCACCAAAGAGTCCGACGCGATACTCGGCAGCAGTATCGCTGCTCTGGGCCGTGATCAGAATAACATTGTCGCCCCAAACGACGGGTGAGGCATGGGAAAGCCCGGGAATATAGGTTTTCCATCTCAGGTTCATCCCTTTACCGGCATCCCACATCACCGGAGGATGCTGGCCATCGGCGATTCCGGAAGTACAATTTCCCCTGAAGGAAGGCCAGTTTTCAGGCTTTGCCACCCGGGTGTGATCTTCTTTGATCGCTCCTTTGCCGCTCTCCTTTTTCACAGGTTCGGGGAGCCTGTAATAAGGCGTTTTATGGTCAGGCTGAATCAGGGTGATCCCCATGACCTTCCCGTTGATCCGCTGAATGGTCACCGATAACCCCGGGATATCTGCAAATGTAAGGGTACTGTCGTTTGCCGGTTTGAGCACAAATGCGGGAGATCCGTCAAAGCTTCCGGTCAGCTTGCCATCGGTAATGACCAGGTCGGCCCGGCTCATGTCCTGGGTATTATAGGTGCCTGCAAGGGTTTCATCCAGTTTTACCTCCGTCTGCCCTGGGATGACCGCAGGAACTTTTGCCCCGGCGTCCTTCAGCATAGCGATGAATTTCTCATTTTTTTGTCCCATGGCGCTGACAAGCGCTGCGGTTAAAACTGAATCGTTCTTTGCAAGGAAAGGAAGGGCAATCCTGACCATGTTGGTATCTTTCTGTGCGATGGACATCAGTAATAGGTTTCCCGCTCCGGGAGCACCTTTTTCGAGCAGATGTACCACCACCAACGACAGTCCCAGCTCTGCGGCTGTATTGACCATGTTCTCGTCTTTTATATCAGCGCCGTGATCGATCATGGCATTGATGATTACCTGGTTTTTTTTATATATGGCCCAGCCAAATGGCGTTTCATTGTAAAAGGAATCCTTCAGGTTCGGATCAGCGCCTCTTTCAAGCAGCAGCATGACGGTTTCCAGGTTGTTTTTGTCGATGGCAAAGAAAAGTGCGGTCACCCCGTAATGGTTCTTCGCATTCACGTCCACCCCTTTGTCGAGGAGTTCATTCATCGCTTTGATATCATTTGACTTCGCGGCCTTCAGCAGCAGTTCTGTGTTGTCCTGCGCGAATAAAGAGGAAGCAAAAAAGAAGCCCAGGATCAGGGCAAGGAGAAAACGATGTATCATAATAGCAGTGATTTGGGTTCAAATGTACTAATAAAGTAGCTTTGCGGGATTCAATTTCATCCGGCGATGAAAAGGTAAGGCCGTTGCGTCCATTGAGGTAAAAAAACTTCGCTGCCAAGAATGCCAGGGTGAACGAAGAGACCACCCAGAGTTACCCTTCATGCCGGACTAATCACGGAATGAAAATTTTCAACAAAATACGGAAAGTAACTGATGACTAATTTATATCATTGTTATTTCAGGAAAAATTGCATATTATTGTTAAAAAAATCCTGGAACCAAAAATTCTCATGTCTAACAAAAAAATCAGCGTTATGAAAACAAAATCCTGCCTTCCGTTTTTCCTGGCATTCCTCTTCTGCCTGTCACTGGCATCTGCCAGGCCTTTGAGTGATAAAGGATCTGATCGTTCCCGGCACCCGCATACCGAAACCTTCCTGTCCGGTCACATGCCGGAGGTGAAAGGGAACCTCCCGGTGCAAAGAACCATGTTTTCCGGCCCGGGATGGGAGATCTGGCGCTGGGATACGATCGTTACATACGATACCACTGGCCTTATGGAAAAATACATCGCCGCTTTCGATGTTTCAGGCAATATGATGACCCAGCTCTGTCTTGACTGGAAAAGCACCTACTGGGAAAACAACTGGCGTGACACCTATACCTATGATGCATCCGGCAATGAACTTTCCGACCTGGTTGAGCTCTGGCAGACGGGCGCATGGGCGAATGCATTCAGATATACCTACACATATAATTCATTTGGGGAGATGCTTATGGAACTCGACGAGCAATGGCAATCGGGTGTATGGATGAATTATTACCGTTACACCAATACATACGACGGTAGCGGCAATCTTCTGACCGGGGCAGAGGAACAATGGCAGGGAGCCGGCTGGGTCAACACCAATAAGAATACATACACTTATGATGCCGTCGGGAACAGACAAACCATGCTTTACCAGATATGGTCGGCCAATGCCTGGCTTAATGTTTCATTCGACACCTACACTTATGATTCAAGTGGGAATGTGTTAACGGATACCCAGCAGAACTGGCAGTCCAATGCCTGGGTAAATTATTACCTGTACACTTATACGTATAATTCGTCGGGCGATTGCCTTATGATGCTGATCCAGGACTGGCAGGGCAGCTCCTGGGGAAATTTTCAAAGGAGCCAGATGACCTACGATGCAAACGGTAACCAGTTGTCAGAGCTGGTCGAGATGTACCAGGCAGGCAATTGGATAAATGCTTACCGATACACATACACCTACGATGCTGCCGGGGATTTGCTCACCGCGGTCTCTGAAATGTACCTGACCGGCAACTGGGTTTATACCCTTAAGAACACCTATACATATGATGGAAACAGGAATTCCCTCACCGGTAAATACGAAAGGTGGCGTAACGGGAACTGGGTTCCGGATCTCGGGCACCTCTTTATCTATGCCCAGGGAAATGTGGTATACGGGATCAACTATCTTTACCGGTACGAAGCCTCCTTCCGGTCGTTTTTTACCGGCATTGACGATAATGAGCCCGGCAGCAGCTCCTGCGCGGCCTATCCTGATCCGGCCGGAAACCGCATCACAGTTTCTTTACAAGATTCCCGACTTATCGGGAGCGACAAAAAAGAGATCAGGATTTTCTCCATCGATGGAAAGCTGGTCTGCCGGATAGCAATGTCCGGGAACAGGCAGGAGGTTGATATCACCATGCTTTCATCCGGAATTTACCTCCTGAAAGTGAATGGTGGATTCGGTGCCGTGATAACACGGTTTGTGAAGAAGTAGGTGTTTGTCTGTCTTTCATGCACCCTGGTAATTTGCCAGTGAATGTCTGATTTGCTTGCTTTTAGCTTTTTTTCTCCCTATATATGAAGGGTTCTGATAGTATGGATCATTAAACACACTGAAGCCATGAAAAAGAAGAAGTTTATTTTACTTGCAGGTCTTTGCCTCTTTGCTGTGCTTGCAGCCGGCCAGAATTTCTGGCAGGCCGTTCCGATGCCCGCCACAGGTGAGGGGATTTATGCCATCAGGGTCGACAACAACGGGCTCCTCGTCCTTTGCAGGAGCAGCGACGTCTTCTGCACCCAGGACCTCGGGGTTACCTGGGCGGAGGCGACCAACTGGGGAGGATACTCGTCGCGCTGTATCGGTTTCAATTCGCAGCACCATATTTTTATCGGGACGGCGTTCAACGGGATCTTCCGTTCAACCGACAACGGCGCCACCTTTACCGGGATCAGCAATGGCCTGACCACACAGAGTGTTTGGTGTTTTGACCTGTTGACAGGGGATGTCATTCTTGCCGGCACGGATGACGGGATCTTCCGTTCGACGGACAACGGCGATAACTGGACTCATTTCGGCACCGGATATCCCTCCACATCGATTAAGTTCCTCTCAACAGGCTTTGGCGGGACCCTTTTTGCCGCAACCGACACGCTCGGAGTCTTTCGCTCGACCGATTCAGGAAACACCTGGACACTCTGCCCGAACCTCCCGGCAGGGAATTTCCTCTTGTCGATGGCTGCAAGCAATATGGACAGTATCGTCTTCACCGCCTTATCCCCTGATGGCCTTTACCGTTCCATGGATAACGGCAATACCTGGAGTGCCTTGAACAACGGCCTCCCGCCCAAGAGATCATTTCTTGCACCCGGGATGGCCTCAATGAGCTTTGTTGACATGTTCGGGTGGGCGCTGCTTGTGGCTGCTTACGGTCATAGCGTTTACAAAGGTCAGATCGACCAGGATCCAGATCAGTCGATGTCAGAACTCGGCCCGGGATTGCCACCTTCCCCGCATGTAACGACCCGGACGATCACCCCGCAGGGGAAGATCATCGTCGGCTGCCAGAGCCAGGGCTTGTACCAGGGCAATCTCGGCACACCCGTTCCCATCATCCCCGGTGAGAATGACAATTGCCGGCTCTGGAACTCCCCCAACCCTGCCATCGGCCGGACGACGGTTTTCTTCACCCTTCCCTGCCAACGCAAGGTGACAATCACCGCAAGCGATATATTAGGGAGAAAGTTGGAAACCCTGTTCCATGCTCCATGCACACCCGGATCCCACTCTATTCCATGGACAACCGGGCTTTTGCCGGGATGTTACCTCCTGACACTCGATGCCGGGGATCTTCATGCAGTGGGGAAGGTTGTTATTCAAAACCGCTGAGACGCAGATACGTAAAGAATTTTTTAGACAGTTCCCTAACCTGGTTTCTTGAATAATTGAACACTCGATCAACGATTTTTGAAGTCAGATCGGAATTCTGAACTCGTTGATCGATTATTCGAGTATTCAAATAATGTCCTTCTCTGCGGGTTAAAGAAAATCTTGACTTTTTAGTCTCCCCCAGTTTGATTCCTCATTGCCTGCTGCCTATTGTCTATTTTCACCTGTCTCCTGCCTCCTGAATTTTTTCTATTGCCTATTGCCTATTGCCTTCCAAGTAGAAAGATAAAAATATCAGCACCTCTCTGGAAATTCTGCAAAGAATTCCTATCTTTGCCGCCCGATTCCTCTCCGTAGCTCAGTTGGTAGAGCAATTGACTCTTAATCAATGGGTCGCAGGTTCGAGCCCTGCCGGGGAGACCAATTCAAATGCGAAATGTGAAGTGCGATATACTTCGCATTTTACAGTTCGCATTTTGCGTTTCAGGCCTCCCGGGTTTTGATTTCCTATTTTTACAGTGAATAAGTCTGACCCTGTTAAACTTTTTTTCTAATGTCAGATATCCTATGAAATATAATTGATTTTATTGTTATAACTTTACGTGTTATTTAAATTTTATATCAAACTAAACCCTGGCCGATTGTGCTAAGGGTAAAGACGGCTAACAGCACAATCCTTAGATAAACATTTGTTTTTATACTTAAACGCGAATTCCTATGGCTAAAAATAATGGCAATACCGGGTACGTAGGCGACAACCCGAAAGGTAATGAAGGCAAATTCCGCGACCGTATCGCAATGTGGACACTCATCATCTCCGGAGTGATCATTCTCACTCTGGTCGTGCTGGCCTGGCTGATACTGTTTTTCAGGAATAACAATGGATTTTCCAGTATAAAAGACCTCTTTGGCATCCTCCTGCCGGTAATCGGCACCTGGGTGGGTACGGTGCTCGCGTTCTACTTCTCAAAACAGAATTTTGAAGCCGCCAGTAAGAGCATGAGTGATCTTGTCGGGAAAGTCACTTCAGTCGATGAAAAACTCCAGTCAATGGTCGTATCCGTGATTATGAAATCAAGATCGGACTTCCCTTATGAAACAGTTGAAAATGAGGCAGCTTTCAGAAAAAAAACAGTCCATGAACTTATTAAGTTTATGGAAGACAAAAAAATCGAGCGATTACCAATCCTGGAGGATAAATCCAACAAGTTTGTTTTTCTGATCTATCGCTCTACCCTTGAACGATTCCTCTCAGACATGGACCGTAAAACAATAACACTGAAAACCCCTAAGAAAAATCCGGATCTGACCATATCGGACATCTACGATTCGGGATGGGATTTTTTCAAGGTAATCGATGACCTGGTGAAAAAATACACCTTCCTGCCACTCAATGCCACCGTTGATGCAGCAAGAAAGATAATGCTTGATAATTCGATCTGCCAGGATGTATTCATCACCAGGACCGGCAATAAGGATGAAGCCATTGAAGGGTGGATAACAAATGATCTGATCGTTGAAAAAGCAGATCTGTTCAAGAGATCAGGGATAAAATTTTAATGAAGATCGTTCCTGGTACTTAAAATTTCCATCCCCTGAACTATTTTTATGTATAGTTTTATGTTTGCTTTTCAAGCGCATCGTTCATGACGAAGAAAGTTTACTTGGCCGGCCCTGAGGTGTTCCTTCCAAATGCCGTTGAAATCGGGGCAAGAAAGAAAAAGCTGTGCAGGAAGTATGGATTTTCCGGGGTATTCCCTATCGATGTGAAAATAGATATTCTGAACCTGGGGCTGACCGAAAGAGGATTTAAAATAAGCCAGATCAACGAGGACCTGATCAGGGGTTGTGACCTGGTCATTGCGAATATCACCCCTTTCCGTGGACCCAGTGCGGATCCGGGAACTGTTTATGAGGTCGGATTTGCTAAAGGCCTTGGTAAACCGGTTTACGGATATACCAATACAACGGAACTATTCCGGCACCGGACCCTGAAGTACCTGGATCACCTTCCGAATTCCGGTTCAGGTTACTTCGGTAACCGGATGGATATGCAAATTGAAAATTACGATATGGCGGATAACCTGATGATCGATGCCGGCATTCAAACCAGTGGCGGAACGATCCATGCAGTTAATATACCTGTTGACGAAATCTATACGGATCTTACAGGTTTTGAAAAGTGCCTGATGGCTGCTAAGGAAAGTCAATAGACAATACCTTTTGGTTTGATTATTAGAAACACATCTTCAATTCCTCATTCAGAAAGGAAAAGAATCGATCGCATATAATGGCACATTTACCAGCCAGCTTTCTTTGCGATAATCCGACATCGAGGATAAACAGTTTAAAAGCCGAAGTATCCTGGTATGCAACCAAAGGAACGGCAGCTTTGGAAATGCGCTGAATTTTGTGCACCAGTCCGCAATCTGTCAGCCAGGCCAGTGCAAGCTCGAACTCCTTTGCTCGACCTCCCTGTTTCACGACACCGTAAATGAACTTCTTATTCTCTTTTGATAACTGGGAAGGAATTGATTGCCACAACATTTTTATCCGGGGAACAATCTCCTCGGGTGCATGTTTTGAAAAATCATGCTCATAGAAAGTACAAAATATCGCACGTAATGCTGCGTCTCATTACATTTTATTGCACGAAAATATGTAAAGTGACTATTCCGGACTAAACCCGGCCAGGGATTCCGGACCAACCTCGGTCAGTAAATTTGGTAAATTTTGGCCACAAGTTCCATCACTTAAATCAGGCCGGCAAGATGCTCATGGCCGGAGGCTTACTTCCAAACTATAATCATCCTGAATTAAAACTTGTCTTGATTTGTTGCCATTGTTTTCGCCCACAATTCCGGCAGCTTCTAATTGGTCAACAATACGTCCTGCACGGAAGTAACCGATGCGGTATTTGCGCTGAATTGCAGAGGTTAAACACACTTGACTTGTGACCACATTACGGGCAACCTCGTTGAAAAGTTCATCTGTGTTTTTCAAATCATCCTTATCCCCTGTTTCAGAACCGTCATTTAATATTTTACCTGATTTATGGTCTTCAAATTCCGATTTATTGTGAATAAGTTCCTCTTTGTTTTTGACTGCCGATTCCCAAGGATCACTAAGATCCTCAAATGCGGGAATTGAAGTAGGTATATAGTTTTCCATAGTAATGCTCTCAAAATCTACCTGTGTCTCACCAACTTTTGATGCAAGGAACGTGCAATAATTAATGGCTTTTGCTGCCGCTGATTCCGTAATGAAGAATTCCTCAATTAACCTGTTTTTACAACGTCTGATAAAAAAGGTATCATGTGCAGCCTCCTGAAAGAAATCCTGCATAACTCCAGCGTTAAGACTAATATTAAGTAGGTTCCTGTCCGCTTTGTCTCTTACTAAATCAGCAATACAACCACGAAGATAACTGGTTTCATGGTTGTCGCTTTTGGAAAGTTCGTCGCGAAGTTGAATAATTTCAGGCTTCATGTTACACTTCTATGCATGATTAAAAGATTTATGGTATAAATGCGATTATGTAAATCTAAAAGTAACGGTCTGTCCAAGTCTGTTTACTGATTTGAATCTATTTGATTTCAATAGTTCTTTGATTTGTTCCAGAGTCATATTCTTATTTATTTCACTTCTTTCTTCTAAGGGATATCTCTTTTGTAGGTTCTACATAAGCGTATTCATCTTTCAGCTAAAGCCGAAGTTTGTCTATGTCCTTTGAGGTGAAATAGCTTAAGATGGATTGGAGGTAAGAGGTTGGTGACATTGGTTTATTAGGGGTTTGCAGTTTTAAGGTAATCACCGATTTTATTATTGACTGAATATAATAGCTTATCGTTTAGCGATTTACATACAAAATCTATACAGTTTTCCTTTTCAATCATAAGATCTTGGTTAATATCTTCATGCTCATACTTGATAATATCATTACGAATATCACAAACATATGTAGCTGGTATTTTAATACATATCAGCTTAATTGAAAATAAAGGCTGTTTATTTAAGGGCATCTCTAAAAACTAAATTGTTAATAAAAAGTTCATAACTATTTGTATATCAAATTCATACATAAAATAATAATACGTATCTTTGATCAAAACAATGAAAGATGCGTAAAAACAAAACCCGCGGACTATTTGAAGACCAATTTCGCGATGAAAAGATCAGCAACTTGAAAGATCCCTTGGAACAGTTGAACCAGTTTATCAGATGGGAGGACTTTTGTCCTGTTATCGACAAAGCGTTTGCGGTTACTGATCCTTCGCTTGGTGGCAGGCCACCCTTTGACCGTGTGATGTTGTTCAAAGTATTGATATTACAAAGGATGTACAATCTTTCAGATGATAATACCGAGTACCAGATTCTTGATCGTCACAGTTTTTGCAAATTTCTGGACATTGATTCTTATGTGCAGGTTCCAGATGCCAAGACCATCTGGCATTATCGGGAGCAATTGAAAAAGCACGAAATCATCCATGAGATCTTTTCTTTGTTCAATGAGAAACTGAAGAATGCGGCCCTGATGCTGAAAGATGGCGCTATCGTTGATGCTTCAATCGTACAGGTTCCCAGACAGCGCAATACCAGAGAAGAAAACAAACAGGTGCGTGAAGGCAATACCCCGGAAGATTGGAAGAATAACCCTAATAAGCTTGAGCAAAAGGACCTTGATGCTGACTGGACAAAAAAGAACGGAAAAACCTTCTTCGGATACAAGAACCACATCAAAGTCGATAATGGTAGTTTCCGTCCCGAACCAAACCGATACCACTTCCTGAGATAAATTGATACCACCAAAATATGGGAATTTCGCGGACGTAAAAAAGGACGTCTATGCGAACCCTGATATGCCGGCATTGCGGCAAAGAAGTTCGATCGAAC
>JAPLDH010000073.1 GCA_026391355.1 Bacteroidota bacterium | reverse complement strand
TAAAATACTCAATGCCGGAGCCGGCTTCAGCAGTTATTTATGGTCAACAGGGGCAACCACACAAACCATCACGATCAATTCCCCGGGAACCTATTGGGTGGATGCCATGAAATGGGGATGTATGGCCTCTGATACGGTTCATGTCACCCTCGGTCCGGCGCCGGTCGTGAACCTTGGCAATGATACCATGGTCTGCGTCGGAACCCAGGTCACCTTTGATGCAGGTACCTGCAGCGGGTGTACGTATCAATGGATGAACCTGGTAACGGGACTTCCTGTCGGTTCAAACCAGACCCTCACAACAGGCCAGGCGGGTATTTACGGTGTTGTTGTGACCAATCCGCCGGGATGTACCGGGTCGGATATAGTCCAACTTGCAACCAATTTAACCCCCACAGTCACCACTAATCCACTTGCCAAAACCATCTGTTCGGGGAATACCACCAATATCCTCCTTACTTCGACTCTGCCGGGATCCTCCTTTACCTGGACTGCGACAGGATCTTCCCCTTTTGTCACCGGATATAGCCCGGGAAATGGAACCATCATTGATCAGTTACTGACAAATACCAATTCCTCCGACGAAACCGTGACTTATGCAATAACTCCATATATGGAGAATTGTGCAGGATCCATGGTTGATTATTTAGTTACTGTCCATCCGGCAGTTTTGGTCAACATATCGATCTCGGCATCAGATAATACGATTTGCGCAGGAACCCAGGTAACCTATTCGGCAACCCCCACCAATGGCGGTTCAACCCCGGCATATCAATGGCAGGTCAATGGCGGCGGTGTGTTTCCCAATGCGGCAACAATGTCCTACACACCCGCCAACGGGGATGTGGTGACCTGTGTCCTGACCTCTTCCAGTACCACCTGTGTTTCCAATAACCCCGCTACTTCGAATTCCATTACCATGACCGTCAATCCTAATTTGCCAGTCTCGGTACTGATCTCTGCCTCGCAAAACCCTTATTGTGCCGGGGCGCCGGTAACCTTTTCGGCGACACCCACCAATGGCGGAACCAACCCCGGTTATCAATGGAAGGTGAATGGCGGTGGTGTCTGGCCAAATGCGCCAACGTTGGTCTACACGCCCGCCAACGGCGACCAGGTTTTATGCATCCTTACATCCAATATTGCCTGCCCAATTGGTAATCCTGCCACATCGAACACAATTTCGATGACGGAGAATAATGTTAATCCTGTAAGTATAGTCATCAGTACACCCGTAACAACCCTCTGCAGCGGGACATCCGTGACCTTCACGGCTACACCTTCGAATGGCGGGACATCGCCCCAGTATCAATGGAAGGTGAACGGGATAAATGACGGAACAAACAGTTATACGTTTGGTTATATTCCTGCAAACGGCGATATTGTTTCCTGCGCACTGACATCCAATCTTGCATGTGCAACGGGGAACCCTGCGACATCAAATACAATCACAATGACCGTCAATCCAAACCTGCCGGTCAGCGTGGTAATTACAGCATCGGATAATACGGTTTGTTCAGGAACGACGGTCACATTTTCGGCAACGCCGACCAATGGAGGAACAACACCGGTCTATCAATGGCGGGTCAATGGCGGCGGTGTTTGGCCGAATGCATCGACAATGTTCTATACACCCGCGAACGGCGACATTGTTTCGTGCATTTTAAATTCAAACGTGACATGCCCAACCGGCAACCCGGCAACATCGAATACTATCACTATGACCATCAACCCGAACCTGCCGGTTTCGATTAACATTACGGCATCGATAAATCCGGTTTGTTCGGGAATTCCGGTTACGTATTCAGCAACGCCAACAAATGGTGGCGCGACACCGGGATATCAATGGCATGTCAATGGCGGAGGCGTTTGGCCCAACACCCCAACGATATCGTATACACCCACAAACGGCGACCTGGTTTCCTGTATCCTGACATCGAATGCAACATGTGCAACTGGAAATCCTGCAAATTCAAATATAATTACGATGAATGTGGCAGCCTCGCCAGTCGTCTCGTTTACACGGTGCAACGATAGCATTACGACTACAAATGCTCAGCCATTTAGATTAAAAGGAGGGATCCCGTTAGGAGGAACCTATTCCGGACCAGGTGTTACCAATGGAATATTTTACCCTGCAATTGCAGGAGTCGGATCGCATCAAATTACTTACACCTATACGAATGTTGCGTTATGCTCTGCCAGCGCAATCGTGACAATCGTGACGCAATCTTGAGTTCGGCACCACAATCCCTGAAACGCAGAACCAACGCGACAATTGCATCGCAGAGAAATACTCGCGTTACGCGTCACCCGTCACGCGTTACGATTTTTACCAATGGGACGAACTCATGGCCTACGACGAAACCATGAGTACACAGGGACTTTGTCCTCCGGGGTGGCATGTTCCCTCAGAAACAGACTGGAATACCTTGTATGCCGTTTACATCAACAACGCCTTTGCTGCATGGCCGCTGCTCTTTACCGGCTATTCAGGGTTCAATGCCACACTTTCGGGTACCCGGCACCTAAATAAAACATGGGATTGGTCCGGGTTTGCAACCTTCTTTTGGTCATCAACAAGTCACGGTATTAATAAAGCATGGGCTCATGGGATGAATGACACTGATCCTTCCGTGTCGCTTTATCCTTCACTGAGGACGAATGCTTTCAGTGTCCGGTGCCTCAAGGATTGATTTGAATAGAGAACATTGAACAACGATTTTTGAAGTGGCAAGATGCACGGGTATGTGAAAGTGGTGAGATACGTTAACAAATAGATCATCAGTTTCAACCGTAAAATAGTACACCCATCCCACACCTTTTCTTAATTCGGAATTCGTTGCTCAATATTCTCTACTCAATTAAAAAAGCGGGGTGGCATAATTGCGGATATCATCTCTTGTAATCGGGTTATTGCTGAGGATGACCAGCCGCTCGATCACATTTTTTAACTCGCGGATATTTCCGGTCCATTTTATCAATTTCATTTCCTCTATGGCTTCGGGTGTAAAGGTCATTTTGGCTTTTCCTATGTCCTGGCAGAATTGTTGAATGAACTGATCTGCAAGGAGCGGAATATCATCCAATCGTTTACTCAAAGGTGGAACATCAATCAGTATCACACTTAACCGATGATAAAGGTCTTCCCGGAAATTTTTGTTTTCAATTTCTTCCCTGATGTTTTTGTTCGTTGCTGCAATTACCCTTACATCAATGGGGATCTCCTTCTCGCCTCCCACCCTGGTGATCTTGTTTTCCTGCAGGGCTCGCAAAACTTTTGCCTGAGCAGACAGGCTCATATCCCCTATCTCATCCAAAAAGATCGTCCCTCCGGTAGCAAGTTCAAAATCGCCTTTTCGTTGTTTAATAGCAGAAGTGAATGAACCTTTCTCATGGCCAAATAGATTGCTCTCGATCAGTTCCGATGGAATCGCGGCACAGTTAACCTCAATGAAGGGTCCGTGCGAACGGGGACTTAGCTCATGCAGCCAGTGAGCTACCAGTTCCTTACCGGTTCCGCTCTCACCGGTGACAAGAACGCGCGCATCTGTCGGGGCTACTTTGTCAATCAGCTCTTTGATGTGCCTGATTGCTTCCGATTCACCTATCATTTCGTAGGTTCTGCTGATCTTTCTCCTCAGATTCTTTGTTTCATCTATCAAACTGGAACGTTCCATTGCATTCCTGATGGTTACCAGAAGCCTGTTAAGATCCAGGGGTTTTGAGATAAAGTCATATGCTCCTTTTTTTATGGCTTCCACCGCATTTTCAATGGTGCCATGCCCGGAAATCATGATCACCGGCGCATCGGTGATCTTCATAATATGATCAAGTACCTCAAGGCCATCCATTCTCGGCATTTTAATATCGCAAAGAATGACCTCATATTTATTGGCATTCAGCAGCTTTAACCCTTCAATACCATCAGGGGCATCATCCACCGAATATTTTTCATATTCGAGTATCTCCTTCAGTGTATTGCGGATACTCCGTTCATCATCAATCACTAAGATCCTGGACATAATATTATCGTCTTTGATCCAAAGATATGCATACTTTGAATACTTTTGTTACGAAGCTATGAAGTTGTCAGCAAAAATATCTTTCCTTACTTTTATTCTTTTCTTTACAGGAAACGTTTTTCATTCCTTTGCACAGGCTCCGGAGGTGACTGGTTTGACAGGAATTCAATTTCTGAAATACCCCTGGGCAGGCGGGTTGAACTCTTGCCAGTTCGGACAAATTGATATCAACCTCGATGGGATCCCTGATCTGGTGATTTTTGACAGGCAAGGAAGCAGGGTGCTGCCATTTATCAAGAAAGTCGGCAGTCATCAGTCACCAGTCACTAATGACGATCTTTCCGATTATGAATACCACCCCGAGATGGATACCCTGTTCCCTGATTTGCATGACTGGGTCATCTTTGCAGATTACAACCGTGATGGAAAAGAAGATATCTTCACATACGGATTAGGCGGTATCCGTGTTTTCAAAAATATTTCGGATACCAGGCTCAGGTTTCAAAAGATCACCGATGATCTCACCTCTTTTTATTACACCGGGAAGGTTGGGATCCTTGTCACTCAGGTCGATTACCCTGCAATTGCAGATATTGATAATGACGGGGATCTCGATCTGCTCACCTTTTTCGGACTCGGATCCTACATCGAGTATCATAAAAATATGTCATTCGAGAACTATGGCAATTATGATAGTCTTGATTACAGGCTCAGTGACAAATGCTGGGGTGATATCAGGGAAAGCGAAGGGTCAAATGTACTCACCCTGAATATTACCTGTCCCTTTAAAAAGTCGCCTCTTCCCGGAATATCCTGTAGTCCCGGTAAATCGAGACATACCGGGTCAACCTTGCTGGCGACCGATCTGGATGGAAATGGTGTCAAAGACCTCGTTCTCGGTGATATCGATTTCCCCGACCTTATTTCCGTAATAAATGGAGGTACCGTCGATTCAGCCCACATGATCAGCCAGGATACCCTTTTCCCTCCCAATACGACACCGGTCAACCTGGTCTCATTCCCTGTAATGAGTCTTTTGGATATAGATAACGACGGGATCAAAGATCTGGTCGTTTCACCGTTCGATGCTGCCCTGACCACTGCCAATAATTACAAAAGCGTCTGGTTTTATAAGAATACCGGTTCAGATACGATTCCGGTCTTTCAATATATGACCGATCAGTTCTTCCAGAATGAAATGATCGACGTCGGGTCAAATGCATTTCCTGTTCTTTGCGATATAGATGTTGATGGTCTCCCGGATCTTCTTATCGGGAACTATGGCTATTATGATTCATCCTGGTACAGCTTCGGCTCCCTTTACTCATCATACATATCAAAGATTGCCTGGTATAAAAATACAGGGACATTACTCAATCCGGAGTTCAGCCTTATTACAGATGATTTTGCCGGTCTCTCATCATTGAAATTAACAGGCATCTACCCTGCATTCGGCGATGTTGATGGTGACGGGGATTTCGACCTGGTAACCGGTAATTCAGATGGCAGATTGATTTACCTTGAAAATACTGCCGGCGCCGGTAATTTTCCAGTATTTGCCCCGCCCCGGATGAACTACCAGGATATCGATGTGGGAGATTTCAGCACTCCCCAGCTTTTTGATCTCGACAGGGATGGTCGTCCCGACCTGATCATCGGTGAACGGGATGGGAATCTTAACTACTATCACAACGACGGACCTGCAAATAATCCCGATTTTACATTTAAAACCGACAGCCTTGGGAAGGTCAATGTCACGGATTACAACCTCTCCTATTATGGATTCAGCACTCCCTGCTTATTCCATGATAATACCGGAAAAACAAATCTTATAACAGGATCCGAGCAGGGGGTCATCTATTATTATATCAATATCGATAACGACCTTGAAGGTAAGTTCACACAGTCAGACTCCCTTTATGAACTCGTTAATAATTCCCCCTTCCGGATCCATCCCGGCTACCGGACTTCCGCATGTATAGGAAAACTAACCGATCCTGATTATCTGGATCTTCTCATCGGAAATTACTGTGGCGGTGTGGAATACTACAGTCACAAATCCATCCCCCACGTTATTCAAACCCTGGAAAAACCGGAAACACGGCTCAGGGTCAGGCCAAACCCGGCTGATAAGGAGATCTCCGTTTCTTTCGAAGGTAGTATCCCTTCCGGTAAGGTGAAAATTGTGATGGTAAATTCAATGGGTCAGAAAATTGTGGATAAAGATTTTTCCAGCCATGATAAATTTCTGATTTCTACCGTATCTTTGCCAAATGGATTGTACTTTATCCTTATTCATGCAGAAAACACCTATAATTCATTCGAAAACTCATCTGCAAAATTTATAGTCCGCCATTGACGGGCTTTTCCTGAACACTATACATTGTTTAGCCACCCGGTTAAAAAAGTTATTAACAATGTGGTGAAAAGTGGTAAAAGGTGGAGAAAATGTTTTATATTTACACTCCCGATTATAATTCCACTTTTCATGGCAAGTCTTATAGGTGAGTACACATGTGCGGTTGATGAAAAAGGCAGAATTATTCTTCCTGCTCCACTAAAGAAGCAGATCTCCGCTGAGGCAGAAGAAAAATTCATGATCAACCGTGGCTTTGAGAAGTACCTTGCACTGTATCCCAGGAATGAGTGGAATATCATGAATGAAAAAATCCGGAAACTGAATTTGTTTGTTGAGAAGAACCGGCTTTTTGTGCGATATTTCTACCGCGGCGCCACAGAACTGACCCTTGATAAAACCAACCGTCTTTTACTTCCAAAAAGCCTTAGCGGACATGCAAAGATCGGGAAAGAGGTAATCCTTCTCGGAATGATCGATCATATTGAAATCTGGTCAAAAGAAGCTTATGAAACATCCATGGCGACTGAACCGGAAGATTTTGCAACACTGGCTGAAGAAGTAATGGGAAAACAGGAATAATCTGATCAACCGAATGGAATTCCATGAGAGTGTCCTTTTAAAGGAAAGTATAGAAGGATTGAAGATCAGGCCGGATGGCGCTTATGTAGATGCAACATATGGCGGAGGGGGTCATTCAAGGGAAATAATCCACTATTTAAACAGCAAAGGCAGGTTGTTTGGCTTTGACCAGGATGAGGATGCTATCATTAACAGGATAGAAGATCAACGGTTTATTATGATTGAAAGCAATTTCAGGTACCTGAAGAATTTCCTGACCTATTATAAAGCAATTCCCGTTGATGGTATCCTGGCTGATCTTGGGATATCGTCATTCCAGATCGATACACCCGGACGGGGTTTTTCGACAAGGTTCGAAGGAAAACTCGATATGCGGATGGACAGGAGAAAGAAATTGACAGCCGGAACAATAATCAATGAGTATGACGAAAAACGACTTTCTGATATATTTTTTGAATACGGGGAGATAATCAATGCACGCCATCTTGCAAAGACCATCGGAAACTGCCGGAATGAAAAAGCAATCGAAACAACCATGGAATTAAAGGCAGTAATCGAGCCATTGGCAGGCAGGGGGCGGGAAAACAAATTCCTTGCTCAGGTATTCCAGGCGTTGCGTATTGAGGTGAACGGGGAACTCGAATCCCTTAAGAAATTTCTGATTCAGAGTGCAATGGTGCTTAACAAAGGAGGCAGGCTGGTAGTTATTTCCTATCATTCGCTGGAGGATAAGCTGGTAAAGAATTTTTTCAGGTCAGGCAATTTTACAGGTGAGATTTCCAAGGATTTTTATGGCAATTTTCAGGTGCCCCTGAATGCGATCAACCGAAAGCCAATTGTTCCCTGTGACGATGAGATATTGAGAAACAGTCGTTCAAGAAGTGCAAAACTTAGGATCGCTGAAAAAATATGAGGATGGAAGAAGCAGAAGATACTAATAAACAGAGTACACACCCGGAACCGGTCGGTCAGAAGCAAAAACGGACCCGACGGCCTCTTCATAACATATTGGGGGGCGGATATTTGTCGAAGGAGAGTGTTTTGAGGAATCTTCCCTATGTCATCTTTGTTGCCATTATTGCACTCGTTTATATCTCAAATAACTTCTATGCTGAAAAAACTTCCAGAGAAATTGAAAAAACCAAACGGGAGCTTAAGGAACTCCGGTATAAATATGTTATCACAAAAGCGGCACTGATGTATAAAAGCAAACTGTCTGAAATTTCTGCCAAAGCCGGGAAAATCGGACTCAAAGAATCCACCGTTCCGCCTTATAAAATATTTTATTCCAGTGATACCCTGACCCGGATTAAAAACTGACGATATGCTGAGCGGTAAAAAAGAGATCAAAAAAGACATTTTGTGGAGAGCCTACCTGGTTTACCTGGGAATCCTGCTGTTCGGGTTACTGATCATCGGGAAAGCAATATTCATTCAAAACAAAGAGGGTAAAGATATTGCAACCAGGATCCAGAAACAGGAGGTCCAGATGCGCGATATTGAAGCCATGAGGGGAAATATTTGTTCGGATAACGGCACTCCGTTGGCAACTTCCATTCCGATGTTTGATATCCGTCTGGATCTCAGTTCTGAGATCATCAGCGACGAATTGTTCCACCAAACTGTTGATTCCCTTGCCTTTTGCTTATCCCAACTGGTGCCAACCAAAAGCCCCTCCACATTTAAGAATATTCTTTACGAAGCAAGGCGAAATGAAGACAGGTACGTATTTATCTGTAACAATCTAACCTACCCTGATCTTAACAGGGTGCGCAAATTCCCACTTCTGAGACTTGGAAAAAACAAAGGTGGTTTGATCATTATACCTCATTACCACCGGGAATTACCTTATAAGGACCTGGCCAAACGAATTGTCGGGTTTGAGAGTGAAATAGTAGTGGTTGATCCTAAGACCAATCACAAATATACCAATCACAAATATATTGGATTGGAAGGAGCCTTCACGAATGACCTGCAGGGTACAAACGGAAAACAGTTGTTTCGACGTGTAGGGAAAGGGGCATGGATCCCGGTAAAAATGGAAAATATCACCGAGCCGGAAAACGGGGAGGATATCATCTCCACTCTTGACATAAATATGCAGGACCTTGTAGAATCCGCATTAAGAAAAGAATTGATCGCAGACAGCGCGGAGCATGGATGTGCGATCGTTATGGAAGTTCAAACCGGGTATGTCAAAGCCATCGCCAATCTTGGCAAAGTTGGGAAAGGCATTTATGAGGAAGATTATAATTATGCCATCGGGGAATGTACAGAACCTGGTTCAACATTTAAACTTGCTTCTTTTCTCGTTGCCCTTGAAGATGGAAAAATCGATCTGAATACCCTGGTAAATACGGGAAACGGAGTAGTAATGTACCATGGCAGAAAAATGGAAGACTCACATCATTCCGGACCTTCCCAGCTCACTGCACAACAAGTCTTTGAAAAATCATCGAATGTAGGAACTTCAAAGCTCATTACAGGGGCTTACGACAATGAACCCCAGAAATACATTAGCGGACTCTACCGTTTATCTATTAATACACCATTGGATCTTCAAATAAATGGTGAAGGATGTCCCTATATTAAAAACACAAAAGATAAACATTGGTCGGCAGTATCATTGCCCTGGATGTCGATTGGATATGAAGTTGCCATTTCTCCGATCCAGATCCTTACCCTATATAATGCTATTGCCAATAATGGGAAGATGGTGAAACCCCTTTTTGTACTAGAGATCCGAAAGAACGGGAAGATCATCCAGACTTTTCCTCCTGAAGTTATTAATCCGTCCATTTGTTCACAGGCCACCATTCATAAAGCAAAAACACTTTTAGAAGGTGTAGTGGAAAGGGGAACTGGCAGTGCTCTTGCAAATACCGGTTTTTATAAAATCGCAGGAAAAACAGGAACTGCCATGTTAGCTGCAGATAACAGGGGCTATGCAGCAAAGACAAAACAAGTCAGGTACAAAGGATCTTTTGTCGGGTATTTCCCGACTGATCATCCAAAGTATTCAATCATGGTGGTCATTCATAATCCGAGAGGTGGCAGATATTATGGCGCAGTGGTGGCCATTCCGGTTTTCCGTGCAATTTCAGACAGGATATTTGCCGGCATTGCTGAGGAGCAGAACCCGGTTCCCCACGATACCGCCAACTATTCGATTCCCTGGGCCAATGCCGGGATACAACGCGACATAGAAACGGTTTACTCCCAACTGAACATCAATGTAAAATCGGTTAATAATATTGCCGACTGGACCCGGCCCTACATGAATAAAACCACGGTAATGCTCTTACCCCAACCGATCATTAAGAATTCGATGCCCGACGTCAGGGGGATGGGAATCAAAGATGCCCTGTTTCTTCTCGAGCAGATGGGCATGAGGGTGGTCATTAATGGAAAAGGAACGGTAACCCGGCAATCCCTGCAACCGGGTGTATTGATTGCCAAAGGTTCGATTATAGTGCTTGATCTTTCAATTGTATAATCGCTTTAAACCGGAAAAACTTGAAATTACTCAATGAAATAATTTCTTTCTCAGATCCTCTGGAGATAATTGGTCCGGTTGACGACCCAGTCAACTCCATTTGTTCTGACTCCCGGAAAGTAAAGGAAGGAAGTTTATTTATTGCAGTCCGCGGAATAACAAGTGACGGACATCTTTTTATCAGCCAGGCGATTACGCTGGGAGCTCGCTTCATCCTTTGCGAGGAAACACCCTCAGAAATTGCTGAAAATATAACGTATATAAAGGTTGCAAACAGTGCTGTTGCTTTGGGAAACATTGCTGCTGCATATTATGATCATCCGTCATCAAAAATGAACCTGGTTGGGGTGACGGGAACAAACGGGAAAACCACGATCGTCACGCTGCTGTATCAGCTTTTTCAATCCCTGGGCTACAAAACCGGGCTGCTTTCCACCATTCATAACAGGATCAATGAAACGATCATCCCATCCACCCATACAACACCGGATCCCATCCAAATCAATGAACTTTTAGCTGACATGATTGCCAATGGCTGCACACATTGTTTTATGGAAGTAAGTTCACATGCAGCAGACCAGCGCCGGATTGCAGGATTGACATTCCGGGGTGGCATCTTCACCAACATTACCCATGATCATCTTGATTATCATAAAACCTTTGATGCTTACCTGAAAGCAAAAAAATCATTTTTTGACGGACTGCCGGAGGATGCATTTTCACTGGTAAACAAAGATGACCGGAACGGTATGGTAATGGTCCAGAATACCAAATCAAGGATATTCAGTTACAGTCTGAAGTCCACTGCTGACTTTAAATGCAGGATCATCGAGAACCAGTTCCAGGGATTACAGTTAAATATCGACAGCTTTAATTGCTGGTTCAAGCTGATCGGAAGTTTCAATGCTTATAACCTTCTTGCTGTATATGCTGTCGCTGTATTGCTGCATCAAGATAAATCAGAAATACTGATCCGGCTCAGCAACATTGAACCGGTGAAAGGAAGATTCAACCCGGTCATCTCCGAAAATAATATCACAGCGATCGTTGATTATGCACATACGCCGGATGCCCTGCTGAATGTCCTGAGTACCATTCAATCCATCCGTATGCATCATGAAAAGGTGATCACCCTTATTGGTGCCGGAGGAAACCGGGATGCCGCAAAAAGGCCCCTGATGGCTAAAATCGCATGTTCTATGAGCGACCGGGTCATCCTGACATCCGATAACCCACGGTTTGAAGAACCGGAGGCGATCATTGAAGAGATGAAAAAAGGAGTCGACCCGGAAGAGGAGATAAAA
Source organism: Bacteroidota bacterium (assembly GCA_026391355.1). Lineage (GTDB taxonomy): Bacteria > Bacteroidota > Bacteroidia > Bacteroidales > FEN-979 > CAIYUC01. The sequence goes on along the minus strand of JAPLDH010000073.1, from coordinate 17,541 downwards.
GTACTGGTGATCGTTAACCGGAAAGAAGCGATCAAAACGGCTTGTGCCCTGGCTCAACCCGGAGATATCATCCTGGTAGCAGGCAAAGGGCATGAGAACTACCAGGAGATTAAAGGAGTAAAGTATCCTTTTGATGATATGGAAATCCTTAATGAAACGCTTGTTATAATCAATCCACATCAATAAATAACTGCGTATGCTCTATTATTTATTTACATGGTTACATAATGCCTTTGATTTCCCGGGAGCAGGTGTATTTCAATACATCTCCTTCCGCGCTGCATCGGCTTTGATCACATCCCTGTTCATTTCGATGATCATCGGAAAACGGTTGATTAATTTTCTTAAGGCCAGGCAGGTTGGAGAAAGTATCCGTGATCTTGGGCTTCAGGGGCAAATGTCAAAGCAAGGAACGCCTACCATGGGTGGGTTGATCATTCTTGCTGCCATCCTTGTACCGACCCTTCTCTTTGCCAAGTTGCATAATATATATGTAATCATGATCCTCACAGCTACTGTCTGGCTGGGTTTAATCGGGTTTCTCGATGACTATATCAAAGTCTTTAAGAAAGATAAACGCGGTTTGGCAGGTAAATTCAAAGTTATGGGGCAGGTTGGATTGGGATTGATCATTGCTTTGACGATGTATTTTGATAAAGAAATTGTGATCAAGGAAAAGGTTGCCCAGCAAGCTTATGTGCCTTCAACGGAAATCTTCAGTGTGGAAGGGAACACAGACAAAACAACCCTTTTCTCGAAAAAAGAAATCAGATCGACAAAAACAACCATTCCGTTCTTCAAAAATAATGAGTTTGATTATTCCATTTTACTGTCGTGGCTCGGGAAAGGTTATCAGAAATGGACTTTCCTGGTTTTTATCCCGATCGTGATCTTTATCATCATTGCAGTTTCAAACGGAGCAAACCTTACTGACGGACTCGACGGACTCGCGACGGGGACTTCCGCAATCATCGGGGTTACCCTGGGAGTATTGGCCTATGTTTCAGGGAACATCATTTTTGCTAATTACCTGAATATAATGTATATACCTAACTCGGGAGAATTGGCGATCTATGTCAGCGCTTTTGTTGGTGCATGCATAGGGTTTTTATGGTATAATTCCTACCCTGCCCAGATCTTTATGGGTGATACAGGCAGCCTTGCCCTGGGTGGCGTTGTTGCTGTTTTTGCCATCATGATCAGGAAGGAAATACTGATCCCTATTTTTTGCGGGATATTTCTTGCAGAAAACCTGTCGGTTGTTTTACAAGTAAGCTTTTTTAAATACACAAAGCGTAAATACGGAGCAGGACGCAGAATATTCAAAATGGCACCGCTTCATCATCATTTTCAGATGAGCGGCTACAATGAACAGAAAATTGTGATGCGATTCCTAATTATCGGAATATTCCTGGCCGTATTAACCATTGTTACATTAAAACTGAGATAACATCCATTACTTTCTTTCATATCGGTAAATAACGAGTAAAAAAAATACCATGACATTAGAAGCGCTTGCTTTACAAGGAAATTCGACAATTTATGGTTCAATGGCAGCCAATATCGGCTCGCGGATCAGTGATATCCGGAAAGATCTTATTAAAAACTGTTTCACCGATTTCCGTGGCAGGGAGCATCGGCTCGAATTTGTTGCCAACATTCACGGTATTGAATTTATCAATGATTCAAAGGCAACGAATATAAATTCCACATGGTTTGCCCTTGAAAGTATGAACAAGCCTGTGATCCTTATTGCAGGAGGTATTGATAAAGGGAATAATTTTGAGATAATAAAACCCCTGGTAATAAAAAAGGTTAAAACCATCATCTGGCTTGGGAAGGATTCACAGAGGATGATCAGTATTTTAAGGGAAACAGGAATCCTTTTTGCAATATCCCAATCGATGAAAGATGCAGTTGAGATGGCCTACCTTACAGGGAAGCAGGGTGATGTCGTCCTGTTATCGCCGGGTTGTCCGAGTTTTGATCTTTTTAATGACTATGAAGACCGGGGTCGTGAATTTAAACTTGAGGTTAAAAAACTTTAAAATTATTTATATATGTTTCAATTTCTTAAAAATATAAAAGGGGATAAGGTAATCTGGATCATTGTAGTCCTGCTATCGATTGTATCCCTGCTGGCAGTTTACAGCTCAACCGGAACATTGGCCTATAAGAAACAAGGTGGCAACACTGAGTATTACCTGACAAAGCATTTTCTCATCCTGGGGTTCGGGTTTTGCCTGATGTATCTCACGCATCTTATAAAATACACCTATTATTCAAGGATCTCCCAGATTGGGCTTGGAATTGCGATTCCCCTGCTGATCTATACGCTGGTATCCGGTACCATTAAAAACGAAGCATCACGATGGCTGACCGTTCCAATCATCAACATGACCATCCAAAGCTCGGATGTGGCCAAACTTTTTCTCATTATGTATTGTGCAAGGTTGTTGAGCAAAAACCAGGACCAAATCAAGAATTTTCAAACCGGGTTTCTCAAGGTCATCCTTCCGGTTATTATTGTTTGTGTTCTGATCCTGCCGGCAAATTTCTCCACAGCAGCCATTCTTTTTGTCACCTACCTGATCCTGATGTTCATTGGCAGGGTGAACCTGAAATATATCTTTTCCATTGTAGGACTTGGCATGGTTGCCGTCCTTCTGATATTTGCACTCGCCAAAGTTGCTCCTGACCTGCTTCCGCGGAGCAGCACCTGGGTTAAACGTGCAGATTCATTTTTCAATAAGGAGAAAGCCAATCCTGATGCCACATACCAGACCGACCAGGCAAAAATATCAATACTTAACGGGGGAATCTTCGGAAGTGGTCCGGGAAAAAGCACCCAGCGTAATTTTCTTCCTCATCCCTACTCCGATTTCATCTTTGCAATTATCGTTGAAGAATATGGAATTATCGGGGGCTTCATGCTTATCCTGATGTACTGGGTACTTTTTTTCAGGGTAGTAAGCATCACTACCCGGTGCCATGGAAATTACGGGTCGTTTCTTGCCATAGGACTTGGGTTCAGCCTGGTTTTCCAGGCAATGATCAATATGGCAGTTGCGGTCAATCTCTTTCCAGTCACCGGGCAAACACTTCCTCTCGTTAGCATGGGAGGAACCTCCATCTGGTTTACAAGTATTGCGATTGGGATCATACTTAGTGTAAGCCGTCATATCGAGACGGAAACAATGAATGGAACCGAGGTTGAAGTACTCACAGATCCTGTTGTAATCGCACAGGGAACACCGGTACTGACATAGTTAATTCGTTCAAATGGTAAAAGTAATCATCAGCGGAGGAGGAACAGGAGGGCATATTTTCCCGGCCATTGCCATTGCCAATGCAATAAAGGCGAAGGTCAGCGATGCTGAAATACTGTTTGTAGGTGCGCAGGGCAGGATGGAGATGGAGAAAGTACCTGCTGCCGGATACCCGATAAAAGGATTGTGGATAAGCGGATTACAAAGACGGTTGACCTGGAAAAATATGACATTTCCATTTAAAGTTATTGCCAGTCTTATAAAAGCATCGAATATAATCAGCTCCTTCAAACCCGATATTGTCATTGGGGTTGGGGGATATGCCAGTGGCCCTATATTGCGCATTGCAGTAAGAAATAAGATTCCTACCCTCATCCAGGAGCAGAATTCCTATCCCGGCATCACAAATAAAATGCTGGGAATGAGGGTAAACCGGATCTGTGTTGCATATGAGGGGATGGATAAATTTTTCCCTGCCAAAAAGATCCTGTTAACGGGAAACCCTGTACGACGGGATATTTTGTCATCCGCTGATAAAAAAGAGGAAAGCATTGCTCATTTCGGATTGAAACCGGATAAGAAAACAATCCTGGTGATCGGAGGAAGCCTGGGAGCGGGTAAGGTTAATGAAAGTATTCTGAAATGTATCCACGAGAATTTAACGGGAGAGGGAGTTCAGGTCATATGGCAAACCGGGAAGTTTTATTTCGATAGGATAACAGAAGATACCACTATTACAAATAACCCTGATGTTCATGTATTGCCATTCATCGAAAGTATGGCTCTCGCTTTTGCAGCCGCTGATATAGTCATCTCCCGTGCAGGGGCAATTGCCATTTCAGAACTCTGCATTGTGGGGAAACCGGTTATTCTGATTCCTTCCCCGAATGTTGCCGAAGACCATCAGACTAAAAATGCACAGGCACTTGAACGCAAGAAAGCAGCCATCATGTTGAAAGATAAGGATGCGGTTAATCAGCTTTTTCCAACCTTATCCCGATTGATTAAAGATGAATCCCTGCAGGTTAGTATGCACCAGAATATTATTAAGCTGGCTATTCCGGATGCTGCAGATAAAATTGCTGATGAAGTCATAAAATTGATAAAACGTAACTCTTCCTGATAAAGAATGGAGCTGGGAACACTAAAATCGGTTTATCTGCTTGGTATCGGGGGTATCGGAATGAGCGCCCTTGCCCGGCATTTCCATTCGCTGGGAGTGAAGGTGACCGGTTATGATAAAACAGCTACAGGTCTCACCGCAAAGCTGGAGAAAGAGGGAATGGCCATCCATTATGAGGAGAATATCGACCTGATCCCTGAAGACACCGATCTCGTGATTTATACTCCGGCAATTCCCAGAGATCATAAAGAGTTTCAATATCTTACCGGGAAAGGGATCCCACTGAATAAGCGATCAGAAATTCTCGGTCTTCTGACAAAGGATCACAACACGATCGCCGTTGCCGGTACACATGGAAAAACTACCACATCATCCATGCTTGCACATATTTTTAAGGTTGCACGACAAGATTTTACGGCCTTTATCGGAGGTATCTCAAAAAACTATAATTCAAATTATATTACAAGTCATCAGGATCCTGAAGAAAACGTTGACGGACATCGGGAAGACCTCCTGACCTCAGACAGAATCTCCGGTTCACCTGTTTTTATTGTTGAAGCGGATGAATTCGACAGGTCATTTCTCCGTCTATTCCCACATGCTGCCATTGTAACCTCTGCTGATGCCGATCATCTTGATATCTATTCCGGTATTGAAGATATAAGGCAAACCTTTGGGGAATTCGTTAAGCATATTGAACATAATGGAATATTGATCATTAAAGAAGGTCTTAACATCTTTCCGGATCCTGACCAGTCATTATCATGGTTTACCTATTCAGGAGCAGGCTCCTCCCCCTTTCACGCCCGGAACATCAGAAATGAAGGGGATAAAACATCCTTTGACCTGGTGACTCCAACGGAAATCATCCGTAATATAACCCTTGGATTACCGGGAGCTTTCAATGTTGAGAATTGTGTTGCAGCCTCTGCAATTTCCCTGTTATATGGAATCTCACCGGATAACCTTAAGAAAGCATTGATGACTTTCAAAGGAGTTCATCGGAGATTTGATTTTCAGCTTTACCAGAAGGATATTATTTACATCGATGATTATGCACATCATCCGGAGGAAATAAGATCATGCATAAAAGCGGTCAATGAGTTGTTCCCCGGGAAAAAGGTAACCGGAATATTTCAACCTCACCTCTATTCAAGAACACGCGACCTGGCTGATGATTTCGCCCGGAGTCTCGAACTGCTGGATGAGATCATCCTGCTTGACATTTATCCAGCCAGGGAAAAGCCGATTGACGGAATAACCTCTCAATTCCTCCTTAAAAAAATCCGGACCGGAAATAAAAAATTATGTTCAAAGGAATCTGTTTTGGCTGAATTAATGACAATGAAACCAGAAATTCTCCTGACACTGGGGGCAGGAGATATTGATCAACTGGTTCTCCCGATCACCGGGTTATTTAAACAACATGACTGACAGAAATGAAACGGAAAATATTTAACATCCTTACAATACTCATGTGGGTTCTGCTGGTTGCCGGATTATCAGCACTTCTTGGGTATACCAATATAGAAAATGACAAAACCCGGTGCAAGCAGGTGATCATCAGGATCGATTACGGAAAATCCGATACCCTGATCTCAAAAGCAGATATCGACGACCTGATAAAAATAAAAGGACACAGATTAATGAGTGAGTCCATCGGTATGATCAATTTCGAGAAGGTTGAAAATGACATTTCCAAACAACCTTATGTAAAACATGTAGTGGTTTATTCATCATTTGAAGGAGTAATTAACATTAATATTGTTCAACGCCAACCAATACTCCGGATTTTTAATAATAAAAATGAAAGTTTTTATCTTGACGGAGCAGGAACGGTATTACCTGTAAATCCGGCATTTTCTGCGCGTGTACTGGTGGCCAGTGGAAACATAAGTGAACCATTCATCCGGAATATCAATTACTTACAGGATTCTGTCAAGTCTACTGACTCCCTGAAATTTGGCGCAACGATGGTTCATCTATTCAAACTTGCCACATATATTATCAGCGATAAATTCCTGAAAGCGCAGTTCCAACAAGTGTATGTTGATAAAACGGGAGAGTTTGAGTTATTTCCAAGGGTAGGAAACCATATAATTGTATTCGGAAATACGGATGATGTTGCAGGAAAATTTGAGAAGTTGTTGATTTTCTACAAAAAAGGATTGAATGTAACAGGATGGAGCAAGTATCAGATCATCAATTTGAAATATAAAGACCAAGTAGTTTGTTTAACCAGAACCAGCAAATGAACACCTCAGAGATCATTGTAGGATTAGACATAGGTACCACGAAAATTGCAATTATCGTGGGACGGAAAAATGAATACGGAAAAATTGACATTCTCGGGTGCGGCAAAACCTCCTCGATCGGGGTAAAACGGGGAGTGGTATCCAATATTGAGAATACGGTTCAATCCATCAAGGATGCCGTGCTGGAAGCTTCCCTGAAATCGGGTGTCGACATCCGGTTTGTTAATGTCGGTATTGCCGGTCAGCACATCAAAAGTCTTCAGCATCGTGGCTCACACATACGCAGTGACAGCGACACAGAGATCAGCCAGGAGGACATCGACAACATATGCAACAGCATGTATAAGCTAAACATGAACCCAGGTGAGGAGATCATTGAGGTGATCCCGCAGGATTTCACGGTAGATGGTGAGTACGGGATCAAGCAGCCTAAGGGAATGACAGGAAGTTCCCTGGAGGCGAATTTTCATATCATTGTCGGGCAAACCGCGGCAGCCAAGAATATCTATAAATGTGTAAGGAAAGCAGGCCTTGAAGTGGTGGATCTGATCCTGGAACCCATTGCTTCCGCAGAGTCTGTGCTGAGTGAGGAAGAGAAAGAAGCCGGAGTGGTGCTGGTTGACATTGGAGGCGGAACATCAGATATTGCCATCTTTCACGAAGGGATCATAAGGCATACCGCAGTTGTTCCTCTTGGTGGTGATATCATCACGGAAGATATCAAAGAGGGTTGCTCGATCATAAAGAAACATGCAGAGGAACTGAAGGTAAAATTCGGTTCCGCTCTGATCAGCGAAAACCGTGAGGAGGAGATTGTCGCTATCCCCGGTTTACGGGGTCGTCCGCCCAAGGAGATCAGCCTGAAAAACCTTGCCAGCATCATCCAGGCAAGAATGGAAGAGATCATTGAATACATCTATTATGAGATAAAGAACTCAGGGTATGAAAAGAAACTGATCGGTGGAATTGTGCTTACGGGGGGTGGAGCACAAATGAAACACATTGCCCAGCTCACTGAATTCAAGACCGGACTGGATGTACGAATCGGCTACCCGAATGAACATCTGTCGAGCGAGGTACCACCGGATATGGCCAGCCCGATGTACGCAACCGGTATAGGGCTGGTAATTGTGGGAATCGAGCGCTATGAGAAGGAAAAAGAGAAAATGAGGATGCTGGAACCTGAACCCGAGTTGGTTACTGTTGAACGGTCTGCTCCTGTTAAAACGAAGAAAAAGAAAGTGAAGGAAATATCAGAAATAGAAGAAGTTGATGTTCCACGCAGGAAGATTAAAGAACCCATTATCGAGTGGGTAAGGAAGTTCTTTGATGAAAAGCTTGAGGATGAAAATTAAGGAGAATCCGTTATTAACAATTGCTTTGTTAATAAAAAACCAACACCTGAAAAAAAAAATATCGCTTTCTGTATAATTTTAAAACCTTTAAATCGGACCGAAATGCTAAAATTCGACGCACCTAAGAATCAATCCTCCATCATTAAGGTGATTGGAGTTGGTGGAGGTGGCAGCAATGCTGTGACACATATGTTCCGCCAGGGAATAAAAGGAGTTGATTTCATGATCTGTAATACCGATGCACAGGCGATGGAATCAAGCCCTGTTCCGATCAAGATTCAACTGGGCGCGAACCTGACGGGTGGTTTAGGAGCAGGCGCTGTTCCTTCGGTTGGAAAGAATGCCGCCCTGGAAAATATCCAGGATATCCGGGATATTTTTTCAAAAGAGACAAAAATGCTTTTTATTACTGCCGGTCTCGGAGGCGGGACAGGTACGGGGGCTGCACCTGTAATCGCCAGTATTTCCAAGGAAGCAGGTATCCTTACCGTCGGAATTGTGACCATCCCTTTCTCGTTTGAAGGAAGAAAACGTAAGCAGCATGCCGAACAAGGGATCGCGGAGATGAAAAAGTATGTCGATGCACTTGTCATCATCAGTAATGATAAACTGAGGGAACTTTATGGTGACCAGCGTCTGTCAGCTGCTTTTGGACATGCCGACGATGTGCTTACCACTGCTGCTAAGGGAATCGCAGAGATCATCACGGTTACCGGTTACATCAATGTTGATTTCGAGGATGTAAGGACAGTTATGAAAGACAGCGGGGTAGCCATAATGGGCAATGGGAAAGCCCATGGCGAGAACCGTGCACTGGTTGCCGTAGAACAGGCGCTGAACTCCCCGTTATTAAACGATAATGATATTGAAGGGGCAAATAACCTGCTGTTATACATTACATCCGGAATTGAAGAGATCACCATGGATGAGGTGACTGAAATCACAGATTATATCCAGCGTAAAACAAAATCGTCGACAGAAGTGATTTGGGGCAATGGCACCGATGAAGCGCTTGAAGATAATATCAGCATCACTATTATCGCTACAGGTTTTGATGAGGAACACCGAAAATTAGACACCCCCACGGAAAGGACTGTTACCGTTAAACCCCTGTATGGTTCGGAACCAATCATCCGTAAAGAGATCCAGGAAATCCAGGTCATGACGGTGACTGAAGAAAAACTTGAAACACAACCGGTTGAACCAATTCTAAACCTGATCGATCGGGAACCTGTTTGTGAGGAAAACGCAACGGAAACAGAAGAGACCGTATCTCCGCAAAGGATTATTTTTGTAGATATGGAAAAAAACGAACAGGAAACGACATTTATCCATGAATTTCAACTTGAGGAAACAAGTCCGGTTTATAAGCCGGCAGTGAATTCTATTTCGGATTTCACGACTCCTGATCAAACGCAGACAATTCAACGGCCGGCCCTTGTTACCTCTGAAATGGAACCTTCGCTTGAAAAAAAATTACAAGACAGGGTTATGAAGCTAAAAGCGTTAAGTGAAAAACTGAAAAATCACGTCCCGATTGAAAATAATCTTGTTGAAATCGAGAGCGTTCCGGCATATAAGCGAAGAAATATCGATCTTCCTGATGTAACACCCTCATCAGAACCACAAGCTCCCAAATATATCCTTTCGGGAAATGGTGACAAACCTCTTGAAATAAAAAAGGAAAATCCTTTTCTTCATAAAGATGTAGATTAATATGGATCTGGAAAAACTTATCAACGAAGAAATTAAGAAAGCGATGCTTGCCAGGGAGCAGGAAAAGCTTGATGCAATCCGTGCCGTTAAAGCAGCCATTCTTCTGGAGAAAACCAAAGAAGGAACAACCGGGGAAATGTCGGAAGAAACAGGTTTGAAAATCCTGCAAAAACTTGTTAAACAACGCCGTGAATCTGCTGAAATCTATAAAACCGCTAACCGGGAAGATCTGGCGAAAAAGGAACTTTTCGAGGCATCCGTCATTGAAACATTCCTGCCAAAACAGCTTTCGATTGAAGAAGTGACAGAAAAGATCCGGGCAATTGTATCACAAACCGGCGCCGGCTCGATTAAGGATATGGGAAAGGTGATGGGAATGGCATCCAAAGAACTGGCCGGGAAAGCGGATAATAAAATGATCTCTGAGATTGTGAAAACACTGTTAAATAAATAGTCCCTCAAACCGGTGGATCCTGATGGTTAACCTGCGATCCCCTTTTTTTATACCGAATTGCCTTCAGTTTTACCCTCAATTTTGAGATGGAAACAGCAAGTTTCCATAATGATTTCCATTTCCCTAAGGCGGTATGGACATCCTTATAATTCCTTTCACCGCGCAATACCTTCCCGAAACCATTCCAAACCCTGTCATTATCCCTGACCAACTGATGGATTTTCAAAGGAATTGTGTTGAAAATATATTGGATCCGGTTGGCTTCAAGAAGTTCTGTCATAAGTTCATCATTTACTCTATCAGTAAATGGTTGCAGGCTGGAACTATGTCCGGAAAGAAAGTCAGCGGAAGCACTGGCTGCGAATTTCCCGCTCCTGATGGCATAATAGATTCCTTCGCCGGTCATCGGGTCTGTCAAACCTGCGGCATCACCCGTAACCATGATAAGGTTGTTGTGAAACCTGCCTTTTTTCACCTTTACCGGGATAGGCCATGACCGGATGGATCTTGTCTCTTTAAACCGGATGCCTGTGGATTCAATAAATTTGTAATAATAAGGCATCATCCATTTCGACAAGGAAGCCGGTCCACCTACACCGATTGAAAAGTGATCTTTTTTGGGGAAAACCCATGCATATCCACCGGGAAATGTTCCCCAATCAAGGAAAACCGTTTGGGCATATGTGTCAATGTCATCCTTTTCGGCTTCTATTTCGGCCTCCCAGGCCATTCCCTTAGCAATATCGCCATATAAACCAACTGCCCTTGAAATTGTACTTGATGCTCCTTCTGAGCCAATTACAAGGGTTGCTGTATAGTTCCGGCTTTTCGTTATTACTTCAACTGAACCGGGATACTGCTTAATACCGGTAACCTGGATACCGGTGATCACCTTTGCTCCTGCATTGACCGCTTTTTCCAGTAACAAGGCATCCAGGCGATCCCTCATGGTGCAATAGATAAAGGGATTTGCAGACGTTCTGAGGAATTGTGAAGAGAATTTATGGGAAAATCGAACTGAATTTATTCTATTCTCGATAACCTCCTCAACAGAAAATGGAAGTTCGGTCAATATCTTATGGGTTAATCCCCCACCGCAAACTTTATACCTGGGAAATGTATCTTTTTCAAGGATCAGGACGGATATACCCTGAATGGCAAGTTCATAGGCTGCGATAGACCCGGCAGGGCCTGCGCCAACAATAATAACTTCAGCATCATGCGATGACATCAGAGAAGAGCAAGCGCCTCTTTTAACAGTTTATTTTTATCGATGGGCACCACTCCGACCTCTTCGCAAACCAGTCCTCCTGCAAGATTGGAGATAAAAGCTATGTCGAAAGGAGAACACTTCATCGCTAAACAGAGTGATGCAACGGTAATCACCGTATCACCTGCTCCCGACACATCTGCAATCGACCTACGGTGAGCCGGTATATAGATTGTTTTTTCTTCACTGTTTTCTTTGAAACTGACCATTACCCCATATTCCGATAAGGTAGTCAGAACATACTCACAATTAAGCTTTTCCCTCAGGATTTGTGTTGAATCGATCAGCGCTGAACGGTCTGTGAGATCAACCTCGATCTTCATCCCGTCCTTCAACTCTTTCAGGTTTGGTTTAAACAAAGTAACTCCGGAAAAAGCTTCAAAATTTTTCTTTTTCGGATCAACTGTGACAGGAATTCCCGAATTGCGGGCCACAGAAATGACCTCTTTCACCAATGCCGGGCAGAGGGTCCCTTTATTGTAATCCTGAAAAACAATACAATCAATCTTCTGTTCTGAAAGGATTGAAGTGATCAGACCCAACAGACCTTTCAACTCTGTTTCATTGAGGTCATCTTCCATCTCCTCATCCACCCTGATCATCTGGGTGTTATTACCGAAGATCCTGAATTTGGTCGTGGTTATACGGCTTTTGCTCCTGAAAATGCCCTTTGTTTCAATTGCCTCTTCGTTCAGCAACGAGATAAAAGCATCTCCCTTTTCATCATTACCGATAATGGAGCAAAGGAGGGGATTTGCTCCCATTGCTTTCAGGTTTCGTGCAACATTGGCTGCACCTCCCATCCTGTTCTCCCGGTTTTTCAAAGTTACAATGGGTACCGGCGCTTCGGGTGATATGCGTTCAACCCTCCCCCACAGGTAAGAATCAACCATCACATCACCGATCACCATGATGGTCAGCCTGGTAAAATCTTCAAAAAGCTTCCTGTAATTGTCTTCCTTATGCATGAACAGCGGGTATTCGCCTAATTCTGTTGCTGATCGTATAAATGATAATCTGCAATCGTCTTGATATTGTGATTGACATCATCGGAAGAAATTTTTCCATCCATCAGGCGGATAATCCGGTGAGCATGAAGTGCAATATCTTCTTCATGCGTTACAACGATTACTGTGTTTCCAACCCTGTGGATCTCTTCCAGTAATCCGAGGATTTCGATTGAGGTCTTGGAATCGAGGTTCCCGGTTGGTTCATCTGCCAGGATGATCGAAGGATTGTTGACCATGGCTCGGGCCATTGATACACGCTGCCGCTGCCCTCCCGAAAGTTCATTGGGCCTGTGTGCTACCCGGTCACTCAGTTTAACCTCCTCCAACACCTGCATTGCCCTCTCCACCCGTTTAACCTTGGTAACACCTGAATAGATCAACGGCAACATTACATTTTCCAACGCAGTGGAACGGGGTAACAGGTTAAACGTCTGGAAAACAAAACCGATCTCTTTGTTCCGGATCTCGGCGAGATTATTATCATCCAGTTTGCTCACATCCTGCCCATTGAGAAAATATTGACCGCTTGTCGGAGAATCAAGACACCCCAGAATATTCATCAGTGTTGATTTTCCTGACCCGGAAGGTCCCATGATCGCTACGAATTCGTTTTTCTGTATGACAAGAGAAACGGAGCGCAGTGCTTCAACGATGACCGAGCCAACCTTGAAATTTTTTACAATTTCTACAATGTTGATAACCTCTTTTTCCATTTGAAAATTATTCAGGTATTCCTTAATGGGTAACAAAATTACAATAATAATCAGAACCTGATCACGAAATCTTCTTTGCTTAGTTCTTCCCTGAAAAAGACAATTCCCATGGTAAACAGATCAACTGTAACCCTAACATCTTTATTACGTTTGATCGCTGTCCATGCTTCATCCATGCCATCTGACCAGTGAATATCATCAAAGATTATAACGGTCGAAGGCTTGATGTGTTGCAGAAACCGGTTAAAATAGTTCAGTGTTGCTTCTTTCCGGTGATTCCCGTCAATAAAGATCAGGTCCGGCGGTGAGGATTCAGCCAACATACCTGGTAACAGATCATCAAAATTCCCGGTCCGCTGAACGATATCACCAAATCCCAGGGTTTCAAAATTTCTCCTGGCTTCATTGGCAATTTCCCGGCAACCCTCAATTGTAGTTATGGTTCCTTCGGGATGACCTGCCTTCAGATATGCAGTGCTCAAACCCAGGGAAGTTCCCAATTCCAGAATATTTTCAGGGCGGAAATAGTGCGACAACCTGAATAACAGTCTCCCGTTACGCGGAGATACAGAAGATCTTCGCACAATCGTTCTGATGGTGATCAGTTTTTTTTGTAAGGGGAATTCAGGGGATCTCGCTCCAAGGTCAGCTCTTGAAAGAAAACGATTATCCTGCAACAGCCGCCTTCTCAGCTTTTCAACTGATTTGTACTGAGCATAATCCGTATGGTCATTCAGAATTTCTTTGTAAAATTTATAGATAAAAGGTGAATGTAATTCGTACTTTGACTGTGCAAGAAAATAATGATTAAAATATTTTATGATAAGTGCAATTTTTCCGGACATGGCACTAAATGGTATCTGTCCACAAAAGTAATTCATATCCGTATCACTTTATCTATCTTTGCACCGGTTATCAGTTTAACTTTTTCTATCAGATGGCTGAAAAGAAACTCTTTTGGATCGGGAATTATTTCAATTTTATCAAGATCAACCATACCATTTTTTCACTTCCCTTTGCCCTGATCGGGTTTTCCCTGGCCATAAGGGACAACGGAGAAGCCTTTAATCTCCGGCTTTTACTGCTTGTCATTTTATGTGTTCTTTTTGCCAGGAATGCAGCCATGGGGTTCAACCGGTATGCCGACCGTGAATTTGACAGTAAGAATCCCAGGACGGCGTTGCGGGAAATTCCCCGGCAGATCATCAGGCCTAAATCAGCTTTACTATTCGTTCTCATCAATACACTGTTCTTCATGGCCACGGCCTTCCTGATAAATTTCCTCTGCTTTCTTCTCTCTCCCGTTGCTTTATTTGTGATCCTTGGATACAGTCTGACCAAAAGATTCACTTTCCTGTCGCATCTCTTTCTCGGACTTTCGCTATCGCTTGCTCCCATTGGCGCATACCTTGCCGTTACCGGGCATTTTACGGTTCTTCCTTTGCTTTATTCCATCATTGTGATTTTCTGGGTAGCCGCTTTTGATATTCTGTATGCCTTGCAGGATGAGGATTTTGATAAAAGGGAACAATTAAAATCTATCCCGGTCAGTTTTGGTAAAAAGAATGCCCTGGTGGTTTCAGCGATCTTTCATCTGGTTTCAATTGTTTTCGTGATCATTGCCGGACTTCTTGGCGGGTTTCATTATCTCTACTGGATCGGCGCCTGTATTTTCTCACTTATCATGATCTATGAACATCTCATCGTAAAGCCCAACGACCTCAGCCGTATCAACCTGGCCTTCGCAACAATGAATGGCATTGCAAGTGTGATATTTGCGATCTTCGTTATTACGGATATTTTTGTTTCTTTATAGCTGCACTATAACGAGTATGATTTTTTGGTTACTGGAAAACTTGACCTGGCTTAGTCCAATTTCCTACCAATTTTGTACGATGGCAACCATCTTGCTTTTCTTCTTCTGTAGTGTCATGATTTTTTGGCCCCAAGTTGCATCACAATACATAGGCTGATTCCTGTTGTATAGCATTCAGTAATAAATCCAGGGTATCCAATTTCTTTTAAATTTTCCTTGACTAATGTTATTATTTCACAAAGTGTTATATTTGGTTAAGGAAATACTCCATTGGAGTAACAATAACTACAATACATTAAATTTTTTGTGCTGTCTGAATTTGTCCCTCCTTGTTGTGGGTCTTTCTTCATTGGTATTCCTCAACTTTGATAATTTTTTTAAGTTTAAATACAAAACCTGATTAAGTGTTGATAATTTGTTTCAGCGAATTCTCTATTCGTTTGATTTGTAAATCATTTTCAAATTCATTCTTTCTTTTTTCTATTATGGTCTTGTAAATTTCTTTATTCAGTTTGTTTATTGAAGTCAGTGATTTCTCGATATACATGGGAAGTTGCTTTATTGGACATTTCCATAACTGGTTAATCAACAAAGGATCTGTCGTATTAAAATACTTGTCATATTTATTCAATTTCGCAAGTATTTCAACTCCATTGTCAATGGTTATTACGGAACCTTTATTTACTGTTTCCATTAATTTTTTGAGTGAATCAAATATTTCTTTGTGCCGCAAATCAACAATGGTTGCTAAAGCAATCATTCCACCCCAAACAAGGCGGTTGTTTTTATTTGTCAGTAATTTAATAAATTCAGCATAATAATCTGTAATTAATTCAGGTTTCAGGTAGCCTACTTCATAAAGAGTTTTTATACAGTCACTTTGGATATTTTTGTCTTGATTATCCAAATTGTCAACAAGTTCTTTTATAGCAATTTTATTGTCGTTTAATGAAATTTGTCTCGCCAATTCAATGTTGGCTTCATTTCCTTTTAGTCCTTGTTTTGATGCTAATAAATGTAGTACTGTCATATTCGGGTTTTTTATGGTGTTGTCCTTTTTTCAAAATGCATGGTAACACCCCGCCGGCAGAAGCAGTGCGCCTGCCTGCCGGTAAGCAGGGGTTTTACTTGTTCTTGTTTTTACTTACCTTTATCATTTGCAGGTTTGGTGAATGCCAGCCTTCGGAAACCCGCCCGCATTGCCGGCTGACGGTTCGTTACCAGCCGTTGTGTGTCCTGCGTTACCACAGGGTACTAAGATACGAAAGTTCTTAGAAATGGTAACAAAACTTCTATGGAGATGATAGACTTTGAGAAAGACCGGAAACGAGCCAACCCCTTAGAAAGAAGGCAAAGTTGGAAGGACTCACGTAAGGAAAGATTCAAAGGATGTCCTATCGGAAAAGACGTTCAGGCGTATTTTTCAAACCGCCTTGTGGTGCTTGATTTAAGAGGTCAGGTGCTGAACGACAAGGTCAAAGGCTTCACTCATGTTGTATTTGAGAAGAAAGCTATGGTGAGGGCAGGGGAGTTGAACTCAAGTGATTCGTCATTGAAGTGTCGAAAATAACATTTACTGTGTCAAAACCAAAGGGGGAGCGACCCTGCGGGACAAAGTGTAAAGGGAACCTGATTACTGTTTACACGACACACGGCATTAAGACGGCAAGAACCCTGCCTGGGCTCTGTAAAGGAAAAGGAGAACCAGGACTGCAATGCAAAGCGAAAATGCAGAGAACCTGTAAGGAAATGCAGAAAGTAGCGAAGTGCAGCACTGGGGCGGATGAAGTCGTAGTAGCGGAAATACCCGACAGAGGTGGGTTGTAATGATTCACCGAGCGAAGGACTTCACATGACAGGTTCTTTTATGTATAACAACTTAAACTTGAATAAGGATGATTTTCGCAGAAGAACAGAAGACGCAACCGATTACAAGGTTGCAAGTACTTGAGGCATTCAAGAGGGTGAAAGCCAATGATGGGAATGCCGGAGTAGACAGTATCACCATTGCCCAGGTGGAGCATAACAAACGCAAGTACCTATACCCGTTATGGAACAATTGTTTACTGTCGCCGCAACCAGAAAAGACAACCACCATTCAAAGTTCATTGCCAGAAGTTCGACTTTTTAGGATTCACCTTCAAACCACGGATGATCAAAGAAGATGGCAAGATGAGATTGGGGTTCACACCGGGTATGAGTCAAAAGAACATAGCCCGAAAAAGCGAGGAATTGTACAAAATGAAGATTCACCGCTGGGTTCATTTTCCATTGACAAGGATAGCCCAGTTGTTAAATCCCAAGATCAGAGGATGGATCAATTACTATTCAAGATTCCGGAAATCGGAACTACGGAAGTTGTTCCGGGTGGTAAATCTGCAGCTCACCAAGTGGGTTCGCAACAAGTATCGGAAATTCAGGTTTCCGTCCCGAACCAAACCGATACCACTTCCTGAGATAAATTGATACCACCAAAATATGGGAATTTCGCGGACGTAAAAAAGGACGTCTATGCGAACCCTGATATGCCGGCATTGCGGCAAAGAAGTTCGATCGAACA
>JAPLDH010000026.1 GCA_026391355.1 Bacteroidota bacterium | reverse complement strand
TGTTCGATCGAACTTCTTTGCCGCAATGCCGGCATATCAGGGTTCGCATAGACGTCCTTTTTTACGTCCGCGAAATTCCCATATTTTGGTGGTATCAATTTATCTCAGGAAGTGGTATCGGTTTGGTTCGGGACGGAAAAAGGCAACCAATAAAGGATTGCTTCTGCCCCGGATTGATTTTGCTGACCGTCCGGACCCAGCTTCAGCCGGACTGATGGTTTTTGTGAACGCAAATGGCCCGCAGGGAAACAATGCAGTTTATGTATATAACGGGACACAATGGGTTAAATTGACTACCTCCACCATATCTATGGGGGATTACGCATTCGGAGGGATTGTTTTTTATATCGACGCAACCGGTCAGCATGGGTATGTGGCATCAAGTGCTGACCAGGGAGTTTTCCCCTGGGGATGCAATGGCACATTGATTGGTCCCGGGGCAGAGTATTTGGATTTTGGTACAGGCCAGGACAATACAACGGCCATTGTAAATGCATGCAGTGAGACTGATATTGCCGCGAAAGTCTGTGATGACCTGATATTAAATAGCTTCAGCGATTGGTTCCTTCCGTCAAACGATGAGGTGGATTCAATATACATCCATAGGGACCTTCTTAACGGGATTAACACGGGCTGGTACTGGAGTTCTACAGAATGGGATGCAGGCGGTGCTACATTTCATCCGTTTGATCAACCACTCGGGTCAATATGGATTACTACAAAGAGCAATCCTGCATATGTTCGCTGTGTGAGGAAATTCTGATGGACATCAGCCATTAATTTTTTCCATACCGATCCGGATCCTTGCCAGCACTTCCTCTTTACCAAGCAATTCTTCAGTCTCCATCATACCCGGGCCCTGGTTATCGCCAATAATTAACAATCGCAAGGGGTTCATCAATTGTCCCATTTTTGCATTCATTGAAAAAAGATAGTTTTCAACCAGGCCATGTAGTTGCTCCTTGTTCCAAACATCAAGTCTTCCGGCTTCTTCCGCAAACCCTTTCACCAATTGGGTTGTTTCGGGTTTCCAGATCTTCTGTTTTACCTGTTCGTTGTATGTTTCAGGCCTTTTAAAGAAAAACCACGCATTGTTCCAGAGATCGGGGATTAACGTAACACGATCACGGATAAGACTGCAAACCCGGGCTGTATAAATGGGATCCGTTGTAAGACAATGCTTCACGATCTGGGAAGTTAACAACAAACTAAGCTCTTCAGGAGCCATTCGCTGAATGTAATGATGATTGAACCATTTTGCCTTTTCAGGGTCAAACTTTGAACCATGCCTACCAACACGTTCGAGAGAAAACTCTTCGATCAGCTCATCCATTGAAAATAATTCCTTTTCCGTTCCGGGATTCCAGCCAAGAAAAGCCAGGATGTTGATGAAAGCTTCAGGAAGATATCCGGATTCGCGGTAACCGGAGGAAATTTCACGAGTGATGAGGTCTTCCCATTGAAGAGGAAAAACCGGGAATCCCAGGCGATCTCCATCGCGCTTACTGAGCTTTCCGTTACCGTCGGGTTTTAACAAAAGGGGAAGATGGGCAAATGCCGGCATTTCTGCCTCCCAACCTAAATACCGGTATAAAAGAACATGCAGCGGGGCAGAAGGAAGCCATTCCTCCCCACGGATCACATGGCTGATTTTCATCAGGTGGTCATCCACGATGTTTGCAAGATGGTATGTGGGCCATCCATCCGATTTAAAAAGTACCTTGTCATCAAGGTTGTGGGAATGAACCACAACTTCTCCACGGATCAGGTCATGGACAATAATATCCTCCTTTTCCGGGATTTTTATCCTGATTACAAAGGGTTCACAATTACTGAGCTTTTCTTGCACAACCTCAGCCAGGAGTGTCAGTGAATTCTTCATAGACAAACGGGTAAAAGGTCCATATTGGGCCATGGAAGGGTCTTCATGCTTTAACCGGTCACGCATCTCTTCAAGTTCCAGCTCACTGTCGAAAGCATAGTAAGCAAACCCCCGGGAAACGAGTGTTTCTGCATATTGCCTGTAAAGGCCCTTTCTTTCCGACTGGCGATAGGGTCCGTAAGGACCGCCTTTTATGGGGTCTTCATCGAACTGAATGCCACACCAGTTAAGGGATTCAATAATATAGGACTCCGCATTGGAAACATAACGGTTCTGATCGGTATCCTCAATTCGAAGGATCACCTTTCCTCCTGTTTTCCTCGCAAAAAGAAAATTATACAAAGCTGTTCTAACCCCGCCGATATGCAGGGGTCCTGTCGGACTGGGTGCAAATCTGACCCGTATGGTGGAATTGTTCATGACAAGGATAATTGTTAAACATTCAAAATGATTTGTGGTAGAATGAAATCTAACGCCTTATGTACAGTCGTCTCTACATCCATTTCCATTGTATTTAAAACCAGATCCGGATTTATTGGAGCTTCAAAAGGAGAAGAAATCCCCGTAAAATCCATTATCAAACCCTTGCGTGCTTTCGCATATAAACCTTTAACATCACGGTTTTCGCAAGTTTCGAGTGAAGCATCCACAAAAACCTCAATGAAATCAGCAGGCCCGATTATTTCTTTTGCCATCGCCCTGATTTCATGCGTTGGACTGATAAAACAATCGATCGTGATAATCCCGCACTGAAGGAATAACCTTGTTACCTCGGCAATACGACGTATGTTCTCCATCCGGTCTTCGACAGAAAACTTAAGATTACTGTTGATCCCGGTTCTCACGATATCCCCATCGAGAAGCTGTACAAGGTAACCCCTGTTATATAAGGCCCTTTCAAGCTCAAGTCCGATTGTTGACTTGCCTGAGCCTGACAAACCGGTCATCCAGATTGCTCTGGCTTTCTGGTTAAGATGTTTTTCTTTATCCGGCCGTCCTACCGGAAACATATCTGAAATAATTAAATTCATTTGGCTTGAAGGGTGTAAAAGAAGTTATTGGGCAAAAATAAAGCTATTTTGGAAAGGACTCACGAGAAAATCCGGTTGATTCGTAAATTTGCACTGAAAATAAACATGTTTTATAAACGTTAGAGATAGAAGGGTATTGAAACTATGTCGGAAAACTATCAGATACTGATCAGAAAACTTGATGAATTTATCAGGAAATATTATAGGAACAGGTTGCTTAAAGGCTTGATACTGTTTTTAGCCATCTTCCTGTTCGCATTTCTACTGATTACCATTCTTGAGTTTTTCGGACATTTTGATCATGTAACCAGAACCGTTTTCTTCTATCTTTTTATAGTTGCCAATGCACTTGTATTTATTTCGTATATCCTCGACCCTTTACTCAAATTGCAAAAAATCGGGAAGGTTATTTCTTATGAACAAGCCTCGCAGATCATCGGAAAACATTTCGTTACTATACAGGACAAACTGTTAAATACATTGCAGCTTAAAAAGCTTGCTGAAAACGGAAATGAAGATTTAGAGTTGCTTCAGGCCAGCATTGATCAGAGAATAATTCAACTCAGGCCGGTTCCTTTTATTTCGGCAATTGATCTTTCAAGGAACAAAAAATTTTTAAGATATGCAATTCCACCTGCTTTAATTATACTGATTATGGGTCTGATATCGCCTTCCATGATTACCAGGCCGGCTGGAAGGATCATCCATCACAACAAGGAATTTGAAGTTGAGTTTCCCTTTCACATGGTTGTGCTGAACAAAAGTCTTGAAGCATTTCAACAGGAAGATTTTACATTAAGTATAAAAGTATCGGGAGAAAAAATCCCGGGGGAGATAGAACTTGAAACAGAAGGTTCCTTATTTAAAATGAACAGGGATAATAATCTGCATTTTTCCTACACTTTTAAAACCTTGCAAAAAACCATCATTTTCCGGATGGTAGCTGGTAAATTCCGATCTGAGCAATATGAACTGAAAGTCTATCCGAAACCGGTTATCCTGAATTATAATGTTGAACTGACCTATCCGGCTTATATTAACAGGCAAAAAGAAATAATTGAAAATACAGGGGATATTGTAATTCCGCAAGGAAGTAATGTCAAATGGCAGATTTATACAAAAGATGTGGATGCCGTGATCATGAAATTCGACACCTTGGTTAAACTACTGGATAAGAAAGAGAGCAACAGGTTTGAGTACTCATCCTCATTTTCAAAAAATATCTGGTATAAAATACAATCAAAAAATGCCTACAGTAAAAAGCATGATTCACTTTCCTATTCCATTACAGTTATTCCTGATGTAGCCCCGTCAATTACTGTTCAGGAAACAAAAGATTCAACGGTAAAATCAAAGCTTTTTTTCCAAGGTGTCATTAAAGATGATTACGGGTTCAGCAGGTTGACTTTCAACTATACCATTATATATAATGGAGATACTAATAATAAAGACGTTCAGCATGTTAATTTGTCCATAAATAAGAATATAAACCAACAGCAGTTCTATTATTCATTCGATCTTGCCAAGGTAATTAAGAATCCCGGCGATCAGGTGGATTATTATTTTGAAGTGTGTGACAATGATGGGATTCATGGACCGAAATGTGCAAGAACCAGGATGTACCAATTTAAAGCTCCAACATTGGAAGAGGTTGAACAGATTACGGCCAAACAGGAACAATCCATCACAAAGGATCTGGAAAATTCGTTACGGGAAACAAAGAAACTTGAACAACAGATTGACGACCTGAATAAGAAACTGAATGATAAAAGTACGCTTAGCTGGCAGGAAAGGAAACAGATAGAAGAATTGCTGGAAAGACAGAAATCGATAAAAGAAAATTTGGAAGATATTCAGAAACAGAACGATGAGAAAAATGCCTATGAAGAGCAGTATAAGCAAATTGATCAGTCGATCATGGAGAAGCAAAAGAAATTATCGGAACTGATCAGCCAGGTGATGGACGAAGATATGAAAAAGATGCTGGAAAAGATCAACGAATTGCTGGATAAGATCGATAAAACAAAGATCAACGAAATGCTCGAAAAAATGAAATTTGATAATAAGGATCTTGAAAAGCAACTGGACCGGTCACTGGAGTTATTTAAGCAGATAGAATTTGAGAAAAATCTTTCTGAAACTATTGAAAAGCTTGACAAACTGGCTGAGAAGCAAGAGAAACTTTCAGAAGACACAAAAAGGGACGAAAACAGTACTGAAAAACTGGAACAAAACCAGAAAGAAATTAATAAGGACTTCGAGGATCTGAAAGATAAGCTTAAAGATCTTGAGAAGAAGAATAAGGAATTGGAAGAACCTAATCAATTTCCTGATACCAAACAGGACGAAGAAGCTGTACAGGAGGAATTGAGCAAAAGTTCCAAAGCTCTGGAAAAGAAAAACAGGAAAGAAGCTTCAAAGTCTCAGAAAAACAGTGCAAAAAATATGAAATCCATGTCTAAAAAACTTCAGGACATGGAGGACGGGATGGAGATGGAACAGATGGAAGAGAATGTTGAAAGGTTGAGACAGATCCTGCAATATCTGGTAAGGATTTCCTTTGATCAGGAAGAGTTGATAAGCAGGACAAATACCACACAACGGACGGATCCGAAATTTTTGAAGATCATCGAAGATCAGAACAACCTTAAGGAGGATCTGAAATTGGTAGAGGATTCATTATACCAGCTTGCAAAAAGGGAAGCCTCGATAAAACCTTATATCATGCGGGAAATATCGGCGATAGATCAGAATATAGGAGAAGCTGTAAAATCTTTGGATGCAAGAAACTTGCCGGTGGCGTCAATTAAACAGCAGTTCGTAATGACTGCTGTAAATAACCTTGCATTAATGCTATCTGAATCATTGAAGGATATGGAGAATAATATGCAAAGCCAGATGCAGATGAAAGGTGGAAAAACCTCTTGTAAAAATGGAAAGATGAGTGGAAAAATGTCCTTGAAGAATATGAGGGCAATGCAGGAACTACTGAACAAGCAAATGCAGAAGATGAAAGAGAAAATGGATGCAGAACAAAAACAAGGAAAGCAACCATATGGAAAACCAGGAGGTCAGCAGATGAGCGAACAGCTGGCAAAAATGGCAGCACAACAGGAAGCCATTCGTCAGGAAATGAAAAAATACATCGACGGGATGAATGAACAGGGAATGAAGGACCAAAATGGCCTTAATGATGCGATGGATAAAATGGAAAAAACGGAAAAGGATTTGGTAAACAAACGGATTTTACAGGAAACAATAAACAGGCAGGCCGAAATACTGACCAGATTACTCGAATCGGAGAAGGCTGAACAGAAAAGAGGTCAGGAGGAAAAAAGACAATCAACTGAAGCAAAAGAAGGAAATTATAGTAACCCTAAAACAAATTTTCAGTATAACATGCTGAAGTACGGTTCAACCGAATTATTAAAAACAGTACAACCGGAGTTTAATAATTTTTATAAGACAAAGATAAACAGTTATTTTTTGAAATTTCAGCGGTAAAATGTCGAGACAATCCAATGACCTGATTATATCATCCACAATGAATGAGATGACAAAGGTGATCTTGTTTGTAGAGGAGATTTGTGATACGTATCATTTGAACGAAACTTATTATGGTAACATTCTTGTTTCAATAGAAGAAGCTGTCAGGAATGCAATTCTTCATGGAAATAAAAATGACACCAGGAAAAATGTAACCATCGCTTCCGAATGGATAAGGAATGGATTGAAATTCACGGTCGAAGATGAAGGCGAAGGATTTGATTTTGATTCAGTGCCTGACCCGTTGGATATTTCAGGGAACGCTGACAAAAGGAGAGGAACCGGGATTTTTTTGATTAAAACTTTATCTGATCAGGTTAGATATAATGCGAAAGGAAATGCTGTAGAGATCGTGTTTAACATTTCCAGCATAGGCCAGGAAACAAACATAAAAAGGATCAAGCAGTTGAAAGGCTATTTCAACAAACAAAAATCACTGGTCTAAGACATGTATTGTGAGTCCCCGGATCCTTTTTTTTGCAGAAAATATTGAATTTACCTTAAAAAATAAAACCCAGGTCCGGTTATGGGTGGAAGAGACTGTTTTAAAGGAGGGTAAACGGATTAAGGCAATAAATTTTATTTTTTGCAACGACGAATATTTGAATGAAATAAATTGTAAATATCTAAAACATAAGAAGTTAACAGATGTTGTAACCTTCAATTTTTCTGAAGAACCTAAAAAAATTGCAGGAGAAATATACATCAGCATTGAGAGGGTAGTGGAGAACGCATTAAAATTTGAAACGGAGTTTATCAATGAATTGCACAGGGTAATGATTCATGGCATACTGCATTTAATTGGCTACACCGATAAAACGGGAAAAGAGAAGAAATTAATGAGGACAAAGGAGGACTTTTATCTGGGGAGAAGGGATAGGAGGGACCAGGTGACATGGTGATATGATTTCTGGATTATATGGTTCAAGAATTATAGGGGTACGGAGAAATGTTTCTTTGTCACTTTGTCACCCTGTCACTTGAATGTTAGTGGGAATATTTATATAAATGAGGTCAACATGTTGTAATGTACTAGAAATGGAAGAATCACCGAATATGTTTCACGTGGAACATGAGTTGGAAAAAGAAGTATGATATTATAGTGGTAGGAGCAGGGCATGCTGGATGTGAAGCTGCATCCGCTGCAGCAAATCTTGGATCAAGCGTTTTACTGATAACCATGAATATGATGACCATGGCTCAGATGTCTTGCAATCCATCAATTGGTGGTATAGCTAAGGGACAGATAGTCAGGGAAATTGATGCCTTGGGAGGATTTACCGGGATAATTACAGATAAAACAACGATTCAGTTCAGGATGCTGAATAAATCGAAGGGACCAGCAATGTGGAGTCCACGGGCACAGAACGACAGAATCCGGTTTTCAGAGGATTGGAGATTGCAGTTGGAGAATACAAAAAATATCGATTTCTGGCAGGATAATGTGACAAGTATTACAACCTTGAATCAAAAAGTTGCCGGTGTTAATACAAGTCTGGGAATGGAATTTTCAGCGAAAGCAGTTATTCTGACCAACGGAACTTTTCTGAATGGGATAATACATATTGGAGAGAATCATTTTGGAGGAGGGAGAATAGGGGAGAAGGCTTCCGTTGGTTTGACAGAAAATCTGATATCTCTGGGATTTGATTCAGGAAGAATGAAGACAGGGACCCCGGTGAGAGTTGATGGAAGGTCGCTGAATTTTTCAAAGATGGTCGAACAAAAAGGAGATGAGCAACCACAATGTTTTTCTTTCCTTGATAAAGCGGAACCAAAAAAACAAAAATCCTGTTATCTTACCCATACGAATTCCGAGGTTCATGATATTTTAAGGAAAGGATTTGACAAATCGCCACTATTTACAGGAAGAATTTCAGGAAGAGGGCCAAGGTATTGTCCCTCGATAGAAGATAAGATTGACCGGTTCGCAGGTAAAGACAAGCATCAGCTTTTTATTGAACCGGAAGGATGGAATACTGTAGAATATTATGTTAATGGTTTTTCCTCTTCACTTCCAGAAGAGATCCAGTTTGAGGCGTTGGAAAAAGTTCCCGGTTTTGAAAATGCACGATTTTTCAGACCCGGATATGCAATCGAATATGATTATTTTCCTCCATTTCAGCTTAATTTTACCCTTGAAACCAAGGTAATAGAAAACCTTTATTTTGCCGGCCAGATTAATGGTACTACCGGATATGAGGAAGCGGCTGGACAGGGGATCATGGCTGGAATCAACGCACACCTGAAGATTATAGGGAAACAACCTTTGATTTTGTCACGGTCGCAAGCCTACATCGGAGTATTGATTGATGATCTGATCACCAAAGGAACAGAAGAACCTTACCGGATGTTCACCTCAAGAGCTGAATATCGCATTCTTCTGCGACAGGACAATGCAGACCTCCGGCTTACACCCCTTTCCTATGAATTGGGACTTGCTTCAAAGGGAAGAATGGATAAGGTGAGGGAAAAGTATGAAAAAATTAATAGGATTATCGAACAGCTAAAACTGGAAGGAGTTACCCCTGAGGAGATAAACCCTGTACTTTATAGCCAAAATACTCCTGGTATTCTTCAGAAAACAAAGATCTCGGCAATCCTTTTACGCCCGCAAATTAGTATTTTCGACCTGATACATGGAATCCCGGCATTTTCGATATTTCTTGATAACCTGGGAGAAATATCTGAAGAAGAGCTCGAAGGGGCTGAAATAGCTGTCAAATATGAGAACTATATTGAGAAAGAACACGAAATTGTAGGTAAATTAGCAAGGTTTGAAGATATTCAGCTACATCCGGATTTCAATTATACTGAACTAAAATCGCTTTCGTTTGAAGCAAGGGAGAAACTGACAAAAATTAAACCGGGAACCATTGGACAAGCATCACGTATCAGTGGAGTTTCCCCTGCTGATATTTCAGCCTTAGTTGTCTATATTGGCCGATGAAGTTCCACGTGAAACAAAAATATATTCATGGAATCATTATCTACTTGTCCTGTTTGTGGTCAATCGGATTTCAGGCAATTCCTGAACGTTACGGATCATTTTTTAAGTATGGAGCAATTCGTTGTTGTGCAATGTGTAGATTGCGGATTCCGTTTTACAAATCCTCGTCCTGAAAAACCCGATATCGGAAAATATTATGAATCGACGGAGTATATTGCACATAATGCCAGGAAGAGGGATCTGCTGAGTTATATCTACCGTGGCATAAGATCTATCTCTGTTCGAACTAAATACAGATTGATAAAAAAATATTCACACGGACGAGAACTGATCGATATCGGATGTGGAACAGGTGAATTACCTGCGTATTGTGCGAAGAATGGGTACAAGGTCACAGGGATTGAACCCAATGAAGCTGCCCGCCATTATGCAACTGAATTTCATGGGATCGAGGTTTACCCGGAATCTTACCTGGATGCTCCCGGAAAGAAACAGTTTGATGTTATTACCATGTGGCACGTTCTGGAGCATGTTCATGACCTGGGAACAAGAATGGAGAGGATCAGGGAACTGATGAAACCGGAAGGAACCCTGATTGTCGCACTACCAAACAATGATTCATGGGATTCAGTTAAATACAGGGAATTCTGGGCAGCTTTGGATGTTCCAAGGCACCTTTATCATTTTACCCAGGCTACCGTTAAATTACTTGGTGAAAAGCATGGGTTCCATCTGGTCAAAATTGTACCATTAAAATTTGATGCTTTCTATATTTCACTCATCAGCGAAAAATATAAAACGAAAAAACAAAATTATTTTCGGGCGTTTTTAAACGGAATAAAATCCAACAAATCTGCTAGACGAAATAAGGGTAATTATTCAAGTTTGATTTACCTCTTTAAAATTGCAAATGAGGCAAAATAAAGCCCGCAGATAAACGATACCCCTGAAATCAGGTGTTGCACTGATTTCTTCCGGAAAGTTCGTTAAAAGCGATTTAATGAGGTCTCATGCATTTGATTATTGTTCAGAAAATTAGATGAAAATTCAAGAAAAACTGAAAAATTTCCCGGTTTTATCCTCACTTGGTGCAGGATTTTTTTTCTTTTTTATTGCCATACTTATTCAGTTTTATTTTTCTTACCAGAACAGTCCCGAAGAAATTAAAAGAACATTTGAAACTGTTTTCAGGGAAAAAGTAAACCAGGCTCAAAAATTACTTGCAGAACTTAAACAATATAAGGGGCAATTTAACTCCGAAGAATGGATCAACACATCAGGAAAATTTCAGAAATTATTTAATGACCAGGGTTTAGGATTTTATATCTCCCAAAGGGATTCAATTGAATATTGGTCAACAAATGAAATTCCTGTTAAAGAGTTATTCATAAATACCATTCATTCATCAGAAATACGGGTTATTCAGCTTAAAAACGGTTGGTACGCTATACGGGAAACCTCTGACTCAGTAAGTGTTTACACTGCTCTTATTCTGCTTAAACATGAATATCCGATCGAAAATGAATTTCTGGAAAATAATTTCAGGGAGGATTTTCATGTTCCTCCGGGAACAACCATTAGCCTTCAAAGCGGAAACATCAGCATCAGGTCTGACAAAGGGGCTTTTCTTTTCATGCTTCAACTTCCTTCAAAAATTACCCTTTCGACTCCCCGTATATTTGTGCTGTTGTCATTGTATGTTATTGGTTTTCTTTTTGTTATCCTTTCTTTATACCAATTTTATAAACGAGTTTACTATGTTTTTCAACGAAAACTGCTTTTTATTTTAAGTTTTTCCATTTATGTCATAATCATCAGGTTCATTCAGTACTATTTCAGATTACCACGAGTCCTTTACAATTCTGAATTTTTTGGACAACAGCTATTTTCTGCCTCATCGTTTTTACCTTCCCTTGGAGATTTCCTAATAAATGCGATCGTGATACTGGCGATTGCTTACATCTTTTTCCTTCATTTACCTGAAAGTCAAGTAATAAAAAAGCAAACGACCGGAAAACGTATCATGGTTTGCTTTGGTATCCTCTTTATTCTGAGTGCAGGTTTTTGTATAGTGATTTACCTGATACAACAGCTAACTGTCAACTCCACCATTCCATTAACCCTTCAAAAGATCTCAGGATTAACTACTTACAGCATAGTTGGATTCTTTATTATCAGCATTATTTTTCTTTCTTTTTTACTCTTTTCACTTCCACTGATCGGGTATTTTTATCAGTTGTCAGGGAGTAAGGATCTGATGGCTTTAAAAGGTGTGGAACTGAAAAAATTCTCTCTTTCAGCAATCATTTTTTACCTGGTTTTATTTTCGGTTTGCAGCACTGTTATATTGGATCATGCAAATTCAGTCATTGAAAAGGAAAAGAGAAAACTCCTTGCAATGAAGCTCGCCACTGAAAAAGACCCGGTATGTGAAATGCTGTTTAACCGGCAGGAATCTGCAATGGTGAGGGACTCTGTGCTTTTTCGCTACTACAGGGCAATTCCCGACACTTCCGGTTCTGTGTTTGAAGACAGCATCACAGATTATCTTGAGAACAGATATTTCAGGAAGGAATGGAAAGACTACAATATACAGATCACAATCTGCTCCGGGAAGAAAAGCCTCCGAATACAGCCCCGGAATTACCTGATCAACTGCGACCTCTATTTTCAGAATGTCCTGAAGGAGTATGGAAAACCAACCCTGAGTAATCATCTTTTTTACCTTGATTATGGTTATGGATATCGCAATTACCTTGCAATCATTCCGTTACCTACGAAAGATTCCCTGGATAACCCCTATTTTGCCTATGTGGAGATCAGTTCAATTCTTATATTCAATGATCTTGGTTTTCCAGAATTACTGATCGACCAGAAACAATATCATTTACCTGATATCTCCGAATATTCCTATGCCTTTTACAGGGCAGGCAAGCTGGTACACCGGGTGGGAAGCTTTCATTACAGTATCGATCTGGACCATACCCTTTTACACCAAAATAATAGTGCCCATTTTTACGATAAAGATGGTATGAACCATTATTGTCTTCCAATCGACTCCAACACCATCTTTGATATCAGCAAAAAGGAAGATTCATTGCTTGATATGATCGCACCATTTTCATGGTTGTTTATCCTTTTTTCATTTATCGCATTATTTTTTATTCTTGTTGTAAGGTTCCGGGTTATCACGCGCATCTCATTATACAGGCTTGGCGACCGCCTGCAGCTCTCGATGATCAGTGTTATGGTTGCATCCCTTGTGATCATAGGTATTCTCATGGTCGGGTATATCAGGCGGCTGAATTCAGAGAAAAACAGGGAAAACCTTAGTGAACGGACCCATTCCATTTTGGTTGAACTGCAACATAAGATGGGAATGGAAGATGGACTGACAATGGATAGCATTCAGAGTCTGAATGAATTAATGATGAAATATGCCAATATCTTTTTTTCCGATGTGAATTTATTTGATCCCGAAGGACACCTGATCACTACTTCCCGCCCTGAAATCTTTGAAGAAGGCCTTATCTCCAACCTGATGAACAGGACTGCCCTTACAAATGTAAGGGATTTTCACAGCTCGCTTTATATTCATTCGGAAACCATAGGGAAACATCGCTATTATTCGGCGTATATTCCATTCTTCAACGACCGGAACAAGTTACTTGCCTATCTGAACCTGCCCTATTTTGCCCGCCAGGATGACCTCAAACGGGAGATTTCAACATTTCTTGTAGCTTTCATCAATATTTATGTCCTGCTCATTATAGCAGGGATATTCCTGGTTGTAGTTGTAACCAATTATATTAGTCGTCCATTACGGATGCTTGCCAGCCGGCTTAGCCAGACCAACCTTGCAACATCGAACGAAAAACTGGAGTGGAACAAGAAAGACGAGATCGGGAAACTCGTTGATGAATACAACAGGATGATCGGTGAACTGGAAAAAAGCGCGGAATTACTTGCCAGGTCAGAGCGCGAAAGTGCCTGGAGGGAGATGGCACGTCAGGTTGCTCATGAAATTAAAAATCCGTTGACCCCGATGAAACTGAGTGTTCAGCACATACAGAAAGCCTGGGATGATAAAACGCCGGACTGGGAAAAACGCCTTAAGAGGTTCACGGAGATGATGACTGAACAGATCGAAGCATTATCGGTCATTGCAGGGGAATTCTCCGATTTTGCAAAAACTCCGGAAACAAAGAACGAAATTGTTGATATCGGACAAGCGATTCGGGATGCAATGGAATTTTACCAGAACATACCGCGGATCCGGATCAGCTTTTCAAGTGAAGATAACTACTGCCGGGGGTTTACAGATAAAAAGCAACTGATGCGGGTATTTACAAACCTGTTGAATAACTCCATACAGGCCATTGGGGAAGATAAACAGGGCATCATTCATATTTCTCTGAAAAGGGAAGTCTCGCGCATGGTGATTAAAATTATGGATAATGGTTCAGGAATCAGCCCTGAACAGGCATTACGGATATTCCAGCCCAATTTCACGACAAAATCAGGGGGGATGGGGCTGGGTCTGGCAATCGTTAAAAGTATAATACTAAATGCCGGGGGGGATATTCTGTTTGAATCAGAACCAGGCGTAAAAACGATATTTACGATCTATCTGCCGGTTTTTCACGGCAACCAGTTATTGTAATAATCATCTATGAAACAATTTTTTCTGATTGCCGGATTATTTTTTTTGATAATAATCTCAGGATGTAAAAAGGATAATGATTACATAATCTATCATAAATTTGAAAATCATTCCTGGTACCGGTATAATACCCTGCAATTTGAAATCCCGGTACTACCATCTCCAAAAGGATGGGACATCTATTTTTTTGTTACACATGCAAATAGTTATTCCTTCGATAACCTGGATTTCAATATGATAATGACTACACCTTCGGGTGAAGAAAGGATAAAAGAATATCATTTCGAAATTAAAAAACAGGGCTCATTTACCGGGAATTGTACTTCCGATTCATGCACTGTGTCGATAGCGCTTAAAAAAGAAATCTACCTTCCTCCATCAGGTGTTATAAAGATATCAATTGAACCAATTGTTCCGCGCCTTGAAATCGGCGGATTATTTGGTGTAGGTATCAGAATGCACCCCAGAGGATAAGAGTTCTGTAATATGTTCCTTGTCCCTTGAAAGTTGATCTTTTAACTCCTCAAGATTACCGAATTTTTTTTCATCCCGGATACGTTCAATAAAATGAAGGAGGATCTCCTTTCCGTATATATCACCATCGAAACTGAAGATATTAACTTCGACTGTCAATTCATGCTGATCCAGTGTAGGCCGGATACCAATGTTGGCCATTCCTCCATATTCCTTTCCATCAATGGTTATATTTACTGCATATACTCCATTGGCGAGAAACAGCCTTGATTCTTCATGGAGATTAAGGTTAGCGGTTGGATAACCCAAAACCCTTCCTAATTGCTGACCCTTTACCACGATCCCGCGGAGGGAATAAGCATTGCCAAGGAATCCGTTTGCTTCCTTTATCTTTCCTTCGGCCAATGCTTTTCTGACTTTACTGGAGATTTTCTTATTGCTCATGCAGCAAAGCTACCATGAAAATCAATTATAATGGAGGATTGTTACGCAGTTTTTGAGCGTGACGTTTGATCATGATCAATTGAAACACAGCATAAAGATAATGTGCCCATACCCCGGTAAGCATAATGATCAGGGTGACAATCATCCATATGGGTGCAACGGGTGTCCATAATTGTCTTGCCGGTCTCTCTGCCAGGAAATATTGCTTTGGAATGCCCCAGGTTATGGATGATTTTCCCTGCACATTGCCGTATATATCATTCTCTTCGATCTTTGCATAGATGGTAATATTTCCCAAGGAATCACCAACGAGCTTTTCAGGATACTCCACCTGACCTTTTCCATTTTCATCAAGAGTGGTCTCACCGATTTTTAGAAGTGTGAACAACCTTGGAACGTACACCGTTACTTTTTCTTTGGTCAATGGTTTGCCGGGAACTCCGTTTTCAACCTGGAAAGCGCTTATCTTAATGACCCGTACTGTATCCTCCTGGGCAAATGAAACAAGGATTTTAGCCAGTCTGACCGATGTTTTTTCAAAACATGCAAGATACCTGGCACCACCCGGGAATTTTGCAGTAAAGATTGTTTTTCTTTCTTTATCAGTAGGAATTCCAATCTTCGACACGACCTTAATAACTGCATTGCCTTCGACATCAGTCTTCACCTTGCCCAGGAATTTTGATTCATTGCCACCAGCGGAAGCTTCAAATGTTATCTCCGCGTTCTGAAGTGCAAAAACACCTAGTTCCCGTTTGATCGAAACGGAGGCAGAAAGAATGATCGTATCGTTCGATGTATTCAGGTAATTCAGTGTGATATTGGGTGTTTTTGAGGAGGATGAATCCTGTTTTTCCTGTGGAAAAACTGCAGAGCTTATTACCAGCAGAAAGACCAGGATGAAAATGCAGGAGGTTAAATTGACGCTTTTCATATGAATATTTTGAATATTTACTTTATTTTCAGTACTATTAGAGTAATGATTCTTCCGATTGAAACAACACAGCTTCCTCGGGCTTTGGTGTTTCCGACATTTCAGAGATATTCATGACCGGAACAAATTTTGAGGCAATCGTGAACATCAGGCAGAAGAGGGCAATACCTGCTGCAAGCAATGCATATTCAACCCAGGTAGCTGAATAATTGAGCCATTCAGGACGCGAATCCTGGATAGGAAGGTAAGGTGATTCCAATGTTGGCACTACGATCAGGTAACGATTGAACCAAAGAGCTACGATCACTACAAGAGCAGAAAAAGTGATGTTGTTTATCGTTCTTAGCCTGGGGATTCCTATAACCAGCAAGGGTATCAGAACTCCGATATAATTTGAAAAGATAAATGGCCAATAATATTCTGAAAATAAAATCCGGATCAGGCTTTCATCATTTTTTTCAGAGCCATACCATTTTGTCAGATAATCACTGAAAGTGAAATATCCGAACAATGCAGCCAGAATGACCATTAGAACCCCCATGGCAACAAAATGCTTACGTGTGATATATTGATCAAGGTGATATGCTTTTCTGAAAACCCACATGGTAATAACAAGAACGCCTGTTCCCGAATACACGGCAGCGATCACAAAATAAGGTCCGAAAATCGTACTGTGCCAGCCGGGTTGAAGGGTGACACTGAAAATCCATGCCAATACTGAGTAAACGATGATAGCGATGGCAATAACCATTGCAGCCATAATATCAGTTGCACGTTTCAGGCGTATTTCCTGTTCCGGTGCTCCTGTATAACCCAAAGCAAGTATGGAATATAGCTTTTTCTTCCACGCTGGAACCTTAAGCGCTGTATAATCCCTTAATGTAGCAATGTCACGGAGCAGGGAAAGATAAAGAAAGATCAAACAACCGAAAATATCAGTGGAAATAGCAATCACGTCCCATGTGATAGGGGATTGGATCCTTCCGAACAACACCAGGTAATGCAAACGATCAAGACGCCCGATGCACAGAAGAATGTATCCTGGTCCGATGAGCAATGAGATAATAGCGAGGTACTCTGCCATCCGGATGATCGGTTTTCTCCATTCCGTCCTGAAAAGTTGAAGTGCACCGGAAATGATAGCGCCTGCATAACTCATCCCCATGAAGAAAATGAAATTGACAATGTAGATTCCCCAAACCACATTATCCCTCATTCCGGTAACGATATGTCCTTTCGTCACCTGCTGGATAAATGCATAAACCCCGATACCGATAACGGCTAACAGGAAGAAGATCCATAACCTTGCTACCCATGTCGTTCTTTCCAGGTGTGGTGCAACCTCTTGAAGAAGTTTTTCCTTGGTACTTTGATATTCCATGGTTTATAATTTATGATTTTTACCGTAAGGTGTATTCTTATATCTATTTTTCACAGACTCCTCAAGATCTTCAAATCCCCGGTTTACCGGGAATTGTCTGTCAACCGGGGGCAAGTAATAAACGCTCGGTCGTGTCCCCAGCATTTCAAGGTAACGGTAACCAGCCCGGTCACGGATGAGTTCACTGAACTTTAAGGTTTCTGAACCGTTTGTTACTGTATCTTCATCGATATCCCCGAAATAAATAACTCCCATGGGACAGTTCTGGGCGCAATAGGGAAGTTTACCCATCCGAATAAGATCAGGACAGAAATCACATTTGGAAACAGTTCCCTCCTTACCCGGGCTGCTGGCTTCCGGAGAATAGGGCTGTCCATCCTTTTCATATTCCGGGTAATGTTTCCAGGCAAAAACCCTCGTTGAATAGGGACACCCGGTCATACAAAATTTACAGCCAATACATCTTTCATTATCGATCAGCACTATGCCATCGCTTCTTTTGTAGGTTGCACCAACTGGGCAAACACTTACACACAAAGGATTATCGCAGTGGTAACAGGGTTTAGGAAACCAGTAAGGAGCTGACTTGTCAGAATCCTGGAGAAAATAGACTTTCATGAATTCCTGACTCTTCGGCAGGAAATGACCTTTCTGGCATGCCTCGACACATTTTCTTGCATTTTTACACTTCGCTAAGTCGATCACCATCACAAATTTCCGGCCAGGGATTCCTTTATGTGATTCTTCAATCGAGACCCGCGGAGTCTTGATATGTGCCTTATCGACTTCTATGATTTCACCATTGGTGGTGAGGGCTTTGACTTTTTCCCCTGATTCCGGTGCAGATTTATCAACATAAGCAGCGATCAGACTGCCTCCGGCAACGACACCTGCGCCGGCTAAAAACCCCTTTTTCAGAAACTCTCTGCGGGACTTTTTCTTTTTATCATTGGATTCTTCCACTGTATGAACTATTAAAACAGGATATATGAATTGAAATTCAAGGATATATCAGTGTGTTTCATGATAACCGTTAATTATGCTCATGAAATTACTGACCGTTGTTTTTCCAATGGTGCAGAAATAAATATGCACAAACATGAAGAGTGAAATTATAAACCCGATCAATATATGCAACAAATCAGTTAAATGAAGACCGCTCGTGCTCAGGAACCGGGTAGGGATTACTTCCGGATACATCAAACTCCAGCCGGTTACTAAAAGAACGGGAACACTTACATACATGATAACGACATAGGAAAATTGTTGCAGCGGGTTGAATTTTTTTTCAATTGAGATGGGAAAAGGAGGCAGGTCGCCGGTAAAGATCCCTTTGATATAGTAATGGAATTGAGATTTCAACCGGGTTGATAATCCGGGGAATGCCATTTTATAATTTCTACCGTTCCCGGTGAAAAGATTTCCCAGTAAAAACCCTATGTAATTGATGGATAACAGGATTCCCGTTATATTGTGGATGGAAACAGCGATGTCGAACCGTATCATCGGAACCAAAGGATTGGAAAATTGCATGCTGATCCCCGTCATGATCAGTGAAAGGCAGAACAATGCATTGACCAGGTGCCAGAGACGAATCCAGACAGGATATAGATATAGTTTTTCTGCAGACATAGTAAAGGTCATTTTAACATTCTGAAAACAGTATGTATTACAATACCGGCAACCACAAACCCGACAATAATAAGACTAAGCAGGTTCAGATAATAGTTCCGGTTTGCACCGATAACATAGGAATTACTGGTAATGATCCCTGTAAAAAACCCTTTGGCATTTCTTGTTTCCCTGATCTTATATTTATATAAAGCAGCCAGAAGAACAGAATTGGATGAGTGACATTCCTCGCATTTTTTTACTGCTTCCGCTTTGGGTCGGATATTATGACCAACGAGTGTGCTGTCATTGATTTTCTTTGTATGACATTCAATACAACGAACTGATTTAAAATGTAATTGTTGGTTTGGTAACCATTCATGTTTCTTAATTAAATTTGGATTTTCCTTATCTGTCAATAACTGATATTTTGTAATATCGCCATGACATGTAAGGCAGATGGCATTGTCATAAATAATGGTTTGCTTAATATTTTCATTAGTACGGGCGTTTATCTTATAGGTGTGTCCATTGTGACACATCCAGCAGGTAAAATCCTGGCTGTGCTTCTCAGAATGAACACTTTCCTGGAATTCTTTCTCAATATTTTCGAAATGATATTTTGCATACATTTCATCGCCGCCATGGCAGTCGAGGCAATTAGGTTTTGATGCCATACGAAGGTTGCCGGCATGTGGAAATGTTTTATAATCTTCTGAATGACAGTCGATACATTTAAAATTCCGGTGATTTGACTCATAAAATATTGTCCGGGTCAGGATCAGTTCGGAATACATTCGTTTGAAAACCTGTTTACCGGATTCGTTATTTTCATATGAGTATTTTGACTGACCGTGGCATTTAAGGCAACTCTCGTTTTCTTGAGCATTCTTGAATTCTGCAAATGATTTTGAATTTGTTTTTTGTGTACTTTTTAGGGTATCACCGCCAGGTACAATCGCTTTTGAATCGAAGGAGTATGAAACAGAAATCAGGATGATTGTAAAGACGATTAAAACAATGACCACCCATGATGGCCTGACTTTCGAGCTGTTCAAAATAACCTGAATAAATAGTAAGAGAATAAGAGAAAAGGGTGTTTACAAACATAATATAAACACCCTTTTCAATGAATTTAATGAGAATTATTTTTTGAAAGTGCGAATATAAGCAACCAGATCCCAACGATCTTTTGCTTCGGGAATCTTCTTGTCATATGCCGGCATGTCGCCTCTTCCAATAGAAGTCCTGAAAAAAAGTTCACCATCGGTAAATGCATGGAAATCTTTGGTGGTAAAGTCACCCGGATTGGTTTTCAGGGTAGCAGCCTTGGGACCGTCACCGAGACCTTTGCTTCCATGGCATGATTTGCAATGTTTTGCCCAGAGATCTTTGCCATTGGCGATGGCATTCTGGTCACTTGCTTTTACAGGGCTTTTCAGATTTTTGTCCTTGTCGGGTACCGGCCAGGCTTTTCCTTTGGCTTGTGCCAAAGCATTGTTGCCGAGCATGAAAACTACGGCAAATGCTGCAGTAATCAGGAGGGTAATTACTTTCTGTGTTGTTTTCATCTGATTAATTGATTTTTGGTTAAACATGGATAATAAATTCTGTTTTTAAAAGCTCCACAAACGGCTTATGTTGAACCCTAGAAGAATAGCTCCGTTGTATGGATTATTATTGTTGTACATGACTGTTTCCTGGGGTACCAACCCCTGTGCAGAAGTCAGGAATATCTGGAAGCAGTGCGTACTTGTGGAGATTTCAACCCCAACACCGAAATTAGGCCAGGGTGTAGTATTCAGATAAGTCATTACCGGTTGGGAATAACTTAAAATTATGGAGGTCTGGGGTGTTACTTTAAGTCTTCCGATCCCGGAAATATTGATGTTGTCATTTTTATACTGTGAATATTTATGTGTCTCCTTCATGGTAGAGTCGACAGTGTTATAATGAACATATGCAACCCCAAGTTGTAATGAAACCCTCTTTCCAAACCGGCGGGCGATCATCAACTCATGGAAAAAGGAAAACCGGTCGGTAAATTTATAGTTGTTTCCGAACACGGATTTGTTGGTGCAGTTTAGTGCCATATTTCCGTAATAGCCAATAGTCAAAGGAAATCCATCTACCCGCTGATGGGCAAAAGTGTACTTGATCTGACCGTCCTGAATGGTTTTATTTTTGGTTGTTCCCAAACCGATCATCAGGTTTTTGGTAATGGTGAAATTCAGACCGAATCTGATATTTGAGGCTCCCCAGAGACCCGCGAGATCTGTCCAGCCGTTTTGAATAGTCCCGAAATCATGCTGAATGATTAACTCAAGTGTTTTTGCAGGTGGCATTGCCACGGTTTGGTCAGCAATAAAATATCCGCTTTCAAAGGGAGTTTTGGCAAGGGGCTTTTTTTCTCCTCCTACAGCGGTCGAATCCTGGCCAAACAGTAATCCTGCTCCAGTTAAGAAAAACAACAAGCAAAGTAGTGTTTGCTTCCCGGTTACAATTGTAAATATACGCATATCATTCAATTTAAGATTATTGTATAATTAATTGTTTAATGCACCTTGCTGAATCCAGTACAGAATAGTCAACTGATCTGTTGAATTTGGCAGATGTGAGTTCATACTACCACTTGAAGTAACAACCTTATAGATATCACTTTGAGTTGGGTTTTGGATATCAAAAAGATTATTGGAAACCAAAGAATGGTAAGCATTTGCTGCGGAAAGATCAGGGGGAGTATTTCCTGCTGAATGACATCCGGCGGTAGCGCAATGTTGAGTGAAAAGTGGCAGTACATCCGTACTGAATTTATAATCCTTTGTTGGAGGGGCAATGCTGGGTGCCTCAATGGTCTTGCTTGTGCATGCTGCAAGAACTAAAATTCCAAAGATAACCAATACGGCATTTCTTAGTTTACACTTTTGCATGATCAGAAATTTTAAATTAATAAACTATGTTTAATATAATCAACCCCTAAACCCCTTCACTTTTCAAAAAGAAGGGGACGGAGTCGAGTTTTCGAGGAAATTGATCCCAACAATTGTTCTGGGGATAATTCCATTTTTTATTTTATACTTCATTCTATTGAAAAAAAGACTTCAGATTTTCTGAAGCCTTTTCTTCAGGTCAGGAAGATTTATAACCCCAGACTGTTCATGTAATCAATTCCGGATTGCAGGATGTCGTATGTATATTGGTAGTTATGAACGCCCATACTACGGTCAGCTTCAATCAATTGGAAGTTCCAATATACGGCAAGTTGTTTTTGTTTGTAATATTTCGGCACCTTGATGAACATTGTGGTTGTATCCAGCACATTTGCAGCTGCAAGTTTTACCTTGAGATCCTGCATCATGCCTTCAATTTCATCCTGAACACCGCCGATATTAAAACCGGTAGTTGCACTGGCGCTTGCATGACAAGGTTTGCAAACAGTATAGTTGTCGCCTAAATTGTCGGAAGTGGTTGTCATGGTCAGGGTATGTCCTCCTACAAAATTACCCTGGGCATATCCGCCATGACACGTCATACAAGCAGCCTGATCACGGTGAGGAGAGTTTCCGAATGCTGCAGCTCCTACTTCGAAAGCGCCTTTACCGGCCATGATAAGCCCCTGTGGGCCATGGTGTGGTCCCCAGCGGCCACTTGTGATCTTGATAGAATCCACATTACTTGTTGGGTTGGTCAGTCCAGGGCTGGCTGCTCTTGCCTGGTGGCATCTTGCGCAAAGATTGGAAGAACCTCCGTTAAAAGCTAAATCGATTGAAGCAGTGTGATCATACCTTGGTGAAAATGCAGCAGTTGTTTTTAAATCCCAGTCGGAACTTGTATATGAATTATGGATCTTATGGCATGTACGGCAATTGATGGGAGCTGCATCTGCGATACCCGTTTTAGTTGTATCTGCACCGGTTACCACTACTTCGTCAAAACCCTGACTGGCGTGACACGGAGCACATGATTTATTAGTGCCTTCAAATGCAGTGCTTCCCGATGCATGCTTTGAGGCATCATACTGGAAGATCTTGGCAACGATTGTATCTGCGAAAGTATGACACTGTGTACAAGTCGCATTGGCATCTTTACCAGCCGGACCTGATTTTGTACAACCGGTTAATACAAGGCCTGCAAATAATGATGCGGCCCCGATAACAAACAGGAAGGAAGTAATTTTTTTCATACGATTCTGGTTTGGTTAATAATAATACTTGTTGAGTTTTTTGCCTGATTTATTAACATTAATAGTTATTTTGTTAACAAGGGACAAAGATATCTAAGAAATCAATTCGCTAATTCTGACAATGTTGAGATGTATTACTATTCTAATTGAGATAATGCGTACTGAATAGTGATATTTGTCATCATGAAACTGACATATATCAATTTGTAGATGTCAGTTTTGTTAATTAAATAACAAAAATAATCTAAAAACCAGGGTGCTCAACGAAAAATGGAAAATATATTTTAAAGAGTCTAAATAAAAAATAAAATCAGCCGGTTTCGCTGATCTGCTTAAGAAGACGCGGGTTGAGAATATTTATGGAGTTACCATCAATTGACAGTATTTCTTCGTCTTTGAAGTCTTTCAGGATGCGGATTGCACTTTCCTTCGACATTCCTGAAATATCAGCAAGATCCTGACGGGATAAGCTCATTTCGAAGGGATTTGAATCATATACAAATTCGGAAAGGTATATCAGGGCATCAGCGATCCTGCCCGGCATTTGTTTTTGGGTAAGACTGATAACCTGTTCGAAGTTATATATTGCCTGATTGCTGACACGTTTGATAAACTCATCAGCAAAATCGGGATTCTGACGGATTAAGAGTTTGTATGTTGCCGCATCGACGAGGCAGGCAGTTGAATCTTCAACGGCTGCTGCCGAATAGTGATGGCGGTTATCCACATATACACCCGGACCGAATATATATTCTACGGGTTTGACAAGGGCAAGGATCAGGTTTTTTCCACGGCCTTCAATATAAATTTTTGCAAGACCTTTGGTCAGACAAAGGAAATGCGGTGATGGTGTTCCTTGCTTGAACATGATCTCTCCCGCTTTAAAACTAACTTCAAACCTGTTCTGATTGATCATGTCTAACTCTTCGTTGCAAAGTGATTTAAAAATGATCCCTTTGCTTTTGCAATCCTTGCAATTTAGAGTATGATGGAATTTGGTCATTCTTTCATAGATTTCCAGATCGTATTACGGATAATTTCAAGGCAAAGATAATAATTATTGAAATAGATCATTCAAATCGATGACCTTTGTCGTGATAATGTTGATAAATATCAATTCCGGGATTAAATAAGATGGTGCGACAACAGGTATTGCGCAATCTGTATTGCATTGGTAGCGGCTCCTTTGCGAAGGTTGTCGGCAACGATGAACAGATTAAGTGATCTTGGATTGGATTCATCCCTTCGGATACGTCCGACAAACACTTCATCTTTTCCCTGTGCATCTGCCGGCATTGGATAAATATTCCTGGAGGGATCATCTTTTACTATTATTCCAGTGGATCCGGAAAGCAGATTGTAAATCTCTTCCAATTCAAAATCATGTTCAAATTCAATATTTACCGCCTCAGAATGTCCGCCAACAACAGGAACCCTGACGATGGTTGCCGTGATCCTGATTGTTGGATCATCAAGTATTTTTTGGGTCTCTTTCACCAGTTTGACCTCTTCAGTAGTATATCCATTGGGTAAAAAATCACCCCCATGCGGAAAAAGATTGCGATCAATGGGATAGGGGTAGGCCATTTCCCCTGTTATGCCCATTCGTTCATTTTCCAGTTGCTTTACTGCCTTTGCTCCGGTGCCGGTAACCGATTGATAGGTTGACACAACAACGCGTTTTATCCGGTATTTCCTATGAAGAGGAGCCAGCGCAAGGACCATCTGGATGGTTGAACAATTCGGATTGGCAATGATCTTATCCTTTTTTGTCAGGATACCTGCGTTGATCTCAGGTACAATCAGTGGAACCTCAGGATCCATGCGCCAGGCAGAAGAATTGTCAATTACGGTTGCTCCTGCTGATACATACAGAGGTGCCCACTCCCGTGAAACTTCTTTCCCTGCTGAGAATATCGCAATATCCGGACGCAATCCCAGCGCCGTTTCATGGTCTGTCACAACATAGGGTTCTCCATTAAATTCAACCTGTTTTCCAAATGAATTTGCAGATGCAACCGGAATAAATAAGGAGGGACCAAGATCCCGCTCTTCCAGTACATTGATCATTTCACGTCCGACCAACCCGGTAGCCCCGACAATAGCGATTTTCATAGAAGATTATTTGGTTGTTCCCAGATTTCCTGACACAAAGATAAGGGAACTAAATATATTCTGATGTATGACCTTTTCAATTTTGACCGATTAATGTCAGTTAATTTTTCTAAAAAAAAACGGAGGAGATATGAAACAAATAGTAACGATCCTGTTGATAATTTTACAGATAGGAACTTATGCCCAGGTCACAGAAAATTTTTCTGACGGCGATTTTTCTTTAGATCCGCAATGGATCGGCGATACTTCGAAATTTGAGGTAAATACCGCTGAACAACTTCAATTGCATTCATCAGGGGTTGATACCTCATTCCTTTTCACAACAAATTCATTTATAGAAAACAGCGAATGGAATTTCTGGTTGAAACTGGCATTCAATACTTCTGCCAATAATTACGCAAGAATTTACCTGGCCGCTGATCATCCTGATCCCCGTTCTTCCATGAACGCATATTTTCTGCAAATAGGGGGAATTCACGACAGCCTTGACTTTTACAGGCAAAATGGATATGATATTGAAAAACTTTTTACAGGGAACTATACCAGTACAAATCATTCTACAAATACGTTGAGAATAAAAGTGATTCATGATAAATCAGGCAAATGGCACTTGCTTACTGACAGAACGGGTGATCTGAATTACCTTGAGGAAGGTGCAATCTTGGATTCCACAATTACCTCGACATCCTGGTTCGGATTGTATTGCCATTATACAAGCAGTAATTCAATAAAGTTCTATTTTGATGATATTTATATAGGACCAGTCATTGAGGATACAATAACCCCAATCCATCAGTTTGACATTCTTATTGACGAGATCATGGCAGATCCTGATCCCCAGGTTGATTTGCCGGATGCTGAATTTGTGGAACTCTTTAACCGTGCAGATTTCCCGGTCAGGTTAAAGGATTGGACCTTTTCTTTTGGCAGCAGTTGGAAAATCCTGCCTGATGTGACACTTCTATCCCATGAATTTCTTCTATTGACGAAAGGGAATATGCTTACTAACTATGGCAGGGTGCTGGATTTGTTTACCTCTACCTCTTCGCTCGCAAATGATGGATCAACGCTTGTTTTACGCGATAATCGGGGAAAAGTGATCCATTCGGTAACTTATTCAACCGGCTGGTACCAAAATCCTCTGAAAGCCGCAGGCGGATGGTCACTTGAAATGATCGACCCCGACAATCCATGTGGTTGTAAAGATAACTGGACTGCTTCCATCGATCCGTCAGGTGGTACGCCGGGTAAAATTAATTCCGTTCATCATCAAAACCCGGATACTCTTTCCCCGGAACTCATCAGGGCAGTGATAAAGGATTCTATCACATTGCACGTTTTCTTTTCAGAA
This sequence comes from Bacteroidota bacterium, assembly GCA_026391355.1. Classification (GTDB taxonomy): domain Bacteria; phylum Bacteroidota; class Bacteroidia; order Bacteroidales; family FEN-979; genus CAIYUC01. The sequence goes on along the minus strand of JAPLDH010000026.1, from coordinate 39,013 downwards.
CCGATGGATAGTCTTTCATTGCTGGACGTTTCAAAATGGACGGTTGATCAGGAAATGGGCAATCCGGAAAAAATAACTCCGGTATCACCTGATTTCAAAGAAGCCGGGCTTACACTTACGGGGTTAATTCAAAGGAATATCGTTTATACTATCAATCCCGGTGAAGGACTGAACGATTGTTCAGGAAATTCATTAAAGCAACAAAAAAGTATCCGGGTTGCATATCCTGATTCCGTGAAACCCAATGATATTGTTATCAATGAAATCCTTTCCAATCCTGCAACCGGTGGAGAAAAATTCATAGAGATCTTTAACCGGAGTAATAAAATCCTGGACCTAAATGATGTCGTGCTTTCTTCTTTTAATACGTTGACAAACACAATTTCTGATCCCGTGGACATTTCCGTTGGGCATTACCTGTCTTTCCCAGGTAATTATTTCGTGCTGACTGTAAACCCGGAAGATATCATGGATCGCTATATGACGCCCGGGGAATTTGCTTTTATCACATTATCTGACCTTCCTTCCTTAGGAAAGGATGAAGGAATTGTAGTGATCACACGTAAAACCACCGGGGAAATAATTGACAGGGTCAATTATTCAAAAGATATGCAATTTGAGCTTCTGATATCCACGGCTGGAGTATCGCTGGAGCGGATGAACCCTTCAATTCCATCCATTGAAAAAAACAACTGGCATTCGGCGGGTTCATCATGCGGATATGCAACACCGGGGTATCAGAATTCCCAAAATATCAGTACCGGTTTGATTTCCGGTATCATACGAGTAACACCACAAATCTTTTCTCCTGATAACGATGGGAAAAACGATGTACTGGTTATCAACATACAGCCTGATGAGCCTGGATTTATTTGTAATCTTACCATGTATGATGACAGGGGACGAATTGTACGGCAACTGGTAAAAAACCGGTTGTTATCAGGTAATGATCATTTTACATGGGATGGCGTAGATGATAACGGGAGAAAGGCTGCCATCGGGATCTATGTTTTATATCTCGAATTACTGAAACCTGATGGGAAAGTAAAACGATTCAAAAACGCGGTAGTCCTTGGCGGGCATCTTTAATGTACCCACCCCCTTCCCCCTCCCTAATTTAGGGAGGGGATTAAGGGGTGGGTATTTGGGTTAATACCAATTTATATCATAGCTGTAGCAATTGCTGCAACGCTGACCTGGATTCCGGGGATTGACTGAAGCGCCACAATGCAGGCTTCCAGTGTAGACCCCGTTGTAATTACATCATCCACAAGGAGAATATGCTTGTCTTTCAGTCTTTGTCTATCAGAAATTTCAAATATCCCTGAAACATTTTCCCATCGGTTAAAACGGGATTTACGGGTTTGTGTTTGTGAAGCATGGGTACGTTTAAGTGATATAGAATCTAGCGGTAAGTTCATGGAAATGCCTAATCCCAATGCAAATTGTTCACTTTGGTTGTAACCCCGTTTCAGCAGTTTTTTCCGGTGCAGGGGAACCGGGACGATTACTTGGGCAGAACGGAAAAGTGGTGCGTTTTTAAGGTACTGGCCATATTGCTTCCCGAGAAAGATCCCGACATCACATCTTCCTTTATATTTCAGGAGATGTACCAGGTGTTGAACCTTGTTCCCTTTATTGAAATGATAGTAGGCTGCAGCACTTTTTATCCGGGCCCTTCCCCAGAACAGGACGGCAACCGGGTTATCATAATCCATGTGGTAGTTCGTTTGGGGAAGATGAAATTCACATAAACTGCAGATCACCTCCTCATGTTCGAAAAGGTTGTTTCCACAGGCAGCACAATTATTCGGAAAGATCAGTGAAATGAAATCCTCAACTAACGACATAATGAATGGTTATCCCACATTAATCACCGATTTTTTAAAAGGTCATCTCTTTTTGGCAAAAAAACTGTACGTTTGACATGAATTTTTTATCCATGGCCGGGAATACGATCCTTGAAGTAAATAACCTCACCACGATTTTCAGACATGAAAACCAGGTCACCAGGGCGGTGGATGATATTTCCTTTTCCCTTCAACCGGGGGAGACACTTGGAATTGTTGGGGAATCAGGGTCGGGAAAATCAGTTACAGCACTTTCTATCCTTCGGCTGATCCCCAATCCTCCGGGGAAGATCACAAAGGGAACAATCCTATATGATAGCACAAACAGGGGAGAGATAAACCTTCTTACCTTACCGGAAAAAGAGTTGAGGAAGATCCGGGGTATGGAGATATCGATGATCTTCCAGGAGCCGATGACCTCCCTGAACCCGGTTTTCACATCAGGAGTGCAGGTAGCAGAAACCATTTTACAACATCTGCACGTAAGCCGGAAAGAGGCAAAAGAAATGGTTTTACAGCTTTTTGATGAAGTAAAACTACCCCGGCCGGCAGAAATTTTCAGGTCATATCCGCATCAGCTTTCGGGCGGGCAGAAACAGCGGGTAATGATCGCCATGGCCATTTCATGCAGCCCGAAGATCCTTATTGCAGATGAACCAACTACTGCCCTTGATGTAACCGTTCAGAGAACCATCCTGGACCTATTGAGGGAAATTCAGGAAAAACATCGCATGAGCATCCTCTTTATCACACATGATCTTGGATTACTTGGCGGGTTTGCCGGTAGGGTGATGGTTATGTACAAAGGAAAAGCGGTGGAACAAGGAAGCAGTATTGAAATATTCCGGCATCCCCAGCATCCATATACCAAAGGATTGATAAGTTGCCGTCCACCGCTTGATGTCAGGCTTAAAAAACTTCCTACAGTGGAGGATTTCACTTCAGGGGATAATGGAAAGATCGGGCTCATTCAGGAAGAAAGTTCCCGGCTCTTCTCATTGCAGAATATTCAATCGGCTGAAGAAAGAGAAAAGATCCACCGGGAGATCTATTCCAAGCCACCCATCATGACGGTCAGTAATATAAAAACCTGGTTTCCTGTCTCCTTTTCATTGTTTGGAAAACCCCTGGATTTCATGAAGGCCGTTGATGATGTTTCGTTTGATGTTTATTCCGGAGAAACCCTGGGAATAGTCGGGGAATCCGGGTGCGGGAAAACAACCCTTGGCCGTACAATATTGCAGCTGGTCCATGCAACTTCCGGGAAGATCACCTACGAGGGAGTGAATCTTGGGAAAATGAAGGCAGAACAGTTACGCAATCTGCGAAAAGAGCTGCAGATCATTTTCCAGGATCCCTATTCTTCATTGAATCCACGAATCAATGCCGGGAATGCAATCATGGAACCGATGATTGTTCATGGATTAAATGGAAACAGCCGTCAGCAGAAAGAACGAACCATCGAATTATTGGAGAAAGTAGGCCTTCAACCCGGTCATTTTGACCGCTATCCTCATGAATTTTCAGGAGGTCAGCGCCAGCGGATATGCATTGCGCGTGCCCTTGCGGTCGGACCGAAACTGATCATCTGCGATGAGTCGGTATCCGCACTAGATGTGTCAATCCAGGCCCAGGTGCTGAACCTTTTGAATGATCTTAAACGCAACTTCGGTTTTACTTACCTGTTCATATCTCACGACCTTTCGGTGGTACGTTTCATGTCGGATCGGCTGATCGTCATGAAATCCGGTAAAATCGAAGAGATCGGAGAAGCGGATGCAATCTATGCAATTCCGGGTTCGGTTTACACACGGGAGTTACTTTCAGCCATACCCAAACCCTTTCTTTAGCCCCACCCCCGGCCCCTCCCCGTTCGGGGAGGGGAGACCATAGCCCGGTCGAACTGTTGCCCGTTAACCCCGTGCTAAAGCACGGGGAAATTCATATTTTCCACACCCACTCGTCTTCCCGCTTCAAAAATCGTTGATCAATGTTCTCTATTCATATCAATCTTTCAAGCACCTGACAGAATAGGCATTTGACCTGAATGCCGGATATAGCGAAATCGACGGGTCCGTTCCGTTCATCCCATAGCTCCATGCTTTGTTTATTCCATGAGTTGTAGAACTCCAGAAGAATGTCGCAAACCCACTCCAATCCCATGTTTTATTAAGATGTCGGGTACCTGAGAGGGTTGCATTGAACCCTGAATAACCGGTGAAAAGCAACGGCCAGGCAGCAAATGCATTGCTGATATAATTGCCAAACAAGGTGTTCCAGTCGGCTTCTGATGGTACATGCCAGCCGGGTGGGCAAAGGCCTTGTGTGCTCAGGGTTTCGTCGTAAGCCATGAGTTCGTCCCACTGGTAGTATACAGTTCCCAGTTCGCAGTTCCCAGTTATATCGTTCAGACAGTATTTTTCATTGATGCAATTGTCTCGTTGGGAAATTGAGCCAGAGATCATAGTTCCAAAGCTTAGGTTGGCGCCAAACCAGCATTGGCTTCCTATCTGCACAGTTGGGTAGACCTTATTGTCCCGTATATCAGTAAGCGGATTCCCACACACCACTAATGACGAATTGCTAATGACTAATGACCTGCTGGCAGATGCCGAACACAACGCCGCATTTGTATAGGTGTAGATAATGATGTGCGTTCCGACTCCTGCAATTGCAGGGTAGAAAATCCCATTTGTCACCCCAGGTCCGGAAAACGTTCCTCCTAACGGGATTCCACCTTTCAACCGGAAGGGTTGTGCAGTAGTTGTCGTAATTGAGTCATTGCACCGTGTCAGGGTAACAATTGGCGACGCGGCAACACCCATCGTGATTATATTGCTGATGGCTGGATTTCCGCTTGTACAGGTGAGGTTAGAGGTTAAGGTGCAGGTGATCAGATCACCATTTACGGGAACATATTGGTACGTGGTACTATTGGTCCCGGTATTAATGCCGTTGACTTTCCACAGGTAAACCGGGGTTGTTCCACCATTTGTCGGGGTGGCTGTATAGGTGACCGGAATACCTGAACAGACCGGGTTATTGGAAGCAGAGATCAGGATACTTACCGGCATATTTGCGGTGACCGTCATGGTAATCGTGTTGGACGTTGCCGGGTTACCGGTAGGGCATGTTGCATTTGAATTCAAAATGCAGGAAACAAAATCACCATTAACAGGGGTGTATGACATTGTTGATGCATTCGGCCAAACACCACCACCATTCACCCGCCATTGATAAACTGGTGTCGTTCCGCCGTTTGTCGGGGTGGCTGAAAATGTCACCGAGGAACCTGAACATACAGTATGATCGGATGCAGTGATGACAACGCTGACCGCAAGATTTGGATTTACGGTCATTGTGATCGTGTTTGATGATGCGGGATTCCCGGATGCACACATAAGGTTGGATGTCAATGCGCATGAAACAACATCGCCGTTTACCGGTACATATCCGAACGTACTATTATTTGCTCCGACATTTATACCGTTCACTTTCCATTGATAAACGGGCGTTGTTCCGCCATTGGTTGGGGTGGTAGTGAAGATGACAGAAGTTCCGCTGCAAACAGTCGTGACAGGTGTTGTAATAACTATGCTCACAGGATTCACCGTATTCTCAACCATCGTGATAGTATTTGAGGTAGCCGGGTTACCAGTCGGGCAGGCAATATTTGAGTTCAATACACATGTCACAAGATCACCATTTGCCGGTGTATAGGAATAATCAGGATTATTTGAGCCAACACCAATTCCGTTTACCTTCCATAAATATGTTGGTGTTGTACCACCATTGATCGGGGTTGCCGCGAATGTGACCGTTGATCCCTGGCAGAAGGGATTCTGTGAGGTTGAGATGGAAACGCTGACCGGATTCAGAGGATTTACCGTCATAGAAATAGCGTTCGATGTCGCCGGGTTGTTTGATATGCAAACCGTGTTTGAAGAAGTAAAAATGCAGTTAACAATATCCCCATTTGCCGGTGAATAGGACATCGTAGGGGCGGATGGCCATCCGCCCGTGCCATTTACGAACCATTGATACGATGGTGCGGAGCCGCCATTGGTGGTGGTTGCGGTAAAGGTTACTGAAGAACCCGCACAAACAGGGTTGTCAAAAGTTGCAATTATAACAGAAACCGGAGATGGAGGATTCACGGTCATGATGATGGTGTTCGAGGTATCAGGATTGTTGGAAGAACAGGTTGCATTTGAAGTTAAGATGCAGAAGATCTGGTCTCCGTTCGCAGGAATATAGCTGTATGTAGGTGAATCTGTGCCTGCATTGACCCCATTCACTTTCCATTCATAAGATGGTAAAGTGCCACCATTCGTTGGCGTTGCTGAATAAGTAACCTGGGTGCCTTCGCAAACAGTATTTAAAGGGGCGCTGATTGTAACATTAACTGCCGGGCTTGCGGTCACAGTAACAGAGTAATCTGTTGGGGTTAGCGCTTCACATCCATTGTCATTATAGTTTACATAGACATGTTGAATTCCCACAACATTCCAGGTTACAGTCACTGTATTATCTGTTGAAGTGCCTCCTGATGTTTGTATTCCGCCCGGTGAGATACTCCATTGATAATTGGTTTTCCCTGCATCAGTTGAATAAACCTTTCCGGGACCTTCACAGACATTATTGGGACCGGTAATGACAGGTATGGGCAAATTGGTATTTATGGTAACAAATAAATACGCAGAATCCCCGGGATCACCGCATTTATTCAATCCTTTAACCCATATATTTCCTGATGTTGCTGATCCGCTGAAGTTCACAAGGATATTGTTCGTTCCGGCTCCGCTTACGATGGTAGCTCCCGAAGGTAATGTCCAGAAATAATTTACAACATGTTGAAGAGTGGGAATCGAATAATTAATTCCGGTAGCATTCAGACACACATTCATCGGCCCCGTGATAGGTCCGGCGGTATCAATTGGCCAGCAATCGAGAAATTTAATCAACATGCAATCCTCGACATTGTCAAAATATTGTTGCCATGCTCCAGGACTTGCGATATTATTTGATGATTGCGTCATTCCACTACAGAATATTGTATCGTCATGCATATAAGTGCATCCATTAAAACTCTCCACTGAACTTCCACCGTAATATGTTCCCCATTGTCGCTGCCCGGCTGAGTCAAACTTCACGAGAAATGCATCTCCTATACCCCCGTAAGTAAATTGATAACCACCAGGTGTTGAAATATTATTTGTTGAGACTGTATGACCTGCAATAAAAAGATAATGATTCCATCCAAACGCACAATCCTGTGCGTCATCCCCGCCATTGCCACCATAATATGTACCCCAGGATCTTTGTCCAAGACTATCGAATTTAACAATGAATGCATTGTAAATCCCTCCGCCAAAAACCGGTTGGTGACTCCCATTACTCGCAATAGCGTTTGTGGAATTGGTCTGGCCAACCAGACATACATCTCCATTGCTGTCAGCTTTACATCCAAATGCGTTGTCTTCAAGCGAGCCTCCATAATAGGTTGACCATAATCGTTGGCCACTGGAAGTAAATTTTGCTAAAAAAGCGTCATGTAATCCGCCGCCATAAGTTGATTGATGTGCCCCCGGGCTTGCAATGTTACTGGTTGAATTAGTATTTCCGCAAAAATATATGTTACCGGCGCTATCAGTGGAACATGAATAGCTCTCATCGTTCATTTCTCCACCAAAATAGCTACCCCATTGCCGGATACCGTTACTGTCGAATTTAGCAATGAATGCATCCAAGCTTGTATTATAAAGGGTAGCCTGGTAGGTTCCAAGGGTCGCAATTCCTGTATCAGACGAGCTCCGGCCTGTTAGTAACAAATAATTATTTTTATCCACAGCAACAGATCCACCAATATCACTGTTTGCTCCGCCGTAGTATGTTCCCCAAACCCTTGCGCCATCACTGTTAAACTTCTCAACATAACAATCATATAGACCGCCTCCATATGTCACCTGATGCGCCCCGATAGTGGCAATACCGGTTGTTGATTTCGTATCGCCTGAAACATAAACATTACCATTCTTATCAGTTGCAATACCCTGGCCGGAGACCTCATCTAAAGCGATGCCACCAAAATACGTTCCCCATTGACGACTCCCATTTGCATTAAATTTGGCGACAAATCCATCCCAGTTACCAGCCCTAGCGCCTTGATAGGCGCCACTGCTTGCGATATTGTTATCCGATAATGTTTGACCGGCAAGAAAAACATTTCCAAATTTGTCTGTAGCGCAATAGCTTCCTTTATCATCGTTATCCCCTCCGTAATACGTTCCCCAAAGCCTTTTTGGTGTAGGATCTATAACCAATACTGAATTTTTCGGAACGGATTTGTTTACTGAAAATCCATAAACTCCATCATTTATTTTGGCAAACCGGGTCTGAATATCAACTCTCGAATCATTTAACATGTAATAGCTTTCCGGGATCAATTCTTCAATATCCCCAAACCGTGTCCCAAATTTCAAAGTATCCTGAATTAAAGAAATATGATCCGGGCCGTTTATCCTCAATCGTATATCATTGATGTTGGCTCCCGGATGAATCTTAAAATTGTACTTGTATCCATGTTCTTTATTGGTAAAGAACTCAAGATCAATATCCGGATATATTTCTTTATAAGTGATCTTAGAGAATTGCCTGACATGTTTTATTCCTTCAGGGGGTGCAGATGAAGTGAAATAGTTGAAGTAATCAGATGCCGGGTCGGATGGGATGATAGTTGGATTAGGGTTGGAATTTATCAGATCTATATCAATACGATGATAGCTGCATCCCCTCCCCCCAACCCCCTCCCCATTCGGGGCGGGGGAGTGACGGTTCCGATTCCCCTCCCTTTTTGGGGAGGGGCCAGGGGTGGGGCTGTAAACATCATAACTAAACCCACCCTTCCTCAACTGAACATTCAACCCCGGTGTATGCATCAAATAGAGAACTCCGGGATTGGGCTTGTAATGCTGATCAATGATCTGGCCTTTGTTTTCGATGAAAGCAGGGGCAGGATTTGAAATACCTTTGAGTGAGTTGTCTTTTGAATAGGCTGAAAAGGTGACCAGCGTCAAAAGCAAAAAAGTCAAATTGTAAAATGCAAAGTGCAAAATGCAAAATGATTTTTCTATTTTAGATCTTGCCATTTTACTATTTGGCCGGGGGATGAGCAATATTTTAGGGAAAACCTTCATTGCATAACCTGAGGGATTTGTAAGGGCGAAAGGTAAGGAAAAAATCTGAAATATTATGTCTGTTTTAGCCTTTCTTTTGTGTAATTTTGTAAAAAACAATATAATAGCAATGAAGACAATAAATATCACCATTTCAGAACTTGAATACAACAAGTTTGGTATAAAGAATGAGAACCTTTCGTTTTCGGATTTCGTTGAACTTGTCAGTCGTGAATTGACGCGGCAGTCTCTTTACAGATGTACCGAATTGTCTGAAAAATATGGACTTTCATCAATGACGACTGAAGATGTGACAAAAGAGGTAAAAGCCGTAAGGAAAAATGCCAAGAGTCGTAATTGATACAAACATCATTGTTTCGGCGCTTATTCAGAAAAGTTATCCTTTTCTCATTATTGATGACTTGTTTTTAAATGATTTGGTTGAGGTCTGTATTTCAGAAGAGGTGATAGAGGAGTATTTTGCTGTATTAAATCGGAAGAAATTCTTAAGATATCCGGGATTTGTAGTAAACGCTGAAGCCTTTTTAATTTCACTCGAATTTAGTGCAACAAAGTTTCAACCGAAAAACCGACTTACTTTACTGAAAGATGCAGGCGATAATAAGTTTCTTGAACTGTGTGAAGAAAGTCATGCTGACTATCTGATTACAGGAAATACGAAAGATTTTACAATTTTAGATTTTACACTTTTAATTTTGAATTAATTATGAATTCCTTCCATTCTGCTTTCCTGCATTAATGTATGATCCCCAATTTTCTCAGCACCACCATCGTAATGGTCTTCCTTGCAGGAAAGTTTATTACCTTTACCGTATTGATTTACGCCATATGAAAGCAAAGAAAAAAGTTCCTTCCTCCAATACTTTTATTAAAAGTGTGCTTGAGGTATTCCAGAAAAACCCTTTGGACGGGTTTAACCATAAACAGGTAAGCGCCCGGCTGGGGGTGAGGGATGTGGCAAGCAAGGAGCTGGTGAGAACCATCATCGACAAGCTGTATGAAGGAGGAGAACTCGTTCAGGCGCGGAGGGGCAAATTCCAGATAAATACCGAAAGTGAACACTATCAGAAGGGAGCGACCACCTATATCACCGGCACTGTAGATATGAAACAAACCGGGAAAGCCTATGTAATTCCCGGTGATAAAAGCGAAGATATTTATATTGCACCGTTAAATACGGGTCATGCATTACATGGCGATCAGGTGAAGGTGTTAATTTTTCCAAAGAGAAGAGAAAGAAAGAGAGAGGGACAGATCATTGAGGTACTTAAAAGACATAAAAAGCAATTTGTCGGTACCATTGAGATCTCAAAGAATTTTGGATTTGTGACTCCTGATAGTTCTTCCATGCCCGTTGATATTTTTATTCCTCTAACCGGCCTGAATAGCGCCAAAAACGGGCAGAAAGTGATAGCAAGGATTACAGAATGGCCACCTCAGTCTGAAAACCCCTTTGGCGAGGTGATCCGTGTTCTGGGTGAACCGGGTGAAAACAATGTGGAGATGCAATCAATCCTTGCCGAATTTGAATTTCCGTTGTCCTTTGGAAAAGGTGCAGAAAATGAAGCGGAACACTTTCCGGAACAGATTCGGGATGAGGAGATCAGGAAGCGTAAGGATTTCAGGGAAATTTTTACCATTACCATCGACCCGGCAGATGCAAAGGATTTTGATGATGCCTTATCTTTGAGAAAGTTGCCGGATGGGAAATGGGAAGCCGGTGTTCACATTGCAGATGTTTCCTGGTATGTAAAACCCGGCGGATTGGTGGATCAGGAAGCTTTTGACAGAGGGACCTCTGTTTATCTTGTCGACCGGGTTATTCCGATGCTTCCTGAGCGGTTATCAAACCAGCTATGCTCCCTGAAACCAAACCAGGATCGGCTTTGCTTTTCTGCTGTTTTTGAAATGGATGAAAATGCAAATGTCCTCAAGGAATGGTTCGGGAAAACCGTCATCCATTCCGACCGGAGGTTTAATTACGACGAAGTACAACAGATCATTGAAACGGGACAGGGAGAATTTTCAGAGGAAATTGCAGTTCTCGACAGGCTTGCAAAAAAACTCCGGGATGATCGATTTAAAAAGGGTTCGATAAACTTTGAAACGCAGGAGGTTAAATTTGAGTTGGATGAAAAAGGGAAACCATTACGGATCTTTCTCCGTGAACTGAAGGATTCCAATAAGCTGATCGAGGATTTTATGCTTCTTGCAAACCGGCGTGTGGCCGAATGGGTTGGAAAGAAGAAAGGAACAGCCGACCCCAAAACATTTGTTTACAGGGTTCACGATGATCCCAGTCCTGAAAAGCTGGAAACCTTTATCCAGTTTGTAACGAAACTGGGATATAAAATGAAGCTCACATCCAGGAAAACGATGGCCGATTCATTCAACAAATTGTTCGAACAGATCAAGGGCAAAGGTGAAGAAAACATGATCGAGACGATAGCTGTCCGAACAATGGCAAAAGCCTATTATTCGACTGAAAACATCGGACATTATGGATTGGCATTCCCCTATTACACACATTTTACATCGCCAATACGCCGTTACCCGGATTTAATGGTTCACCGGTTATTATTTGAATACCTGAATAATGGAAAATCTGCGGGCAAGGAGGAATATGAACAGAAATGCGACCATTCTTCTGTGATGGAACGGAAAGCGGAATCAGCAGAAAGGTTATCGGTGAAATATAAACAGGCTGAATATATGCTGGATAAAGTCGGGCAGCAATTTGATGGATTGGTTTCCGGCGTCAGCAAATGGGGAATTTATGTGGAGATCATCGGAACGAAGTGCGAGGGAATGATCCGGTTGCGCGACCTCGTTGATGACTTTTATTACCTCGATGAAGAGAATTACCAGGTAATCGGTTCACGGCACGGATATAAATATAAATTGGGGGATCCTGTAAAGATCAAAGTGAAACGGATTGACCTTCCAAAAAAACAGATGGATTTTGCATTGGTAATTTGACGTTAAAACAAGGAGCCAAAACTCCGACACATCAGGAACAACGTTATCGTCTGACAAAAAAAGGCATTGAATTGAAGAAGAAACTTCAGAAATCTAAAAAGAAAAAATGAGTTAGGTGAAAATTGCACTAACGATTACCAATTGCTTTTAACACAGCCTGATTTACAATGTCTTTTCAAGATGATATTCCTTTTTTAAGAAAGCAATTAACCGAATAGAATATTTCCTGTAGTCTTCCAGCACACAATGATAAGCAAGTAAAACAGTTGCTTGCATCTTCATCATGTTCCCAAATTTGGGGAAACGGAGTTCGTGACCACCCTCTGCCGATTTTTGTTTACCACAATATCTTATTAACAATCAACAAAGTACGGCGGTCATATTGCTCCGGCGAAGAGTGGTCAAAGCGAGTGTTTTTTCCACCTTTCCCACCGGGCATAATGTTAAAATTCATTAAAAGAAACTAATTTTTGCATTTTCCGCCACCAATCCGTAATATCTCTTGTAATTTTGTTATTAAATCCGAAATACCATGAATAATGGTAGATTGGTTGCATTGCAGATATTCACAGGAATACCTGTAATTGCTGAAAAAACACGCTAACCCATATTAAAAAATCAACAAAAATGAAATGGTTTTCGACATTAATTATCTTATCTCTTGTTTTTTTTAACCTGACTTATGGGAAACAAATTGATGAGATGACAGCAAGGACTGTCGGGCAAAACTTTTTAACAAAGCGGATTAATTCAATGACGTTAAAGAGTGTTTCCAGTCTTGAACTGGTTTATACCGCCCAATCAAATAACAAGTATAACTCCGGTTCAGGGGCAGGAGGAGCATGCTTCTATGTTTTTAATGTTAATTCTTCCCATGGTTTTATTATCGTATCGGCTGAAGATAATGTGACTCCGGTGCTGGCCTACTCTGATGAATCAGGATTTAATGTAAACAATATAGCTCCTGATGTGTCCTGGTGGTTGAATGGATATAAGGAGCAGATTGAGGAAGCGAGAGCTGAAAACATGCAGGCAACCGAAGAAATCAAATCCCATTGGGAGTCACTGATAAAAGGTACAGGTTCCTATATGTTGTGCAGATCAGTAAAAACCGTGAACCCCCTCGAACAAACTACCTGGGATCAGGCGCTCTATTATAATGCCATGTGTCCTTATGATAATACAGCAAATGAATTCTCCGTAACCGGATGTGTTGCAACAGGTATGGCCCAGATCCTGAGATTCTGGAGTGCGCCTGCTAATGGAGCCGGCTTTCATTCTTACACTGATCCCAAATATGGGATCCAGTCGGCAAATTTCGGCAATACCACCTATGATTGGGCGAATATGCCTCTGTCCGTTACCGGGGCAAATACTGCAGTTGCAACCTTGATGTATCATTGCGGGGTGAGTGTCGAGATGAACTATGGCATTGCAGTGACAGGCGGAAGTTCAGCCTATGTCGTCTCCTCCCAAAGTCCTGTACAGGCCTGCGCCGAATATGCACTGAAAACTTATTTTGGTTACCCGAATGCTGTTGGGAAAGTCAGGTCAGACTATCCCAATAAAACGGATTGGCAAACGCTATTAAAAACGGAACTTGACGGAGGACGGCCTGTTCTTTATGCAGGTTTTGGAAGTGGTGGCGGTCACTGTTTTAATTGTGACGGGTATGATGCAAATGATTTTTTCCATTTTAACTGGGGCTGGTCAGGGCAATTTGACGGGTATTTTGATGTCGACGCATTAAATCCCACCGGCACTGGTACCGGTGGCGGAACAGGAGGTTTTAATAGCGGTCAGCAGTGCGTCATTGGAATTCAGGGTCCAAATGGTGGAGAGGGTCAGTCTTCCACCCTTGATCTGTACGATTTCGTTACTGCATCACCCTCGGATATAGAATATGGTCAGGCTTTCACGGTACATACCAATATTGCCAACTATACCGCTACGGATTTCAACGGTTATTTGTATGCTGCAATAGTTGATGCAAACAATACTTTTATCGATTATGTTGAGGTTCTTTCAGGTGTCTCACTTCCTGCAGGCGGTCATTTTAATGGTGGGGTTACATTTTCCAACTCCGGATTGCTGACTATGCTTCCGGGAAATTATTCCATCGGGATTTTTTATTCCGTTACCAACGACAGCCTCTGGATAAAAGTATCCGATACAAATGGCTATACGAACCTGGCATCAATCAAGGTGCATCATGCCAATACCCTGGAGTTGTATTCGGACATGGTATTAACTCCGGGTTCTACTATTGTCCAGGGGGAGGCTGCATCGGTCCACCTTGATGTTGCGAATACCGGCACAACTGACTTTACCGGAACTTACGATGTCTCCCTGTATGATCTTGATGGATATGCAGTCGCTACCATCGGCGAGTTAACGGGTCAGAACCTGGCTGCAGGGAGTCATACCAACGGTCTGACCTTTAGCACAACAAATCTGAATTGCGATCCCGGAACCTACCTTATGGCCATGCAATATTTGCCGAGTGGCACAGGTCAGTCATGGGAATTGACCGGTTCAACCAATTATCTCAATCCTGTGGAAGTTACAGTTCAGCAGGTTCCATACGGCGCTGATCCCTGGGAACCCAATAATACCTTACAAACAGCATCTAACCTGTCGGTCACGTTTACAGGGAACACTGCCATCATCAATACCCTTAATGCCAATATCGCAAATTCTCCAACAACTGATTATGATATTTATAAATTGGTTTTACCGCCTGGTTACAGTTACACGGTTGGAGCCATGTTGTACGATTTATTAAACCCCGGTGGCCCTGCCCAGACCTATACTGTGGATGCGATTTGCTCCGTTTCCACGGATATGGGAACTACCTTTACCAATACATTTGATGACGCTTTGGCAAATAGTGTTGTTTCTCAATCGGGTGGAACAATTTATTTTCTTGTATCGCCAAAATTCACAGGGGAAGCGGGAACGTATGACCTGTCACTGACTGTCACCAGGAGTCCTCTTGGAATAAATGACCTGACAACGGATGAAATAAATATCTATCCCAATCCGGCGAAGGACGTTCTTATGGTTGACCTTACTGCATTTAATGGCAATTTCAACCAGGTCCGGATCATGAACACGCAGGGACAGCAGGTTGTAACAGTAAATCCAAACGGGGACCAGACTCTCAGGGTAAAGATTGATAATCTTCCGGAAGGAATTTATTTCCTGCAATTGCAAACCAAAAACGAAGTCTATTCCAAAAAGTTCATCATAATGAAATAATAGGCTCCCCTTACTGAACAAAGTTGCAACATGTCAATTACCCCGAATAAGTATTTATCCGGATAATTACTGGTGTTTAATGAACTTCTTCTATCGTTTCACAGGATAACCCCATCTGGTCAGTGCTATGATTTATTGGACTTTGCACTATATTTGCTATTCAAGGCAAACAAAGCAAACATGAAATAGTCATGTTTGGAATAATTCACCAACCTATGATGATATCAGATTCAATCTGGCTTATTCCCTGCCTGACGACAGGCAGGCATCTGACTCATAAAAAACAAATAATAACAGATGAACATTTCAAAAACTAAAAAGAGGTGGGGCCTCATTTTGTTATTGCTTGCTGTCATTGCCATACTGGCTTTATATCCGTTGCCGCCACAAGCTCCCATCCAATATTACGATAGGCAAAGTGGCTTGTTAAAAACGGAAAAAGTGTCTGGCGAAAAGTGGTTGGTGTGGCTGTATAATAATCCGGTTGGCGAAGCAACATTGTGGGCGCTGGCCAAAAGAAAGGTGGTTTCGTCTGTTTATGGCAACAGAATGGATCGTCCTTCATCGACCCAAAAAATACAACCCTTTGTTGATGAATTTGATATCGACATGAGTACCGCCCAAAAACAGGAGTTCGACTCTTTCAACGATTTCTTTACCCGGAAACTAATGAATAATGCCAGGCCGGTGGATACCAACTCAACCGTTACAGTTTCGCCTGCTGATGGAAAAATACTGGCATATGCCAATATCAGCAACAGCGATTTTATCATCAAAGGATACCGCTTCGATATTTTTTCGTTTTTGAATAATGCCCGCCTTGCTCAAAAATACATTGATGGCACCCTGGTGATCATCCGGCTTGCCCCTTTCGATTACCACCGTTTCCATTTTCCCATTAGCGGAAGTGTATCACCCATCACCCGGATTGATGGTGAATATTATTCAGTTAACCCCCTTGCTTTGCGCAAAATGACTGAAATATTCTGCCTGAACAAAAGGGAATTTACCATCATTTCAAACCCCTTGTTTGGAGATGTTGTGATGACTGAAGTAGGTGCAACCCTGGCAGGAAGTATCGTACAGACTTATACGGGGAATTTTGTAAAAAAAGGGGAAGAGAAAGGGTATTTCAAATTTGGGGGTTCTACGGTGGTGTTGCTGTTTGAAAAAAACAAAATTCGCATCGATGAAGATTTATTGATCAACACCATAAAGGGTTATGAAACTGCGGTCAAAGAAGGAGAAAGAATTGGTGTTTCGATGAAGGTGATCATGAAAAAACCTTGTTACTTAACCCAATAATGTCTTATCGCCAAAGATAATAATGCGAGATTTTGTCTGGGTTTTTATATTAGGATTCAGTGGCTATTCTACAATGATTTTTTTAGTAGTGACGGATTGACCGGTAATGAATCGCAGGAAATAGATGCCTTTTTCAAGGGTAGAAAAGTCGACAGGAATTATATATTTACCGGGGGCAAAAACAGTATATGGAAAGCTGATTCTAATCCTGGCAGAGAGGTCCAGAATTTCAAAGGAGATTTCTGATTTTACCGGAAGGTCAAAGATGATCCTTGCGTGGTCGCGGACTGGATTAGGAACGCAGTTCACAGACAAGGGAATTCCCTCAGCCGGTTTTGGTATGGGCAGATAAAGACAGGGGTTGGATGTATCTGATACCACAATGTGCCTGGAACTGACATACCCTTCGCCATATGGAACATACACCCAGAATTCCCCGGGATTGGTGACCTGAATGGTTTGCGAAGTAGCTCCTGTTGACCATAGATATTGAGAATGACCGGGTTCGGCTTCCAGGAAATAGTTATTCCCCGATTTATAACAATCAACTAAAGGCTGGGTCAATGCCCAGGGTAGAGAATCATAATTGAAGGCCCTGTAACTCGTATAGGATCCTGCATAGGAGATTTCCATCACCATTGATTTGTCGGGTTTGACCAGAACAAACCATGGAAATCCGTCCGGAATGGCCCCAAAATCGATAAGATGATTGCCATTGGGTATCACCTGATGGTTTCCCACTGCGACGCTGTAGAGGGAACTATCGTATGAGTAATTCCAGACCAGGGTGGATGTTTTTGCACTTTCATTCAGCACGTATTCCAGGGCCCGGGCTAACGGAGGAACATGATAGATCCCATTATCGAGAAAGGTAATATCTCCATTACTGATCCTTCGTATATCATGTTGGCCGCTGAACTTCAATGGATCATTGATGCAGGTGAACTGGTTTCTTTTCCCCCCGAATCTCCAAATGATGTCCCCTGTTTGCCGGTCTATTTTCGTGATCTCATCAAAATGCCTGCAGGAGAGAAGAACGTTCCCATCATCGTCAAGCTCCACGGCATTGGCATGAGTCCAGTCCACTTTGTTCGGGTTGTAAAGAAATAGGGAATCCACATCGTTGAAAGCAAAATGATCATGTCCTTTCCACTCCCACACGAGGTTTTTATTTTCATCAAACTCCTGGATTACCACTCCTATGACCTGGGCATTTGCACCACCCGGTGAAGTATGATTAAAGCCAAAAAAATGGTACCCCGTGAGGTTCATGATCCTTGTTTCCTGGGCAAGTAAAAGATAATGACCATTCTGAAGAAACTGAAGGTCATGCACGTCGAGAGGAAATCCGTTCGTTGAACCAAGCGAATCTTTTTTAATGAAGGTACTGTCCATCACGAAAAATTTATCTCTGGCAATTGAATAATAAGTCATCCTTCCGTCAGGCTGGAGTGTAAAATCATAGGTGGTAGTGGATTGTGGAGAGCCGGGAAAAATTCTATACCAGACAATTTTTCCAAACCTGTCGAGAATCAACTGGGGGTGGACGTAATTGTAAGGAGGTGAAGATGCATAAGGAGCAAGGAAATAATATCCCTGGGTCGCACTTGAGTCAAGAATAGTCACCTCCATGGGGGGGAAGTTCTGGGAAACAACTTTATTTCCGGGAACAAGGAAAAAAAGATAAAGTAGAAAAAGGAATGCACTGAAACGTATACATGTAGATTTCATGGCCGGATGATTTAAACAATAGGAATAAATCAAATCGTAAAGTTAAAATAAAAATAATGTTTACTGAAATCGTTTCATACAACAGAAAGGGGAATGGTGAAACGAAAAAGAAAATCTTCGCTTCTATGAGCGAAGCGTAAGTTCTGTTTTCACCTGCCTGGAAAACTGCCGCAAGTATGAAATCCGAAATGTGAAGTGCAACGTCTAAAACGAAAAGTGCAAAGGGTAATAATTTACACTTTGCACCTTACACTTTACACTTGTTTCTGCTCCCCCTGCTAGACTTGAACTAGCGACCCTCTGATTAACAGTCAGATGCTCTAACCAACTGAGCTAAGGAGGAATTTTAAGGAGCGCAAAATTACGAAAATTTTGGAAATAACAATAGGTATGCTAAAATGTTATCTATACCAAAATGGTAAACTGCACAGAAGAACTTCCTGGATTCCGGCAGATCGCTGCCAGGGCCAGTGTAAAAACCATGACGAACAACAATAATGATCTTTTCGTAAAGAGAGGATTTTACAAACAAAGATAAAACACCGGTTTGACTTTCTGATTTTTTTCCCTATTTTTGAACGGCGCTTAGAAATGATTACAGCATATGAAAAAATTACTCTCTCTTATCCTGATATTTACTTTATGGTCGGGAGGATGTCTTTATGCCCAATTCCGCTCAGGCATTTTCCTGCATCATTCAACCGGAGCATGTATCTGGGGGCCTAATGGAAGCAGTACAAGCGTTCCGCAGGAAATGGATAAATACAACACGGACCATGGATATATCGGTTCCCTGGCTGTAACGATGAATGAGGAGTGGTGGTCACCGGATGATAATGAATGGGTCAGATGGCATGCTTTCTTCGAAGATCCCGGTAACGTCACGGGAATCGGTTATTACCTTCCGGATAATAAGATCATCGTGATCAAATCCTGCTTCCCATCTTCGGCAATGTCGGATCCCGGAACACCGGGTGATACCATTTACCCGGAGATGAAAACCGTGTACAATTACAAATGGCACTGGCGCCATATAATCAATGCAATGAGGTCTCATCCCGGAAACTTTTTCACTATTTGGACAAATGCCCCCCTGGAACCTGCGTCTACGAATGCAGACGAAGCTGCCCTGTCAGACTGGTTCTGCACCTGGGCTAAAGATACGCTGGCTGAAGGTCTTGATCCGATAACCGGAATCCTTCCCGCCAATGTTTACATTTTCGATTATTTTCATAAACTCGCCGGACCTGACGGTATGGAACTTATCCAGTACAGATCAGGAGCAGGTGACAGCCATCCCAACGCTGCGGCTACCGAACTGGTTGCCCCTCAGTTCGTATCAGAGATTTTTACTGCTGCCATAGGGTATGAGTCAATATATGGTATCATGGATGAAAAGGGAAAGGATAACAGTATGTTAACGGTTTCGCCAAATCCATTTCTCAATAAAACATTGATCCGGTTTAACATTATACACTCACAATCCTGGAAACTTGAACTTTTCAATATGGGAGGAAATAAATTGAATACGGTGCAGACCGGGGGCAAAAAAGGTGAATATCAACTTTGGCTTCCGGGCGAAGGGTTGCAATCTGGTATCTATTTTCTGAAGCTGACAGAAGGAAGCAGAACAATAACATCAAGGTTGATTTTTAATAAATAAATAGAATAGACAAAAACGAAAAAACCGGATCTTCCTTTATGAAAGAAAGTCATTGCTTCAGGATACTAATTGTTTCTGTATTCCTGTTCAGCCTGGTAAAAGCGCCTGCCCAAAACGACATCCCCATCGATCCGAACTATACCTGGAATGGCGAGATCAGCCTTGCGGTTGATCCTTTGCATACCAATCACCTTGTTGCAGCATGGATGAAACTGACCGGGTTTGTTACGGTGAGCATTGTCGTGAGTTATTCGGATGATGATGGAGCTTCCTGGTCAGATCCGGTGGTCATGCCCCATTTCTCCGGAAGTTACACATCAGCCGATCCTACATTGACCTTCTCTTCGGACGGAAGGTTTTATCTTGGATATATTGATTTTAATAACATAACCTATAATGCAGGTAGTGTTTACGTCTCCGCTTCAACGGATGGCGGGGCAACCTGGTCGGCTCCGGTCATGGCAATCGACATTTCGGTATCGGCCGATAAACCAATAGACCGCCCCTGGCTCGCTGTTGATAATAGTGGTGGTTCATACCATGGTTCGGTATACCTGGTCACAAAATCCATAAAAGAGGCAACTGCTGCACATCATATCTGGATGGTGAAATCAACCAATAATGGGAACACCTGGAGTACCCCGGTTCTGCTTGATTCGGATCTCTCAGTGGGCGCAACATCAAATGCCATGGGCGTTCCCTGTGTCACTTCAGCAGGTATCCTCTTTGTGAATTATCTGTCATATGATCCCACCCAGAGTTATTATGTTCGCGATGTATTTGTTAACTCTTCAGACGGTGGCCAGACATTCTCTGCCAGTGTGATTGCAGATCTTCCTGCTGCTTCTGCTATACCTCCATCCGACAGCCTCTACCAATACAGCATGCACATTGCAGCCAACCCTGTTCTGCCGGATAACCTGGTGCATGTCTTTACTGACCGACGTTTCGGGGACTGGGATATTCTCTGCAATTATTCACTCGACGGGGGCAACACCTGGAGTGATCCTTTCCGGATCAATGATGATCCTGTCAATAACGGGGTTGGCCAGGACATGTGCTGGGGGGGCTTTTCAAACAATGGCATCTATTCCGTGATCTGGCGCGATCGTCGAAACGGTACCATCGATCCTGCTTCGGATTACAGGATTTACGGCTCCTTTTCCCTGAATGGGGGTGTCACCTTCAATTCGAATTTCGCGTTAAGTACAACTCCTGGTGGATTGTCCAGACCTGTGTCAGGGAATGATTTCCTGGGAACTGTCCTGAGCGATTCTCTGGTTTTTAGCGTTTGGGCAGACAAACGCACAGGCCTGAACCAGGAATATTTTAACCGCTATGCTCTCCCTGCATCTTCCGGGTCAAAGGATATGTTTGGTCAGTCTTCAACCAGGCAATTGATAGCCTGGCAAACCAGCATTAATTGTTTACAATTGAACCAAATATTTATCTCAGGCAAATCCGGATTTAAAATTGAAATATTTGATCTGACAGGCATAATGGTATTTTCTGATTCCAATCATATCTTCCTGTGCCCGGAATTCCTGCCTGATGGAATGTACATCATAGAATTAAAGGTTGCCGGAAGGATCTATCATCAGCGGATATTGATCTCAAATTAAGCGGTTTCTTCCTTAAAACCAAATATTCAAATTACTTTCAAACGGATTAAAGGAGAACGTTCTTTTGAATATTAGCTCATTTGGTTTGCATCCCGCACATGCCGGATTAATCAGAGGGTCAGGGAGAAATAAAGAAAGGTATTCCTCCTTAGCTCAGTTGGTTAGAGCATCTGACTGTTAATCAGAGGGTCGCTGGTTCAAGTCCAGCAGGGGGGGCCGGCGATGGGTCAGATTTATTCGCTCTTTACGATTTTATAATTCAACATTTTTGTTTTACCGGACCTGACCGTCAGATAATAAATCCCTTTTGCGAAGCCGGATAAATCAAGTATCGGTGAATCCGATATATTCAAAATAGTTTCTCCATATACATTTCGTAGTGTTATTTCCAGATTTTGTTCTCCTGCACCTTTGATATTAATGATTCCGTCTGTTGGATTCGGATAAATTACAGCTTCATTCTTTTGACCGGACTGCTCCTTTATTCCAGTCACGACCACTTGAACAGTAACCGAAGCGGTATCCGAACATCCCAGGGTAGTATCTGTAATTGTGACAATATAAGTCGCCGTGGACATTGGCAGTAAAGTGGGATTTTGAAGTGAAGATGTAAATCCTGGTGGAACGGATGTCCAGGAATAAGTGTATGCCGGGTTATTTTCCGTAACTGAAGTAGCATGAGAATAAAGAGTTATCGGTGTCCCACTTACAACATCTAGAGAGGAAGCGCTGTCAAATGCTACCGGTCCCCTGACATAGCATTCGGAATAACGCAGCGCATTTGAGGACCATCCGGCCGGGTGAAAGGACCATAGCGGTGTTCCATTATGATCAATTTCAAGGATCGAAGAGCAGTATGTAAGACAAACCAAGGAATTACCATTGGGTAATTGCTGCGAAGAGCCCTCACCTAAAGTCTGACAGTTAGCTGTGTAACGCCATGCATAGGTTGCAGGGGCATAAGCCTGACCCTGCGTTTTTAAATAATTGTATCCATCATAGGGAGGACAAAAAATATCAACACAGGAATTGCCTCCGGAACCTCCATGATTATTGAATCCGCACAGATAATTGGGATAATAGGGGTCGTCAGAAGAAACCCAATGGGCATTGTGTACCACGTTA
This sequence comes from Bacteroidota bacterium, assembly GCA_026391355.1. Classification (GTDB taxonomy): domain Bacteria; phylum Bacteroidota; class Bacteroidia; order Bacteroidales; family FEN-979; genus CAIYUC01. The sequence goes on along the minus strand of JAPLDH010000026.1, from coordinate 16,281 downwards.
AAATCAATTTGACCATTAGTCTCATAGGCAGTTGGGTTCCCCCACCGGTAAATAATATCTCCGCCATAACCGGAATTTCCGCCGGTATGACCTGCTGCTTCTGTTGTAGTAGTGCTGTGATCTATAACAAAAATCTCGCTGAATTCAAAAGAGCTGAAAGCGATCTGGTCTAGCGCGGCATTGTAATCAATTCCATTCGTATGGATAAAATCAATGGAATTGCTATAATTTATATTTATTAATTGTGGGTTTTGAGAGATGGATTGAACATAATTATTTTTTGTCGGATTATAATCCTGGCACAGATGGTCCCATAGCTTCCACTCCCATACGATGGTTCCGGTCGTGGGACCAGTTGGATGAACCTCGATGATTTTGTCCGAATGCCTGACCATACTAACAGAGGCTCCGGCCAATGTACCTTCGGAAGCAGTTTTAACATCCATTGCGATCATAAGGATATTCCCATTGGGTAAAGGATGAATATCATGGTGCAAAACTGTTGAATCTGTGGAATAAATGAAATCCCAAATCACATTGTTATTCCAGTCAACCTTTTGAACCTCGCCGGAGATAGTGTGATCGATAATTAAATTGCCGGTGTAGTTTATAGTTCTCACAAGGGTATCCCCGGGAATTAAATAGGATGTAAAACTGGTTTGTTTAGTGGCACCAAAAGTCCATGTTTTATAGATGGTGTTGTTCGTGTCGATCAGAAATGCTTTATTGGTGCCTGTTACGCTGTATAAGGTATACAATCCCCACTGCTGAGCTTTTGCCCCGCAAATCATTAATAAAATAATTGAAAGCAGGATGTATTTTTTCATTTCTTTTTCCAGGCTGCCAGACAACAATCCCTGCACCGCGAATTAGGCAATGCCCTTTTATGAATCTTTTTCGAACATATTAGCACAGGAGCGGTCAGGCACCGGTAAATTGTTCTTAATCATTACCAAAAATTGTCTGTTGCTTTACCAGTATGGGTTTTCCAAAACCTAACTTTTCAAGTGGTTTCATCTGTGTTGCGGCATCTCCGATGATTACATAATACATCTTATCCGGAACGATATATTTGTCCGTAATTGCCTTGTGCTCCTCAACCGTCATTCCCTTTATTATCTTCTCATCCTCCTTGATATAATCACCGGGAAGCCCGTATTTTGACATGGTTGAAAGCATATCTACCAGGGAGCTGTTTGTTTCGAACCGAAGTGCATTCGACAAGATCATGCAGTTTTTTATAAACTGAAGGTCATTTTCTGACACACCGTTACGATACTTTTCCATCTCCTCCTTAAATATCCTGACGGACTCAAAGGTAGCATCCGATCTTACATTTGCCGAAGCAGCAAATGGTGCTTTGACTTTCATCTCACGGAAATATGTTGATGCTCCGTATGTATATCCTTTTTCTTCACGCAGGATCTGGTTCAGAATACTTGTGAATGCACCCCCAAGCCTGTAATTAATAAAGTCTGCTTTTATATAATCGGGATTGTCCCTTGTCAAAGCCAGGTAACCAATATAAATAACTGACTGACGTGAGCCCGGAATATCAACAAAATAGAGCTGGGATTTTTCAAGGTTTGCAGGAACAGGGTAATTGTTCATGGTCACATCCCTGGTTTTCCATTCTGATCCGAGCGGTTTAAGCGCTTCAAGGGCCTGTTCTTTACTAACGTTTCCGGCAATTTGAATTTTGGTTACAGACGGGGAGAAATTATCAGCATAATAAGTTTTCAGATCATCCAGGGTGATTTTATCAATCGATGCTCTGGTACCGGTTGGGTTATAGCCAAAGATATGATCAGTACCATAAAGTAATTTGTTAAATAGCTGGCCGCCCACACTTCTTGGCTGAGCTTCCGCCTGGATTATGCTGTTTTTAGTACGGGTCCTAGCCATGGCAAATTCTGCTGAATCCCATCTGGGTTCCAGTAACATCTCTGTCATAAGTGCAACCGTCTTATTAAAATTTCTGGAGAGTGTGCTTGTATAAACAGTTATCTCTTCCCTTCCTGAATTCATATTTATCGTTGAGCCAAGCAATTCTATCTCTTCTTCCAATTTTTCAGGAGTTTTGTTTCTGGTTCCTTGCGGAAGTACACTTGCGACCATACCGGCCACTCCGGGCAGCGCTATTTTGTCCTGGTAAACACCTCCATTAATGACAAGTTCCATTTCTACCAGCGGTAATTCCTTGTTCTGAATGCCATAAATCTGGATACCGTTTGCCAGTGACGCTTTCCAGATTACCGGCACATTGACTTCGGGGGCTTTACCGGCTCCCGGTTCCACGGTACGGTTGATCGAAGAGGGTGTTTTAACCATTTTATCATCCGGGGCACCGGCTATCTCAACCTGGCTTGCATCTTTGATATTTTCTTCCCTGACGCCGGCAGGAATTGAATTTTCAGCCATCATCCCGCTCTTTCCTTTCGGCACAAAGCTGGTAACAATGTGAGGCCTGCCTTTGATGTATTTGTCATAGACCATTTTAACCTCATTCAGGGAAACTGCCTTTATATTTTCAATATCTTTTTCAATGTATCCGGGATCGTTAAGGAACGTATTATAGAATGCAAGCTGGAGAGACTTTCCGAATACACTCTCGATTCTGTCATAAAACTCTTTTTCGCTGGAAGCCTTGACTCTTTCAATATCCTTTTCCGTAATACCATCTTTTTCAAAACGGGCGAAAGCTTCATTCACGGCATCTTCGATCTCTTTCAGTGTTTTTCCCTCATTTGCCCTGATTTTAATTGTAAATTCACCTGTCAGCTCTTCTGAATTATTAAATGCAGTTGTTCGTGATGTCAGCTTTTTCTCCTTCACCAGAACTTTATAGAGTGGCGCCTTCTTCCCATCGGCAAGTATTTTTGCCAGAAAATCAAGTGCATAGGCATCTTTCTGATATGCCTGGGCGACCGGCCAGACAAAGCTGACCTCCGGGACATTTGCAAAATTGTCCTCATGATACAGTTTCACAGTTTTTTCCAGGGTTGGGATCATGGCAGGCCGGGATGCAATTTCACCATGCGATTTTATCTCACCGAAATACTTATTAATCATTAATTTAACAGTGTCAATATTAAAATCACCGGCCAGTACTAAGGTGGCATTATTTGGTCCATAGAAATGTTCATAATAGGACTTTACATCATCGAGCGTGGCATTTTTGAGATCTTTCATTTCACCGATCACTTCCCAGTTGTAGGGGTGGTTAGCCGGGTAAAGATTTTTACTGATTACATAACCGGTAAACCCATATGGTGTATTATCTTCCCGCTGTCTTTTTTCATTTTGTACAACATTCTGCTGGACTGCAAGTGTATGTTTGTTGACAGAATTAATGAAGAACCCCATTCGGTCAGACTCAAGCCATAATATTTTTTCAAGGGCATTTTTAGGGAACACCTCGTAATAGGTTGTAATATCCCGTGTTGTAAACCCATTGTTGTTCCCTCCCAAACCTTCTATTATCTTATCAAAAACTCCTCCCCGCACATTCTCTGAACCACCAAAAAGCAGATGTTCAAAGAGATGAGCAAATCCGGTCTTCCCGGGTGTCTCTCTGCTGGAACCGACATGATACATTATTGCATAAGAAATCATAGGATCGGAATGATCCGTATGGAGAATGACCTGAAGTCCGTTTGGCATAACATACTTTTCATATGCTATGTTAAGTTTGTCTGCTACCGGAGCTCTGCTACAAGCGTAACTTACCAGAATAATTGCCGGGATAGCAAAAATTTTACGAAGAATAGGACGTTTGTTCATCTTACTGGATTTAAGTATTACCTTTTTTTGTGAGTTAATATTTGGATGAACCCGGTTGGATCCATATGTTGATCTTATTTATTTGTCAATCGAAATGCTAAGATAATAACTTTTCTTCTTTATGCTATATTTAATGTTTTCTGGTTCATTCATGATTTCATTGCGTGTCTTTATAAATCCGGATAATTGGTTCGGGAATTATTCAGCAAGAGTGACGGAATCAGTTATCCGGCAACATTCTCCAAGGGTGGCTGATTTTTTTTTACCTCAAGATCCTTTTAGAATATGCAGTTTCGTCGCTATTTACTGAATTCGGTTTCAGGAGATTGTAGGATTATTAATAAATAATCGTATCTTTGTAAAAATTTATCCTTTCTTTGAAAAACTTATCAATTGGTGATCTGGTAATTTCCGTCCCCATTATTCAGGGTGGAATGGGAGTTGGCGTTTCACTTTCGGGACTCGCATCTGCCGTCGCAAATGAGGGTGGAGTCGGAGTCATATCAAGCGCAGGTCTTGGATTGTTATACAGGAGCTTTTCTTCTGATTTTCTGGAAGCCAGTATTTATGGGTTAAAAGAAGAGATAAGATTAGCAAGGGAAAAAACCACTGGTGTTATCGGTGTAAACATCATGGTAGCCATGTCGAATTTCGTCGATATGGCAAAAACATCCATTTCTGAAAAGGTCGATATTATTTTTTCAGGTGCAGGGTTACCTCTTGAGTTGCCTTCCTTTCTGAAGAAAGAAAGCAAAACGAAGTTGGTCCCAATCGTCTCTTCTGCACGTGCAGCCCGGATTATATGTGAGAAATGGCAATCCACATATGGTTATCTGCCGGATGCGATTGTGGTGGAAGGACCCAAAGCAGGCGGCCACCTTGGTTTTAAACCAGAGCAGATAGATGATGAAAATTATTCATTGGAGAACCTGATACCAGCGGTTGTTCAGCAGGTAGCTGAGTTCGAATTAAAATACAACAAGAAAATACCGGTTATTGCTGCCGGCGGGATTTATACTGGTACGGATATCTATGAAATCATGCAACTGGGAGCCTCCGGAGTGCAGATGGGAACGATATTCGTGACAACAGACGAATGTGATGCTTCCACAGATTTCAAACAAACGTATATTGATGCTAAAAAAGAAGATATAGGGATCATCAAAAGCCCGGTTGGCATGCCGGGACGTGCTATCTTCAATGATTTCCTGGAAAAGGTTAAACAAGGGCAAAAGCAACCCATCAAGTGTCCTTTCAAATGCATCAAAACCTGCGACATATCATCCAGTCCATATTGCATCATCACAGCCCTTATCAATGCTGTGAAAGGCAATTTTAACGGCGGATATGCATTTGCCGGATCAAATGCTTTTAAAGCAACCACCATTACCTCCGTGAAAGAAACATTCAGAAAGCTACTGGTTGAATTCAAAGAAAAAAACAAACTTTTCTCTGACGAATAGCCCCCCACCTATATGAATTTTAACACTTAAATGGAATCATTCCATGCAAGGGTTTAACATTATGACACTGACCGGTAAAACATCATAATCGATATCGAAACCGTTATCAGTGCTATGATAATAAGCAAAAGCACAGGCATCCAGATCGCATGGAATAACCATCCTTGTGTGGCAATGGTTCTCATGGCGCTTACGGCATAGGACAAGGGATTCAAACGGGCAATTACACTCAGCCATGCAGGCATGGCGCTGATCGGGAACATTGCATTACTGGTCAGCATCAGGGGCATTGTAAGGAAGTTTGAAATGGCCATGAGTGATTCGATCGATTTGAGGTTGGCAGCCAGGGCGAGCGATATACTTGCCATGATGATCCCGAACATGCCGGCGATGAATACCAGGAAAATGATGCCGGGAATCCCTGTCACTACGTGCACTCCGAGGAAAAGCGAGATAATTGCAATGATGAGGGCCTGCATCATGGTTTGCAACCCGATCGACATAAGTTTTCCAAGGGGTATGGCAGCACGGTGAATAGGTGCCGATAGCATCTTATTCAGAAAACCCAGGCGCCGGTCCCAAAGGATAGAAGTACCGCCGAACACCCCGCCAAATAAGGCTGTCATGATCATGATCCCAGGGGTCATAAAAGTCAGATAATTACCGGTTCCCAACATTTTAGCGGCAATCGGGTTCCGGGTAAGACCAGCCATGGAGTTTCCCATCAACACCAGCCATACAAGCGGTTGAACCACCAGCATCAGGATCCTGGCCCGTTGCTGGGTGAATTTCTTTATCTCCCGCCAGAAAACCCAGTAAATGTCATTGAATATTACAGTCCAGCTCATCGTCTCGTCCTCCTCATGATCATTCTTGTTCTGAAACCAGTCTCTTTATCCACTTTTTCTTCTCTCATTTCATGACCTGTATAATGCAGGAAGACATCATCGAGCGAAGGTTGTTTGAAGGAAATGGAACCGATCTTTGCCGGGAAATCCCGGATTGCTTCGAAGATCGCCGGAACCGACGATTCACCATTGGTTACTGAAGCTATATACCCTTTTTCCTGTGCAAACTTAATATTCCTGATAAAATCAAGGGAAGTGATTTTTTGTAAGGTCTCCTCCTGCTCCTCCAGTGTACCTTTTGAGAAGGTAAAATCAACGATCTCATTGCCCAGCGAAGTCTTCAGTGCAGCAGGAGTATCGAGTATATTAATGATCCCTTTATCGATGATGGCAATGCGGTCGCACAATGAGTCCGCCTCATCCATATAATGGGTCGTGACAAATATGGTCATCCGGATCTCTTTCCGGAGATGGTTGACATACTTCCAGATCTCCCGGCGGGTTTGGATATCCAGGCCAAGGGTGGGTTCGTCGAGAAACAGGACACGGGGTCTGTGTATCAGCCCGCAGGCAATATCAAGGCGTTTGCGCATACCCCCCGAGTAAGTCTCCACTTTGTCCTTTGCACGATCCTTCAGGTCAACCATTTCGAGTACTTCGTCAATCCGCTTCAACGCTTCAATTTTAACGATATGGTAAAACCCTGCCTGCAGACGCAGATTTTCATAACCCGTGAGTGCATCCTCTACGGCAAGATCCTGCGAAACATAACCAATGGCGAGTCGTGCCTGGTAAGGCTGTTTGAGGATGTCGATCCCTGCAACTGTTGCATGCCCTTTGGTCGGCCGGATCAGTGTGGTAAGCATGGCAATGGTGGTCGATTTTCCGGCTCCGTTCGGACCCAGAAACCCGAAGATCTCTCCCTCCTCCACACTAAAACTGACATCATTCACGGCTACGATCCCCCCCGGGAAAACCTTGGTTAGCCCATGTGCCTCTATAATGTGATTCATCATTCTGAAAAGAATAGTTAAAAAGGGAGCAAAGGTAATATTATTAACCTCATCCAGCCAATGAGGATTGATTTGCTTCGAAAATCTCAATAGATAAAACCGTACTTTTGCACTGAAATTTTACGGCAGATGAAATTTAGAAATATGTTGACGGGACTTTGGATCCTGTACTTGCCTGTTTTTACATTTGCACAGACAGGTATTATCAAGGGAAGGGTATTTGATCATAAGAACAATGAGCCGCTGCCTTTTGTAAACATCATCATTGACGGAAGGCCAACCTTTGGGGCTACCACTGATGATAAGGGAAATTTTATCATTTTAAAAGTTGAGCCGGGCTATGTTCATCTTATTGCAACGTACATCGGATACAGGAAATACATCAGCGAAGACTTCCTGGTCACCAACTCACACCCCGTGATCCTTGACCTCGCGCTGGATGAACAGGCATTCACATTGCCGACAATGGAGGTAAAACCCTCTTCCGTGGCAAGAAAGGAGGAGAGTCCTGTGTCCATGCAGAAGTTATCCATCCAGGAGATTGAAAAGAGTCCGGGTTCCAACCGTGATATTTCAAAGGTAATCCAATCGTTGCCCGGGGTCGGAACTTCTGTTTCCTTCCGGAACGACGTGATTGTCCGTGGAGGAGGTCCCGGTGAAAACCGGTATTTTCTTGATGGGGTTGAAATACCGAATATCAATCATTTTGCGACCCAGGGTGCTTCAGGGGGACCGGTTGGTATCATCAATGTTGATTTCATCCGGGAGGTGGAATTGTATTCCGGCGCTTTTCCTGCCCGTCGCGGGGATGCCCTGAGCTCTATCCTGGAATTGCGACAGGTTGAAGGCAATAAAGAAAAGTTTGCAGGAAGGTTCACCCTTGGTTCCAGTGATGTCGGACTGACCCTGGATGGTCCTGTCACCCGGAATTCCTCGCTTATATTTTCAGTACGCCGTTCTTACCTTCAATTGCTCTTTACGGCGTTGAAACTGCCATTCCTGCCCACATACAATGATTACCAGCTGAAATACAAGATCGACCTCAACCGGAATAATCAGCTAACTTTCATTTCCATTGGCGCACTCGATCATTCCAAATTAAATACCGGTATAAAAAACCCTGACGAAACACAAAAATATCTGCTCGGGTATTTACCGAATTATGATCAGTGGAGCTATACATTCGGTCTGGTGTATCGTCATTTTCGTGCAAAAGGCTATGGAACATGGGTGTTCAGCAGGAATATGCTGGATAATGAAGAAAATAAATACAAAAACAACCAGGTAGTTCCCGACAGTCTGCTCTTAAAGTATAAATCGCAGGAAACCGGCAATAAATTACGTTATGAAAACTATATGGATTTTGTAAAATGGAATGTTACCTATGGCGCCGGATTGGAATATGCAGAATACACGAACAAAACCTATCAAAAGATTTTCCTGGGTGATTCCTTAAAGATCATTGATTACAATTCATCGCTGGGATTATTCAAATGGAATATTTTCGCACAGGTGAATAAGTCATTTTTCAATGAGCGACTTGATCTTTCATTGGGCTTCCGCATGGATGCAAATAACTATTCAAAAAGGATGAGCAACCTGCTTAACCAATTTTCTCCCCGTTTTTCGGCCTCTTATGCAATCGTGGCGGATAAGGTTTTTCTCAACTTCAACACGGGAAGATATTACCAGTTGCCGGCTTATACAACACTTGGCTTCCGGAATAACAATGGTAAACTGATAAATGATTCAACCGGAATAAAATATATTTCCTGCGACCATATCGTCCTTGGGATGGAATATCAACCCACGCTTCTCTCAAAAATTTCAGTGGAAGGGTTTCTGAAACTATATGGACATTACCCGCTTTCACTGCGCGATTCAGTTTCGCTCGCCAGCAAAGGTTCGGATTATGGTGTCACCGGCGATGAACCTGTGAGCCCGGATTCAAAAGGAAGGGCCTATGGTTTCGAACTTTTGTACAGAAATAACGATCTTTTTGAGTTCAACATCATTATGTCCTATACATATGTCCGTAGCGAGTTTACAAATTTTTCCAATCAATATATTCCCTCTTCCTGGGATAACCGGCATTTATTTAATGTAACCGTTGGCAGGAAGTTTCATCATCACTGGCAAACCGGATTGAAATGGAGATTTGCAGGTGGAGCGCCCTATACTCCATGGGATTCGGATAAATCAAGCCTTGTCATTGCATGGAATGTCCAAGGCAGAGGATATCTTGATTATACAAAGTTTAATTCATTACGTTTAAAATCATTTAACCAGCTTGACATCAGGGTTGATAAAAGTTTTTTCTTTAAAAAATGGTCCCTGATGATCTACCTGGATGTTCAGAATGTCCTGAATTTCAAAGCGCAGCAACCGGATTTGCTGGTGAATACGCGGGCTGATGGTACCATTGGGATCTATACGGATGATAAAGGCCTTCGGCGTTATGAGTTACGGACCATTTCAAATATTGCTGGTACGATCTTACCTGCCATAGGCATCATGATAGATCTCTAATAGTAATTATCAAATCCACAGGAATTGCAAAACACCCTCAACAACCTGATAATAAATCAAATGTATTTATTTATATAATATAAAAATAATTATGGTTATTGATGTCCACTTCTTTATTAATTAAAAGCAATTTGAATAAAAATCAGATATACAAGCTGTTATAATATTTTTTTAAATTGTTGTATTATTTTTTTAGAATTGTTTTAACTTTGCAGAAATTAATAAATAAATAAGATGCCAACCATCGAATTTACACACCAGGAAATTGAATTCCTTCGGAAAAAATACGAGAAGGAATTGGAAGAAGGGTTAAACCATATTGAATATCTGCGCAATATCCTTACTAAGATAAAACCAACCAGCAGGGATAGAAAAGGCTTTGAAGAACAAAGAAAGCCGGGTAGACCTAGAAAAATAAGATCAGAAACTCTGGTTCCTGGAATTGGAATTCCTGAAAAAACAGAGAAAAGAAAACCCGGGCGGCCAAAGAAAATTAAATCAGAAACGCCAGTTCAGGAAATTGGAATTCCTGAAAAAACAGAAAAAAGAAAACCCGGGCGGCCAAAGAAAAGTAAATCAGAAATGCCAGTTCAGGAAATTGGAATTCCTGGAAAAACAGAAAATAGAAAACCTGGGCGGGCAAAGAAAATTAAATCAGAAACGCCAGTTCAGGAAATTATAATTCCTGAAAAAACCACGGATAAAAAAATTGTGGCCAAGCCAAAATCAAAAAAGACAAAAAAAACCAGGGTAATCATAGCGAAAAAGCAGAAAGAAGTGATAGCCGGCGCCAAAAAGCCTGGAAGACCAACAAAAGTTGTCACAGAAGAGAATGTTATCATACCGGTGACTGAAATTATTACCCCGTCTGTTGAAAAAAGCGAATAGTTTTCACAGTGCCATTCTGTATTGAGATAATAGGAATTTCTATTTATTCAGTAAAAAATCCGTAACTTTGGTTTTTCAAAGTGTAATAATATACGGATGAAAAAAGAACACATCCTGCTGATCATTCTATCCTGTTTTGTTATTTCATTTACCTATGGGGGAAAAATTGAAAAAGATTACTTTTTCAGTGATTATAAAATTAATTCTTCCGGAACTTATCAAACAATAATTTTTCCGAACACCATCCTTTCCGGAATTCCGGGTGAACCGGTATTACCCTATGCTCAGGTTTTTCTTATGGTACCACCAGGAGAGGTAGCAGAATCAATTGACGTTTTTGGTGAAAAAGAGACGATAATACCGGGGTTCTTTATTCTTTCTCCCGGTCAGGAAATGCGTCCTGTTTCAGACAATCAGTCAGGAAAATTTTTAAAAAATGAAAAGATATATACCCGGCATGCCAGCTATCCTTCGACACAACATGGCAGGTTATTAACACAATACCTTAATGGTTATGGGTTTGCAATTTCAACTATTACACCCCTTAAATACAACCCGGTCAGCGGTAAAGTTTCGTTTTTCAGGAAGATCATAGTCAGGATCCATACCAGGAAAAGTGGACAACATGGAAATTTCCCGGATAATATTTCTTCTTTACCGGATATTCAGAAAAGGATCCGGCAATTTTCTCAAAACCCAGAAATGATCTCACATTACCCGCACCCCCAATTCCCGGTTGTTTCCTACCAACTTCTGATCATTGCACCTGCCCTTTTTCAGAATGAATTTCAGCCATTGCTTACTATGTACAACAACAAAGGGATTTCCGGTCAGGTGAAAACGGTGGAAAGCATTTCATCTGTCGTTTCCGGGTATGACCTGCAGGAAAAGATCAGAAATTATATAATAGATCAGTATCAGAATGACGGAATCCAATATGTGCTTCTCGCCGGAAATCCCCAGTTTATTCCCTGCAGGGGCTTTTATTGTCATGTTATTTCCGGTGGAGGTTACGATGACTGGAACATACCGGGGGATCTCTATTATTCGGGGTTGAATGGCAATTATGATTCGAACGGGAACCATGTTTACGGTGAAGTGAATGACAATCCCGATCTTCTTCCGGATATCGGTGTAGCCCGTATGCCTGTCAATGACACTGCCGAACTTCATCATATGATCTCAAAATCGGTTTCATATCAAACCAATCCTGTTCTCGGGGAGCTTAAAAATCCTTTTCTGATCGGGGAACATTTATGGGATGCACCGGCAACAGAGGGTGGACCATACATGAATTTGCTCGTAGATACCCATACGGATTACGGGTATTATACGCATGGAATCCCTTCAGCAACAAATACAATTGAAAAATTATTCGATTCAGTGATCACCCCTGGCAATATCTGGCATTGGTCGGTGGCCACCCTCATCGCAAAGATCAATACCGGAAAAACCTTTCTGCATCACCTTGGGCATGCAAATACCAATTATGTGATGAGACTTTACACCTCTGATATTACGGATCTGAATTTTTCACAGGTAAATGGATATATTCACAATTATCAGTTATTATATACACAGGGATGCTATTGCGGAGCATTCGATCAATCCGACTGCATTGCTTCAAAAATGCTGACGATACATAATTTTCTCGTCGGGGGTGTTTTTAATTCGCGATATGGTTGGTTTGACGAAGGGACAACAGATGGACCCTCGGAACATCTTCAGCGTGAATTTGTCAGTGCACTCTATAATGATACCATCCCCGAGCGACATTTTGGTACAGTGCATATGATTTCGAAGATAAAGACAGCCCCTTGGGTGACCCTTCCCGGAGAATGGGAACCTGGAGCACAACGCTGGTGTCATTATTGTTCAAATGCCCTTGGCGATCCCGCAATGGAAATATGGACAGACGAGCCATCCTTTTTCTCAACCGTTACATGGACAGGAGCGATCGATACTGAATGGGGAAAAGCAGGAAACTGGACTCCCCCTGCAGTTCCTACCTCTCTTAATAATGTAGTCTTGCCAAATACCTTACGTAAACCGGTAATTACCACCAGTAACCTGAATGTTTGCCACGATCTGATCATCCAGGAAGGTACATTCACTATCAATCCCGGGAAATCGATCATAGTGAGAGGAAATATCATCCTTGACCAGGTTAAATAAAGAACGAGGATCGGGAGACCGGCAAATTCAATACTTATGAAAAAATTACTCAATGTTTTAATCATCGAAGATAACATTTCAGATGCAGAATTGAATATTTACCATTTAAAAAGGGGTGGATATAATCTGTTTACAGAACGGATTGAGTCTGCAAATGAAATGAAAGAAGCATTAGCGAAAAGGACATGGAACCTTATTCTGGCAGATTACGAGTTGCCCCAGTTTGATGCGCCATCCGCACTCAGGATCTTACAGGAAACCGGCCTCGACATTCCGTTTATCGTGGTGTCTGGAGTGATTGGAGAAGACAGGGCTGTGGAAATGTTGAAAGCAGGTGCTCATGATTATATCCTTAAAAATAACATGACCCGTTTGTTATCAGCCGTAGAACGAGAAATTCAGGATGTCAGTGTCAGGCAGCAACATAAATTGGCAGAAGATGCCCTGAGGGTCAGTGAAGAAAGATTCCGCAGGATGTTCGAAGAGAGTCATGTTGGAATTGCAACTCTTGGAAGTAACGGTTATTTTATCCGTGCAAATGAGGCATTCAGGAAAATGATGGGATATTCTGATGAAGAGTTGAGATCCCTGACCTTCCGCGAAATTACCCATCCTGCCCATTACGAAGCAGACAAGTTAAATGTTTCCAGGCTTGTCAAACAGGAGATACAGGTTTACAAAGCAGAAAAAAGGTATATAAAAAAAGATGGAAAAGTTGTTTGGGGATCCCTGATTGTTACCGCTATCCGTGATAATGAGGATCAACCCATTCATTTTCTTGCAATGGTAGAGGATATCTCGAACAGGAAAAAAGCAGAAGAGATCCTTAGGGAATCAAGGGAACAGCTCAAGGCTTTTGCTGCCCGCCTTCAAACGATCAGGGAAGAAGAAAGGATAATGATTTCGCGGGAACTCCATGACAACCTGGGTCAAAGCCTTACAGCATTGAAAATGAATACCTCCCGGTTGATAAAACAATTAAAGGAAGGTGTGGATTCAGCTGAAGTGCAAAATGCAATCGGACAGGCAACAGAAATGATCAAACTAATCGAAATGGATATTGATTTTGTCAGGAAAATCAGTAGTGATCTTCGTCCACGGATTCTTGATGAACTTGGCCTCATTCCCGCATTGGAATGGCAGCTTAAGGAGTTCGAAAAACAAAGCGGGATAGAATGTCATTTGGATTGTGGAGTTAATAAAATCGGTATTGAACCGACTCATGCTGTAGGGGTATTCAGAATTTTCCAGGAATCACTGACCAACATTCTTCGTCATGCAAATGCCACCAGGGTTGAGGTACGTCTAAACAAAAAAGAAAAATCCTACATCCTTGAAATTACTGATAACGGGAGCGGTATAAATGAAAGTAATTTGTCGAGTAAAACTTCATTGGGCTTGCTCGGAATGAGGGAAAGAGCGGTACTTTTCGGTGGCGAAGTGGTTTTTCATGGAAAACCGGGAGAAGGCACTAAAGTAATATTGACCATCCCGGAGGGGAATTAACATAGGAACATATGAAAAAACTTAATGTTCTCTGGACGACAGGAGAAAAAGATGTAGCCTTACGGATGATTTTTGTATATCTGCTGAATGCTAAAAGTATTGGATGGTGGGATGATATTACTCTTATTATATGGGGACCTTCAGCAAAATTGGTGGCCGAAAACAGATTGATACAAAAAGAACTGGATTATCTTCTTCAGAGTGGCATTAATGTGCAGGCATGCGAGGGATGTACTGAAGCATATGGTGTAACCGATGAAATCAGAGCATTGGGTATTCCAGTCAGATATATGGGTGAAACCCTTACGGAAATTCTTACGGGAGATGAGAAACTGATCACTTTTTGATTAAAGGTTCTTACCTTCCTGAATATTTAGCCCAATCACGTTACAATTGTCGACTCCCCATGAGCCAGTACCCTCACCTCGGTAATACCGTATAGTGGATATTTAAAGGTATCTGTGTCGACTTCCAGTGCTATTCGTGTGGGGGTAGTTCCTCCAAAAACCACATCAACTACACCGAAATGCATCGGTATTGTAATCTTTGGCCTGATCACCTTAACAGCTTCAATAGCTTCAGGAATATCCATAACAAAAGTTCCACTTATTGGGATCATGAGAACATCAATAGAGCCCAGATCTGACATCTCAGGAATAAGCTCCGTGTCCCCCATAAAATAGATTCGCAGTTTCCCTGCTTCAATAATCCAACCTACACCAAATCCTTTGGGATGAAATGGTACGCCGGGTTCCCTCATCCGCACAATATTATAAGCATGACAGGCGATAACTTTTATGGCGCCAAGAGTATAGCTTTCTCCAGGGGATAATCCGATTCCGTTCACCTTCTTTTCGTTCTCCTGTGTCGTCAGAACAACAGTTTTTGGTGTCCTGATCTTTGATATCACCTGCAGGTCTGAATGATCCTGATGACTGTGGGAAACTAACACAAGGTCCGCTTTTTCAGTATAATCCCCGAATACCGGGTCAAGGTAAATGATCTTTCCGCCAATATTAATTTTAAAACTATCCCATTTCATCCATGTAATTTCCATAAAGTTGTCCTCCTTTATTCTAGCGAATGATTACTTTGCCAGTTTTTCTGAACTCATTTGCAAAAATATTGACAATATAAATACCTTCTGTAACATCCAGAGGAATTATATTTTTGGTATTTCCGGCAATATCCTTTTCAGCAATCTTTTCGCCGAGCAGGTTGTAAATCGATATTGTTCCCTGTGTTTTCTCCGATATATTAACATAAACATTCTTTTCAATGGCAAAGATCCTGATGGAAGGCCCTGACATTACACCTATTCCAGTTGGGCTAAAATGCACAAGGAAACGGTTCGGATCGGAAGGAGTCTGGGGGCTTGAATTGAAGGTATAACCAGGGTTGGTGCGCAGGTTTTGCATCGCCCCGGTAAGTTTGTCTTCAAGGAAAATGGCTATATCATCATGAAAGGTTCCCATCCCGGTAACATCAATAGAATAGGAACCCGTGTTGCCGACTTTGATCCCAATGGGAATTGCCGGGCAATTGGTCTCGTCCGGAAGCACATTGATCGACGCAGGAACCGTACCATCAATCCACGAAAAAATCTCGGTTGCAGCATCATTTCCCCATAATTTCTGGCAGTCGAAAGGATGATCAAATCCTACAGTCGATCCTTGTGTAAACATGATCACTGATTCATCGTAACCATCGTCTCCGCTTAGCTTCAGAGAAAGGGTTACCGGTTCTTCCTTCTTGTAAAAGGTCTGTGTGGAATGTAAACGTTTGGCCTGGGGTATGGTGATCGAACCTCCATCGGCATTGGCCTTGATATAAAATGCCTGCTCCGCTGGAATGATCCCATTGGCAAACGGTCCGTTTCCGGTTATGCCATTGTGGTACCAGTAATGTCCGTTGGTATGGTCCCAGATACAAGCGGTGGCGTCAAGATTTGTCTTTGCCCAGGTATTATCCCACAATAAGGAACAGGGATACGGATTTCCGATCAGATGATACCCGGAATAATCGGTTACGCCTCCGGTGAGCGTCAACCCTGTGATAGTAATATCCGATGAATTC
>JAPLDH010000052.1 GCA_026391355.1 Bacteroidota bacterium | reverse complement strand
CTGTTGCCAGGCCTGGATATGATATCTCATCTCTTCTTCCAACTTCGATCGGTTTTTCTTTTTCATGGGTTGTAAATTGGAACTACAAATTTACACCAACCAATACCCTCAAGTCAAGATGCATTTTACCAACCCTTTACATTGCTTACGTAATTATGAAAACCAAAAAATGCACGAAATACTTGATAGAGAAAAGGCACTAAACTTTTTAAAGCAATTGGACAAGACAGAAATTTAATGAAATTTGAATGAAAGAAGACAATATCGGACGCTGAATAGGCAAGATTGATAAATTAGGCTGCCCATATCATGCTGGTAATTCGCAACAAAACAAGCATCTGTGGTGCTTCTTAGAGGTTCGACCTTGCTGCGTTTAGCGGCCACCCGTTATCTGAATATTTATTTAGGGTGGGATACAAAAAGTTGATAACTTTTTCCGTTTTTCGTATTACTTTTGGGGTTCCAACCGGATTAACCATAAAAATTTAATCCGTACAGAAAATGAAAACAATTCAGAAAATTATCGTTTTTTTCCTGCTCATTTTACCCACAATTGGGATAGCAGAAACCAAGGAAATCCCATTTACTCTGGATGATCGTGATCGAATCATCAGGACTGAACAAAAGGTTGAAGCCGTAAACCAGCGTTTCGATGCAATGGACAAGCGTTTCGATCAGTTATTCAATTTTTTATGGGCCTTTATAGGAATTTTCACCGCCATGATGGCTATTGTTTTTGGCTTTGCATTCTGGGACAGAAAACTTTCACTGGCGCCAATTAAAATGGATAATCTTAAAACGCTCAATGCACTTCGCGATTTTGCCGAACATCAGCCAAAATTAAGAGAAATCCTGAAAAACGCCGGGTTGCTATAATTTAGTAAGCTGTTTAGCAAATCACCAATTTTCATAATTTTGCCGAAAATTAATAACCGAATAGAAAAGGAGAATTTATGGCATTTAATTTACGAAACAGGAACTTTTTGAAGGAACTGGATTTTACCCCACAGGAAATGAAGTTTTTACTGGATCTTGCAATTGATCTCAAAAAGGCCAAATATTCAGGGATTGAGCAACAAAGGCTGAAGGGGAAAAATATTGCACTTATTTTTGAAAAAGCTTCTACCCGGACGCGTTGTGCCTTTGAAGTTGCTGCGTTTGACCAGGGTGCAAAGGTTACTTACCTCGGTCCTGAAGGATCCCATATCGGGAAAAAGGAGACCATGAAAGATACAGCAAGGGTACTGGGCAGGATGTATGATGGAATTGAGTACCGCGGCTTCGGACAGGATATTGTTGAAGTACTTGGAAAATATGCAGGTGTCCCGGTGTGGAACGGCTTGACCAATGAGTTTCATCCGACGCAGATTTTGGCTGATTTCATGACCATGATGGAACATTCAGATAAACCGCTCAGGCAAATCGCCTTCTGTTACTGTGGCGATGCACGGTTCAATATGGGAAATTCCCTGATGGCTGGAGCTGCTAAAATGGGGATGGATTACCGTGCTGCTGCTCCCAAAAATTACTGGCCATCACCAGAACTTGTTGACCAGTGCAGGGAAATTGCAAAGGAAACCGGCGCCAAAATAATGCTGACTGAAAATGCAGAAGAAGCTGTAAAAGGTGTCGATTTTATCTACACGGATGTTTGGGTTTCCATGGGAGAAGATCCGAAATTATGGGAAGAGCGCATTAAAGATATGCTTCCTTACCAGGTCAACAAATCTTTAATGGAAAAGACCGGGAACCCGGATGTTAAATTTCTTCATTGTTTACCGGCATTCCACAATTCAGATACCGAGGTTGGGAAAGACATCCTGAAAAAATATGGCCTGAATGGAATGGAAGTCTCCGAGGAGGTTTTTGAATCACAGGCATCGATCGTATTTGATGAAGCAGAGAACCGGCTTCATACGATAAAGGCCGTGATGGTAGCTACACTGGGTGATTAGTTTACTTCAATAACATTCCCACCCTCGCAACGCAGTGTTCTTGACGGGTATCTCTCAAAGAAATTATAATTGTGGGTTGCCAGCAATACTGCGCTGCCTGATTTTGAGATATCGTATAAAAGGCCAATGATCTCGCCCGAAGTTTCAGGATCAAGATTTCCTGTAGGTTCATCGGCAAGAATGATCTCCGGATCATTCAGGAGAGCCCGTGCAATTCCAACCCGTTGCTGCTCACCACCGGAAAGCTGATGTGGCATCTTATTCCCTTTTGTTTCAAGTCCCACTTTGGCAAGGACCACATGCAGATGTTTCTGCATCTCCTTCCTGTCTTTCCATCCTGTGACCCTCATCGTAAAAATAAGGTTCTCAGCAACGGAGCGGTCCATAAGCAATTGAAAATCCTGGAACACGATCCCAAGTTTACGGCGCAGAAACGGGATCTCTTTCCTTCGGAGCTTTAACAGGTCATATCCTGCAACCGATGCCTTTCCTGATTTTACGGGCAGTTCAGCATAGATCATCTTTAAAATACTGCTTTTCCCCGTGCCTGTTTTTCCGATGAGGTAAACAAATTCCCCTTCTCTGATCGTAAGGGAAACATTGGCAAGGATCAGGTTTTCGTTCTGAAATACCGAAACTTTATCGAAGTAAATAATTGGGTTTTCTGACATGAAGAATTTTTTTCAACGAATCGTACGACAAAAGTAAGGAGATGTTGTTAAATAATTCAAACTTCCAGTTTATGTATCTTGCCATATGGAAGCTTATTGGCAATTTCCAATATCTGTTCCTGTTGATCGAGAAGATTGCATCGTGACAATGCACGCCTTGGATTATTGATCCGGAAATAAGCAACCAGCGTAAAATCTTCATCGCGGATCTGTATGTAATCCGGTATTTTCTTTGTTCCCTGAATTTTAAGAATATAGATTGTCATAGTATTAAAAGCAGGGGATTTTTATCCCATCAATTCTCCTGTAGTTCTCATCATCCTTCAATGAAAGAAAATCAATTTTCAGGTCATCCACAAATAACGGAATTTTAGCAGAAGGATTATAAAAGTATATCTTTACATATGAATCCGGAGGAAATGAACGTGGAACATACATTCCGAATTCGACCAGGGTCCATTTATTCATTATTGCAAATGATCCAAGATAGGCAGGTGTGTAACAAAAACTTTTCCCGGCCGATTCAAGATCAACAACCAGGCTGGCAGTAGTTTTTCCACCTTTAGAAAGCACATAGGCGTTGATCTTTATTATTGCGTTCTTACCTGATAAAAGCGGGCTTAATTTATTCATAAATCCGACACTGAAGGGTAGCAATGAATCAATCTTCGAGGATCGTTTCCCGCTTATAACATCAGCATCCGTAATGGTCGATTCATTCATCCATCCCATATCACGCTCCATATCATTTGAAAACGACTGTTTACCTGTGATTGCATTCTGCGGTAAATAAATCCGTGCTTCGGGGTGAAATTTACAGAAGGAATCCCAATAGATTTCAGAGGTAATATAAGTTGCAGGGAATACCCATTTTACATGCTGATAAAATTGGACAATATTCAAACCTGTCAGAAGTAAAAAGAGAGAGATGACCCCATACCTGAAATAGGATCCCTTGATTGACTTAAGGGTAAATAAGATAAGCAGCCCGACGATTGCATAAATATCAATAAAAACCCGTTGTCCGCATTTTGATGCATAATACCACATCCACCAGGTTGATGAAACGTAAATAAAAACGAGGAGAAAAAATAATATCCAAATCGTTCTTAGTTTGAATTCACGGTAAAGACCCATAAAACCGGCCAATGAGACGAAGACGGCAGGCGTGTAGACAAACCAGCCCCTGTTATAACTGAAAAGAATAGGAAAGAACTGCGGATGCCGGAAGTTAAAAGACTCATCACCATATGAATAAACGATCAGATGCCCCGTCTGAATGTACCAGATTGTTACCTGAACAGCCATTACCAAAAGAAAGAGAACAGTTCCACTCAAAAGGTAAATTGGTTTTTTCAGCAGCAGGTTAACCGTCTCGTTTATCTTTTTCCATCCTCCGGAAAAAAATGGTATTAAGAGGATCACCAACCCGTTTGTGGGCCTTATTAATATAATGACTGCCAGTAAAAATGCGGAAAGGACGAACCAGCATCTGTTTCCTCTCTCAACCAAACAATACAATGAATAGAGGAAACAGTTGATAAGTGCAAATGAATAAACATGCGACATCGAACCTTCAATGATTGTAAAATAGGGGAGGTTGGTCCCGAAAGCGATCAGGAGAATGACAAAAGCAGCCTGTTTGCCCGTAGCCTTGAATTTTTGGAGGAGTCTGAATAAAACGAACAACCCAAGCCATAAATAGAACAATGCTGCAACCGCTATGGAGTATTGATACATTATCGAATATCCATCAGTTTCATAACCAATTATATAACTTAGGAGGTGCCCGGCCAGGAAGAATGGGAGCCACACAATGGCCAGTCCTGCAAAGCATTTATCGACATTTCCGCCATAAGCCTTAACACGAAATTCCTTGAATACCAGTTTATCAGGTGGATAGTATTTGTCTTCGTATTGGTCAATGAAGTTGAATTGAAGGTCATGGTAAATAAAGATTGCAGGAAGGTAACCATAATAGCCTTTCCCGTCGCTGTTGATGACCCGGTCCCAATTTTGACCCGGATGACGGAAAAACAGGAATCCCAGGATATACAGGAAAAGGATGATAAGGGGAGAGGCTTTTAAAATTTTCTGCATGCTTCAGGAAGCTTTGTTTCTTTGCCGTAATATCTCATAGAGTAGGATGCCTGTAGCGACAGAAACATTCAGTGATTCAATTTCACCATATAACGGGATCCCGATTTTATCGTCCGCCAGTTTCAGATATTCATCTGAAATCCCGATATCTTCCGATCCCAGGATCAGTGCCATGGGATGGGTGAAATCTGCTTCGGTGTAACTGATCGTTGCCTTTTCCGTAGCTGCGAATATACGAAGGCCGCTGTTCTTCATATATTGGATTGATTCTTTCAGGTTGGTACAACGGCTGACCGGCAATTTATACAAAGCACCTGCCGAGGTTTTAATCGCATCCGCATTGATCTGTGCCGACCCTTTTGAAGGAAGCAGGAGGCCATCCACCCCCGCACATTCAGCCGTTCGTGCTATCGCTCCCAGGTTACGCACATCGGTGATCTTGTCGAGGACCAATAGTAAGGGAACTCTTCCCTGTTCATACACATACGGAATAAGAAGATCAAGCTTCTGGTAACTGATCTCCGAGATGTAGGCGATTATCCCCTGGTGGTTCTGACGGGTCATCCGGTTCAACTTTTCAACCGGAACGAATTGAAAAGGAATCTCTAACTCCTTTATATATTCGTATATCAGGTGGAAGCCTTCACCCTTAAGCCCTTTCTGGACAAAAAGTTTGTCGATCTCCTTACCGGCTTTAATGGCTTCAATAACGGGGTGGATGCCGTAAATAAAGTTGTCATTGGTCATTGGTCATTGGATTGAGGTCATTTTCTTCTTCTGATCGCTCCAGGATTGATTTCGGAATATCCTTCCCGACTTTGGCTCCCAGTGCTTTTATCTTTTCTGCCCTGCGGATAAGGTTTCCTTTACCCGTAGTGAGTTTATTCATGGAAGCGTCAAAGACCTTTTTTGTAGCATCGATTTTATCTCCGACATCTACCAGGTCTTTGACAAAATCGGCGAATTTATCGTACAATGCTCCCCCTTGTTCTGCTATTTCCTTTGCATATTTATTCTGGTACTCAACACGCCAGAGGTTTGCGATCATCTTCAGGGCTGCGATCAGGTTGGTCGGGCTGATCAGGAGGATGCGCCGTTCGTAGGCAAAATTCCACAAATTCGGGTCATTTTGCATGGCCAGGAAATAGGCTTGTTCAATCGGCAGGAACATCATCACAAAATCAAGGCTTTTCAACTGATAGATCTCCTGGTAGTTTTTACCGCTCAGGTCACTGATGTGGTTACGGATTGATGAAAGGTGTTCCTTTATTGCAGCCTCCTGCTCCTCTTTGGCTTCTGAGGAGGAATAACGTTCATAGGCATTCAGTGATACTTTTGAATCGATGATCACATTTCTTTCACCGGGATAGACGAGCACAATATCCGGCTGAAGACGTTTACCATGCTCATTTGTATAGGAAGGTTGCACAAAATACTCGCGGTCTTTTACCAGACCCGATTTCTCGAGGATGCTTTCGAGGATGATCTCACCCCAGTTCCCCCTTGTTTTAGACTGTCCCTTCAGCGCATTTGTAAGATTGGTGGCATCCTTGCTGATCTGCTGGTTCAGATCTGCAAGTTTTACGATCTCTTTTTCAAGTGAAAACCGTTGTTTCGACTCCTTATCGTAAGTTTCTTCCACTTTCGTCTGAAATTCCCTGATCTTCTCGCCAAGTGGTTTCAGGATCTGATCCAGGTTGGTCTTATTCTGTTCGGTGAATTTCTTAGTCTTTTCATCAAGGATGTCATTGGCAAGGTTCTTGAATTCTTCCCTGAATTTTTTCTGCAGTTCATCGACCTCGGCCTTCTGTTTATCCAGCTTTTCCTGGAT
The DNA here is from genome assembly GCA_026391355.1 of Bacteroidota bacterium. Classification (GTDB taxonomy): domain Bacteria; phylum Bacteroidota; class Bacteroidia; order Bacteroidales; family FEN-979; genus CAIYUC01. The sequence goes on along the minus strand of JAPLDH010000052.1, from coordinate 16,363 downwards.
TCCCGTAAATTCGGCATCTCTTTTAGAAAGCTGGCGGTTTAAATCAAGTATTGTATTGTCTTTCTCCAGGATCTGGGCCTTTTGATTATTTACCGTTTCATTCAGGTTCTTCGCCTTTTCTTCAGCCCGGATCACTTGTGATTTCAGTTCACCGATCTGTTGGGTCAGTGTGTCGATCTCTGCAAAATTTTTGTTTTCACCAGGTTTCCTGAGCCTGATAAGGATCAGCGACAAAGCTGCAAGGATAATAACTCCTAAAATGATAATGGTGATTTGCATGGTTATGATAGTTCTGTTTCTATTGTATATTTCCCAGCCTGCCGCTGGCACTAAACGCAAAGTTATTTTATTAATTCAAAAAACAGGGTTATGTTGATAACAAATTCAGACGGTTTAAGAATAATCCTATTTTTGCCATTTACCAATGACCATTTACCAATGACCATTTACCAATGACCAATGACCTATAACCAACAACCCCGGCAAACCTGATATGTTATTATGAAATCCATCGGTCTTCTTTCCGACACCCATTCATTCCTTCATCCGAAACTGTTCGAATTTTTTCAGGATTGCGGAGAGATATGGCATGCGGGTGACATCGGTAAACTCGATACTGCTGAAAAGCTGAACCAGTTTAAACCATTAACTGCTGTATTTGGAAATATTGACGGTCGTGAGATCCGGAATCTTTACCCCCAAACCCTGGTTTTTACCTGTGAAAAAGTAAAGGTACTGATGATGCACATCGGTGGATATCCTGGTCACTATGACCACCAGGCTGTTAATCTAATCAGGGAGGAAAAACCCAAACTCTTTATTTGCGGACATTCGCATATTCTCAGGGTCATGTATGATAAAAAATACGGGATGCTTGTTATCAACCCCGGTGCAGCGGGGAATTACGGTGATCACAGATCCCTCACCATGGTAAGGTTCATTATTGAGGGAGAACAAATCAGGGATCTGGAGGTGCTGGACATCCCCAGATAGAAAGGAATGTAGGAATGTAGGAATGTAGGAATGTAGGAATTTAGGAATTTAGGAATGTAGGAATGTAGGAATGTAGGAATGGAAGGAATTCAAAATTACTTTTGCCTAATGACTTAATGACCTAATGACTTAATGACCTAATGACCAGTGGCTTACGACTTACAACTTACGACTTACGACTATCTAAGCCTGTCCGAGGAGCGAACAAGCACCTCATCCTTACGGATGGCACGGTTGGCAAGTATGAACAAGACCAGTGAAATAAGGGGGATATAAACGCCGAACTCATAATGGGAAGAAGGTAGTTGTAACTGCTGCCTGAAATGCTCAATATAATAAATAAAGATAAGGATGATCAGGACAACGTTCAGCAGGAATGCAATATTGACCAGAAGAAGTTGTGTCATCCTTTTTTTGTAAAGTAAAATAGAAGTGACCGTAAGGATTATCATGGCTACTACAATCAACAACATCGGGAATGTGAGCCAGAAACTCATATAAACCGGTGGATTGATCAGATATTTCATACCGCTGACTGACAAGGTATATATCCCTGCCAAACCTTTATCATAGTTTGCGAGCGGAAATGAAAAAAGAACCACCAACGCAATTACTGCGGCAGAGAGGTAAAGGGTTTGTATTCGCTGGATCATAAAATCTGATTTGAAATTGAGGCTAAATTAGTAAAGAAAAATGAACAGATTTTTGATAAGGAAAAAAAATATTGATAAAACAATTTATTTGTTATCTTTGCAGACACTAAATATTTCCATAATTTCTCTTTACCTTTTTTTCGTTGGTTTGTTAACTCAATTTGATTTTATTTCTTACGATTTATCCCAAAGAGATTCACTATAGTCTGAATTATTAAAATTCCCTAACTTATTTATTGTCTTTATAAAAAGAAACATGATGTATGATATTATTTCGCTGAACAGCAAGGAGCTGGCAGAAATTAAAGAGATTGCACGGCAGTTGAATGTCCCCAAGGTTGATAAGATGCTCAAACAGGAGATCATATATAAAATTCTTGATTACCAGGCGTTGAACCCATCACAGGAAGTGATAGAGCAGGAAAAGAAAAGTTTTAAGAAACCATTCAAGCCCAGGAGGCAAAGAACACAGATTAAACCGAAGTTTCCACAGGTATCTCCTTCCGAACCCTTGTCAAAAGCAATTTTCCCGGAAGAAAAACCAGTTGAATCATTAATTGATCCCGATATTACCATCAATGAACCGGAACTTTTTGAATATGATGAATCCGAAGCAAAATCATTCCGGGAGCCGGAATTTTCCACACCGGACGAACCGGTTATTGTGGAAAACGAAATGCAGGAGTCCCCTGAAATAGAACCATCACCGGTCGGAGAAAACCTCGACCAGTCGCAACCTGAAGAAAGAAAGAACAGGGAGCAGCATAAACGTTATGCTGAAAGGCATAAAGATGAATATTCCTTCGAATTCGAGGGGATCATCGTAAGCGAAGGTGTATTGGAGATCATGACCGATGGATATGGGTTTCTGAGATCCTCCGACTATAATTACCTGAATTCACCCGATGATGTTTATGTTTCCCAATCCCAGATTAAGCTTTTTGGGCTGAAGACAGGCGATACCGTTAGGGGAACAATACGACCCCCGAAGGAGGGTGAAAAGTATTTTCCATTGATAAAGGTTGAAATGATCAACGGGCGGTTACCGGATGAAGTTCGCGACAGGATCCCGTTTGATTTTCTGACGCCACTCTTCCCGATGAAGAAATTCAAGCTGACCGGTCATCCGGGTGGTTCCATCTCAACACGCGTCATCGATATGTTCGCCCCCATTGGTTTCGGGCAGCGTGGTTTGATCGTGGCACAGCCAAAGACCGGGAAAACCGTGTTATTAAAGGAAGTTGCCAATGCAATTGCTTACAACCACCCTGATGTTTACATGATCGTACTTCTGATTGACGAACGTCCCGAGGAAGTAACCGACATGCAACGGAGTGTCAGGGCCGAGGTAATTTCCTCCACCTTCGACGAACCGGCCGAACGTCACGCCAGGATCGCAAACATCGTTCTTGAAAAAGCAAAAAGATTGACAGAATGTGGTCACGATGTGGTCATCCTTCTCGATTCCATCACACGATTGGCCAGGGCTTACAATACAGTTGCACCGGCATCCGGAAAGGTGCTGTCAGGAGGCGTTGAAGCCAATGCATTACAAAAGCCAAAACGTTTCTTTGGCGCGGCACGCCAAATCGAAAATGGCGGATCATTGACCATCATCGCCACTGCTCTGATCGATACAGGTTCAAAAATGGATGAGGTGATCTTTGAAGAATTCAAGGGAACTGGAAATATGGAATTACAACTGGATCGCAAACTTTCAAACAAACGGATCTACCCATCAATCGACATCGTTTCCTCAAGCACACGTCGTGAAGACCTGTTACTTGATAAGGAGACTCTCCAGCGTATCTGGATTCTCAGGAACCACCTTGCCGATATGAACCCGCTCGAAGCCATGGAATTCCTAAAGGAGAGGATGAAGTTTACCGATTCGAATGAAGAGTTCCTGATTTCAATGAACAGCTAAAACCGGGCTGCGATAATATCCCTGGCTAACTTTTCAAGGATGATCCCGTCAAAATCCCCGCTGCTCATCATCAGGAGATTTTTATCTTTCCAGTTTTCCTGCATAAGTCTTTCGTAAAGAAGGGCAGATTCGTTGAAAACTTCCAGTTTGTCATTTCCGAATCCTGATTTTATCTGTTCGGGGGTCAAGGGGGGGAGTTTTTTAAGTTGAAGGGCATGGGGATTATAATAGATCAATGGAACATCAGCCTGATCCATGGTCCCGGCATAATGGGATAGAAAATTCTGGCTGAGGCTGCTGAAAGTATGCAGTTCCATGCATGCTACAAGTTTTTTCCCCCTGAACTGCTCCTTTACGGCTTTTACCGTTGCTTTAAGCTTGGACGGAGAATGTGCGAAATCTTTATAAATAGATGTAGATGAGGTTTCTGCAATCAGTTCGAGTCGCCGGGAAGCACCTGTAAAACTTTGGATCGCTTTATAGAAGTCACAATTTGATACCCCAAGCTGATTACAAACCAAGCGTGCTCCGTTCAAATTTAACAGGTTGTGCTCACCGAAGACCTGAATAGGGAATTGTTGTCCACAATAGGTAAGGATCGTTTGTCCCTCCTTGATGAAGAAATCCGGAAATGAATAGGGAAATATTTCGATATCATTGTCAGTATCAAAACAGATCTTCCTCAGCGTTTCGTCATTCTCACAAAATATCAGGGAGCCTCCCGGAGTAATAAGGTCGATAAAGGATGCAAATTGGTCAATGTAATCCTCAAAGGTTTTAAAAACATTTATATGATCCCAGGCAATACCACTGATGAGTGCGATATTCGGCTGGTAAAGATGGAATTTCGGACGTGGATCCAGGGGAGAGGTCAGGTACTCGTCTCCTTCAATTATCATAAAAGGTGCATCATCGCTGAGTTGTACCATAACCTCAAACCCGTCTAACTGGGCGCCTACCATGTAATCGGTGTTGATGTTTGTTTTTCGCAAAACATGCAGGATCATGGCCGTAATGGTAGTCTTGCCATGGCTTCCCCCAATAACCACCCTGAGTTTCTTTTTGGATTGTTCGTATAAAAATTCAGGATAGGAAAATATTTTTATCCCAAACTCTTTTGCCTTCAGCAATTCAGGATTGTCGGCCCGGGCATGCATGCCCAGGATCACTGCATCCAGTTCCCGGGTTATGTTTTTTTCATCCCATCCGACATGTGCAGGTAAAAGATCATATTTTAAAAGGTGGCTTTTTGAGGGTTCAAAGATCTCATCATCTGAGCCACTAACCTGGTAACCTTTATTAAGAAGCGCGATGGCAAGATTATGCATTGCGCTGCCACCTATTGCAATAAAGTGAACTTTCATCGGATCGTCGTTTGAGTTAACATCAGCATAGACTGTATGAATTCTCGAATGAGATAAAAGTAAAAAATTTTTCTGAAATAATAACCATGCATATTTTTGTTTTGTTCATTACCCTGATAACTATCTTCGTGTACCTTTGTGAAAACCTTTGTGCACTTTTGTGGTTAAATCCTGTCAAGTTCAGGACATTAGAAATTCTAGAAAAATTAACATCAAAGCCGATTGATGAAACAAAATATTGCTGAAATCAAAAAAGAGATTATGGGATCAGCACCAGAAGAAATGTTAATGCTCCTTGAAAAAAGATTTTCAGGGAAAGTTGCGTTTTCTACAAGTCTTGGAGTGGAAGACCAGGTATTGACGCATATGATTGCCAAAGCGGGATTGCCTGTTAAGATCTTTACACTGGATACCGGCCGGTTATTCCAGGAATCATACGATCTGATGGATATTACCTGGAAAAAATACCGTATCGATATAGAAATCTATTTTCCTGATGCTCTTGATGTGGAGAAAATGGTGAATGAGAAAGGGATCAATCTTTTCTATGAAAGCATGGACAACCGCAAGCAATGTTGTTATATCCGTAAAGTTGAACCCTTGACCCGGGCGCTTACCGGAATGGATTTATGGATCAGCGGTTTGCGTCATGAACAATCGCAGAACCGTTCCCGTTTGGAATTCGTGGAATGGGATGAAGTCCATAAAATTCTGAAGGTATATCCTTTGCTCGATTGGACCAAGGACCAGGTATGGGAATATATCAGGATATACAAGATCCCATATAATACTTTGCATGATAAAGGTTTTGCAAGTATCGGATGTTTGCCTTGTACCCGGGCAATACTGCCAGGTGAGGAAGAACGCGCCGGCAGATGGTGGTGGGAGCAGAACGATACCAAAGAATGTGGGTTGCATGAAACTAAGCGAACCTGATGGCTTTTACAGGGCTGATTCGTGTGATGATGAATGATGGAACAATCAGCATTACAAAACAAATAATCAGCGATGCAATATTCAGCAGGCAGATGTTCAGAATGTCAAGATTAACCGGTACTACCGGAACATAATAGGATTCCTGTGGCAGCGTGATGATCCCGTATTTCTGTTGTAAAAGGGACAGGATAAGTCCGATCACGTTACCCCAAAAGAGCCCGATTCCGATTATATATGCTGCATTGTAAAGGAAGATCTTCCGTACACCCAGGTTTGACATCCCAAGAGCTTTTAAAACCCCGATCATATTGGTTCTTTCCAGAATGATGATCAGCAGTGTGGAGATCATGGTAATTCCCGCCACGAGGATCATCAGTACCAGGATGATCACCACATTAATGTCCTGGAGATCAAGCCAGTCAAAGATCTGTGGATAAAGCTGCCGGATGGTGCGGGAGTCGAGATTGTAGCCGATATTCTGGTACACATATTTCCCCAGTCTGTCGATGTCGGAAAAATTGTCGAGGATCACCTCAAAACCCGCTACCTGGTCGGGTTCCCAGTTATTCAGTTTTTGAATGTGATGTATATCGCAGAAAACATAAAGTTTATCAAACTCCTCAAGCCCGGTTTCATAAATGCCGCTGATGTGGAATTTTCTGCCCAGTGTGTTATTACCGGAGATAAAATAAACCCGGAGGACATCATTTACTTTGAATTTCAATAGGGAAGCAAGCTTTCTGGAGAGCAGGACTTCATTGGTCCTTCCTGTATCAGTAACCTGAAAACAGGCACCTTCAACGATCCTGGGTTTAAAAAATGACCAGTCATAGTCACTTCCTACACCTTTCAACAGGACACCTTGTATCTGGTCGTTTGTTTTGATGATCCCTGCTTTGGTTGCAAAAACCTGGATGTGTTTGATACCTTTGACTTTTTCGAGATCCGGGTAAAATTTCTGGTTGATGGAAACGGGGCGTGGTTCATAAGAAGCGTTCTCATCAAAATGACTGATCTGAATATGTGCTCCGAAACCGATCACCTTTTCCCTGATCTGCTTTTGGAAACCGGTGAGGATCGCTATTGAAAGGAACATAACACTCAGCCCCAAAGCAATGCTTACGACCGCAATCCTTACGATTGGGCGTGAGAAATTGGCTTTGTTGCCTGAAAGGATCCTGCGGGCAATAAAAAATTCAGTAGTCAATCGGGAATATATATTTATCTTGCAAAGGTAAACAATGGAAGGAATTCAAAATGCAAAATGTAAAATGCAAAATGCAAAATGAATAAGACTAATGGCTAATCGCTAATTCTATGAAACATATATCTATAATTATCTTTTGTTTGATCTGGCTGAATTTGAATGCCCAGTTAAAGACCGGGGCAGAGAGGACCGGCGCTTATTTCCTATTATTACAGCATAAGGAGATTGCAGTTGTCGCCAATCCTACCTCCTTAATTGGAAACGTTCACTTGGTGGACAGCCTTGTTCATGCAAAAATTAAGGTGAGCGTAATATTTTCTCCTGAACATGGATTCCGTAAATTCAGTGAAGCTGGTCAACCCATTGGGAATTCAATCGATTCTGCCACAGGTATTCCTGTGATTTCGCTTTATGGCAAGAAAAAGAAACCACTGCCCATTGATCTGAATGATATCGATCTTGTTTTATTTGATCTGCAGGATGTGGGTGTGCGGTTTTATACTTACCTGTCCACGCTTTCTTATATCATGGAAGCCTGTGCAGAGAAAAATATTCCGATGATCCTGCTCGACAGGCCAAATCCGAATGGTTTTTATATTGATGGGCCGGTAATGGAAGAACAATTTGCATCATTTGCAGGATTACATCCCGTACCTGTTGTTTACGGATTGACGATAGGTGAATATGCCCAGATGATCAATGGAGAAGGATGGCTGCAAAAGGGCGTAATTTGTGATCTTCAGGTCATTCCCCTTGAAAACTATAACCATCAGTCACGCTATCTGTTGCCGGCAAAACCATCCCCAAACCTTGGAACGATGAATGCCGTTTATCTGTATCCCTCCCTCTGCTTTTTTGAGGGAACTCAGGTCAGTGTTGGCCGGGGTACACCCACACCCTTTGAAGTTTTCGGACATCCAGCCATGAAAGGGTTTGCTTTTTCCTTTATGCCGGAAAGCGTTAAAGGTTCAACAATCAATCCTCCCTGTAAGGATAAACTCTGTTTGGGACTTGACCTCAGTAACTTTTATTTGACCCATCCCAGGATGTTCGGGCGGATCAATCTTTCATGGTTGATCATGGCTTTTAAAGACCTTGGAAGTCAGCCTGATTTTTTTAACGAATATTTTGATAAACTTGCAGGAAATTCATCCTTAAGGACCCAGATACTTCAGGGACTGCCTGAATCCGAGATCCGTAAAACCTGGGAACCGGGAATTATTAAGTTTAAAGAGATCAGGAAGAAGTATCTGATTTATGACGAGTAGTCAATCGTCATTAGTCATTGGTCATTAAGTCATTAAGGATTCCTTGCATTAATCTTGAATTCCTGCATTCCTGCATTCCTGCATTCCTGCATTCCTGCATTCCTGCATTCTGAATTCCTGCATTTCTTATTTTCTGCCGGGATAGACCTTCAGCGCTTCTTCAAGACATTTCATAGAGGCTTTCAGATCATTGACATTCAGCACGTAACTGATACGAACTTCATCGATTCCTCGTCCCGGGGTTGAATAAAAACCGGTGGCGGGAGCAAGCATTACGGTTTGGCCATTGTAATTGAAACCTTCGAGCAACCATTGGCAAAACTTGTCTGAATTGTCGATCGGAAGCCGTGCAACTGCATAAAATGCCCCACCAACATTCGGACAGAAACACCCTTCCATTTTATTGATCGAATTAACGACTATATTCCTTCGATCATGATATTCTGCAAGGACTACCCTGAAATATTCATCAGGTGTATTAATGGCTTCTTCACTTGCGATTTGCCCAAAAGTAGGCGGACTCAGCCTTGCCTGCGCAAATTTAAGGGCTGTAGACACAACATCCTTGTTTTTTGATATCAGTACACCAATCCTTGCACCACAAAGGCTGTATCGTTTTGAAACGGAATCAAGGAGAACAACATTCTGATCGATTCCTTTCAGATTCATCACGGAATAATGTGGCAGGCCGTCGTATACAAATTCACGGTAAACCTCATCTGCAAAGAGGAACAGATCGTGCTTTAGAACAATTTCCTTGAGGAGTTCCAGTTCTTCCCTGGAATAAAGGTAACCCGTTGGATTGTTTGGGTTACAGATCATGATTGCTTTGGTTCTTGGAGTGATGGCTTCTTCGAAAACCTTCATCGGGGGAAGTGCAAATCCATCTTCAATAAATGAATCGATGGGTTTTACAACAACGCCTGATGTCATGGAAAAACCATTGTAATTGGCATAAAATGGTTCAGGAATGATGATCTCCTCACCCGGATCAAGGCAACTGTTCATGGCAAACAGAATGGCTTCCGATCCTCCTGTGGTGACGATCATTTCCTCCGGTTTAACATCGATGCCAAATTTCATATAATATTCAACCAGCTTTTTACGGTAGGATGGGATGCCTGCAGAGTGACTATATTCAATAACTTTCAGATCTGTTTGGCGGATCTTATCCAAAACATTTGCCGGTGTTTCGATATCAGGTTGACCAATATTCAGGTGGTAAACCTTGATTCCTCTTTTTTTAGCTTCATCTGAAAAAGGAACCAGCTTCCTTATTGGGGAAGCTGGCATCGCTTTGCCTTTAAGCGAAATAGATGGCATAAATATTTTTTATTTTTGAGGATTTGATGGGGTTGAGTTTTTATCGTTTGTTTTTTCGGGAACGGTTTCGGCAGGTTTTGTGGCAACATTTCCTTTGATGGACAGAACGATTCTGCCATTTTTTGCATTGGAGTTGACCGTGATGGTTTTATTGATCGGCCCAATATTATGGGTTGCATAGGTAACCTTGATCACATCGCTTTTCCCTGGAAGAATCGGTTCCTGTGGCCAAGTTGGTACTGTACATCCACATGATGATTGCGGCTTGGAAAGGATCAATGGCTCTTTTCCGGTGTTTGTGAACTTAAATTCACATGTACCATCTGCACCCTGAACAAGGGTTCCATAGTCATGCACGATCTTTTCGAATGTAATTTCAGGAGCATTCGGATTGGCCTGTGGCGGCTGGGCGTTCTGGGTATTGTCCTGGGCTTTAATGTTGAAAACGGCAAATACCACTAAAAGGACTGTTAACATCAACTTTTGCATATCTGTTTAAAATTAAGGTTAATATTCATTGTTAGAACTGGCAAAATTATAAAATATTTATGGTAATTGTAGAAAATTTACAGATTTTATCTTTAAACCGTGCGAAGAAAACGATACATTCTGTTTTAATTTTGTATTTTTATCCCGAACTAAATTTCCAAACACTATGTTTAAACTTATTAAGTTTGTTGTGATGCTGTTTTTACCTGTTTTATTCTTTTTATCCTGTACAAATAATGTGACCTCTCAAGGAGGGTCATCTACTTCCGGGAATACTAACACATCAGTTTCTTCTCCAGCATGTATCATTTACAAAACCAGATCAGATTATTCAAAAAATGTTCCCGTGATGTTATCGGATGATAAAAAAAGAATTACTTCTTATCCTGGTATCAGGGATATATATACGCACGGTGTACTGGCATATCCTGATATCCTTGCCAATGGTTTTCTTTTTGATAACAGGGGAATCGGACCCAATGTTGCTTTTTTGAAATATACTTACACCGATTACCAGCGTCTTGAAAAAATGCCTTCAGCAGAGGAGTTATGGAAGCAGATCCTTGACAATGACCCTATTATTGAGATGTACCAATGTGGAACCCGGTCACAATATTCCGATCCGGTTACTGAGTTGAACAAGATCATTACAGACGGGAAACTTAAGGATTGTAAAAAACTTAAATAGGAATAGTAAAAACGAACAGCATTTGAAGTGATGGGGGCTCATTTTGATTTGCCTTCACCTCCTTATTTTTCTTTTTGATTATTATGTTTAATTTTGAGGATTAATTAAAACCCTAAAATTTGGCGGAGACTTTACAGAAGATCAGGGAAATTGACGGAAAACAGCTTTATTACAGCTTTCTTGCAGGTGCCCAAAGGATTTTTGAGAACCAGAAATACCTGAATAAGATCAATGTATTCCCGGTAGCGGATGCTGATACCGGGACCAATCTTGCATCGACAATGCGATCAATGGTGGATGCAAATATTCCGACCGATAATCCCAAACAGGCAGCAATAGCCCTTGCTGATGCCGCAATTACCGGGGCAAGGGGAAATTCCGGGATCATTTTTGCACAATTTCTTTATGGATTCAGCAATGAAATAAAAACTGAGCAGACCCTCGACATCAAGACATTTGCCGAGAGTATGAAGAAAGCTGTAGCTTATGCCTACGATGCCATTGCAAATCCTGTGGAGGGAACAATCCTCACGGTGATCAAGGATTGGGCTGATTATATTTATACACTGAAAGATATAATCGATGATTTTATCCGGCTGCTCTATCAGGCCTTTGAAAAAGCCCAGCAATCACTGGAAAATACAACCCGGAGTCTCGAGCAACTGGCACGCGCACACGTTGTGGATGCCGGTGCAAAAGGATTTGTTGTATGGTTGGAAGGGATCCTGGATTTTTTCACCAACGAACCGTTGAAGAAAATTCTATCTAAAACCGTTCCCAGCTTCCCGGAAGAAACCGATATCGATGCAGTTTCTCACGATATTATAACTTTTCGCTATTGCACGGAAGCCCTGATTACAGGAACAAACATCGACAAGATCAAAATAAAAACCTTTTTAAAAAATTGCGGGGATTCGCTTGTGATTGCCGGATCACCTCAGAAAACTCGGGTTCATATCCATACCGATTTCCCGGCCGAAGTGTTTTCCACGCTAAATCGTTTCGGTAGTATTACCTATCAGAAGGTGGACGACATGGTTTTTCAGAAGGAGATACAATTTAACCGGAAAGCCAATATTGCAATCCTGACCGACTCTACGTGCGATCTGCCACATGAAATCCTTGACCGTTACCAGATCCATGTTGTACCATTGACCCTTCATTTCGGAGAAACTTTTTTCCTCGACCGGATTACCATACAGCCCCAACAGTTCTACTCCCTTTTAGAACAAAGTGAACAATCACCGAGTTCTTCTCAACCTGCTTATAAGGATTTCATTAATAAATTGGAATTTCTTGGCTCACATTATGATGCAGTGATCGGGATCACCGTTTCGTCGCGCCTGAGTGGTACCTTTTCAAATTGCGAGAAAGCTGCAAAAGAGGTTGCAACCCGTTTGGGAAAACAAATGAAAGTGTTTGATTCAAAATCTGTTACAGGATCTCTCGGGATGATCATTCTCCGCATTGCCGAATCCATTGAAAACGGAATCGCATATGATGAGCTCCTTCCGAAAATTGATGATTGGATTGAAAATTCCACCATCAGGGTCAGCGTAAAAACATTGAAATATATTATCAGATCTGGTCGTGTCAGTCCTTTTAAGAGCTTCATTGCCCGTGTGCTGGATCTGAAACCGGTAATCGCATTGGATAAGACCGGTGCCACCTTCCTCTTCAGCAAATCCTTCACTGAAAAGGGATCGCTGAAACGTGCCCTTGGCAGTATAAAAAAGCTCACAAAATCGCATAAATTCTGGAATTATACAATTACCCACTCCAATAACACGGAAGCTGCAATCTGGTATGCTTCTGAATTGGAAACCCTTACCGGCAAAAAGCCACTTTTCGTTGAGAATGCCTCTCCTGTTCTCGTTGCCAATACAGGTCCCGGAGTCACTTGTGTTTCTATCCTTTTCGATGTATGATCAATAAGCAATTACTCGATCCTGAAAGTATCGTCGTTGTTGGTGGTTCGAACGATATTCACAAACCGGGAGGAGCCGTTCTGAGGAACCTGATGGAAGGGAGTTTCAGGGGAAAACTATTTGTAACCAATCTAAAGGAATCCGAAGTACAGGGAATTAAAAGCTTTCGTGATCCTGCCGAACTTCCCAATGTGGATCTTGCCATCATAGCCATTGCAGCACGGTTTATACCGGAAATGGTTGAAATCCTTGCAAAAGAGAAGAACACAAGAGCGTTTATCATTCTTTCTGCCGGTTTTTCTGAAGAGAGCAGGGAAGGAAAATTATTGGAAGAACAAGTTGTTCAGACCATTTCAAGTGTGGGTGGGGCATTAATCGGTCCAAATTGCATCGGAGTGCTGACACCAAATTATCAAGGGGTTTTTACAAAGCCAATTCCAACGCTTGATCCAAGGGGGTGTGATTTTATTTCCGGTTCAGGTGCAACGGCCTGTTTTATCATGGAAGCAGGGATTCCAAAGGGGTTAAAATTTTCCAGTGTTTTTTCTGTCGGAAACAGCGCCCAGATGGGCGTGGAGGAGGTATTGAAATACCTGGATGAAACTTTCGACCCGGATATAAGTTCCAGGGTAAAGTTGCTATATATAGAAAATGTTTCAAAACCGGACCTTTTACTAAAGCATGCCGGTTCCCTGATCAGGAAAGGATGTAAAATTGCCGCTATCAAAGCAGGATCATCGGAAGCAGGTAGCCGGGCAGCTTCTTCCCATACCGGTGCATTGGCAAGTCCGGATGTGGCCGTCGATGCTCTTTTCCGGAAAGCCGGCATCGTGCGCTGTTACGGGAGGGAAGATTTGATCAGCGTAGCTTCCATATTTATGCACCCCGAACTGAAAGGGAAAAATATTGCCATAATCACGCATGCAGGGGGTCCAGCAGTTATGCTGACGGATGCACTCTCAAACGGTGGGATGAATGTTCCACACATCGATAACCCTGCGTCCAAAGAGTTACTTACCCTGCTTTATCCGGGATCTTCCGTTGCAAATCCCATCGACTTCCTTGCTACAGGAACTGCAGAACAATTGGGAACCATCATCCAATTTGCCGATCAGAAGTTTGAGGGTATTGATGGTATGGCGGTAATCTTTGGTACACCCGGGTTGCAGGATGTTTTTGATCCATATAGTGTACTTCACCGGCAAATGCAAACCGCTGGGAAACCCATTTTCCCGATCCTGCCATCGATACTCACTGCAAATGAAGAAGTAGCAGATTTTATTTCAAAAGGTCATGTCTTTTTTCCCGATGAGGTGACCTTTGGCAATGCACTGTGTCGTGTATATAAAACGAATAAGCCATTCGATTTACTTCCAGATTTGCCCAAGGTTGATCATAAAACAATCCGCGGGATCATAGATCGTTCGGCAAATGGATATATTTCCCCCGGAGAGATCCAACAACTGCTGGATGCCTGCGAAATCCCAAGAGCGAAGGAGGCGGTTGCAGGAGATGTTGATGTGGCAAGATCAATTTCTGTCCAGTTCGGATTTCCACTTGTAATGAAGGTAGTGGGTCCGCTTCATAAGTCAGATGTCGGTGGGGTAGTCCTGAATATCAGGGACGAAGAATCTGTGGTCAGGGAGTTCAACCGGATGATAAACATCAAGGATACAACAGGTATCCTCATCCAGCAGATGCTGTCAGGGACTGAACTGTTCGTCGGTGCAAAATATGAGAAGAAGTTTGGTCATATGATCCTGTGCGGATTGGGTGGAATATTCATTGAGGTATTGAAAGATGTTTCTGCAGGAATTGCCCCAATCGGAACAGATGAAGCATTAACCATGATCCGTCAGTTGAAAGGATACAAGATCCTCGAAGGTGTGAGAGGACAGCAGGGAATTAACATCGGGAAATTTGCCGATATCATCCTGCGGTTAAGCGCATTATTACAAGCGGCGCCTGAAATAACAGAACTTGATTTCAATCCCCTGCTGGGAAAAGGCGACCAGGTAATCGTCGTCGATTCGAGGATCCATATCATGCATGTTAGGCAATAGGCAATGGGCAATAGGCAGTAGGCTATAGACTACAATCTGACCAATGACGGATGATTCCCCGAAGTTCAGGATATGAAGAAAAAAGCAGGTAGAAATAATCCGCAAAAACCAGTTCACAGTAAGAATATTGCCCGTTCATCTTCCTTCGAAAATATTATTGACAAGTATGGGAATTGGATCACTATCGGTTTGATCGCAATCCTGGTTACAATCGTATTTAAAGATTACTTATTTGGCAACCTTTACTACCTGTTTTATGATTTTGCCAGCGATTCAATGGATATCGGCTATCCGGCCATGGTTCATGTTTCAAATTATATTCATACTGAAGGATTTCCATTATGGTCATTTGCTGAAGGGATGGGACAAAATATCATGTCTGGCAGCCTTTCAGATCCTTTCTGCTGGATCGTTTACCTGTCGGGGTCAAATAACATTGCGGCAGCGATCATCTGGATGGAAGTGAGCAAGATCTTTGTCACAGCCTTTTTCTTTTCCCGGTTTCTCCGGCAATGGAAATTCTCCGCTATTCCTGTTATTATTGGTACCATTCTGTATTCTTTCAGCGGTTTTATCATTATTGGGAATGCATGGTGGGGTTTCTCCACAGAAGCATGTTTCCTGGCTTTTCTTCTCCTGGGGTTTGAAAAACTTTACAACAATAACGAATGGTATCTTTTTCCACTGGCCATTGCTTTCATTGCCATGCACAGTCCTTTCGAACTTTATACTTCAGGGACATTCCTGGTCATCTATTTATTATTTCGACATTTTTCATCGGACGATCATTCTTTCAGAAAACTAATCCGTATTAGCATAAAAATGGCGGGCTTAGGTGTCCTGGGTTTAGGGATCGGCAGCATGCTTTTTATCAGTAATTGCCTGAAAATGATTGAGAGCCCGAGGGTTAGCGGGAATTTCTCACTTTCCCATTCATTATCTTCAATTCCTGTTTTTGCATTTGAAAGGATGGAGCATTATGTGACCCTGATCCTTAGGTTCTTTTCAAATGACCTAATTGGAAATGAAAACACCTTCAGCGGCTGGCATAATTACCTCGAAGCACCGTTATTCTATATAGGCCTGCTGCCATTGCTTATTTTGCCACAACTTTTCCTGTATCTGGAAAGGAGGAGGAGATTTGTTTTTGGCCTTTTCCTGATACTCCTTATTATCCCTGTGATCTTTCCGTACTTCAGGTATGCCTTGTTTCTTTTCAGCGGTGATTATTACCGGTCCTACTCACTTTTTATCTCCCTGACAATCCTCCTTTTCAGCCTGTATGCCTTAAATGAATCGGCAACTAAAAAAGCCTTTAATCCATTCCTGCTTATATGCACACTTGCAGTTTTGTTTATCCTTATATATCTACCCTATTCGACAAGGATATCAAATCTGAACATCGACGGATCCCCATTTTCATTTGCCCAGAACAATTCAGGTAAACTGTCAATCGATACAGAGATCCGCTCGGTAATTACAATATTCCTTCTCCTTTACACAACCATCATTTTTTTACTAAGT
>JAPLDH010000009.1 GCA_026391355.1 Bacteroidota bacterium | reverse complement strand
TCTTTGAAAGGATCCAAAACAACGCTTAGATTTATTGCAAAGAAACATCACGAAACTTGTAAATTTACATCTGAAAAGATTTTATATAAACATAAGAAAGTTAATAACTCTATCCTTTTATAAGGGGGGTGAATAGTTACCCTTTTTCAATTCGATCATTGTAAGTTCCCGCCCGACAGACAAGCGATGGAACCACTGCAACTCATCCATTTTTTTCATCAGCGCTTCTTCTGCCTGCTTCCGCTCGGTAATGTCACGTGCTGAACCGACTAATCCAATAAATTCGTTTTTTTCATTAAACAAGGGAGCTTTATGAACATCAAGATAGAGGAATTTTCCTTTAACATTGCCATATTCATCAAACTGCATTTTCTTCATCTCTTGTACAGTGATTGCATCTGAATTGATGCAAAGCTCACCGAAGGTATGCCAATCAGGGTTTGTCGGATGTGAGTCGCGTTCACGATAGGCAAAGAAAATATCGGTTTTCCCAATTGGTTCCGAAGTATCCACTGCGTTCAGAAGATTTTCGCAAACTGCCCTGTTTGTAAAGATGAACTGATTGTTTATATCTTTTGCCCACAACATATCGGGCATAGTATCGCTCATCAGTCGCACCAAAGTATAAAGAGTATGATACTTTTTCTCGCTTTCCCGCAGCGCATCTTCCTCCCGTTTGCGGTCGGTAATGTCAATCGCGGTTACAAGGCATTGTTCTCCATTTTCGGTAACCATGCCGAAAAGGTGAACATATGTTGGTAAGTAACCATTCGTTGACAGGGTAATCTCACATGATTCTTTGGCTTTGCTGTTAAATACCTTTTCGAGAAAGAGATTGAAAATCGGTTTCGTATTGTTTGAAACAAAAAATTCAAACGGGCTGTTTATTATAAGCGAGCGTTCTTTGCCAAGCATTTGAGATCCGCAGAGGTTTAGGTCAATGATTTTTCCTTCTTTGGAAAGTGTAAAATAACCCGATGGGGCAAAATCGTATAATTCAGTATATTTTTCGGTAGCAGCCTGTGCAGCGGATCTTGCCATAATGAGTTCTTCGTTCTGCATTTCCAACTCGATCTGATGAACCTCAAGCTCATGCATGAGTTTCAATATTTCGGCTTCTGATTTGTTGCCATTTTTCATGATTGTCTCTTTTTCTTGCTGTTATGATGGCCTCCTGCTAAGGAGTGGTTAAGGCGTATTTAACAAAGGTAAGGAGATTAATAAATTATTGAAAGGTATTGATAACTTATATTTTATAAAAAAAAGAAGCCGCCCTTTTGGGACAGCTTCTTTTTTAATCACACATACACTTATTCGCGGAGAGACTGGGATTCGAACCCAGGGTACACTTTTGGCGTACACACACTTTCCAGGCGTGCTCCATAGACCAACTCGGACACCTCTCCAAACTCAGTTAACAGTGAATAGTAAAAATTGGAATATAAAAAGTATTCGTTGTTCTTTATTCTCTGTTCACTTATCATTATTCGCTGTT
This sequence comes from Bacteroidota bacterium, assembly GCA_026391355.1. Classification (GTDB taxonomy): domain Bacteria; phylum Bacteroidota; class Bacteroidia; order Bacteroidales; family FEN-979; genus CAIYUC01. The sequence goes on along the minus strand of JAPLDH010000009.1, from coordinate 19,552 downwards.
CACTGAAAAACAGCGGTGCGCAAAAATAGGAAATAAAATCGGAATATCAAACCGTCATCTCACCACGTAGTGAGGTTTGCAGGAAATGTATCACTTCCTGCCGCGACAGATCATCGCATCCAAGGAGATACATCAGTTTGGTGACCGCCGACTCGGTGGTGATATCATAACCTCCGATAACGCCAATTCTTTCAAGTTCTGCACCGGTTTCATATTTTCCCATCTCAACTGTGCCTCCCTTGCATTGGGTAACATTAAGAATGATAATTCCGCGGTCAATGGCTTCTTTCATCATATCGAGGAACCAGGGTGCTGTGGGTGCATTGCCTGCCCCGAAAGTCTCCAGAATGACTGCCTTCAGCTCTTTTGTATTCAATGCACAGTTCACTACATTTGCAGTGATACCCGGGAACAGCTTAAGAATAGCAATGTTTTCATCCAGGTTCTTATGAACTTTCAGCTTCCTGAAATTGGGTTTCAGTATCAATTCTTGTTTATATTTTATACGTACGCCAATATCTGCCAACGAAGAATAATTTCCTGACAAAAAAGCCCCGAAATTCTCAGCATTGAACTTGCTCGTCCGGTTTGCACGGAATAACCGATTCTCAAAACAAATCGCCACCTCCGGGACAATGGGTGTGTCATCATCCATGGCTGATGCAATTTCAATTGCATTGATGAAATTATCCCTTCCATCGGTTCGGATCTCTCCCATTGGAAGCTGAGATCCTGTAAAGATCACGGGCTTATTGAGGTTTTCCAGCATAAAACTCATGGCCGATGCTGTATAAGCCATGGTATCTGTGCCATGAAGTACAACAAACCCTTCATAATCTTCATAGTTTTCTTCAATAACACCTGCCAGTCTGACCCAGAAGGAGGGATGCATATTGGAGGAGTCGAGCAGCGGATCGAATGACTGAAAGTCAATCCGGTAATCAAAATTCCGGAGAACGGGTATGTCATCGTAAAGATGCGTAAAATCAAAAGGCTTCAATGTGCCTGTTTTCTTGTCTTTGACCATTCCGATCGTACCACCGGTATAAATTACGAGAAGAGAGATTTTATCGATCATATTGAAAAGTCGTAAGTCGTAAGTCGTAAGTCGTAAGTCGTACGTAAAAAGTCGTACGTAAAAAGTCGGCAGTCAACCCAAAGAATACAAATGTTATAAACCGAACAAAGTTAGTGCATTCTGTGTTGTAATCCTTGCAACATTTTCGATGGTTGTATGTTTTATCTCTGCAATTTTCTTTGCAATCAACGGGATGTAGGCACTTTCATTGCGTTCTCCCCGGTGCGGGACCGGCGGGAGCCATGGACAATCGGTTTCGAGACACAGATGTTCAAGATCCACCTCCTTAACAACCTTAGGCAACTCCGAATTCTTATACGTAACTATCCCGCCGATACCAAGCATTAATCCAAGTGAAATGATCTTCTGTGCCTGTTCGAGGCTCCCGTCAAAGCAATGAAAAATACCTTTCCGGGACTGCTCCTTCTGCCTATCGAGAAGATCAATGATCACATCGACGGCTTTCCGGGAATGAATGACCACCGGAAGGTCGTACTTTATTCCCATGTCGAGTTGAAAAAGGAATGCCTCAGCCTGCTCCTCATCAAAGTTTCTGGACCAATGATGATCAATCCCGATCTCCCCGATCCCATAAAATTTTTTCCCCGGGGCAGCAAGTTCTTCAGCCACCCTTGTTAATTCATCCCTGTAATTTTCTTTCACCGAAGTTGGATGCAAACCCATCATCGGGAAACAATGTGCGGGATATTGGTTGGATAATGCGCTCACCCTGTCAAAATAAGTTGTATCGATGTTCGGCAGGAACATAAATGTAACCCCATTATCAATGGCCTTCCGGACGACCCGGTCACGATCGGTGTCAAATTCATCCGCATAAAGGTGAGCGTGTGTATCAACAAAGATCATCGCATTGCCATCCTTTCTCTAAAAGTTGCACCATTGACCCAGTATTCTGGTCATTCATACATTTGAAATGTTTCTTCGGGCATTTATCAAATCCGATCTTGCTGCAAGGCCGGCAATCAAGTCCTTTGACCTCAACTATTTTCGATTGGTCATTCAAACCTTCCGGCAGATAAGGGTACATCCCGAATTCCGGTATTGTATTCCCCCACACTGAAATAACAGGTTTCCTGAAAGCGGCAGCAATATGCATGAGCCCTGTATCGTTGGTGATAATCCTGGTGGCCTGTCGGATCAGGGAAGCAGACTGATTGATCGAATATAGCCCGCAAGTATTGAGGAGCGCGCCACCCGCCTTTGAAACGATCCGCTCTCCCCGTTCCTGATCCTCTTTTCCGCCTAACAGGATAACAGGTTGTGCTATTTTCGAACAGAGTTCAATCACTTTATCCTCAGGGAGGATCTTGGTAATGTGCTTCCCGCCGATGACGAAAGCGATAAAACCATTTTGAAACTCCTTCGGTAAGAGATCAATCCTAACCTCTTCTCCCTGAGGGATGAAATAATCCAGACCTTTGCCATCGTTGTCGACCCCAGCTTTCTGCACAGCTTTGAAATACCGGTCGACAATATGAATTCCCGGCAAACGATTGATCTTCAAATTGACCATCAACCATTTTTCATAATTGAGTTTAGGAAATGAGGATGAAGATTTTCCAAGTCTTGATCTAACATAGCATGAGCGGTAATTCTTGTGAAGATCGATGATGTTATCAAACTTTTCTGCTTTAAGGCCTTGGATCAATCTGCTTAAACTTCCTTCATACAACCAGATCTTTGAGATGTAAGGGTTTGCAATCAAGAGGGGTTGGAATTGTTTTTTAACAAGGTAATGGATCTCAATTCCGGGTAACTGCTCTTTCAGACAACGGATGATAGGTGATGTCAGGACGATGTCGCCAATAGAGCTCAGCCGGATGATCAGGACTTTATTTTTGGGAGTCGTCATTAGTCATTAGGTCATTAAGTCATTAGGGAAAGACAATAGCCAATAAAACGTAACGCGTCACGCGTTACGAATAAGTTATCTGACAAATGGGTTGTTCAGCCTCTCATACCCAATCGTCGTCTCCGGGCCATGGCCGGGATAAACGATCACATCATCAGCCAGGGTAAAAATCTTTTCCCGGATGCTTTTGATCAGTTGATCGTAGTCGCCGGAGGGCAGATCAGTTCTTCCGATCGTATCTCTAAAGAGGACATCTCCCGTAATGATAAACTTCTGCTCTTCCTGATAGAGGCATATGCTTCCCTCTGCATGTCCCGGAGTGTATAAAACTTTCAGAACATGACTTCCCAGCTTGATGCGGTCTCCCTCGGTGAGGTATCCTTTTGGACGCGGGATCATGCTGATCGTGAAACCTAGGGAATCCGCAATTTCCCTGATGTTCAGGAAAAAGGGTTCCCCTTTCTGGTGATATTCGGGAAGGATACCAAACCGGGAAGCAATAAATTCATTGCCAAGAACATGATCCACATGGCAGTGGGTACAAATGTTATGGGTGAGATTCAGCTTGTTCGATGTAATAAAATCAGCCAGTTGTTCTTTCTCAAATTCTTCCTGACAGGAGGCATCGACTAGAATACAATCCCGGCTTTCATCATAAAGCAGGTACGAATTTACAAAGAAAGTATTAAAGACAAATTTTTGCAGGGTGATCATGAATGAACTATTTGGTTTTCTTGTGTTTTGTAAGAGCGCAAAGGTATGAAAAGGAAAAGAAAATCGAGGGGCGTCCAAAATTATCTTACCTTAGCGGTGTAAATCAATCCTGGCAGATCATTTTTTACCTGATGTCGCTTTCCGGAATTAACAAGGGATTCAATCCTGCTCCTTATGTACGGTCTCTTGCCGTCCTTCTTCTGTTTTTCCTGACATTCCAAAGCTTTGGACAATTCTATAATGGCTCGCAACTTACTTTCGGAAAAAACCGGGTGCAATTCAACAATTTTTTCTGGACTTTTTACCGGTTCGAAAAATTCGATACCTATTATTATCTCAACGGGAAAACGCTGGCTCAATATGCAGCCGAATATGCCGATAAGCATATCAAGGAGGTTGAATTGGAACTTCAGTCGAACATTGAAGAAAAGATCCAGTTTATCATCTTCAATAGTTTAACCGATCTGAAACAAAGCAATATAGGGCTTTCAGGCAACTGGGACAGTTACAACACCGGGGGTGTGACCCGGATTATCGGGGGGGAGGTGCTGATCTATTTTGACGGTAATTATGATCATTTTGAGCGACAGATCAGGGCCGGCATTGCACAGGTCATCCTTAATGAGATGATCTATGGTACCGGTATTGGATCCCAGATTAAGAACAATGCCATTTTCGGTTTGCCGGAGTGGTATACAAATGGATTGATCTCCTACATTTCTGAAAAGTGGGACCCCGAAACAGATAATTTAGTGAGGGATGCAATTGTAAACGGCCGTTACAATAAATTCAGCAAACTGACCGGTATGGAAGCCGCCAATGCAGGACATTCACTCTGGAATTACATCGCCATCAAGTATGGTGAGGCTGTAATCCCCAATATTGTATATATGGCCAGGCTGAGCAGGAATGTGGAAAAAGGATTTCAATATACCATTGGCGTTTCCTATAATGATTTGATCAAGGAATGGTTGGAATATTACAAGGGTATTTATACGGAAGAGGTTAATTCACGGGCTTTTCCAAGCGGGGAGATGCTGGTTAACAAACCCAGACAGGAGAGGGTTTACCGTCAGTTGAAAATCAGTCCGGATGGGACGCATATTGCCTATTGCACGCATGAACTGGGAGTGCACAAAGTGTTTCTGGTGGATACAGAAAAGAAAAAAACCAGAAAAATATATCGTGGCGGGTACAGGCTTTCCGAAAGACCTGATTACAGTTATCCTTTGCTTGCATGGCATCCGTCAGGAGATGTACTGGCCATGATCACTGAAAAAAAAGGGGAACCCAATCTCTATATTTATTCGCTGGAGGATAAGCATTTTGAAAAACAGATCCTGTATAATTTTCAGAAAATTCTCGATTTTTCCTATTCCGATGATGGCAATTTCCTGGTCTTTTCAGCTATTCAGAGAGGTCAGTCTGACATTTTTGTTTTCAATATTGCTTCAGGATCTTATGAACAGATCACCCGTGATCAGTATAACGATTTGAATCCAAGATTTATCAATCATTCAAAAGAGATTATTTTCAGCTCAAACCGGCCAACGGATACCCTTAGGTTTGATCCGAAAACCGATATTTCAAAGCTTCATTTCACAAATGATATTTTCATTTACGATTATGCCGGGAAGAAAAATATCCTGAAACGGATTACAAATACACCGCTTACCGATGAAATTCAACCCATGGCGTATGCCGACAATTATCTTACTTACCTGAGCGATCAGAACGGGATCTATAACCGGGTAGTTGCAAAATCCGACAGTGCGATCACTTATATTGATACAACAACGCACTACAGGTATTTTACATCTTCTTTCCCTGCAACAAATTATTCAAGAAATATTCTTGAACAGGATATCAGTGTGACTGGTGGAAAAACAGCAGAAATAGTATTCCTGAACAACCGTTATTCGTTATTTACGAACGACCTGGTCAAACCAAAACACATTACCCCTGTTCAATTGTATCCAACCTCTTTTGGCAGGCAGCTTCAGGGCAAAGCCGGACAGGGGGGGCCAAGAGGGAAAAAGGATAATGCTGAAACAACGCAGCAGGAAAGCAAACCCATCTCCAAAAAGCATTTTTCAACAGTAAGGCTCAGTGAAGTTGGGAAAGAGAACCGGGTGAAAGATTCAATAACAGCGGTTCAACAGAATAAACGACCACCGGCATTAAGCTCGACAGGAGCAGACACACTCAAGGGAAAAATTGCAGGGACTTTTCTGAAACCACTTGTAAAAGATACGATCAACAAATATAAAAATGCAAAACAATTGAATTACAATGTTGAATATGCCATTGACCAATTGGTTACCCAGTTTGATTTTAATTATCTGAATTCAGCATATCAACCTTTTACCGGAGCGCATGAACCGATTTTTATCAATTCCGGATTTAATGCCCTGTTGCTGGTAGGTGTCACAGATTTAATGGAAGATTACAGGATCACCGGAGGATTAAGGTTAAACTTCAACCTTGTCAATAATGAATACCTGTTAAGCTATTCAAATCTTCACCGGAGACTCGATCACCAGATTATCTATCACCGGCAAACTGTAGAAGAGATTGGCGACACTGCATATATCCGTCACAAGATCAATGAATTTTATTACATCGCATCCTGGCCATTTAATCCTGTCCTGAGCCTGAAAGGCACAGCTTCATTACGGTATGACCGCGCGGTTTTTTTATCAATCGACCAGGGAGGCCTTAAACGCCCTGATAACAATAAATACTGGGGGAACCTGAAAGGAGAGCTTACCTATGACAATACAAGGGATATCGGGGTAAATCTGTATTATGGTACACGTTATAAGGTTTTCGGGGAATATTACCAGCTCATGAATGCTTCTGATCAGAATATGATTGTCCTGGGCGCTGATATCAGGCATTATGAAAAGATCCACCGTACTATGATTCTTGCCCTCCGGTTTGCCGCGAGCACTTCCTTCGGTCATAACAAGCTCATTTATTATATGGGGGGTGTCGATAACTGGCTTTCTCCCTCCTTTAACCAGGATACCCCCATCGCCAAGGACCAGAATTATGCTTTCCAGACATTGGCTACAAATATGCGGGGATTTGATCAGAATATCCGAAACGGAAATAGTTTTGCCGTGATCAACAGCGAGATCCGTCTCCCGGTATTCCGTTATTTTTTCAACCGCCCCATACGGTCCGATTTTATCAATAATTTTCAGGTTGTTGCTTTCGGGGACATCGGGACGGCATGGACAGGACTGAATCCATATTCCATCGAAAACCAGCTTTTTAATCATGATATCTCTTCCGGCCCTTTAAATATCAATGTTCAGATGATGAAAGATCCTGTTGTGGAAGGATTTGGAGGTGGATTAAGGACCAGATTGCTGGGGTATTTTATCCGGGGAGATCTTGCCTGGGGAGTAGAGGACGGAAGGATTAACAAACCCAAGTTCTACCTTTCATTAAGCCTTGATTTTTAGTCAGATGAATCCGATTCCTGAACGTATCCTGAAATTTATCAGTGAACACCACATTTTCACGCTTGCTGTTTCTGAAGAAAGGGGACCTTGGTGCGCTACCTGTTTCTATACGTATATAAAGGAACGCAACCAATTCATATTTACTTCGGAACCCGATACCCGCCATATCATATCCCTTGAGAGGGAAGGAACTTATGCAGCCGCCGGAGCAATTGCCCTTGAAACTAAAATGATCGGAAAGATCAGGGGCATTCAGTTTACGGGAGAGATGAAAAAACCAGAAGGCAACGATTTTAATAATGTGAAAGCCGCATATCTGAAGACGTTTCCTATTGCAAGGTTTGCGACCTTATACCTGTGGACATTGGTACCGGATTATATCAAAATGACCGACAACAGGTTGGGATTTGGGAAGAAGCTGATCTGGAAGACGGAGTGAAGGATTTTTTGTTTCTCGCAGATTCTCGCTAATTCATCGCAGACCTGACTGCCGTCAGGCAGGTTTGCGCAAAATTATTAAATACCAATCCTCTATTTTCAGCAAAAATTTGCGGAAAATTTGTGAAAATCAGCGAGAAATAATCATTTCAATACTTTTTTGTCAACCCCATGCATGGGTTGAAGTTATAAAAAGGTAATTATGTAAGGATGGAAAAATTATCGGAAATGAGGAAACAATATTTACCCGTCATATTTAAGTCAAAGACATCTGAAAAAATGAATTATGAGACCTTATTTTTTTTTAATTCAAATCATTACGCTTTTTTTCAAGGATCATGTTAATAAAAAATTTCCCCTGAACCCAATTCTCGTTGTAAATTGCTCGTAGAAAAAATTCCTTTTCCTTTAAGCTTACATTGAACATTTCCAAGGGAATAAATAAAATTATTACAATAAACATCGTTTAGCATGGAAAATAACCTCTTTGTAAATACGGATCAGAAGAAGAAGTCGGATTATTACAATGAACTGTTGGAAAAGCGAATTCGTCCGAAAATCAATAAAGAAGAGTTGGAAATGAAAGAACCGGTTAAGGAAGAAAGGAATAAGGAGCAGATGGAATTAAAAAGGGAAGAACAGAAGGTATATACAACGGCGGAGGCCATTGAACGTTCGACAGAATATTTCAAGGGGGATACACTTGCCGCGAACGTTTTTGTTAATAAGTATGCGCTCAGAAGTCCGGAAGGGCACCTGTATGAGTTGACGCCGGATAGAATGCACCACCGGATAGCCAGGGAGATCGCCCGTGTTGAGAAAAAGTACGCTAACCCGATGAATGAAGAAGAGGTTTTCGACCTCATTAAGGATTTTAACTATGTGATCCCTCAGGGGAGCCCGATGGCCGGGATCGGGAATGATTTTCAGATAGGGTCGTTGTCAAATTGTTTTGTGATTGGTAATGAGGGGCAAACAGATTCATACGGCGGGATAATGAAGACGGATGAGGAGCAGGTTCAGTTAATGAAAAGGAGGGGAGGAGTGGGCCATGACCTTTCACATATACGGCCAAGGAACAGTCTTGTAAAAAACAGCGCTCTAACCTCAACCGGTATAGTCCCTTTTATGGAGCGCTATTCGAACTCCACGAGAGAGGTTGCGCAGGAAGGTCGAAGGGGAGCTTTGATGCTGAGTATTTCCGTAAAGCATCCTGATGCCGCACAATTCATTGATGCAAAGCTTGAGTCGGGAAAAGTTACAGGGGCCAATATCTCCGTGAAAATTACGGATGATTTCATGAAAGCAGCGATCGAAGATAAGGAATTCGTCCAGCAATTCCCTGTTGATTCTACTGTACCAAAAGTCACCCGAAAAATCCAGGCACGTGACCTTTGGGAAAAGATCATTCACAATGCCTGGCAATCGGCTGAACCGGGAATTCTTTTCTGGGATACCATCATTCGTGAATCGGTTCCGGATTGTTATGCAGATCTGGGTTTCCGCACGATATCCACCAATCCTTGCGGTGAGATTCCACTTTGCGCTTACGATAGTTGCCGTTTGCTTGCAATCAATCTCTACAATTTTGTTGATAAACCCTTTAGCGAGGACGCAAGTTTCAATTCCGAATTATTTATCCAATACATTCATAAAGCCCAACGGATGATGGATGATATCATCGATCTGGAACTTGAAAAGATTGACAAGATACTTGACAAGATCGACTCGGATCCGGAAGATAATGATATCAAGGCCAGGGAAAGGAACATGTGGCTGAATATAAAGAAGAAAGCCATTCAGGGCCGTCGCACGGGGTTTGGGATCACTGCCGAAGGAGACATGCTTGCTGCTTTGGGAACCCGCTACGGATCGGTAGAAGCTACCGATTTTTCAGTTGAGGTGCATAAAATCCTGGCGATTGAAGCCTATCGCTCATCGGTTAATATGGCAAAGGAAAGAGGTCAGTTCCCCATTTATAATGCTGAACGCGAAAAGAACAACCCGTTTATTATGCGATTAAAGGAAGCTGCTCCCGATGTTTATGATGATATGGTAAAATACGGCCGCCGGAATGTGGCATTGCTTACCATTGCCCCGACAGGCTCTGTAAGTATCCTGTCACAGACAACATCAGGGCTCGAGCCGGTATTTGCACTGAATTACAAGCGGCGGAGAAAAGTCAACCCGAATGATAAACAGGCAAAGATCACCTTTACCGATGAGATCGGGGATACATGGGAGGAGTATAATGTATTTCACCATAAATTCATTACATGGCTGAATGCGAATGGTTATAATGAAGATGAAGTAGCCCAAATGAGTGAAAAAGAACTCGATGAGATCATCCGTAAGTCGCCATATTATAAAGCTACAGCGAATGATATTGACTGGGTGGCAAAAGTTAAAATGCAGGGCGCCGTTCAAAAGTGGGTCGATCACTCGATCAGTGTAACTGTTAATGTCCCGAACAATACTAAAGAAGAGATGATCGGGAATATTTACGAGACTGCCTGGAAGGAAGGTTGTAAAGGAATGACCGTTTATCGTGATGGCAGCCGTGCAGGCGTGTTGGTGAACAATGATAAGAGGGAAGAGAAGGAGGATCTCAGTGAATTCAGGGAAACCCGGGCGCCTCACCGGCCGGAAAAACTGGAATCGGAGATTGTGAGATTTAAGAATAACCACGAAAAATGGATTGCGGTTGTGGGATTGCTGAATGGCCGTCCTTATGAGATATTCACTGGGAAAGCCGATGATTTCTGGGCCCCAAGCTGGGTTCAGAAAGGTTGGATTATCAAAACAAGGCCTGACAGCATCAACTCACGCTATGATTTTCAGTTCGAAGACCGCCAGGGGTATAAGATCACGATCGAAGGACTTTCCAGGTCGTTCAACATTGAATACTGGAATTATGCCAAGCTGATATCGGGGATACTTCGTCATGGAATGCCTTTGCCTTTTGTGGTGAACATCATCTCAAAACTTCATTTTGAAGTAGATTCAATAAATACCTGGAAAAATGGGGTTGAAAGGGCATTGGAGAAATTCATACCCAATGGTACCAAAGCAGCCGAACGCGCTTGTCCGAAATGCAACGAAACACAAGGACTTGTTTACCAGGAAGGATGCCTGGTGTGCAGGAGTTGTGGCTATTCAAGGTGTGGATAAACCGGTTTTCAGAAATGCATTTTGTGATAATCGTATGTTTGGTTATCACGGAATTCACGGATTTTTTGAGTAACCCTTACGAACCCCTCCAGCTTGTTCTGCATCAGCCAGTGTAATGCCTCCGTTTTCCCATGGCATGCATCCGCAAAAACAATGAGTAATGGATAATTATGCTCTTTTAGCCACTGGTAGGCCTTGAGATCCTCGTCAATAGCGCTGTCGAGGGCAGCATAATGAGGATAACCGTTATTCATCAGCCAGGTGAATGCTTCCTGGCTTCCCCTGATAGAGTAAGACAGGGCGGCCAGTTCACCGTAACCGTTTCTCAGGAACCAACTCAGGATCTCCTCGTTGCCACTAATGGTTTCTCCAAAAGCAAGAATTATTTTAGGCGGATAGTTGAACATTTCCTATTGATATACTTTTACGTCAATTCCGAGTTGTTTGACCCGTTCGGCAATTTTCTCCAATTCAAAGATAGGGATTTTTATGATCGAATGCACCGGTGTTGCCCGTGCAATGGGATAAATCATCACCAATTCAGGGCGGATGGAGTCAATCTTATTAAGCCATTGAACAACCTCGTCCTCTTTTGCATTATCCACAGGCTGATCCTTATAAATTCCCCTGAGAAAAAGGCTTTGAATGATCACATGACCGTTGAACTTTTTCAGGTTCTCTGTCAGGCCTGAATAATTAACAGGGACAACAGGATTGTTGATCAGGAGAAATGTAGTCTCGAATCCCGCATCCAGTTTCTGGATATTATCATCGATCCGCAGCAATGCATCAAAAATCGTCTTGTGATGGATCATTGACGCATTGGAGAGTATGGAAACCCTGGCATGTGGGGCATACTTGTCGCGAAGGATGATCGTATCACCGACAATTTCAGGAAACTGCGGATGCAATGTCGGTTCGCCATTCCCGGCAAAGGTGATGGCCTGTGGCAGATATTCTTCTGACGATAACTCTATCAGGCGTTCTTCAAGATATTGATGAACGATCTCCCGGGAAGGAAAGTCAGGTTTGTATGCAAGGATATCAGGAGTCCATCCACATTCGCAATAGATACAATTAAAAGAACAATACTTTTCGTGCGAAGGGAGTAGATTAATCCCCAGAGATAATCCCAGGCGCCGGCTGCGGACCGGTCCGAAAATAACGTCGTGAAAAAGAAAGCCAGCCATAGTTTAATTTTATCACCTCAACCCCCGTCCCCTTCTCCTTAAGGAGAAAGGGTGCAGGGGATGAGGTGCATGGTAAATTTTCCGTCCCGAGTATTCGGGGACCTGGAGTTCATACCAATTGATTTATTGGATTGCAAAATTCTGAAAATTATCGCTATGTCCATTACTTCCACCGATTGAAAATTATATTATTTTTACCCTTCTAAATCATCCCATGATTTCTTTGCAGGAAATAAAAGAACCCATCATTGAGCACATCGGTATCTTTGAACAAAGGTTCAGGGAGTCGATGAAAAGTTCTGTTCCTTTGCTTGACAAGATCACGCATTATATTATCAAGCGGAAAGGGAAGCAGATGCGCCCGATGTTTGTTTTTCTGAGCGCAGGCATGTGCGGTGGCATTTCGGAAAGCACTTACAGGGCGGCCTCCATGATCGAGTTGTTACACACGGCTACGCTTGTACATGATGATGTTGTGGATGACTCAAACCTGCGGAGGGGTTTTTTTTCCATCAATGCCTTGTGGAAGAACAAGATTGCCGTGCTGATCGGGGATTACCTCCTGTCGAAGGGGTTGCTCCTTTCCCTGGAGAATGATGACTTCAACCTGCTGAAGATCGTCTCCAACGCTACCCGGGAGATGAGCGAAGGGGAACTGATGCAGATCGAAAAGGCACGCCGGCTGGACATAAAAGAAAGCATCTATTTTGAGATCATCCGAAAAAAAACAGCTTCCCTGATAGCCTCTTGTTGTGCTTGTGGTGCATCCTCGGCCGGATCTTCAGAGGAGATTGTCGAGAAAATGAGGCTTTTCGGAGAGTACGTTGGAATTGCCTTCCAGATAAAGGATGATCTTTTTGATTATGAATCGAGGAACCAAACCGGGAAACCTGACGGGGCAGATATAAAAGACCGGAAAATGACGCTTCCGCTGATCTTTACCCTCAATGCAGTCTCCTTATCAGAGAAGCGACGGATGATCAATACTGTTAAAAGTTATAACGATGATCCGAAAAGGGTTGCAGAACTGATTGAAAAGGTAAACCTTGAAGGAGGGATCAGCTATACAAAACAGAAAATGCTTGAATACCGTCAGAAAGCGCTGAACCTGCTGCAAGAATTTCCTGATTCAATCCATAAAAAGTCCCTGGAACAATTGGTGATCTATACTACCGAGAGGAATAAATAGAGGCCGGGATATATTTACCATTTACCATTGCATTTACAATTTACCATTGAACATTGAGTACCTTCCGAAAAGTCTAATGTTGTTAATACAGGATAAATTACAGATTGCCAGGTAAAAGAAAAATACTATCTTTGATTGAAAAACATCATCCATGCCACTTCGCTTCCTGGCCGGTTTTATCTTCTTTTTATTCGCCTCCTTTTGTCTGGCAAAACTCCCCGGTAAGCCTTCATTCAAAACATCTTCAGTACCCGGTTTCATCGAAAACAAAGGCCAGATCATTGATCAGAACAACAAGCCAAATCCCGCAGTCTTGTACTTGCTTAATACCCCGGGGATGAACGTGCAGCTGCGGAAGGGAGGATTTTCCTATGATCTATATAGAATATCGAAGATTGATCAACGAAATTCGAAATCAGAACATCCTTCCTCGTCTCTCACCTCTCACTTCTCACCTCTCACCATTTTACACCGCATCGACATTGATTTCCAGAATATAAACGCTTCACCAGCTATTGTTACTTCCGCACCTTCAAAGGATTATCTTAATTATTATATCAACAGTGCTCATCCGGAAGGGATTACGCTCGTCAGATCTTATCAATCGGTCATTTACAAAAATATTTATCCGGGAATAGACATTGAATTCAAACCGGATGAACAATTTGGATTTAAATACAACTTCATCATTCATCCCGGGGCCGATGTAAATTCAATTTCTTTTCATGTCGCCGGACCGGAAATAAATCTTAGTCCCACAGGTTCTTTACTCATGACAACGAGTTTAGGAGTCATCGAGGAGAAGATACCGGAATGTTATTCCATCATTGCCGATCGGAAAGCAATGCTCAAGTGCTCATTCAAACAGATCTCTGCATCAGCATTCGGATTCAGCCTTGATCAGAAGGTTTCACCTCTTGCAGGTATCCTTATTGATCCCATACCCAATCGCCTGTGGGGTACTTATTACGGAGGCTCAAGTTATGATTTCGGAGAAGGCTGTGCAAGTGATCAGGATGGAAATGTATTTATGTCGGGATCAACACAATCAACCATAAACATTGCTACCGCTGGTTCTTTCCAATCGACCCTGGAAGGGGAGGATGCTTTCCTCGTCAAGTTCAACAGCTTGGGACAAAGGCTTTGGGGCACCTATTATGGAGGATCCAATAACGAAAGAGCCTACAACTGTTCCATAGACAAAGCCGGAAACATATATATTACCGGAATGGCAGGTCCCGGATCAGATGTTGCAACTCCCGGTTGTTTTCAGGGGGTTTGCGGAGGGTTGGATGATATTTTCCTGGCAAAATTCAATACTTCGGGGATGCGTATATGGAGCACATTTTACGGGGGAAACTCATATGATTGGTGGAGCCACTGTAGTGTTGATCAGAACTGCAATGTGTATCTTTCTTTCTGGACCCAATCCCTGGATACCTTATCAACCCCGGGTGTTTACCAAACATACGTCAATGGTGTACCGGATATTATCCTGGCAAAATTCGATAGTTCAGGTCAGCGCATCTGGGCAACTTATTTTGGGGGTGAGGGTGAGGATTGGCCAGGGTCGTGTTCGCCTGATAACCATGGTCATGTTTACCTTGCAGGGTATACTAATTCACAAAATTCTATAGCAACAGCCGGTGCGCACCAGGAGGTTAAAGGTGAAGGCAGGGATTGTTTCCTGGCATCATTCGATACTACAGGTCAACTTTTATGGGCAACCTATTATGGCGGATCATCAGATGAAGGGGATGGATATTGTGCTGCCAATCTTAACGGAGACGTTTATCTTGCCGGGTCAACCGCTTCTTTAAATAATATTTCAACCCCGGGAAGCCACCAGGAATTGTTTGGTGGAGGATTGGAGGATGGTTTTCTTGCAAAATTTGATTCTGCCGGCACCCTGCAGTGGGGAACCTATTACGGTGGTTCAGGGTGGGATCGCTGCATGGCCTGTGTTGTGGATATGAGCAATCATGTGATCACTACCGGAGCAACATCATCAACTAATGGTATTTCAACTCCCGGCGCTTATCAACCCATGTTAAGCGGGCAAGGGGATGCCTTTATCACCAAATTTACTCCGGATGGCCAACGTATATGGGGAACTTACTATGGAGGTTCAGAAGGCGATTCACCTCAAGATGTTTGTTCGGATATCAACCAGAACATTTATATGGCCGGACAAACAAATTCTCCTGACAACATCGCATCGGAAGGGGCAAATCAAACATTATACGGCGGCAATTCTGATGGCTTTCTGGTGAAGTTCGAAGATTGTCCGGTTCCTTCTCCTGCCGGACAAATCACCGGCCCCGGCGAAATCTGTGTACCCATGACAGGGGTGATATATTCTGTTGACACAATTCATTATGCGACAGGTTATGTCTGGACCGTACCGGTAGGAGCTGTCATCACTTCCGGATCTAATACACCGGTCATAACAGTGGATTATGGTTTATCGTCCATCTCCGGGAAAGTCACGGTGAGAGGCGTGGACACCTGCAGTTCCGGGGCTGCAAGATCCCTGAGTATAACAATACACCCACGGCCTGTTATCACGATCTCAGGGGAGGATACTGTATGCTCCGGGCAGGTATATGTATACACGACTCAACCAGGGATGTCACAGTATACATGGACAAAATCCGCAGGGGCTACGATCATTTCCGGTGGCGGATTATCCGATGCTACTGTAAGCATTCAATGGACTATTGCCGGAGCGGGCTGGCTAATGGTAAATTATCACGATACTAATGGGTGTGAAGCGCTAACGCCAACCAATTACCCTGTAACAATTACCACTGGTCCGGCAGTCAGTGTCACAATCAGCACCCCATCAAATAATGTTTGCGGAGGATCCCAGGTTATTTTTACAGCAGCGCCAACCAATGGCGGCACTTTACCCTCATACGAATGGAAAGTGAATGGTACCACTTCAGGCACGAATTCACCTACATTCAGCTATTATCCTGTGAACGGAGACCAGGTCTTCTGCATTTTAACTTCGAATGCAATTTGTTCATCCAACAATCCGGATACATCGAATATAATCACAATGCAGGTATATCCCCCATCACCTGTTTCAATATCCATTTCTCCCTCAGCAAACCCGGTATGTTCCGGTACTTCTGTTACATTCACTGCGACACCCACCAATGGAGGATCTTCACCCTCCTATATGTGGAAAGTAAATGGTGGCGGTGTTTTCCCGGATGCACCAACAATGGCCTATTTTCCTGCAAACGGGGATGTTGTTTCATGTATTCTCACTTCTTCAAATACAGTTTGTATATCAAACAACCCGGCTACATCGAATGCAATTTCAATGGTAGTAAATCCATTGAATCCGGTCAGTGTTTCGATCAATACCCCGGATAATCCCTATTGCCAGGGATCTACGGTCACTTTCACGGCAACCCCGACCAATGGAGGTACAACACCATCGTATCAATGGTTGTTAAATGGCTTGGGCGGATGGCCATCCGCCCCTACAATGTCCTATTCACCTGCAAACGGGGACATGGTTTCCTGTGTTTTGAATTCAAATATTGTTTGTCCAACCGGAAATCCTGCTACCTCCAATACGATCACAATGGTGGAGAATACCGTGAATCCGGTGAGCATAGTTATTACAACTCCTGTCACGACTGTTTGCAGCGGAACTTCAGTGATCTTCACTGCCACCCCTACTAATGGAGGAACAACGCCTGGTTACCAATGGAAAGTGAACGGCGTAAATATCGGTGCAAATAACTCTCAATTTATATATCCGCCTGTCAATGGTGATTGTATAAGTTGCATCCTGACTTCAAACCTGGTATGTGCCAGCGGGAACCCGGCAACTTCGAATTCAATCTGCATGACCGTAAATCCCAACCTGCCGGTCAGCATCAGTATCATCACTCCGGTAACAACAGTTTGTGCAGGCAGTCAGGTTACATTCACTGCATCTCCGACCAATCAGGGCACCCTGCCTCAATATCAATGGAAGGTAAACGGGTTAGGAGTTGGAACAAGCAGTCTTACCTATTCGTACATTCCGCTCAATGGCGACCAGGTTTCATGCGTCCTTACATCGAACGCCACATGCCCGACCGGCAACCCGGCAACGTCCAACACGATTACCATGACTGTCAACCCAAATATGCCGGTAAGTGTTCTGATCTCTGCATCCAATAACCCGGTCTGCTCAGGGGTTCCAGTCACATACACAGCTACTCCTACAAATGGGGGAACAACCCCGGTTTACCTGTGGAAAGTCAACGGAATTAATGCCGGAACAAACAGTACCACATACCAATATGTTCCTGTAAACGGCGATCTGATCACCTGCACGCTAACTTCGAACCTCACTTGCACAAGCGGAAATCCCGCCACCAGCAACACAATCACAATGGGTGTTGCCGCGTCGCCCATTGTCACCCTGACCCGGTGCAACGACTCTGTTACAACAACCGTTGCGCAACCCTTCCGGTTAAAAGGCGGAATCCCGTTAGGAGGAACCTATTCCGGGCCTGGAGTGACCAATGGAATATTTTGCGCAATCGTGACAATCGTGACGCGTAACGCGTTACCTTTAATTTGTGGGAACCCGCTGACCGATATCCGCGATAACCATGCATATCCTACCATCCAGATCGGTTCGCAGTGCTGGCTGGCGTCAAATCTTGAGTTCGGCATCACAATCCCTGAAACGCAGAACCAACGCGACAATTGCATCGCAGAGAAATACTCGCGTTACGCGTCACCCGTCACGCGTTACGATTTTTACCAATGGGACGAACTCATGGCCTACGACGAAACCCTCTCCACCCAGGGCCTCTGCCCTCCCGGATGGCATGTACCATCAGAAGCAGACTGGAATTTACTATTTGGTAGTTTTGTAAGCAATGCATTTGCTGCCTGGCCGCTGCTTTTCACCGGGTATTCCGGGTTCAATGCTACGCTTTCCGGCACACGGCACATGAACATGACGTGGGACTGGAGTGGGTTTGCAACGATGTTTTGGTCATCAACCTCGCATGGGTCAAACAAAGCATGGGCACATGGGATGAATGGGACTGATCCTTCTGTTTCGCTTTATCCGGCGTTCAGATCAAATGCTTTTTCCGTTCGTTGTTTGAAGGATAATTAAACACATAGACACAATGGATATTCACAATAGAAGTCCGGCAGATTATGGTCTTCAGAAAAAATCTATTGTGGTTTTTTATTGTGCTCTGTGTGTCTACTGTGGTGAAAAAATATTTGAGACCGATGAAATTCGGAATAATGGAATGCAGGAAAGTTGAATGCAGGAATAAAATATTAATTTAAACACAAAATGCAAAGATTGAAAATGGATTATTTTGCACTTTGATTTATAAGGATAAATGATATATTGCCAGATAAGAGAAAAATACTATTTTTGAATTGATAAATATCATTGTCAGCTTCCGTGAGATGTATAAGGGATTTTTAAGAATGGACTTTTACAATTCACCTCTTCGCTTTTTCTCTTAGATGTCTGCTGGATAAGCAGTTTTATTGTATCTTGCATGAAATTTCACAGTTTATGATCTCAAAGGAAAAAATTAAGGAAATTGTTATCAGGATAGCAACTGATTACAATCCTGATAAAATCATCCTTTTTGGTTCATATGCAAATGGTTCTCCTGATGAGAACAGCGATATTGACTTCCTTGTCATCAAGGATTCTGAAAAATCCAGACCGGAGCGTGGCATTGAAGTCAGGAAGTTGTTATCCGGTTTAATGATCCCTATGGATATTCTTGTTTATACAAATAAGGAAATTAGCGAATCTTCAGATAAAAAATATAGTTTTGTTTACCAGGCTCTTACCTACGGTAAAACATTATATGAAAGGGAATAAAAACGATGCTATCCTTTGGATTATCAAGGGAGATCATGATCTGGGAACCGCAGTTCTGACGTATCTTCATATCCCGGAATATAAGGATACAGTTACCTTTCACTGCCAGCAGGCAGTTGAAAAATTCCTGAAATCCTACCTGATATTTCTTGGTATTGATTTCAAGTTTTCTCATGACTTGATTTATCTTATTGAACTAATTTGTGTTGAGGATAAATCCATAGAAACTTTTTATGAAAGGATAGTTAAACTCCAGAATTATGCCGTCGAAGTTCGCTACCCAGATGAAAGCGTTTTCCTGACGGATTAAATAGTTATTGAAGCAATCAGGAATGCTAAAATCATTCGAAATTTATTGACGGTGAAAATGGAGATCGAAATAGAATATAATTCCATTATTGATTCAGGCTGTATCTTTTTTTGAGGTGCTACGTATAAGATGGAAAAAGATAAAATGGATATTAAAAATTCCAAATTATTAGTTGCGCCTGAAGAAATACTAGCGAGTTTTGATCTGGTGCAGATAAAAGAAAACAGCAAGCATT
>JAPLDH010000036.1 GCA_026391355.1 Bacteroidota bacterium | reverse complement strand
GTAAGGCCGGCCAGTCGGTTCGCTTGACCTCCGCACTCTTACACAATTTTCAAAGAGCCTTCCATCATTTGTACAGCATTTGTTCCTTGTTTAAGGGAACAATTCAAGGCACACACGCTTTGCCGACAGCCGCAGTGCGGGTTTTAATTGTATATTGTTTTCTATATGTTTGTCCTTTATAGGTCTGATCTATGTTTGCACCCGGTACCAGCCCCGCATTGCCCGGCTGACGGCTTGTTAGCGCGCGTTAACCCGTTCTCTTTCAATACTTGCAGAACTTTCGAATCCAATTTGAATTTCCAGACTTCACCTTAACAATATATATCCCAGGTGAATAATTCTCGACATCAAGTACTAATTTACCTGTTTTCGTTGTAGTTTTGGCCATAACAGTGCCTTTAATATCATCGATTTCTATATTTATTAAATTGCCTGAAAGATTTATCAAATCTATTGTCAATGATATTGAGGCAGGATTTGGATAGATAGAAATCATTGCTTCTTTTGGTTCAAATATTCCTGTGAATAGTGAATCATAAATCATTGAACTTACTTTAAAGTATACTGATTCATCCGTGTATGCTACGCAAGGCTGACCAGTTGGACTCATCGATAAGACAATATAACTCAAATGTCCTGCAGAGAAACCCTCATTCCCAACATTGACCCAATTTGTTCCATCAAACTTCATAACGGTTGCTTTATAAGTATTTCCTTCGTCTTCAGTAGCAATATAAGGAAGGCCATCAGATTGGTTGAAAACAAGACAATTGGAGGATGCTCCTGCAGAGAACCCATAATTTCCAACATTCACCCAGTTGACTCCGTCAAATTTCATTACACTGGTTTTCATGAAATTGCTCAGGTCATTGTATAATAGATAAGGTTCACCGAAAGGACTAAAGGCAAGACTTATACACTCTGAAGGCCCTGCTGAGAAACCCGATGATCCTACAACTACCCAGTCGTTTCCGTTAAATCTCATAACCGTTACTTTTTGATTACATTCATAATCCACGAAGGCTACATAAGGTTGACCAGACGGATTTAAGGCAAGACTTTCCCAATAGGAAGTTCCTGCAGAAAATCCAGGATTTCCAACACTTACCCAATTAGTTCCATCAAATTTCATAACCGTCACCTTCGCTCCATTTGCGAAATCGCTATAGGCAACGTAAGGTTGCCCGGAATTGTTGAATGCTATGGTAGTATAATAAGCATCTCCTTCTGAAAATCCCTCTAAACCAACTGTTTGCCAATATGTCCCATTAAATTTTCTTACTGTGGCTTTAGAACTATTCGTATTGTCTTGATATGCTACGTAAGGTTGTCCATCCAATGTATTGAAAGCGAGACTTTCGAATGCTGCATTTCCAGGAGATAAAGGATAACCGCCCACAGTTGTCCAGTTAATTTTGTCGAATTTCATTAAAACGGCTTTTGATGAACATCCATTGTCGGAAAAAGCCACATAAGGTAAACTATCAGTAGGACTGAAGGCGAGACTTAAATATTTGGAAAATCCCACAGAAAATCCGGTACTACCAACATTCATCCACATATAATCTGAGGGGGAGGATTTCTCCCATTTCTCTTGAGTATTGCCAATAATTGGGATCAATATAAACAGAATGTAAATAATTCTTTTCATTTGAACTGGATTTAAACTTATTTTTAATGCGCGCTAGTCGGGTCACGCAGGGGAGTTTCACCCCTGCGTTCCCACAGAACCGTACGTGAAGGTCTCCCTTCATACGGCTCTTCCTGTTCCATCACAAATGTATAAGAACATTTTGGATATACCAGAATCCGGAAAAACCCCCG
>JAPLDH010000056.1 GCA_026391355.1 Bacteroidota bacterium | reverse complement strand
TAATGAACGATTGGCCGACAAGTATAACCTGATCTACTTAAGTACCTCTAAAAAACTGGTAACACAACAGCAGGAAAAAGGAATTCTAAACGAAAATACCCATGTTGCACTGTTTGGTGGGATCAACTATGAATGGAATTCCAATCAACAACAGAGGTTACAGCAAAACGCAATAAGTGATATTGTTGCATCAGGAGCGGGGTTTGTGCCGTTTGAGAAACAGCGGAACGAAACTTTTGACTCTTTGCCCGGAAGCCGGGCTGAAGTAAGAGCAATCGACGAGCTTTGTCACCTGCATAAAATCAAGAATGACCTGTTTACTGATGACCTGGCTACCGAGGCACAATTTAAATCCCTTTCCGGTAAAATTGCGCCATCCATCCTTCATGTCGCCTCACATGGATTTTTTATTCCTGATACAAATGGGAAATCAGGGAAGGATCTGTACAGAAATTCAAAAATACCCGGCTACATTTATGCGAAAGATCCCTTGTTACGCTCAGGTCTTGCGCTTGCCGGGGTCAGACGGGCCTGGTTTGGAGGAGATATTCCGGAAGGAATGGAGAATGGAATACTTCAGGCAAAGGAGGTTTCCAACATGGACTTAAGGAATACCAAACTTGTGGTATTGTCGGCCTGTGAAACCGGACTAGGGGATGTTAAAGGAAGTGAAGGGGTTTTTGGTCTGCAGCGTTCTTTTAAAATGGCCGGGGCAGATTACCTTTTGATGAGCCTCTGGAAAGTTCCGGACGAAGCCACCCAAAAGCTTATGACGATGTTTTATGAAAACCTCTTTAGCGGCCAACCCATCCGCGAAGCATTTAAAAATGCCCAGACCAGGCTTCGTCATCTGAATATAGAATATGAAAGCCCATATTACTGGGGGGCATGGGTGCTGATGGAATAGATATAACCTGTCTGTTTTTCACTAATCAGTAAAAAAAGTTAATCATGAAAATTTGTACATTGTCATTCTTGTATGGATTATTGTTTCTGTTGGTTTCTTCTCCGCTTCTCGCTCAACCTGTGTCAGGCGAAAGAAGAGCCCTGGTTATCGGGATTAACACATACAATCCAAATGAGGAGAATAGGGCCCGCTGGCGCAATCTCGACGGATGTATCAATGATGCCATTTCCATTCGTGAGCAACTGGTGGCTCGTTATGGCTTCAGTTTTTCTTCTGTTGATACCCTTTTTAATGACCAGGCCTCAAGAGTCTCAATCCTGAGCCATTTTAAAAAACTCCTTGATCAATCCCAACAAGGCGATTATGTGGTAATATTCTTTGCCGGGCATGGTTCCCAGGTAAAAAATTCCCTCTCAAAGGAAGCGGATAAAAAGGATGAAAGCATAGTTACGGCAGATTCATGGAAAGGGGCAAATGATATCCGTGACAAGGAACTGGCAGTTGAGTTTAATAAATTCATTGATAAGGGAATTGTGCTGACGGTTATTTTTGATTGCTGCCACAGCGGCTCCTTGGGCAGAGGCTGCATCAGCGCGCTTCCGAAATTTCGTAGTTGTGACCCCATCGAAACCGATGTAAAAGATGACACCGAGGTAGTTCCTCCTGAGGACAGGGGAATGTTGCTGATTTCCGCAGCCCAGGATTTTGAATTCGCATCGGAACAACTGGATGACCAGCATAACCCACATGGAATATTCACCATTGCATTGCTTCATTCCATGGCAACCCTGCCCATTTCAGCTCCGGCCATGGAAATTGTTAACAACCTCCGGACAATTATTCAATTCAATGGTAAAATGCAGGAACCTGTCATTGCAGGAACCAGCGAACGAAAAAAGCAAACCCTGTTCGGTATTGATAAGGCCCTGTTATCGAATAAAACCCTTGTTTCTGTCATTCTGGCCAACGATACAATTGTAGAACTCCAGGGTGGGATCGCAGTGGGTATTTACGAAAACAGCGAACTGGAAGGAAAAGATAAATCAGGCAATCCCATACACCTCAGGGTTACCTCTGTTTATGGTCTCAACCGTTGTATTGCCAGGGTCACAAAGGGAAATATAACATCCATTCAACCAGGGGATTTATTTGAGGTATCCAACTGGGTTTTGCCCTCAATGTCCACATTGAAGATATACTTGTCCAAAAGTGATTTTTCAGAATCCCAACTTGCAGAAACTGCTCAAAAGTTTTATCGCCTTGGAAAATCCGGCAAGATAATATTAGTCAACGATCCGGTCTTAATCCCAACCCATACAATTTATTATCTTCAGGGACATTGGTATTTAGGACGACCTAAAGGAAAACCGTTGGATCTTGGTGCATCGCCATTAGTTAGCACCATTCAGCAAATGCTTCCTGACAAAGCCCGGTTATTGGTTAATCTGCCATTGACGAAACCCCTTTATGATGCCCTCTGCCAGAAATTCAATAAAAACTCTTCAGTCGAATACATGAAGAACCCAGGTGATGCCCAATATATTTTATCCGGGCGTTTCCGGGATGGTCTTATTGAATATGCTTTTGTGATGCCCTACCTTACACAGGATGATAACAGCAGGTTAAGTACGATGCCTGTAAGGACAAATTACTTCCCCCTTCAACATGATTTGAAAATCATTCTGGATTCTCTTGAATCCTATTCCTTACGACTGGCTAAGGTAAGAGCCTGGTTAACTCTTCCCTCTCCGCCGGATGATGGCCGGTTTCCTTTCAGGCTCGGTGTCAGAAAACTGGGGAGCAAGGAATTCATGACCAAAGGAGTACTGAAAGTTGGTGATACAGTTGATCTGTATTTATGGGGAGAGCCTGAAAAGATTAAAGACTGGGATATGCATGGCAGGTATATTTATGTTTTTTCCATCAATTCAAGCGGGAAGATGAATTTGCGTTATCCCAGGGGAAGTTCCGGAAGCGTGGAAAATAAACTACCCTTGATTAATAATGATGGCATTCCCGTAATTCCAAAATTTTTACGTCGTAACAAAATCAGTCAACCGGTAGGGGTGGATGCCTATATAATGGTTTATACCGATGAACCTATTCCGGATCCTGAAGTGTTTAACCAGCCCGGTATGTTGGACAGATCAGCACATTCTCAAAGTACAAATGGAATGGACCCCTATTCAGTATTATTAACTATCGGGGCGAAGTCAAGAGGATCTATTGTAACTCCTTCATTTTGGAATATCCAGAGGTTCACTATTACCAGTGTACCGTAAAGGCAAGGAAGAAGCAAAAGCAGTTTGCAAACAGTTTGAAAGTATGATGTTTCTTCGTTAAGGACTAAACAGTTATTTGGTCAATTTCTTAACCTGAATGGCCCCGCCTACTTCTTTGATAAACCCTGTCGTATTATCGTATAACAGTTTGCCTACGAAATTTGAACGTGAAGATTCAGTAACATTGACCATTATATTATAAATGCCTTGCCCATAGGAGGGTTTGATGTGGTTAACATCACTATAATAGTAACCAAATGACCGGGGAACCAGGAATGACCGTCCGGCCACACTATTATTTTTAACCTGGGCATAAAAGGGTTCATATCCGGGATCATTTCTTCCCATAGGAATATTCCTCAGGATGAGATAGAATTTACCTACCGGAACATTATCGAAGATATTTCCTTCGCGGGTCACAAACGAAGAGGTGAAAATGATCTCAAAGTCCATGTTTAACTTCGGGTACTTTGAGGCCATGAACCACGACCATGGCTCATACCATTTCTTTGCCATGATTTTGGCTTTGGCATAATTGATTTTCAGGTCATCAAGTTTAAGTGTAAAGCTGGAGTTATTGATGATCTCATATGCATTTTTCATATCCACACTGAAACGGGCATATACCGCTGTGTCGGTGACACCTTTTTTATTTTTCACGAGTCTCAGGAAAGTAAACCCGGTAAACTGCATCCCGGAAGGGTCAAATGGACTACTCTCAGATATCTGATCGTAGAAATAACATTGACCAATTGAGTGTCTGTAAGTGGCCGAATATTTCTTTTTTTCCTTATCCACCAGATTGATAATTCCACCAATTGCCTCCGACACTGCAATCGTTGCAAAATCGATTACCCCCCTGTTCCTCTCCGTCCTTGAAGCAAGATCAGGGATAACTTGTGGTTTCAACGTAGCATATCGTATCAGGTCGGAATTTTCTTTTACCCTGAGTGCCATTGATTCACCCTTTACTTTACTGGAATATTTGTTGGCAACACATCCAGGAAAAATGACCACAAAACAAACAAACAAAATGACCGGTTGAATACTTGTCAGGCAATAGCCACAATTAATCTTTTTCATTCGTTTAATGCTTAGGTTAATATTGTCATTTGCTATCAGGCTGGGGAAACATCTTATCCAAAAGATAATCCTTGATTTTACGGGGTAAGATTTTACTCACGACTGCCAATAGTTTCACATCGAACGCAGGAAGAATGAGGAATTTCATTTTTCCATGACATTGTTTCAGAATTTTTCTGCCCTCAATCCCGACCGGCACAGTTTTACGCGGACTTCCCGTCTTCATCCAATCGGGCGAAGTTCTTATCTCTTCATGGAATTGAGGCGTATCCATGTCTCCCGGGCAGGAAACATACACATTGATCCCTTTGCAAAGCAATTCACGGCGCAATGATTCACCGAAATTGATCAATCCGGCTTTTGTGGCGCAATACAGCGTATAACCTGCCGCTCCCATTAATCCGAATCCGGAAGAGGTGATCAGCACTTTCGAACCTTTCTGCAATAACGGCAGAAACTGCCAGGCCGTTATAATGGTACCGGAGAGGTTAATGTCGAGTTGCTTGCGGATCAAAGAAATGTCAGAATAATCAGAGAGTAGCTGTGGAATGACCATACCGGCATTAAGGATAAGGAAATCGATCTGTGCTACCTCTGATTTTACAGTGTCAAAGGCAGTCTTCAGTTGTTTTTCATCAGAAATATCACAGGATATCCCCATTGCCGAAATCCCCTTTACTTTAAGAGAAGCTACAACAGTATCAATTTTTACCGGGTCACGTGCCAGGATGATAACATGATACCCCTGCGTTCCTAATTCTTCGGCAAATACATATCCTAGTCCGGATGATCCGCCGGTGATTAATGCTGTTTTCGTCATTTAAAAGAGGATTAAATGGTAAATAATATTACAAATGCAGGGGTTGAGTTTATTTTCAGGCGAAGGTAGAATAAAAAATAAAAAACTAAAAAAGTATTTAAAATAAGATGTAAATAACACACAAACCCTTGACAACCACTGTTAATTTTCGTACCTTACACCGTTCAAAATGGATAATAAGATGAAAAAAATATTCCTCCTTTTGTTTTTCATTGTTGGTTGGTATTTCATCGGAAATACGCAACATGTCTTGGTTATACAACCCGGTCCGGAAGATACAATGGATATTATTGTCAGAAGCGATATTCCTGATTCCAACAATCCAAAATGCTCAGATGGTGGAGTGGCGGCATGGACCTTCCAGGGAAATTTCGGTATTGACCGCACGTTCATCCGGTTCGACCTTTCTATGGTTCCCTCAACTGCAACGATTCATTCCGCAAAACTGTCGCTGTATTATAAAGATTCGTATTCGCTTTATCCATACGGTCATTATGGTGACAATGGATGGCTGATTCAACGGATCACCCTTCCCTGGAACGGAAAAACGCTGATATGGAACAATCAACCCTCTGCTACAGATGATAAAGAAGTTGCAGTGCCGCCATCGACCGACTGGCACCAGGATTTTCCCGATCTTGATGTGACCCAGATTGTGAAAGAGATGATTGCAAACCCGGAAACCAATTATGGGTTTATGCTCAGGTTACAGACGGAAGAATTGTGGCGGGCAGTGCTCCTGGCATCCAATGATTATGAGGTTCCTGATCATCGCCCCAAACTCGTGGTGGAATATATTACCTGTCCTGCTCCTGTTGCTGGTTTTACCTGGACTGCTCAATACCTCGCTGCAAACTTCACCGATGCCTCTTCTTCATCTACAGCCTGGCATTGGAATTTTGGGGACGGGGGATCCTCTTCAATTCAGAACCCGGAACATACATATGCACAAAGCGGAAATTATCAGGTTTGTCTTTTGGCGACTGATTCATGCGGAACTGATTCCGTCTGCCAAACAGTCAATATAACCTGTGTTCCGCCTCAAGCACAGTTCTTCTATGATTATCAGTACCCGGAGGTTTCCTTCCATGACACATCAGCAACAGGCAACCTTATTTCACGGCTATGGGATTTCGGAGATGATTCTGCTTCCACCGAAAAAGATCCCGTTCATGTCTATTCATACGATACGCTGGTTTATATTGCCTGCCTTACAGTCATAGATTCATGCGGTAGTTCCACTCATTGCGACACTATTTTCCTGTACCTGCCGCTGGTTCACTTTACGCAGCATTACGTGGGCACAACTGAAAAGCTCATCCAATTTACCGGTACCATTGAAGGTGCATCGAATTGGCATTGGGATTTCGATGATGGTACAACTTCCGATCTGAAAAACCCGGAACACCTTTATAAAACGATGGGGAAATTCAATGTCTGTCTTACTGCTGGAAATTCAATTGGAACAAAAACATTTTGTGACATCGTGGAAGTCTTGCCCCTGATCCTTCATTCAGGTCATAACCTGGCTATACTCTATCCTAATCCTTCCAGCGGAATAGTTCAGCTTCAGGTTTCCGATGATGTTCCATCAGCCGGCATTAAGGTGACAACCATCAGTGGTGCGACAGTATTCTCCCATAAGTATGGGGCAATCGAAAATACACAACCCATTGAATTGGATTTACGAAATACTCCGGAAGGCATGTATAACGTTCAATTCACTTACGGGGAATATTCAAGGATTTTCAAACTTTTTATTGTTCAATAAAGGCCCAAGCCCCTCCTCTGACCACACTCCGCCCCGAATTTATTTGCCACCATTTTCGAGATAGATTGTTATCGCCTTTTTTCACTGTGCAATTTTCTGTAAGCAAGGTCACGGTTGAAATATGCGTCAGAATAATTTGGGTCAATCTCGATCGCTTTGGAGAAATCGGCTATTGCCTTGTCCCACTGCCCAAGATTATTATAAGCAACACCGCGGTTGTAATATGCACTTTTATAGTTCGGGTCGATCCCGATCACCTTCGTGAAATCTGCTATTGACCTGTCCTTTTGCTCAAGGCTATAGTAGGCAACGCCCCGGTTGTAATATGCATCTGTATATTTAGGGTCAATCTCAATCGCTTTAGAGAAATCGGTTATTGCCTTGTTCAACTGTCCAATATTAAAGTTGGCAAATCCACGATAGAAATAAGTATCCGGTAATTTCGGATCAATCTCGATCGCCTTGGAGCAATCGGCTATTGATTTGTCCCACTGCCCAAGGTTATTGTAAGTATAGCCACGGTTGGAATAAGCCGGAGCAAACTCAGGGTCAATCCCGATTGTTTGGGAGAAATCGGCTGTTGCTTTGTCCCATTTCCTAAAATAACAATAGGCAAGGCCACGGTTGTAATGCGGTTCTAAATATTTATTGTCAAGCTCAATCGCCCTGGAGAAATCGGCTATCGCCTTGTCCCACTGCCCAAGGTTTCCGTAAACAATGCCACGGTTGGAATATGCAACCTTGGCATAATCATATTTACTGATCGCATCATCCCAAAGCGTTAGGCTATCTTTCCAGACCATACATCGGGAAAACGACAGGCTTGAAAAAATCAGGATAAATGAAATAACTAAAGCATACCTGATCTTTGTATTCCTGATTTCCAGCAAACCAAAGGCAAAACATAGCAGCAATCCGATTGAAGGTATGTAAAAATAACGATCGGCTATGATCGCTCCTCCGAAGGGGATTATTTGTAAAACCGGCAGAAGATTCAGAAGGAACATGCTAAGCCCAAAAGCATAGATCTTTGAACGTTTAACTAAGAAATAAGAGCCAATTAAATAAACAGGAAGTGGAATAATAAATAACCAATAAGATAATGGAATACATCCATTTAATAGTCTTTGTGGATATGGATAAAATGCCGAAAGGCAAACGGGTGCAATACTTTTAATTAAATATTGTGCAAACCCAAAAAAAGCAAAAGCGAATCTTTCAGGCAGGGTGTAATATTCGAAGTGAAGAGCACTGGCAGATTGCTGGGCACGGAAAGCAACCCATCCAAAGATCAGGGAAAGAAGGAGAAAAGGTATTTTTTCTGATAAAACTTTTGTAGATAACCATTTCCTGCCCTTCAAATAATCAATAAAAGGGAGAATGGCTACGAGAATTACTGCCTGTCCTTTGGACAGTAATGAAAGGAAAAATAACAGAAGGGACAACCCATAATAAACAGTTTTCCTGCCGGAAACATATTTTGTATAGAAGATAAGCGATACCAGGAAAAAAAATGAGTACAAAACATCCTTTCTTTCAGATACCCAGGCAACCGATTCAACATGCAGAGTATGAATGCCAAATAGCATGAAAGTTAATATTGCCAGTAGATTGTTTTGGGTAAGACGTTTAACAAGAAGAAAGACTAAAAACGTGTTGAAAAGATGCAGGAGCAGGTTCGTAAAATGAAAGATAAAAGGGTTACCCCCGCCTATGAGACGATCAATCCCGAGTGATAACAGGGTAAGAGGATGATAATTTCCAAGAACATAAACGGAAAAGATTTTCACAATACCTGCCAGGGACAGATCTTTCACATAAGGATTATCAATATATTTATTATCGTCCCAATTGGTAATACCATTGGTAAGAGAAGGGAAATAAACAATCAGGGTAAGTAACAAACCGGCTATCAACCAATAAGATGTATAATCTTTTTTGATTATTGTTTTAACTGGTATTGGGTTTATGGGTTTACGTTTCTGTTTGGTCATTTGATGAGGTTAATATCCCAATAATATTGCCATCAGAAATCCGGATCCGGTCAGGTTATATGTTTAATAACCAGGAAATTTTATGTTAATATACCACCTGATACTTTGTTAACAAAGTGATTACTTTGTGATCCAGGCGGGAGTCGAACCCACGACCCACAGCTTAGAAGGCTGTTGCTCTATCCAACTGAGCTACTGGACCAATAAACAGGACGACAAAATTAGAAAAATTTAAGTTACTAACAAAGACCCCTCATTATTCGGGGAAATCATAATTTTGCAAGGAGAACAAGGGAAAAGTCAAAATTCAAAATGCAAATTGCAAAAGTCAAATATTAAAATAAAACACTTAAAACATTTACCAATTGTCAATGGTAAATGGTCAATGCAATAGTCAATAGTCAATGGTAAATAGTCAATGTCTGTCGACGATGAAAATATAACAAATGGTAACGGCGATCAGCCCGAACTTGAATCCGGTGATCTCAAAGCGACCATCCATCTTTCGGATATGTACGAAAGCTGGTTTCTGGACTATGCTTCGTATGTGATCCTGGAAAGAGCTGTACCGGAAGTGGTGGATGGATTGAAACCGGTGCAGCGAAGGATCCTTCATTCCATGAAGGAGCTGGACGACGGCCGATACAACAAGGTTGCCAACGTCATCGGTCATACAATGAAATACCATCCCCATGGCGATGCTTCCATCGGTGATGCAATGGTTCAACTGGGACAAAAGGAATTGTTGATCGATATGCAGGGCAACTGGGGAAATATCCTCACCGGCGACAGCGCTGCTGCACCCCGTTACATCGAAGCAAGGTTATCGAAGTTTGCGCTTGAAGTTTTGTTTAATACTAAAACAACCAAATGGAAGGCCTCTTACGATGGCCGTAATAAAGAACCTGTCACCCTGCCGGCAAAGTTCCCTTTATTGCTTGCCCAGGGAGGGGAGGGGATCGCGGTTGGGTTGGCGTCAAAGGTTCTCCCGCACAACTTTCTTGAACTGATCGATTCCTCGATAAAGATATTGCAGGGAAAGGAGTTTGAGATCTTACCTGATTTCCCGACAGGGGGACTGGCAGATGTTTCCAAGTACAATTTTGGTTTAAGAGGAGGAAGGGTCAGGTTACGGGCAAAGATCAGCCAGCTCGATAAGAAAACCCTTGTAATCACCGAAGTTCCATTCGGAACAACAACCGGTTCCATCATTGATTCCGTTATTGCTGCTAACGACAAAGGCAAGATCAGGATACGGAAAATCGACGACAATACCGCCCGGAATGTGGAGATCCTTGTACACCTGACTCCCGGTGTTTCTCCCGACCAGACAATCGATGCTTTATTTGCCTTCACCGAATGTGAGGTTTCCATCAGCCCGAATACATGCGTGGTGGAAAACGGAAAACCCATCTTCATGGGTGTCAACGAGATTCTGAAGATCTCCACAGCAAAAACCGTCGAACTTCTGAAAAGAGAACTGGAGATCCGTCTTGATGAACTGAAAGAACAATTGCATTTTTCATCCTTGGAAAAGATCTTCATTGAAAAAGAGATCTACGAAGGAATTAAAAAATGCAAGACCGATGAAGAGATCGATAAGGCTATCATTAAAGGATTCAGACCATATTCAAATCTGCTGATCCGTCCGATCAATGAAGAAGATATCCGTCGCCTGAGAAAGATCCCTATCGAGCGTATTTCGAAATTCAATTCTGTCAAGGCAGATCTGGTTATAAAGAACATCATTTCTGAAATCGAAGAGGTCAGGAACCACCTTGACCACCTGATCGATTTTACGATCGAATATTTCCGGCAGATCCGAAAAAAATACGGAAAAGGAAAGGAGCGGAAAACGGAATTGAGGAGTTTTGATACGATTGAAGCGGTTAAGGTTGCAGCAGCCACCCAGAAATTATATGTAAACAGGGAAGAGGGTTTTGCAGGAACCGGCCTCAAAAAGGATGAATTTGTATGTGATTGCTCTGATATTGACGATATTATCGTTTTCAGGGAGAACGGGATGTTTTCCGTTGTAAAGGTTGCGGAAAAGGTTTTCGTGGGGAGCAACATAATTCATATCGGAGTCTTCCAGAAGAATGATGAACGTACCGTTTATAACATGATCTACCGTGATGGAAAAAACGGGAAGATCATGGTGAAGAGGTTCAGTGTGATGGGGGTTACCAGGGATAAAGAGTATAACCTGACCAAAGGAACTCCCGACTCAAAAGTCCTTTACTTTACTGCCAATCCAAATGGTGAAGCCGAGGTGGTACACATAGAGCTAAAACCCAAACCCCGGATCAAAAAAATTTCCTATGACTTTGATTTTTCAACCTTAGAGATAAAGGGGAGAGGCTCCATCGGAAATACCCTTTCAAAATATGCGGTCAAAAAGATCGAGCAGCGCAAGGAAGGTGTATCTACATTGGCCAGCAGGAAAATATGGTATGATGATACCGTGAAAAGGCTCAATGCTGATGAACGCGGGCTTCTGCTCGGGGATTTCTCCGGCGACGACAAGATCATTACCTTCATGCAATCGGGTCATTACAAGATCACCTCTTACGACCTGGCAACTCATTTTGAGGAAGATATGATCATGATCAGGAAGTACACCTCCGATCAGATCTATATGGCGGTGTACCAGGAACCTGAATCCAAACTCTACTATATTAAACGGTTCCTCGCTGAAGGAACAGACCGTAAGGTCGATTTCATCGGGGCTGAAAATGGAAATAAACTGATCTTTGTAACACCGGATGGTAACCCCAGGATTGAGATGATCTTCGATATGAAACAAAAAACTAGAGGCGCTGAACAGGAAGAGATTATGGCGAATGAATTCATCGGATTGAAAAACTACAAGGCAAAAGGAAGACGACTCACGACACATCCGGTAAAAAAAATCAACCTGATCGAATCAATGATCCCTGAAGAACCATCAGCTTCACCCCAGGTAATATCAGATCAACCGAAAGAAAAAATAATATCAAAGGAACCCAAAGAAACCATCGTTAAAAACCCGGCTACTGAACCAAAGAAAAATGAAGAAGAACCCAAAGATGGTGGTGACACTATTCAGATGGAACTTCCACTATAACTGGCGAGCTGGTGAACTGGTGATTTAAAAAAGAAATTCAAAATGCAAAATTACTATTGCCTACTGCCATTGCCTTACTATAAATACCCCAATGACCAATGACTTAATGACCTAATGACTTAATGACCTAATGACTTAATGACCAATGACGAATGACAACCAAATCCATAAAGTAACAGAGTCCGTCACCTGGTGTGGCGTCCTCGATCCCGATCTTGTGACCTTTGATATTGTAATGGAAACCCGGTATGGGACCACATACAACTCCTATTTTATTGATGCAAATAAGAAAACGGTTATTGAGACGGTAAAAATTGAATTCTGGGAAACCTGGCTTGAGAAACTGAAGAAGATTGTTAATCCGGAAGAGATTGACTATATCATACTAAACCATACGGAACCGGATCATTCGGGAAGTCTTGCAAACCTTTTAAAAATCGCGAAGAATGCCACCGTTGTTTCAAGCGGCAATGGTATCCGTTATCTGAAGGACATGGTTGGCATGGATTTTAAGTATATGGTTGTAAAGGACGGGCAAACCCTTGATCTTGGCAATAAAACGCTGAAGTTTTTCGGGGCTCCCAATCTCCATTGGCCTGATTCGATGTTCACATACCTGGTTGATGAACAGGTGTTGTTTACTTGTGATGTTTTTGGGGAACATTTCTGCAATCCCGCTATGTTCGATGATGTTGCAGGTGATTTTGACGATGCATTCCGTTATTATTTTAATGTGATCATGAGTCCGTATAGCAGATTTATGGTTCAGGCAATTGAAAAGATACGGCCGTTGGCTATTGATGTCATTTGTCCGGGTCATGGGATGATATTTCGAAAAGATTGGAAAAAGTACGTTGACCTGTCGGAACAATATGCACGGGAAGCATTGCAGGAACCCAAACCCCGCACGGTCCTTATAGCATACGTTTCGGCCTATCACAATACTGCCATCATTGCAAAAAAGATAGCAGAAGGGATCAGGCAGGCCGGAGATATCGAAGTGGATCTGTGCGATCTGGAACAACTTTCACCGGCTGAAATTGAACATAAAATTATCCATTCCCAGGGAATTATCCTGGGAAGTCCAACCTTTAACCAGAATATCATCCTTCAGATCTACCAGGTGTTTGCCCTGATCAACCCGATCCGTGACAAGGGTAAACCGGCAGCCGCCTTTGGCTCTTATGGATGGAGCGAGGGAGGAACCAGACTGATCGCTTCCAACCTTGCAAACCTCAAACTGGACGTCATTGACGATGGGTTAATGGTGAAATTTACTCCGCATGATGAAGGAATGGAGAAATGTATTGCTTATGGTAAGTCATTTGGAGCAAAACTTATGGCAAAAAGATAATAAAATCGTGAAATAAAAGTTTATTTCTACTCAACTGACTTTATTTTGATACGAAAAGCGTTGCTCCGGTTCCTGTTTCCCATGGTACTTTTACAGTTCCTGCTATGTTCCTGTACACTGGAGAAGGAGCTGGCGGACAATTTTATCAAAAAACTGCCGGAAATTGATGTGCAGCTATTTTCGCCGGATATGGTCTATAAATATAACCATAAAGGGGAAGCGATCAGAGGCTTTGATAGTCTTTCATCTATACAAGGGGACTCAGCGCTTTTTGCAGATAGCAAGTATATTCAGTTTATCAATGACTCAATCTTTCTCGACAGGTATGTGAACAGTTTCATTGATGAGTTGAGGATGCTTGGTTTTAAAGTCTTCATCGAAAGTTCGATCGATTCGGTATTGTTAAGCAAACCTCAGGCCTATATGGTTAATTTTGCCCAGATCCAATTAGATGAGTACCTGCTTCCTTTCGAGGATTCCGAAACGTTCGATGAAACAACCTATTATAAACGAATGGAATTAAATGCATCTGACCTTTCTTCATGGGTGGAATTGAGTAAGCTGAATGCAGCAAAACCTGTTAAAACATTGCTATACTCGAGTTTCAGCGCATCGGATGGTTTGAACGGCCGGTTTTATTTTGATCCTTTGACCAGCAATATCAGGTACAAATACAAGATTGATTCCCTGAAAGTAAAGGATGTATATGAATTGAGTTCGTTTGCCGGTAAGAGAAATGCAAGCTATTTGTTTGACTATTTTATGAATCAGTATATTACTTATAAATTACCCGACGGGGAGGAACCGGTTGATTATTTCCATTACAACCGTTTCAGGCATTCCATCACCCCTGCAGGAGATGACCGGTTTGACGTGTTGAACAGCAAATAAAATTTCAAAGTTTTTATGAGTGAGGACATCCGGAAGCTATATAGGAAAGCTTTGCTTTTAAGTATTTTTACAATAGGGTATAATCTCATTGAAGGACTGGTCTCGGTTTTTCTGGGATATAAGGATGAAACACTTACCCTTTTTGGTTTTGGCATCGACAGTTTTATAGAGGTTATTTCCGGATCAGGGATATTACTTATGGTACTGAATATCCGTCGAAATCAGGAAAGCTCCGTCACTGATTTTGAGATCACTGCGTTAAAGATTACAGGATTCAGCTTTTATGGGTTGTCAGTCGGATTAATTGTTGCCGGTATCCTGAGTATCCTTCATCATCATACACCTGTAACCACTTTCTGGGGAATTATCATATCCCTTGTTTCCATAGCGGTGATGTTATTGTTGGTTTTGGCAAAGTTGAATATCGGGAAAAAGCTGAACTCCGATCCTATCATTGCAGATGCAAACTGCGCCAAGGTTTGTATTTATATGTCGGTAGTTTTATTGTTTGCAAGCTTTATTTATGAATTGACCGGATTTGCTTATGCAGATATTCTCGGTGCAGTAGGATTGATCTGGTTCTCTGTTCATGAAGGCCAGGAATCCATGACAAGGGCAAAGGAAAAAAAGTATGAGGGCGCTAGGCATTAGGCAATAGGCAATAGTATTTTTGCATTTTGCATTCCTGCCTGCCGGCAGGCAGGTTGCATTTTGAATTTTGATTTTATGTGTTTAATTATCCTTCAAACAACGAACGGAAAAAGCATTCGACCGGAACGCCGGATAAAGGGAAACCGATGGATCCGTCCCGTTCATCCCATGACTCCAGGCTTTATTGGCGCCATGCGAGGTTGACGACCAGAAAAAGGTTGCAAAGCCGTTCCAGTCCCATGTCACATTCATGTGCCGTGTCCCGGAAAGCGTTGCATTGAATCCCGAATATCCGGTAAAAAGCAGCGGCCACGCAGCGAAGGCATTACTGATATAATTACTGAATAAGGTATTCCAGTCTGCTTCTGTTGGCACATGCCAGCCGGGAGGGCAGAGGCCCTGGGTGCTCAAGGTTTCATCGTATGCCATAAGTTCGTCCCACTGGTAGAAAGCGGGACTTGGGACTTGGGACATGGGACCAGAATATTTTTCGGGGATGCAATTATCCCGTTGATTCTGGGTTTCGGGGATTGCATTACCATAATTCAGGTTTGTGGCCATCCAGCATTGCGATCCGATCTGAACTGTTGGATATACTTTGTTATCTCGTATGTCTGTCAAAGGATTCCCACACGTAACGGGTGACGCGTTACGCGTTACGATTGTCACGATTGCATTTGCAGAACACAACGCCGCATTGGTATAGGTATAAGTTATTAGATGGGTGCCGGCTCCTGCAATTGCAGGGTAGAAAATTCCAGTGGTGACTCCTGGACCTGAATAGGTTCCTCCTAACGGGATTCCGCCTTTCAACCGGAAGGGTTGTGCAACGGTTGTTGTCACAGAATCGTTGCACCGGGTCAGGGTGACAACCGGAGAAGCGGCCACCCCCATCGTGATTGTGTTGCTGGTCGCTGGATTTCCGCTTGTGCAAGTGAGGTTCGAAGTCAGCGTGCAGGTGATCAGGTCACCGTTTACAGGAATATATTGGTAAGTGGTACTGTTGGTTCCGGTATTAATTCCGTTGACTTTCCACAGGTAAACCGGGGTTGTTCCCCCATTTGTCGGGGTAGCGGTGTAGGTGACCGGAATCCCTGAACAAACCGGGTTGTTTGATGCAGAGATCAGGATACTCACCGGCATATTGGCATTGACCGTCATGGTGATCGTGTTGGACGTTGCCGGGTTCCCGGTGGGGCATGTCGCGTTTGATGTAAGAATGCATGAAACCTGGTCGCCATTGAGCGGCGTACAAGAATAGGTAAGGCTGCTTATTCCAACCGCCACCCCATTTACCTTCCATTGATATTGTGGCAGGGTGCCCTGGTTGGTAGGAAATGCCGTGAATGTGACCTGGGTGCCTGCACAGACGGTGGTTACCGGAGTGCTGATACTGATGCTGACCGGCAGGTTCGGGTTGACGGTCATACAAATCGAATTAGAAGTTGCCGGGTTCCCGCTGGCACAAACCAGGTTTGAAGTCAGGATGCAACTGATGCAATCTCCATTTACAGGTGTATAGGTAAACTGAAAGTTATTTGCACCATTATTCACCCCGTTCACTTTCCATTGGTAACCAGGCGTTGTTCCTCCATTCGTAGGGTTGGCAGTGAAGATCACAGATGTGCCGCTGCAAACGGTGGTGGCCGGGGTTGAGATTACAATGCTCACCTGGTTCACCGTATTCTCCACCATCGTGATTGTATTGGAGGTAGCCGGGTTTCCGTTTGGACAAGCTATATTTGAGTTCATCACACAGGTTACGAGATCTCCATTGGCCGGGATATAGGAATAATTTGGACTATTGCTTCCTACCGCAATACCGTTTACTTTCCACGAATATGAAGGTGTGGTTCCGCCATTCGTGGGGGTTGCTGTGAAAGTAACGGTCGATCCCTGGCAATAGGGGTTATTTGGAGTACTTATGGAAACACTGACCGGATTCAATGGATTTACAACCATTGAAATGGCATTCGAAGTGGCAGGGTTATTCGATACACAAATTGTATTTGAAGAGGTGAGAATACAGGTTACAACATCACCGTTTGCAGGTATATACGACATCGTAGGGGCGTATTGCGATACGCCCGTGCCATTTACCAACCATTGATACGATGGTGTAGATCCGCCATTGGTTGGGGTTGCTGTAAATATTACTGAAGTACCGGAACAAACCGGGTTTTCCGAAGCTGCAATCGTTACTGAAACAGGGGAAGGTGGATATACCGTCATGGTGATCACATTGGAGGTATCCGGGTTGTTTGAAGAACAGGTTACATTCGAGGTTAAGATGCAGAAGATCTGGTCTCCATTTGCAGGTATGTACGACATCGTAGGGGCGTTTGGCCAAACGCCCCCGCCGTTTACCAACCATTGATATGCAGGAATCGTTCCACCATTGGTTGGTGTTGCTGTATAGGTAACCTGGGTGCCTTCGCAAACTGTATTTGATGGGGTACCGATTGTGACATTGACCGCGGGACTTGCCGTAACTGTAACAGGGTAATCGGTTGGGGTTAACGCTTCACAACCATTATCATTGTAGTTTACATAGACATGTTGAGTTCCAATAACATTCCAGGTCACGGTGACAGTATTATCTGTCGAAGTGCCTCCTGATGTTTTTATCCCGCCCGGTGAAATACTCCATTGATAATTTGTCTTTCCGGAAGCCGTTGAATAAACCTTCCCCGGACCTTCACAGACATTATTGGGACCTGTAATAACAGGTATGGGTAAATTGGTATTTATGGTAACAAATAAATACGCAGAATCCCCGGGATCACCGCATTTATTCAATCCTTTTACCCATATATTCCCTGACGATGCTGACCCGCTGAAGTTCACTATAACGTTATTGGTACCTGCACCACTGACGATTGTGGCTCCAGTTGGCAATGTCCAGACATAATTTATTGCATGGGGAAGAACCGGAATGCTATATACATTTCCGGTTGAATTCAGGCAAACTGTTGAAGGACCGGAAATAGGGCCGGCGGTATCGATTGGCCAGCAATCCAGGAATTTTATCAACATAGCATCCCGCATCCCCCCATAGGTTTCCTGATAGGCCCCGGGTGAGGCAACACCGGAGGAAGATAAAGACCAGCCGGCTATATATATTGTATCCTGTGGAACATAAGTACAGTGATAACCAATTTCTGTTAAATTTCCGCCGTAATATGTACCCCACTGCCGGACTCCTGACCCGGTGAACTTGACAAGAATAGCATCATATGTTCCGCCAAAAATTGGCTGATACGCATCGGGTGTTGAGATTTTAGTAGCAGAGGTGGTACTTCCGCAACAATAGATGTCATTTTCTGATCCAAATTGACAATAATTAAAACAATCCGTGCCAACTCCACCGTAGTAAGTACCCCATTGCCGTTGACCCGATGAATCGAACTTAACAATAAAAGCATCAAAACTTCCTGTAAGATCGGGTTGATAGGAACCGGGAGTAGCGATTCCATCCGGAGAATTTGTCTGGCCAACCAAACAGACATTTCCTGCGTTGTCAACCATGCAAGAACCGGAAGCGTCCCATAGACTTCCGCCATAATAGGTAGACCAGACCAATGCTCCATTCGAGGTAAATTTTGTTAAAAATAGATCCTGATCTCCGCCGCCGAAAGTCTGTTGGAATGCTCCGGGAGTAGCAATATTCAGAAGGGATGAGGTATTACCATCAATGTAAATATTTCCAATACTGTCTGCCGCACAGCCATACGTTCCATCCTCCCCTTCCCCGCCGAAATAAGT
Organism: Bacteroidota bacterium; assembly: GCA_026391355.1. Taxonomy (GTDB): domain Bacteria; phylum Bacteroidota; class Bacteroidia; order Bacteroidales; family FEN-979; genus CAIYUC01. The sequence continues at coordinate 91,244 of JAPLDH010000056.1, read as the reverse complement.
GCCCCAGATGAGCAATCCGGTCGAATCAAATTTAGCCAGATAGGCATCATGACTATAATCGAAGCGGGCAGGCTGATAAGAGCCTGGCGTTGCGATTCCGGTGTCTGAGTCGGTGGTTCCTGTTAGATAGACATATCCTCTTGCATCTACACCAATGATGCCCCGTTCAGACCCTCCTCCTCCAAAATAGGTACCCCAAAGCCTTGCGCCATTTCCGTCAAATTTTTCTATGAAACTATCATTAAGACCACCCAGATTAACCTGATGTGCTCCGGGAGTGGCAATGCCATTGTGGGAATATGTCTTACCTGATACGTAGATATTACCATTCCTGTCAATGGATGATGACAAAGTATTATCAATTGTATCTCCTCCAAAATAGGTGCTCCAAAGTAATCCTCCATCTGCAGAAAATTTGGCTACATATCCATCAATATCCCCCGCTAAGGTGTCCTGATAAGCTCCGGTGGTTGCGATATTGGTTAAAGACCGGGTATCGCCTGCAATATCTACATTTCCAAACCTGTCAACTGAACACCCTATTGCCTCGTCCATATCCGGACCTCCGAAATAGGTACCCCAAAGCCTGATTGTTGTCGGATCTATGACAAGCAATGAATTTTCCGGAATTGTTTTGTCAACTACAAATCCATATACGTCATTATTTATTTTTTTAAACTGTGCCTTGATATCGACTCTCGAATCATTGATCAGATAAAAGGTTTCCGGGATCAATTCTTCAACATCCCCAAATCGGGTCTTAAATTTCAGTGTATCCCGATTCAACATAATATTTTCCGGTCCGGTGATCTTTAATCGGATATCCCTGATGTTGGCTCCCGGATGGATCACAAAATTGTACTTGTATCCATGTTCTTTAGTTGTAAAGCATTCCAGATCAATCCCTGGATATATCTCTTTATAAGTGATCTTAGCGTACTTCCTTACATTTTTTATTCCCTCAGGAGGTGCAGATGAAGTGTAATAGTTGAGGTAATCAGGTGACGGGTCGGATGGTATGATTGTGGGATTGGGGTTGGAATTTTCCAGATCAATATCGATGCGGTGGAAATATATGGAAGTTGATGAATCTGAAGGTTGGGACATGGGACGCGGGACATGGGACGAACTATTGCCTATTGCCTGTTGCCTGTTGCCTTCCTCGTGCCTGGTGCCTCGTGCCTCGTGCCTTATAGCATAGACATCATAACTAAACCCACTTTTCCTCAACTGCACATTCAACCCTGGTGTATTCAATAAATACAATACCCCTGGGTTTGGTTTGTTTTTCTGATCAATGATCTGGCCTTTGTTTTCGATGAATGCTGAAACTGATGAAGTTTTAAATGTAGGTTTATTGGGGAGTTTTGCCAGACAAAAGGAGGCGAATAAAAAGAAGATAAAACCGGACAGGAAGCGAAGTGGCATGTATGATGTTTTTTCAATCAAATGTTCAATTTTGACAGAACCAATTCCCTGATATTTTCAACAACTGATATCAGCGTTTCAAGTTCTGTTAAAGAGGGCTCCAGAAAATCACCTGGATATCTCACTTCCACACCATAGTCCGTCAGGCTACCCGGATCAATAAAAGAAAAAGCATGATCGATCTTTCCACATTGTTCTAACAGATATTCAATATTATGCGTTCTGGGAACTTCAAGTTTGTGAAAGACCATGAATGCTTTAAGAAATTTTTCTGCCGACTGCTGACAATGATATGCAATCGCTGCCTTTATCGGAATTTCGGATAACATCAATTGCTGAACAACTAAAAAATCCTCATGGGCTTTACCAATCCATTGGTGAAGGTAATTCTGTTCCTCAATGGTCATACATAAACTCCTTCCTGCATGATTGATCTCACAATATGACCTGGAAGTTTCCTCTTAACAGAGATGTCAGCTTTTGATTGAACAATTATATCAGCAAGAATATTTCTGATGGCGAGTTGTTTTCGGATCAACGCTTGAAATTTCAACTTCTCCTTGGAATCAAGTTGTTTTTCTGCAATTATCAGCAGATCATAATCGCTGTTTTCAAGATTCTCATTTCTTGCGCGTGAACCAAACAGAATGATTTCTGAACCAGGAAGAATCTCCAATACAGAAAATTTTATCTTCTCAAGTGTCGGATCTGATGCCTTCAATGCCAATGATATTTATCATTTCAAAGATAGTACTTTTCTCATACCTGGCAATCTATAATTTATCCTTATAAATCAAAGTGCAAAATGATCCATTTTCAATTTTTGCATTTTGTGTTCAAATTAATATTTAATTTCTGTATTCAACTTTCCTGCATTCTTAATTCCGAATTCCATCGATCTCAAATATTTTTTCACCACAATAGACACATAGAACACAGTAGAAAAACACAATAGATTTTTTTCTGAAGAGGAGGGGACATGATATTATCCCCAAAACTCGTCAATTCAAAACAATTAAAAATTCAATCTTAAACCACTCTTTACAATTTGATAGACAATCGGGCTGTTCAATTCAAATTCAATTAATGCAGGCGATAATAAGCTTCTTGAACTGTGTGAAGAAAGTCATGCTGACTATCTGATTACAGGAAATACGAAAGATTTTACAATTTTAAATTTTGCATTTTGATTTTTGAATTATTTTATCCTGGCATACGGCGCTGCCGATTGATCTGCAAAATCCTTTTTGAGAAACTTGAAATACCCTGTCATGGCTATCATGGCTGCATTGTCGGTGGAATAGGCAAGGCGGGGAATAAATACATTCCAGTGCATTGTCTTTTCAGTTTCCAGCAGTTTAGCGCGTAGCAGGGAGTTGGCAGAAACACCTCCTGCAATGGCAACTTCGGTGATACCGGTTTGTTTGGCAGCATCTTTTAATTTACTCATGAGGATCGATACGATGGTTTCCTGGATGGAAGCACAGAGATCGGCTTTATTGTTCTCAATGAATGCCGGATCCTCTTTAAGTCTGTCGCGAAGAAAATAGAGAATCGATGTCTTCAACCCGCTAAAACTGAAGTCAAGCCCGGGAATATTGGGCTTTGCAAAAGTAAAGACATCGGCTCGTCCTTCTTTTGCAAAGGCATCAATCATCGGTCCGCCAGGATAGGGCAATCCCATGATCTTGGCCGCTTTGTCAAAGGTTTCTCCGGCGGCATCATCGATTGTCTGCCCGATGATCTCCATTTCGAAATGATTCTTTACAAGAACGATCTGAGTATGGCCACCGGATACGGTCAGACAAAGAAAAGGAAAAGAGGGGGGAGGTTTCAAGGAATATTCATCCCTGATAAAATGAGCCAATATATGTGCCTGCAGATGATCAACTTCGATCAGGGGTATCCCCAAACCCATGGCAAACGACTTTGCAAAGGAGATCCCGACGAGCAATGACCCGAGAAGACCAGGTCCTTGTGTGAAGGCTACTGCGGAAAGTTGATTTTTACTTATATTTGCTTTTTTGATGGCTGCGTCGATCACGGGAATGATATTTTGCTGATGTGCACGCGAAGCCAGTTCGGGAACTACACCTCCGTACAACCGGTGAACTTCCTGACGGGCTGTAATATTTGAGCGTATTTCATCGTTTTCAATCACCGCCGCAGCGGTATCATCGCAGGAAGATTCGATCCCGAGAATGTAAACCTGCATGGTTTGAGCATTGATAAATAAAAAGCAAAATTACCATAAAAAGGGTTGCCAAAATATTGTTGTTTTCACTGGTGGTATTACTTTCCTTTCTGGCCACCATCTATGTTATTGTCCGTAACCCTTCTGTTCAGACCTTTGCAGTGAGAATTTTAGCTGATTACATCTCACGGCAAACCGGAACTGAGGTCAGGATCGGGGCATTGGATCTTTCCCTGACCAAAGGATTACTGATCAAGAATATCATTATTAAAGACAGGAATAAATCTGATCTTTTTACTGCCAATTTACTCGGAGTGATCCCCGGAAGGATCAACCTGAAAAGACATCACCTTAATTTCGAGAGAATATTCATCGATAACGGGGTGATCCAACTCATCACCCATAAAAATGACACTGTCCTGAATCTCCAATATCTTCTTGATTTTTTTATATCGAAAGATACTACAGGCAGAACAGAGAGTGCAATCGCAAAACCCTGGGATATCCACCTCAGGAGGGTTGAATTAACGGATACCCGTTTTCATTTCCAGGATAAAAATGCCCCAAAGGTCGATTCAGGAATGGATTACTCAAATATTGATGTAAATCATATCAACCTGGTGATGACAGATTTTCATCCTGATGGGGATACGCTAAACGCAACCATCAAAAGTTTATCCGCCGCAGAACGTTCCGGGTTTACGATTCATTCCATGAGCGGAGATTTCCAGGTGAGCCCTGCATTTCTGAAAGCACATAACCTTAAGCTGGTAACCAATCATTCAAACCTTGATCTCAGCTTTGATTTCCTTTATAAGGAATGGAACGACTATTCCGATTTTCTTAAAAAGGTTCGGATCCAGGCAGATATCTCCCACTCCACTCTTGATCTTGAAGATATCGGGGCTTTTGCACCTGTCATTTACGTGATGAAAGATAAATTCATAATAGAAGGGAAGGTCAAGGGAACAGTTTCCAATTTTCATGCAAGGAATTTCCATATTGCCTTTGGAGAAAATACAACATTCTTCGGGAATATCAATGCCAACGGTTTGCCGGATGTTGAAGAAACATTTATCGATTTGGATATCAAATCTTTCACTACGACCCGGCAGGACATTGCAACCCTCATGGTCCCGGGAAACCCACAAGGTATTTTACTTCCTGATTTTCTTCAGAATGCAGGAGTCTGCAAGCTAAAAGGCAATTTTACAGGGTTTTATAATGATTTTGTCACGAGTGTCAAACTCAACACCGATATCGGGTCGGTCACAACGAATCTTTCCCTTAAAAAACAGAAAGGGAATGTTCCTATCTCATACAGCGGTGAAATTGATGTCATGGATCTCCATCTTGGCACCCTTCTCAATTCCAGGAAAATCCTGGGTTTGGTTTCTCTGCGTGCAGATATCGAAGGGAGCGGAATTAAGGTAAATGATATCGACATGTCAATGAATGTATTCGTTGATTCGGTTGAAGCGAATAAATACACATACCGTAACCTGGAAATCAAGGGAACGTTTGCTGATAAACAGTTCACTGGTTATTTAGAGATCAAAGATCCTAACCTGGCCCTGAATTTCAATGGAACGGTGGATCTGCATGATTCTCTTCCATCCTTTAACTTTTCTTCCACGATCACCCATGCCAACCTCTTTGCGCTGAACCTTTCCGCAAGGGATTCTATACAAACACTGGAATCCGATATAAAGGCTGATTTCAAAGGAAATACAATTGATAACATTGATGGTTCGATCACAGTTGAAAATACCCGGTACATTGAGGCAGAGGATACGATAAAGATGAAAAGTTTGTCACTTTTAACCTCAAGAGATAAAAAAAACGACAAGTCTTACAAGCTCAGTTCCGATTTCGTGGATGCTGATTTTACCGGTGAATTCAATTTTAAAAGCATGATCCCATCGCTTACCATTTTTATTCAAAACTACCTGGCCTCGTTTCGTATGCATGATACAGCAGTTATAAATCATCCTCCGGCAAATCAGTTTGTGAAGTATAATATTACCCTTAAAATTACCGACCCTGTGATGAAAGTCTTTCTTCCCTTTCTGAGGATTGCACCTGATTCGAGATTTGAAGGGTTTTTTAGTGATAACCAGGGTATGATCACGCTTAAAGGGGCTTCTCCGGAGATTACCATTTTCGGGATGCATATGAACGACTGGTATATCAAAGCCACAAGCAAGAGCGACAACCTGGGTATTAGCATGGGATGCAGGGAATTGCTGTTCCGCCAGTTGAATAATAAGGATTCATTGCTGATAAGGGTGGATTCTGTCCATTTGATTTCGGATCTCCGCAGGGATACCATCCAGTGTCATCTTACCTGGTTCGACACGCATAGCCATAGTGAGATCGCGGGTTTTGTTAACCTGGGGATGGATACTGCCCTGGAAATAAAATTGAATAAACTGAACGTCTTTGTTGATAAGAAATACTGGAACATTGGAAAAGATAATGATATTGTGATCGATACCTCCTCTATAACATTGAAAGGCGTAGAATTTATTTCCGGTGAACAGGTCCTGAAAATGGATGGGAAAATATCGCATCATTCTCCCGATACATTATCTGTCTCCTTCATTAAACTTGATATCTCTGATTTTGACCAGCTTCTGGGAAATAACCAAATCAATATTGATGGAATCCTCACAGGGAAGCTCAAACTGACAGATGTTTACAATGCTTTTTCCATTACTTCTGATCTGCGGATGGATCAGTTTAAATTCAATGGGGAACCCCTTGGTGATGCTACATTTAAGGTGAAATATGTGAGTTTAGAAAAGCGTTTCGACGTAAATGTTCAGATCCTCTATACCGGCAATATAGGTACAAGTATTCCCTTGTCGCTGAAAGGCAACCTTTTTGTAACCGAAAAGAATCCCAGGATGGATCTTAATCTGGATTTAAATAACCTGAACCTGAAAATGGTAGCGCCTTTTGTTTCCAGTTTTATGTCAAAAGTTAGCGGTCTGGTATCCGGTAACCTGAAAATCAAGGGAAGTCTGTCAGGTCCGGTGATGTACGGCAAACTTCACCTTTTGCGAACAGAATTCAGAATCAACTACCTGAATGTTCCTTATTCGTTTGCAGATGAAGTAACGGTGGACTCAAATTATTTTGGATTCAATCATATAACACTTTTCGACTCTCTCGGAAATAAAGCCTTATTGAATGGGAAGATCACACATAGCCATTTTCAAAATGTACGATTGGATCTTAATGTGGATTACAAAGATTTCTCTGCGTTCAGGAATACCTATGCTCAGAATAACCTGTTTTATGGAAAAGCACGTGCGTCAGGCACTGTGAGGATCTCCGGGCTTCTCGATAATATATCCGTTGATGTTAAAGCCAGAAGCAGCGAAGGAACTGATGTGGTCATCCCGATATCTTCCACTGCAGATATCAGCCAGAATGATTATATTGTTTTTGAATCACATGAAAAAGATACACTGGCTGTGCGCTCCCCGCTTTTTTTATCCAATCCCAACGGATTATCACTGGACCTTTCGTTGCAGGTCAATCCGAATGCAATCGTAGAAGTGATTTTTCCTGACCAGTTGGGAAATATCAAGGGTTCCGGGACTGGCACTCTTGTTTTGAAAATGACTCCGACAACAAGTTTTTCCTTGTCGGGGAATTACATGATCCAGAAAGGCACGTTCCTTTTCCATCTGAAAAATTATATAAATCTGACCTTTACGATCCTCGATGGTGGATCTATCAGATGGACCGGGGACCCGACAGATGCTGATATTTCAATGAGTGCAATTTATAAGACAAGGGTGCCATTATTGGGGTTGACTACAAAAACAGAACAGTCCTCGTTGAGAGTTCCGGTAGAATGTATCATCAGGCTTAACGGAAAACTGATGAATCCTGTTATCACTTTTGGAATGAACCTCCCAAATGCACAGGAGGATATTAAAAGTACCGTTTATACGGCGATTGATACCACAAACCAGGCAGAAATGGCTCAACAGGTACTTAACATCCTGGTATTGGGCCAGTTCAAGACAAACCAGGGTGCCACGACCAATATCAATGTCGGTACCACCTCACTGACACTGCTTGCAAACCAGGTCAACAGCCTTTTGTCAAAGATTTCAAAAAATGTGAATGTCGGGATCAATTATCAGCGGGGTGCAGGAAGCACAGTTCCTTCGGAATTTGATGTTGCGGTTTCCACCTCGCTTTTTAGCGACCGTCTGCTGGTGGACGGGTTATTCGGTGTGAATTCATACACCTCCGCTTCCGCGGGATTGGGTGCACAGCAACAGCAGGTGAGCACGATCGTGGGCGACATCAATATTGAATACCTTCTTACGGATAATGGGCGTTTCCGGCTGAAAGCCTTCAACCGTACAAATACCATCGATATTCTAACCAATAATGCACTCTATACACAGGGGATCGGGGTATCTTATCAGCGTGATTTCAACCGGCTGGGCGATCTCTTCAGAAAGTCCGGAAAGAAGGGGAAATAAGTTGTAAATTCAAATTCGTCAATTCTCATCCTGATGAAAAAAATAGCTGCTCTTTGTATATTGTTACTGTTCAGGGTTTCCGGCTTCACCCAGATCGTCATTGATCAATCGGATATGCCGGTAGCCGGTGATACTCTGAGGGTCAGTATTGCCACTGCAATCCCCGGAGACTTTACAAAAACTGGTAACGATACCACGTGGGATTTTTCGGAATTATCAGCAATGAACCAGCTTGTCGATACCTTCGTAACAAAGCAATCCACTCCCGTCCTTTTTCAGCTTGCATTTCCGGCTGCCAACCTGGCTTCACCCGGCGGAGTGCCTGCACTCCCTGGGATTGCGATACAAAATCCCTATACTTTCTTCGAGAATTCTGAATCATTTTTCGGCAATCTTGGATTTGCATTCAGTGTCACGCTGAATGGTTTTCCTCTTCCCGCTACGGCCCCTTATAATAATCCCGATAAGTATTACACATTCCCGCTGAATATAAACAGCAACTGGAACTCCACTTCTTCGGTCAACCTCTCATTTCCGGGACTTGCCTCCTTTTATACATCCAGGAGCCGCGAAAGCCAGGTTGATGGCTGGGGTACTTTAATTACTCCTTTCGGAACCTTTTCAACCCTGCGTGTCAAATCCCATCTTATTGAATACGACAGTCTTTTCCTCTCCACACCGGGAATCGGGCTCCCGGTTTTGCGTGACATTACGGAGTATAAATGGCTTGCCAATGGCAAAGGAATTCCTCTCCTTCAGATCAACCAGGAAGGCCCGGTCACAACTGCCATATACCGTGATATTTTCCGGCAGGAATTCCGACCGGTCATCGTGGATCTTGGGGCAGATACTGCCGTCTACCAGGGAACTGTGCTGACCATTAATGCACAGGTAACCGGAGGAACTCCTCCCTACACATACATCTGGTCGGATTTTGAAATGACACCATCTGTCACTGTGACCATCGATTCAAATGCAGTCTATTCCGTTCTGGTTATGGATGCTGCAAATAATGCAGGTATCGGATCGAGATCGATCACCGTGAAAGGTCCTGGTATTGAGGAAAAAAACATCCTGCCCCTGGCCGTGTATCCAAATCCGGCAAATGGATCCTGTGAAATCAGGCTTCCTTATCTGTCAAGTCCATCAAGCCTGCAGATCGTCTCATCACAGGGTCAGCTCGTCAGGGAAATTCAAGTAACAAAACAACATCCAGGTCTGAAACATCTTGATCTTACTGATATTCCGGCCGGGTTTTACTTTTTTAAGCTGTCGGACGGATCAAAAACCTTTGTTGGGAAATTGGTCATTGGTCATTAGGTCATTAGTCATTAGGTCATTAGTCATTAGGTCATTACGGAAGTATTAGGTTATACCCAATTCTTTGACGACATTTCAACAAACGAACTTTACAGCTAATACCTAACTTTTGTGCAAAACTGACCGACTCGACTGGGTAGAGTTAAACTCTAAAAATATTAATTTAGCGACATGTATTAAAAAAAGGAATGAAACAACAATTAACGATAAAAAGTCTAATCAAAGAAGCTCAACTTTTTTGTATTGAACAATCCAAATTTCAACATAAGGAACTTTTTGGAGTTACCGACGGAAAAGCGGTTGGGACACTCATTGAACAAAAATTTCAAAGGCACCTAAAAGACAAATATGAAGTTACAATTGGTTCATCTGCAAGTGGGGTTGACCTTCCTTCAGAAGATATTTTAACAGACATCAAAGTAACCTCAATAAAACAACCGCAATCTTCTTGCCCTTTCAAAGAATCTAAACAGAAGGTTTTCGGACTTGGTTACAACTTGCTTGTTTTCGTTTACGACAAAGCAGACAACTCAAAAACGGAAACCTCAACATTGAATTTTGTTAGTTGTTCATTCGTTTCAAAAGAAAGAACTGCTGACTATACAACAACTTTCCGTTTGAGAGAAATGATTAAGGACAAAGCCAATGAAGTCGATATCATTGCATACTTACAAGACAAAAACATTCCGGCTGACGAAATAACTTTATCAAAATTAGCCAGGCAAATTTTAAAAACCCCACCTGAACAAGGTTATTTGACAATTTCCAATGCATTACAATGGAGACTGCAATATCAAAGAATAGTAACGCTGTCAGAAGAAGTAATAGGAATAACCAAAATTGTATCCTATAACAGACCCTAGTAATGAAAGTATTTGAAGCAAATATTACTTATCAAGTTGCAGATTTCTTAAATGATAATCTGAAAAACATTGTATCTTATGAAAAGGCAAATCAAAAAATGTATTATGCCTCCGGTATCCTGCATTTTTTTGATAATAATGAAGAAATGGAAACGCTTAAAGAAGTTCTTTCTATAACTCATATGATTATTGAAGAACCTGACAGGGCAGAATATGGCGACTTTCAAACTAATCCTTATTTAGCAAATAAAGTAGCAGCGCATTTGGCTTCTAAAAATATTTCACCTGAAATTGTAATTGAGCCGACTTGTGGAAAGGGCAATTTCATCATTTCATCATTATACAATTTCAAGAATATCAAAAATATTTTCGGGGTTGAGATTTACAAACCTTACGTTTGGGAAACTAAATTTAGCATAATAGATTTTTTTCTTATTAACCCAAATAGAAACAAGCCGGAAATTTCTATTGCTCACTGTAATGTTTTTGACTATGATTTCCAACAAATAGCCAAACGATATTCAAAGAAAGACATTTTAGTAATAGGAAATCCACCTTGGGTGACAAACTCAAAATTAGGAAGTCTTAATTCAACTAATCTTCCTAATAAGACAAATTTTAAAAATCATAGCGGGTTAGATGCTATAACTGGAAAAGGAAATTTTGACATTGCTGAATTTATTACATTGACAATGATTGAAACATTTCATAATATGAATGGTCATTTATTGTTTTTGGTGAAAAATTCGGTAATCAAGAACATCGTTTTTGACCAAAACAAAAACAGATACAAAATATCGTCATTAGAAAAACAATGTATTGACAGTAAAAAGGAATTTAATGTTTCTGTTGAAGCTGCATTGTTCTATTGTCAACTAAATTCAAATCCAGCTTTTTACTGTGAAGAATTTAATTTTTACGAGAATAAAACTTGGTACTTGAAATTTGGCTGGGTGTCCGACAAGTTTGTTTCAAACATTGACACTTACATTCATACAAAACTAATTGATGGTGAATGTCCATTTATTTGGCGACAAGGTTTAAAACACGACTGTTCTTCAGTTATGGAATTGGAAAAAGTGAATGGACAATACATGAATGGATTGAACGAAGAAATAAAATTAGAAGATGATTTGGTTTACGGTATTCTTAAAAGTTCCGATCTTAAAAACAATGTAATCAGTCAGACAAGAAAATTTACTATTGTTACTCAAAAGAAAGTTGGACAGGAAACTAAATACATCAAAACTGAATATCCTAAAACATATCAATACTTGGTTGAACATCTGGCAAATTTTGATGCAAGAAAATCAAGTATCTATCATAACAAACCATTGTTTTCAATATTCGGTATTGGGGACTATTCATTTAAACCATACAAAGTAGCCATTTCAGGACTTTACAAAACCTTTCATTTTACATTAATTCTGCCTCAAGACAACAAACCTGTAATGCTTGACGATACTTGCTATTTAATAGGTTTTGACAATATTGAATTTGCTGTTTACTCGTTAGTACTTTTAAATTCTGACACAACAATGCAGTTTTTGCAATCGGTAACTTTTTCAGACGCTAAAAGGACTTTTACAAAAGATGTTTTAATGCGAATAGATCTTTTGAAAATAGCTATAAACATAAACAAAACCTACTTACAAACCGAACTTGAAATGCTAAACAAAAAATATAATCTTAATTTGACATTGAATTTGTGGGACAGTTTTATCAACATAATGACACCAATAAACAATAGACAAATGGCATTGTTTGCTTAGCCTATATTCCCAAAACCACACCTTAGGCAGATGCAAACCGGTAATAAAATAATTCATATATTATCTTTCATAATACATAATTCAAATGGTCAATGGTCAATGGTCAATAAAATGGTAAATAGTAAATAGTAAATAGTAAATAGTAAATTGTAAACTGTAAACTGCCTTGTCCTTCATAGCCTATAAATCTTCCGCCGGATCCGGCAAAACCTTCACCCTTGTGAAGGAATACCTGTGCCTTGTCCTTCCGGAACCTGCAAATTTCAGGCATATCCTGGCCATCACCTTTACCAACAAGGCGGCAAACGAAATGAAGGAAAGGGTGCTGGGTGCATTGTCAGACCTTTCCCGCAACCCGGATAAACGATCAGAAAAGACCAATACTGCTTTGCTTCCAATACTGGTTCGTGAAACCGGGCTCGATGAATCCACCATTCAGAAAAAGGCTGCCGAGACCCATGAAATGATCCTTCACAACTATTCCGATTTTGCCATCAGCACAATCGACAGCTTTTCCCACAGGATCATCCGGACATTTGCCCGGGATTTCGGTTTACCCATGAACTTCAATGTGGAGCTTGACAGTGATGAACTCTTTCAGAAGACCATAGATCTGTTGATGGATAAAGCCGGAGATGACGAAGAGATTACTTCATTGCTGGTTAAATTTTTAGAGAGCCGGATGGATGAGGAGAGAAGCTGGAATATAGAAAAGACACTCCTTGAATTTGCACAGGTTTTGCTTGATGAAGATGCAAAACAACATCTAAGCAAACTTAAAAACCTCACTTTAAAGGAATTTAGTGCAATATCAGATATCATATATCGACAGATCAGGCAGTATGAAGAAAGAATAAAGAAAATTGCCTGCGAAGCGGTTGAACTTATCCGGAGCAGGAATATCCAGGAATCCTCGTTCTATTATGGAAGTACCGGTATCTCCAGGTATTTCTTAAAATTGTCAAAAGAGGTAAATGGGAATATTGAACCCAATTCCAGGGTTCAAACCACCATTGAACAGGATAATTGGATAGCAGGTAAAGCTTTACCTGAAGACCGGACAGGCATTGAAGCTATCAAAGATGATCTTCGTTCATATTATAACCGGATCAATCCTCTCGATACCTCAGAAAAGATACATTATTACCTTCTGAAAGCCTTGACCGGTACAATCTTCCCATTGACAATGCTGAATGAAATTGAAAAAATCCTTGAGGATTATAAAAAACAGAACAACATTGTCCATATTGCCGAGTTCAACCAACGGATTTCGGGAATAATCATGAATGAACCCATTCCTTTCATCTATGAACGGCTGGGTGAGAAATACCATCATATCCTTATTGATGAATTCCAGGATACGTCGGTTTTACAATGGCAGAACCTTCTTCCTTTAATTGAAAATTCATTGGCTTACGGGTATTTCAACCTCATTGTCGGAGATGGTAAGCAAGCTATTTACCGCTGGAGGAATGGCGATGTTGATCAGTTTACTGCATTGCCTGCCATTTCAGGAAGCCAATCCAACCCTGTGCTTGCAGAAAGGGAAAGCCTGCTCAGGTCGCAGTACAATGAAGAACAGTTGAATAAAAATTTCAGGTCTGCCACGAAGATCGTAGATTTCAATAACCGGTTTTTTACCTCAATCCTGCCTGTTATCGGCGAATCGGGAAGAAAGGTGTATGACAAACTGGAACAGCAATCCGATCCGGAGAAATCCGGGGGTTATGTTTCCCTCTCCTTTATTGATAAGGAAGAAGAGGAAAACAGTTATAAAGATCTTGCTTTCGAAAATATCCTGAAAATTATCCATGAATTAGAAGCAGATCAGTTTCACCTTCGTGATATCGCCATTCTCTGCCGCCGGAATAAGGAAGCCGGCGAGATTGCACGGTTCCTGGCCGAAAACGACATCAGGATTACATCCGCAGAATCCCTCATCCTCAGCTATTCATCCGAAGTGAACTTTCTTGTTGCCTTTCTTCGCTTGCTGCACGAACCGGAAAGCATGATCAATACTGCAGCGGTTATCACCTTCCTGCATATAAAAATGAAACTGCCGGGCAGCCGGCTTGACGAGTTACTGTTTAAGATCAAAAGCGGATCACATTCTTCTCATGAACCATTTACACTGCTGAAAGAATACGGATTTGAGCTCTCGCCGGATTCCCTGCGCATATTACCTCTTTATGACTTCTTCGAAAAGATCATCCGTACCTTTTCGCTGAATGACCCGGCAAACCCTTACATCCAGTTCTTTCTCGATGAAGTCCTGAAATATTCAAGAAAAAACGAATCATCAGGAATTGGTTTCCTTGAGTGGTGGGAAGAAAAAAAGGAAAAAAAATCCGTAGTCGTACCGCAGGGGTTGGATGCAATCAGCATCATGTCGATCCATAAGGCAAAAGGATTACAATTTCCGGTGGTCATTTTCCCTGTCTTCCCGTTGAGAAAAAGACTTACCAGGGACTTTCTTTGGGTAGATATTCCTTATGCCGATCTGAATGGGTTGACAACATGTATGCTGGCAACCAATAAGGCAATGGAGAATACCGGATTTTCGGCGGAAAAGCAGCAGGAAGAAGAAAAGTCTCTCCTGGATCTTGTGAATGTCTTGTATGTAGCACATACCAGGCCTGAAGATAGACTTTATCTTTTATCACCAATGCCACCAAAAAGCGCACAGAAGACTGAATCTGTTCCTGGATTCTATCAATATTTTCTTCGGTCAGAAAATATATGGTCAGAGGAGAAACGATTCTATGAATGGGGTGATAGAAGCATCTGCAAAGCGAAATCGACCGGTGAACCCTTTGAACACTTGTCATTGACCAGTTTTATTTCAGAAGACTGGCACAATAAAGTATTTATCCGGCGTTCAGCACCGGAATCCTGGGATGTTGATGACCCGCAACGAAACCGGCATTGGGGAAATCTGGTACACACCATTTTATCCCGTATCATTACAAGTGACGACGTTGAAACAGTTATTGAAACTGCTGTTCAAGAAGGTTTGATTGAAGGGAATCAACAGAATCCCCTCACGGAAAAGATTAAAACCGTGATCACTCATAAGGAAGCAGGAAGATTCTTCGAAAAAGACCTGAATGTGAAAACAGAGGCAGAGATCGTGATTGAAGATGGTACTGTTTATCGTCCCGACAGGATCATTCTGAAGGGTGATGAAGCAATTATTATTGACTACAAAACAGGTAAACCGGAAGAAAAATATCACAAACAAATGAAAATTTACAACCGGCTATTGAAAGAATTGGGATTTTCTGACGTTAAGACATATCTGCTTTACATTGACCCTGAGGTTCAGGTTACCGAAATAAATTAACCAATTCAAAAAGCAAAAAGCAAAATGCAAAAATCAAAATTTCTAATGACTAATGACCTAATGACCAATGACCAATGACCAATGACCAATGACTAATGACTAATGACTAATGACCAATGACCAATGACCAATGACCAATGACCAATGACCAATGACTAATGACTAATGACTAATGACCAATGACCAATGACCAATGACCAATGACCAATGACCAATGACCAATGACCTAATGACCAATGACCAATGACCAATGACCAATGACCTAATGACCAATGACCAATGACCAATGACCAATGACCAATGACCAATGACCAATGACCTAATGACTTATTGACCTAATGACTTATTGACCTAATGACTTATTGACCTAATGACTTATGACGAAGGAAGAACTAGATCTGCAAGTATTATTTGAATCCTGGGCCGGTGAGAAACCACTGAGAATAACCCCGTTGCCGGGATCGGGTTCCAACCGTTGCTATTACAGGATAGAAGGAGAATCAAAACATGCAATGGGAGCATATCATCCGGAAGACAGGGAGAATACCGCTTTCATCTTCTTCACAAAATATTTTCATAAACAGGGATTGCCTGTTCCTGAGCTGTATGCTGTAAATGAACCCAACCATATTTACCTCCTCCAAGACCTTGGCGACCTAACCCTTTTTAGCTATCTGACGGAAAAAAGAAAGGATGAGTCTGAATTTCCTGCTGAGTTGGCAGGGATCTATAAAAAGGTGATCCATTGGCTTCCTGCTTTCCAGATATTGGCTTCTGCGAAACTTGATTATAGCGTATGTTATCCCCGCGCTGCCTTCGACCGGCAATCCATGATGTGGGACCTGAATTATTTTAAATATTATTTTCTGAAACTGGCAAGGGTTCCGTTTGATGAACAGAAACTGGAAGATGATTTTATTACCTTGACCGACTTTCTGCTGCAAGCCGGAAATGATTATTTCATGTTCCGCGATTTCCAGTCAAGGAATATCATGCTGGTGAATGATGAACCCTGGTTTATCGATTACCAGGGCGGACGAAAAGGTCCATTACAGTACGATATTGTTTCCCTCCTTTATGATGCAAAAGCGGTAATTCCTCAAAAAACCAGGAATGACCTTCTCTCAACTTACCTGGATGAACTTGAAACACATATCCACATCAATAGTAAGAACTTTCTTAAATACTATCACGGTTTTGTCCTGATCAGGATCCTCCAGGCAATGGGTGCGTATGGCTTCAGAGGGTATTACGAGAACAAATCTCATTTTTTAAAAAGTATTCCTTATGCAGTTGAAAACCTGAAACTTCTGTTGGACGACAACATTCTGACAATACATATACCTGAATTGGTGCAGGTTCTTGGAAAGATCATTGAAGATCCTGCTTTTTCACGTTACAAAGCTACGGAAAGTGATCTCCTGGTTGAAATCACAAGTTTCTCCTATAAAAACCAGATTCCGGAAGACCAAAGCGGTAATGGAGGTGGATTTGTATTCGATTGCAGGGCATTGCCCAATCCGGGAAGATTCGAGGAATATCGTGAGTTTTCAGGGAAAGATAAACCGGTGATCGACTTTTTGCAGAAGGAAAGGGAAGTGGAAAAATTTTTGAACAGTGCAACCGTCATGGTAGATCAAAGCATTCAGAATTTTATCACAAGGAATTTCACGCATCTCATGGTCAGCTTCGGATGTACCGGAGGGAGACACCGCTCAGTCTATTGTGCAGAAGAGATGGCAAAACATATAGGAACAAAATATCCCGTGCAGCTTCTTCTACAACATAAAGAACTACCGGATAATCAATAGGGTAACAAGAGAGATGAAAGCAATGATCCTCGCTGCAGGCCTTGGTACACGACTCAGACCTCTCACTGACAAAATTCCGAAAGCATTGGTGAAAACCGGGCAAAAGACCTTGCTTGAAAATGTGATATGTCATTTGAAAGAATACGGTATCAGGGAGATCATTGTCAATGTTCATCACTTTGCAGATCAGGTTGTTGATTATCTCTCTGAAAACAGGAACTTTGGAATTGAGATCAGCATTTCCGATGAAACGGCTCAGTTACTGGATACAGGGGGCGGATTGAAAAAAGCAGCATGGTTCTTTACTGATGATCAGCCATTCATCGTCTATAATGTGGATGTGCTGTCGGATTTTGATTTGAAACAAGTTACAGACGTTCATAATAAGTCGGCAGCCCTTGCAACCCTGGTGGTAAGGGAAAGAGTAACCTCACGTTATCTGCTTTTCGAAAATGGAAATAAGCTTTGTGGCTGGAAAAACGAAGCAACCGGAGAAGTGAGAATGTCAGTAACAACCACCAGTGAAATTTGCCCATTTGCATTCAGCGGAATTCAGGTTATCAGCCCAAGGATATTTTCTTTGATAACAGAAGAAGGAAAGTTCTCCATAACTGACCTCTATCTTCGGTTAGCGGCAACAGAGAAGATTGTGGGCTATATCGATCAGGAATCCATATGGAAAGACCTTGGAAAAAGATAATGTAGGAATGTAGGAATGTTGGAATGTAGGAATGTAGGAATGCAAAATACAAATGGTAAATAGTAAATGGTCAATACAATGGTAAATGGTCAATAGTAAATGGTAAATGAGTAAGTTTCTTGAGCAAACAGCGGATTACATCATTGAAAAGTTCGGGGAGAACATCTCAGGTCTTTGCATCGTTTTGCCCAACCGGAGAGGTGGCCTGTATTTGAAGAAGTACCTTGGAAAACGGTTACATAAAACCTTCTGGTCACCGGCTGTTTATTCTATCGAGGATTTCATCATTCAAATTTCAGGAATGGGCCTGGAGGAAAACATCCGGGTTTTATTTGAGCTTTATGAAGTTCACAAGGTCATAGAAGGGCCGGAAGCTCAACCGTTTGATGAGTTTATCGGGTGGGGGCAACAGATGCTGACCGATTTTAATGAGATCGACAGCTATCTGGTTGACCCGCAGCGCCTCTTTCAGTATCTTGATGAAGCAAAAATTATCTCGCTCTGGAACCCGGAAAATAAACCATTGACGGATTTTGAGAAAAAATACCTGCGGTTTTATAATTCCATCTGGACTTATTATCAGCAGCTTACATCGCGGCTGAGGAAAGAAAAAAAAGGATATCCGGGTTTGATCTTCCGGGAGGTTGCCGGTAACATTGAATCAATGACGGGTGGTCAGAAATTTGAAAGGATCATTTTTGCCGGATTCAATGCACTTACTGCTGCCGAAGAAAAGATCATCGATACGCTGGTGATGGCAGGGAAAGCGGATCTGCTTTGGGATGCTGATAGCTATTATCTTGAGGGAAAGCAACAGGAAGCAGGCAGTTTCCTCAGGTCATGGCTTAACAAATGGCCTCAAACCCGGATCAATTGGGTTGAAAATGACCTTACAACGACAAGAAAAAATATTCACATTATCGGCGTTCCATTCCATATTGGCCAGGCAAAACTCACCGGAAAGCTTCTCAATGATCTTCTGAAATCCGAAACCCCGCTTTCCGAGATTGCCACTGTACTCATGGATGAACAACTGCTGATCCCTTTGCTGACTTCTTTGCCTGGAGAAGTGAAAGAACTGAATATCACCATGGGTTTACCGGTAAATCAAACCCCGCTGTTTACACTTTTTGAAGATATTTTTTGTATGCAGGAAAATGTTGCCAGGTTCGCCAGGGCAAGATCAGGCGGCAAATCCCGGTTCTACTTTCGCGACATACTTAAAATTTTGCAACATCCTTATGTCACTAGGATGGCAAATGAGTTTACCGGTTTCTTCATACTGAAAGAGTTTACTGAAAGTATCAGGCATGGAAGCCGTGTATTTATTGATAAGGACGAGCTGCTGGGGCAGCAAACCAATCTCTTCTCTGCCGGGTTAAGTTTCCTGGATCCTGTTTTTACATTGTGGAAAGGACCAGATGATGCCCTGGTTTGTTTGAACCAGGTAATAGTGGGACTACGCGACGCTTTCATTGGTAAACCAAAATCACAATCCCATATTGAAGTGGAGTTTCTTTTCGCCTTCTCCAGGATCACTCACCAGCTTTCCTTATTGATTTCTGAATTCGGTTCGGTGAAACAGATTACCACCTTGCACGCTCTTTTTACAAGATTGGCCGGTTTTACCACTCTTCCGTTTTACGGGGAACCTTTGAAAGGTTTGCAGATCATGGGAATGTTGGAAACACGAACCCTCGATTTTGACAACATCATCCTGCTCTCCGCAAATGAAGACCTTCTTCCGGGTGGAAAAATCGCGTCTTCCTTCATACCATTTGATATCCGGCGCGATTTCAAACTGCCTGTTCATTCCCAAAAAAATGCGATCTATGGCTATCATTTTTACCGGTTGCTGCAAAGGGCAAAAAATGTTTACATACTTTATAATTCTGAAGCTGATGAACTCGGTGGCGGTGATAAAAGCAGGTTCATAAGGCAGATCCTCAGTGAACTTCCCGTTAAAAATCCGGGGATAAATATCACAGAGCAGTTGTTGAGTACTCCACTGGTTGCCGGGCAAAATTATCCCCCGATTGCAATGGAGAAAACCGGTGGAGTTTATGAAAGGCTCATGGCAAAAGCCACTTCCGGTTTATCACCCACCGCTTTGAATAATTACAGGCAATGCCATCTGAAATTCTATTATGCTGCCATTGCCGGATTGGAGGAACAGAAAGACATGGAAGAGACGATCGACCCTCAGATCCTCGGACAGGCTGTTCATGATGCATTGCATAATCTTTATAAACCTTATATCGGCCAGTCGCTGACCAGGGAAATGGTCATTGCAATGATCTCTCTTATTGATCAGGAAACGGATAAAGCGTTTCTGAAAAAGTACAAGGGATCAGACATCAATTATGGTAAAAACCTACTGATGGTAAGGGTTGTCAGGATCATGATCAGGAAATTCCTTGACAATGAATCTGCCACGATAGAGAAACTGAAAAAGGAGGGGAAAACCCTGACCATCGCTTTCCTTGAGCGTTTTATTGATACAATGATACAAATTCCGGTTAAGGATGGAATGCTTGATATTCATCTGAAAGGATTTATGGACCGGGCCGATCGTATCGCGGATGAATGGAGGATCATCGATTATAAGACCGGGAGGGTAGAAGAAAAGGAACTAAAATTATCTGAATGGAACAATTTGGCTGATGATTCCGGATATTCAATGACTTTTCAACTCCTGAGTTATGCGTATATTTTCAGTGATTGGGTAAGGGAGAGCATATCAAAATTAAGGGCAGGGATCATCCCGCTGAAAAAAGGTTCCGCAGGGTTTCAGGAGTTGCGCGTGCCTGCGTCGGGTGGAGAAGATCCGGATGGGTTGATCAGTCAAGGTTCCCTGAAGGATTTTGAAAATATCCTCGTGAATTTGTTAAAAGAGATATTTGATCCTGCAAAACCCTTTGATCAGACATCTGACAGGAAGATCTGTGAGAATTGTCCCTATATCAATCTTTGTGGCCGTTGATCTCCTGTTCTGAGAATACTTCAGCCTCGTAAATATAGATCTCTGCATCTTTCCACCCATTCCATCCAATACCCGCTTTATCCCTTGCACAGTGCCCCAGGAAATCTTCCTTGCTCCATCCGGTCTCTGTTGCAACCTGTGGAAGGAATGTTCCTGATAAATATCCTTTTTTGATGTAAATACCATTTTTTCCCATCACGATTTCATCGATCGAATTGATCTTTTTCATTGGGGATAAAACCGAGATCTCTATTTCAATCTTGTCAATCTCTTTGACATCAACCGGCGGAAACCGTGAATCCTGTGTTGAAGAGGCAATGGCCATCTCTTCTATAACCACATATAACGGTTCATCAGAAGTAAACCTGCCGATGCATCCGCGCAACTCACCTTTCTCCTTTAAGGTAACAAAAGCGCCGCTTTTCATTTTCAGGTTGGATGAAAATCCAATGGTGTCGATCGACGGCGATTTATGATTACGGATGTACTGCTCGATGGTTTTTCTTGCAATCGAGAGCAACTCTTTTTTCTCGTTTTTGCTGAGATTAAATTCGGAGGATTTATTTTGTACCGTAGTTGTGTTCCTTGAAATTGCAATGCTCCAATACCCTACTACCTGCGACTTATCTGCAAACCTGGAATCACCTGAATTCCGGTAATAAATCGGGCTGATTGTTATGTCCGGGTCATTCTCTGTCATATAAAGCAGAGTAAGGATCGAAGTCCAGCCGCACATGCTCGTTGCAAGGTTTCTTACTCCGCTCTTTTCATTTTCATCGAGCACTTTCAACAAATTATCCGGGGAATTGGAAACCACACCATCACAGCTTTTCTTATCAATTACTATGGCATCCTGATATGGAGGATAATGAGAAAAATCGGTACTGAAAACAAACAGGTTCTTCTCATTCAGGTATGGTTTGAGGGCGTGTGCTATCTTTTTACAGGATTGCGTGGATTGGGTTCCGAGTACGATGGGCACAATGCGGAACTTCTTTTTCAGATGATACTGGAGTAACGGTACCTGGACCTCAAGACTATGCTCATTTTTATCTGCCTCGGGATTAAATGTGAAGACAGGATTGTCCCTGATAAGCTTGTTGGCAAGATCAATATTCACTTGCACTTTTCCCAGGGGTGTTATATAATTGCCTTTGTTATAGATGGAAGCGCCCATGAACTGCGTGTAATGGCTCGAACCAATGATAAAGATATTCTCAAACTCCTTATCCGGATCAACCTGGTTGATACTTGTTGCGGCAACGATACCCGAATATTCATACCCAGCATGGGGGCAAATAATGGCCATTACGTGTTCAATACGCTGAGGTTTTGCATTTGCAAACAGGCTTTCTACCATTTTTCGCAATGTTTCAGCATCGGCAGGATAGAACTTACCGGCGGCAGCTTCAGGCCGGTCAATGAGCTCAGGATTCTGGACTGAATTCTGGCAACGGCATCCCGGCATGAAGAATAGTATCCCGGTACTAAGCCATAAAAAAGAGAATATTTTCCGCATGTTTTACTACCTTTGATATACTGAATCCTAGCGGTTTTGCATTTGAAAAACAGCTTAGATTCAGTTAGACTGAGCGTTTGGGTTTGCTTTTTTGCAAACTCAATTAGCCGAAGTATAGATAAAGACAAATATACTAAATGAAACGGCATGTTCGAAGTATCCTTCCTCTTTCTGTCCTGCTTTTAGGATTTTCATCTCTCTTTACCCAGGTTTACCTTATCCGGGAGTTCATCAATGTATTTTACGGAAATGAACTGGTTATGGGCATCGTTCTTGCGAACTGGATGCTCCTGACAGGATTTGGTGCATGGCTGGGCCGTTTTTTCCCGAAAATCAGGAATAATAAACCCTTCATCCTCTTTCTTCAGTTTTTGTTCGCCATCCTTCCCTTGTTTACTATACTGAAACTGGATATGTGGAAAGCATTGGCATTCCCTTATGGGAGCATGGCCGGATTGTCCGGTGTGTTATCAGCTGCTTTCTTCGTTCAATTACCCTTTTGTGTATTGAACGGGTTTCTTTTTACCGCTTACACATCGGTATTGTCGGAGACTGCGAGAGATAATCCGGTTACAAAGGTCTATGCATGGGAAGCGATCGGAAGCGTAATCGCCGGAATTCTTGTAAATCTTGTATTTCTCTTCTTCCTTGGAACATATCAAAGCCTGCTGATCCTGCTGGGCTTAAATTTTATCATGCTCCTGTTCTTAACCTTTTCCATGAAGGAGAAAATCCCGAAAATATTGGTATCAGGGCTTATTTCAGGAGTGTGTATTTTTACACTGATGTTTGATTTTCAGCACTTCACACATAAACTCCTCTATCCAGATCAAAAAATTGTTTTTGACCGGTCTACACCCTTTGGGAATCTCGTAGTGACTGAAAATGCAGGACAACTGAATTTTTTTGAGAACGGATTGGCCCTGTTTTCATCGCATAATGAAATATTCAGTGAAGAATCAGTTCATTATGGAATGTTGCAGCATCCCCATCCCGGTCATGTTTTACTGATCTCAGGAGGAATATCGGGTACAATACCTGAGATAAGGAAGTATCATCCAACCCTGATAGATTATGTTGAATTTAACCCCGCCATTTTGGAGATTGGGAAGAATGATTCATTATTTACCAGGGATACTCTGTTACATTTGTTCAATGAGGATGGAAGAAGATTTATCCGTGAAACGCCGGAGCATTACGATATTGTGCTTGTTAATATCCCTGAACCCTTTACCATTCTGTTCAACCGGTATTACAGTATCGGCTTTTTAAAGGATGTTCACAGTAAAATGAATCCGGGAGGAACGGTTTCCCTCAGTTTGCCATCAACGGCAGATTATGTAAGTCCGACCGCAGGTTTACTGAATTCATCTTTATACAATACACTGAAAAATGTTTTTAAGAACGTGCTGATCATTCCGGGTCAGAAAAACTATTTCCTGGCATCCGATTCAGTTTTGTCGTCTTCAATCGCTGCACTGGCAGTGCTGCGGGGAATAGATAATAAGTTCGTCAATCCCGGGTACCTGGAAGATGACCTGTTGAAGGAAAGAAGTGATTTTATCGTGGGGAAGATTGATAATAAAGTCGCTGTAAATGAAGATTTCAGACCTGTTCTCTGTTTTCAGCAGAACCGCTATTGGATCACCTATTTTAAAGAGAATCACTTTATCCTGATTTCCCTGGTTCTTATCGTATTTATAATGATGCTGTTAAGTCTTAACCGGATAAGTTTTGGTTTATTCACAGGTGGTTTTACAGGAGCATCACTCGAAGTCCTGATCCTGATTTCCTTCCAGGTAATTTACGGGTATGTTTTCAGGATGGCAGGAGTGATCATCACCCTGTTCATGGCCGGAATCGCATTGGGAGCCTTTTTGCGAAAGCATTTGTATCGGGATGTTTCCGGAAAAAACTACAGTCATATTCAGATAACATTGGCCATGTTTTGCATTGGCTTCCCCTTTATAATCCTGGGGTTAAATGCAGTTTCCCTTCCTGACATCTTCACTTACGGGGTCATTGCACTTCTTACACTGGGTATTTCTCTGTTAACCGGTATTGAATTCAGCCTTGCCTCAGCCATCAACGAAAAGGACTTTGTCAAAAACGCTGCAAAGAATTACTCTGCCGACCTTTTTGGTTCAGCCACCGGTGCCATCCTGACAACAACAATCCTTTTTCCGCTTACCGGAATCGTGGTAACCTGCCTGGTACTGGCAGGGCTGAATGTAGTAAGTGCCCTTTCACAAAGGAAGTGAATTGTTGAATTATTGAGTTGTTGAATTGATGAACTGGTGATTATATTCATTAACTCATCTGAAATTATTTGCCTGAATTTTAGTACCTTTATGCTTTAAAAAAATCATCCCCTGTGTTACCGGCAGGTGTGATAATTCTGTGTAATCCCTGCCTGCCTGCAGGCAGGTGTGTAATCTGTGGTGGATAAATGAAAAGAAAATTATCAAAGAGAGAATTTCTGCGTTACAGTGCAATGGGGATTGCTGCCACGGCCCTGGGTTCTAGAGTTTCGAATGTTTTTTCAAAAGATAACATGAACAGTCCCTCTAATTCAACCCCACCCCCGGTTGCCGGGTTGTGGAAATGGAGCAAGGAGTCTCCCTATTATATCGTTACGGCAAAAGGCGTCAGGTGCCAGATCTGCCCCAACAAATGCGTTTTGCGGGAAGGCCAGGAGAGCCTTTGCAGGAACCATATTGTCAAGGACGATAAACTCTACACGATTGCATACGGTAATCCATGTACCGTTCATGTCGATCCGATTGAAAAAAAGCCGCTGTTCCATTTCCTTCCTGCAACACGCAGTTACTCGATAGCCACTGCAGGTTGTACCCTGGCATGCCTGAATTGCCAAAACTGGGAGATCTCGCAGGAAAGCCCTAAAAATACCCGGAATGAAGATCTCTTTCCTGCAAATGTTGTGGAAGAATGTGTCAAAAATAGCTGTCAGTCCATTGCCTATACCTATTCCGAACCCATTGCATTCTATGAATATACCTACGATACCGCGAAACTGGCAAGAGCAAGGGGGATCAAGAACCTGCTCATCTCCAACGGTTACATTAATGAAAAACCGTTGAGAGACCTTATTAAATATATCGATGCAGCAAACATCACCCTGAAATCTTTCAGTGAAGAAATTTATGAGAAACTGAACGGAGGCGCTTTACAACCCATACTGAATACACTGAAGACAATAAAAGAAGAAGGGGTCTGGCTGGAGGTAACCAACCTGATCGTACCGGGTTGGACAGATAAACCCGAAATGACAAAACAGATGGTTGACTGGCTGGTAAGTAACGGATTTACTGATTGTCCGCTCCATTTTCTGCGCTTTTTCCCGCTGTATAAACTCACCAACCTGCCTTATACCCCCCAGTCAGTGTTGGAACATGCACGCGAAATTGCCCTCAAAGCCGGAATGAAATATGTTTACATAGGCAATGTTCCCGGTACAACCTATGAAAATACCACTTGCCCCAAATGTAAAAAACTTCTTATCGAACGGAAAGGATTTAGTGTCCTGCAGAACAATATCCTGCATTCGGCTTGCAAGTATTGCGGGACGAAGATCGCCGGGAACTGGTCATTGGTCAGTGGTCATTAGTCATTGGTTATTGGTCAATGGTAAAGTCAATTAGACCCTTGGAGAAACTGATCCAATAGAGTGAATATAACTGTTAAGCATTGCACCAGTAGATTCCATCTTGCTTTTTAATTCTTCAAACTTCATATCGGTTATTAACTTTCTTGTATGAGCTTTCTGAAGCCATGTTTTTGATTCTGAAAGCGAACCACGGGAATAATAATAAAAATTCTTCGAATCTTTGAAATAATACCGTCCAAAGCCCTCACTAATATTTGCTGCAATTGAATCTGCAGCTTTTACAAATTGTTTTCCAAGGCTTTCCTTTTCAAACCATTTCCACGTCGAAACCAGATTCCAGACCTCCTCACCGATCTCCATTGCCAGATTGTAAACCTTTAACTCCTCAAGTTTCATTGCTTTCTTTTTTATATTATTGTCCAATCCAAATGACTAATGACCATTTCCAATGACCAATGACTAATGACTTAATGACTTAATGGCCTAATGACCTAATGAACTAATGCCCCTTCTACTCCGACCAAATGTCAAGATAGATCGGCAAATGGTCAGAAAACCCACCATGATAGTTTGGTCCGACATACGTTCTGTTTAGCTTTGAGCCAAGATATCTTGAATCATCTTCAAGAAGAAAATTTCCTTTAAAGATGTGAGCATCATTGATCCCTGAATGGATACTGTTCTGTTTTCCCAGGAGGTTTCCTGAAATGATGATCTGATCAAATATGGACCATTTTCCCTGGTATTTGATCGTACCCATATTCCACTCCTTCAATTTGAATGTCATCAGGTTCACCAGGTCCATCGGACGAAGATCCCCGGTATCTGCCCGTGCACCCAAAATCCTTGAAATACTCTCATTATCCGGTTCATCATTAAAGTCACCCATGATAAGGATATTGGCATTGGTATGTTTTTGAAGAATGGAGTCGACTGTAAATTTCAGTAAGCCCGCAACAAAGTTTCTCTTCGGTGTTGATTCGGTATATCCTCCCCTGCGTGAAGGCCAGTGGTTGATGAATAAATGAAGGGTATCCTGAGTAAAAATTAACCCCCTCACATACAGAATATCCCTTGTTGCAGAATTTGTATCAAACGGAAACCTGACCTTCACCGGTTTTGATGCCAGTACCCTGAACCTGTCAGGCCTGTAAAGCATTGCAACATCAACCCCCCTTGCATCCGGTGAATCATAATGAATGATCTTGTACCGGGTATTCTTTAATGGGGTCGCATAGATCAGTTTCTGAAGTACATAATCATTCTCCACCTCACACATCCCAATGATTGCCGGAGGATTGCCTTCCCCGATTGAAATGAATAGCTTCGAAAGATGAAGAAGCTTTGCCAGGAAACGGCTATAAGTCCACCTTTTACCCCCGGTGGAAGTAAAATCGTCATCTCGCTTCACACTGTCATTGTAAGGATCGTAAAGGTTTTCAACATTGTAAAATACGACCCTGACATTTTGTCCTGATTTAATGTTAAAATTGCAAGTGGCATACTTTTCGGAATTCCGGGCACGCTGTCTTTCTGTCATATTTTGACTAAAGCAAGAGTTGCAAAACAAGCCGTTCACAATAAGGATAAAGAGCAGATCATGAAAGGAAAAATGGGTAAGAGGAACGGAGTAACCAAATGAACAATGGATTTTAAATGTTAAATTTTTCATAAATCTCATGTGTTTTCATAATTCATAATTCTTAACTCATAATTTTTGTAAGTGTTTATCGTTTCAAAACACAAAAGGTCACACATCCTGTGAAAAAAAAGCAGGGTAATAAAAATCTTGACGAAAAGGACTTTAAGAAAATTTAACAGTACCTGCATAATAATTATTATAAAGAATAGTTCTAAATTAGACATTTAACTAATGAGGGTTTGATTCAATGAAAAGATTTGTTGGAATTTTGCTGATTGCAATGCTTGGAGGCGCCGTTACTCTTGGATTATCGAAAATAATTGAGAAGAAAGAGCTTCCGGTACAGTACAGTTATTCACCGGGAGTAGGAGTTCCGGTGCATACGGCCAGTTATAACCCGTCGGCAGGTTTTAATCTTCCTGATTTTGAAACCGCTGCTTCGGTTTCTGTTCCTGCGGTAGTACATATCAAAACTGAATTTCATCGTAAAAGCGGGGTTTATAATGACTGGTTTGATTTTTTCAATTTTGGAAACCCTGTTCCTGATGAAAGAATGACACCCATTACAGCAATGGGTTCTGGTGTGATTATCAATTCAGAAGGATTTATTGTAACCAATAATCATGTTGTACAGGATGCGGATAAGATCAATGTCACGTTGAATGATAAAAGAATTTATATAGCCACAATTGTTGGGGCAGATCCAAGTACCGACCTGGCTGTGATCAGGATTGAGGAGAAGAACCTTCCTTTCCTGACGTTTGGAAATTCTGATGAGGTGAAGGTGGGAGAATGGGTGCTTGCGGTCGGAAATCCATTCAACCTTACTTCAACAGTTACAGCAGGGATTGTCAGTGCAAAGGCAAGAGATATCAATATTTTGGGTTCCCAGGGAGCCATTGAGTCTTTTATTCAGACGGATGCAGCAGTGAATCCTGGCAACAGTGGTGGTGCGTTGGTCAACACAAAAGGTGAGTTGATCGGGATCAATGCGGCCATTGCTTCAGGAACAGGAAGCTATGTCGGGTATTCCTTCGCCATTCCCTCCAATATTGTGAGAAAGGTAGTAGATGATTTTATAAAGACGGGGAAGGTTGACAGGGCTTACCTTGGAATTTATTATAAGGAGATCGACGCCCAGTTTGCCAAGGACCAGGGATTACCCGATATAAACGGAGTTTATGTGCAGGAGCTTGTTGAAGGTGGGGCAGCAGCGCTGGCAGGGATTAAGAAAGGTGATGTAGTGGTCAGGTTAAACAACATGCCGATCAATAGTAAATCAGAACTACTGGAAGTTGTAGCACAGCATAGTCCCGGTGATAAACTGAATGTGCAGGTGGAACGGGAAGGCAAAACAATCGATTTTCCACTCACATTGCAGAGTGAAAACAAAATTGTGGCGACGAATACATCGGTTATAATTCAGGATGCTACATTCCAGAGAATAACACAGAAAGAGAAAAGCCGTCTCCATATTGATGATGGATTTCAGATAATCCATCTGGATAACGGTCTTTTCAGAAAAGCAGGGATCAGGGAAGGATTCATTGTGACAGCCATTGATAGACAACCCATACATACAGCACATGATTTGAAGGAAGCATTGACTTCGAAAAGTGGTGGAATATTGATTGAGGGTGTTTATCCAAGTGGGTTGAGGGTTTATTATGGTATCGGGAATTAATCAGCCTGATCATCCGGTTCACCCCGTGTCACCCTTCTTTCTCGTTTGTTGGCGGTTATTAATTTAAGGTAAAGAGGAAGATGAGTTATGAGACAATTAAAAATTTCAAAATCAATAACCAACCGTGAAACTGCATCGCTCGATAAATATTTGCAGGACATTGGCAAGGAAGAACTGATTACACCGGAAGAAGAGGTGCACCTGGCGCAACGGATCAAACTTGGTGAACAGGCTGCCCTTGAGAAACTTTGTAAAGCCAATCTGAGGTTTGTTGTATCTGTTGCCAAGCAATATCAGAACCAGGGATTAAGCTTACCCGACCTGATCAACGAAGGAAATTTAGGTCTGATCAAGGCTGCCGGGCGTTTTGATGAAACCCGAGGATTCAAGTTCATCTCCTATGCTGTGTGGTGGATCCGTCAATCCATCCTTCAATCACTGGCTGAGCAGTCGAGAATTATCCGTTTACCATTGAACCAGGTTGGTTCACTCAGTAAAGTAAATAAAACATCTTCAAGACTTGAACAGAAGTTCGAACGCCCACCTTCTGCCGACGAAATCGCAACAGCGATGGAACTTCCGGAACAAAAGATCCGGGAAACGATGAGGATGGCTACCCGCACCATTTCTGTGGATGCACCCCTCGATGCCGATGAGGATCTGAAGTTTCTCGACGTCTTTGTTTCAAATGATTCACCTGAAACCGACGAACCACTGATCAGGGAATCACTGGCGCAGGAAATTCAAAGGTCATTGGCCACCCTGGCCGAAAAGGAACGGGAGATCATCAACCTGTTTTATGGGATCGGGGTTCCCCACAGCTATACACTGGAGGAGATTGGCGATATATTCGATCTTACCCGCGAACGTGTCCGTCAGATCAAGGATAAAGCAATCAGAAGGCTCAAACATTCTTCCCGCAGTAAATTATTAAAAGCTTACCTGGGGTAAGGGGAATCAAAAATTGAACGACAATGTCTGCCTGATATCAGGATGAATGCTCTTCGCCACAGGACATGTCCTTGCCGCATGTTCAATCAGGGATTTCTGCTTCTCTGTAAAGTTGTTTTCCGGAAAATCAAGGTCAATGATGATCTCCGAGATCCGGCGGGGGTTTTCTGCCATCACCTTGGTGATGGATAACTTCGTTCCGTCAACATTAAAATTTTCCTGTCGGGCGACAATCCCCACAATAGTCATCATACAACTTCCGAGTGCAGTGGCAACAAGATCAGTAGGAGAAAAAGATTCCCCCTTCCCCTGGTTATCAACCGGCGCATCGGTGATGATGGTTGTTCCTGATCTGACATGGGTTGCTTCTGTCCTCAGCTCTCCCAAATAGATAGTTTCGACTGTTTTCATATTCATGACCGCTGTTTTATCCTGTAAAATTAACAATAAAAAGAAGCTACGTCGCACTATCATGCTTCCTAAGTTTCCTTAGTATCTTCATCCCCCTGTTCCTGAATCCCGGTGTTTCCTCCTCCATCCTCCATTCAATGGAGTCGGCAAGTTCTTTCCTGATTTCAGGTTCGGTAAGCGAGATACGGTAAAGGATCTCCATACACCAGACCTTCACAGCCACCGGCTCTTTCGGCGAAAGCAGCCAGTCAAAACAGGTATTGATCAGTACACCGGTTTGCGTTACCGGCAGGGGAGAACGGGCCAGGATGCATAAAGAATGTCGCTTTAACCCATCATGTGAGAAAATTCCCAGTTTCTCTGTGATCTTTTCAAGGTGTTCGGCCTTAATAAGTTCCGGGATTTCCCGGCTAACTGCATCCACCACCCATGCGGCCCTGCGACTTACCGGCTCCTCATTACGCAGATAAATCGTTATCAACTCATCAAATACTTCATGCTTCTTAAACACCAGATCTGCAATCAGATCGGTATTCCGCCTGGAAGTCTCGACCAGCAGGAGGTCTTCGAGGGTTTGGTTATTCGTCATTGGTCATAAGTCTTAAGTCTTAAGTTATAAGTCATAAGTCAATAGGTCAATAGGTCATTAGGTCATTAAGTCATTAAGTCATTAGTCATTGGTCATTGGAAATTTGGCAATAGTAATTTTGAATTCCTGCATTTTGTTGTCAAATTTATCCAAATTTTAGAATTTGTGAAAGGTTTTTTGAATTAGGCATACTATTGTTTTACATTTGCATTCTTTTTGAAATTCATGTTAGTTACATTGATCAAATTTGACCAAACCAGTTCACTTGCATTGAAAAGTATTTAATCACTTTGTCACTTTGTCACTTTGTCACTTTGTCACTCTGTCACCAAATAGCTGATTTCGACAGATCTTAAAATCTACCGCCATGCGCAACAAATACATTGACATCATCGACCAGACCTTTGATTTTCCACAGGAAGAGTTTAAAGTAGTTGATAATGAACTTTATTTTCATGATGTTCCCTTAATGGATATCATCAAACAGTACGGTACACCGTTAAAAATATCCTTCCTTCCCAAAATCGGATCACAGATCCAGAAAGCCAAAAGGCTTTTTAATGTTGCCATGGCCAAGGTTGATTACAAAGGAGATTATCAATATTGTTACTGTACTAAGAGTTCCCATTTCAGTTTTGTACTGGAAGAAGCGCTGAAACATGATATTCACCTGGAGACTTCGTCTGCTTTCGATATACCGATCATTAATGCCTTGTTTGAGAACGGAAAACTCGACAAGGAACATTATATCATATGCAATGGTTTTAAGCGTCCGCAATACATCGAATTTATCCTGAAACTCATCAGTGAAGGTTTTGTGAATACCATGCCCATACTTGATAACCTTTTTGAGCTCGATATGTACCAGGGCGATTTCCCACAGAAAATAAAACTGGGCATCAGGATCGCCTCGGAAGAAGAACCCAAGTTTGACTTTTATACATCCCGCCTTGGCATTAGGTATAATGACATCATACCCTATTACCAGGAAAAAATTAAAGATAATCCGAAGTTTGAATTAAAGATGCTGCACTTCTTTATCAATACAGGGATCAAGGATACTGCCTATTACTGGAATGAGTTAAGCAAGAGTGTGAATGTATATTGTGAGTTGAAAAAACTTTGTCCGGAACTCACATCCCTGAATATCGGGGGAGGATTTCCTATAAAGAACTCACTTGCATTTCATTATGAATTTGAATACATGGCCGAGGAGATCATTGCACAAATAAAAAGTATATGTGAGCGGAATGAAGTGCCTGATCCGGACGTATTTACTGAATTCGGATCATTCACAGTTGGTGAAAGCGGGGCAGTTCTTTTCTCTATTATTGACCAGAAAAGGCAAAATGACAGAGAGATCTGGAACATGATCGACAGTTCCTTTATGAACACTTTACCGGATAACTGGGCGATCAATAAGCGGTTTATCTTGCTTGCAATCAATAACTGGGATCAGGAATATGAGCGGGTTTTCCTGGGTGGACTTACCTGCGACAGTGAAGATTACTATAATTCCGAAGGCCATTCCAATGCAGTTTATCTTCCGAAACTGACCAACAATGAGAGCCAGTACATTGGTTTGTTTCATACCGGAGCCTACCAGGAAGCTATCGGCGGTTACGGCGGTATCCAGCATTGCCTCATCCCTGCCCCGAAACATGTCCTGATCGATTACGATGAAAATGATGAAATCTATACCAAGCTTTTTTCAAAAGAACAAAGTTTTAAGTCGATGCTGAAAATTCTGGGGTACTAAGCGTTGAATGCAGGAATGTAGGAATGCAGGAATTGGATAAGTATTTTGGAATGTGGAATAAAATCGATTTTTATCTATTTTTACAAAAAATTTTAAATTCCTGCATTACTGCATTCCTACATTCCAGCATTTGTCTAACATGATAATAACGATTGAATTATGAATAAAAAAGACCTGTTAAAAGACCCTGTTCAACACTTCGATATCAAGCAGATCAACACAATCCCTGTAATCGACGCCATGCGCGGTATGTCCTTCACATCCCGCGATACGGCATCAGCAGCCGATATCCTGAACCGTATGATCAATCATAAAGATTGTACAGTTTTTCTGACCATTGCAGGAAGTACAAGTGCAGGTGGTTGCATGCAGGTTTATGTCGATATGGTAAAAAGTAACATGGTGGATGCAATAATCTCCACCGGGGCTTCCATCGTCGATATGGATTTCTTTGAAGCCCTGGGATTTAAACATTATCAGGGATCTTATAATATGGATGATAAGCTTCTGCGGAAGTTCTACATTGACAGGATCTACGATACTTACATTGATGAAGAAGAGCTACAGGTATGTGATATGACCATTAAGAAAATTGCCGATTCACTCGAGCCACGACCCTATTCATCGCGTGAATTTATAAGGGAAATGGGCAAATACCTTGTCACCAATTCAAAAAAGCCGGATTCTCTTGTCCAGGCCTGTTACGAAAATAATGTTCCCATATTCTGTCCGGCTTTCAGCGACAGCAGCGCAGGTTTCGGATTGGTGAAGCACCAGTGGGAAAATCCTGAAAAACACGTTTCCATTGATTCGGTGAAGGATTTTCTAGAACTCACTAAAATAAAGATGGCTGCCGTAACCTCCGGATTGTTCATGATCGGTGGGGGAGTTCCAAAAAACTTTGTTCAGGATACTGTTATTTGTGCAGAAGTTCTCGGCAAAGAAGTCCCCATGCACCAATATGCCGTCCAGATCACGGTTGCCGATGCACGCGATGGCGCCTGCTCAAGTTCTACGCTGAAAGAAGCATCTTCATGGGGAAAAGTC
This sequence comes from Bacteroidota bacterium, assembly GCA_026391355.1. Taxonomy (GTDB): domain Bacteria; phylum Bacteroidota; class Bacteroidia; order Bacteroidales; family FEN-979; genus CAIYUC01. The sequence goes on along the minus strand of JAPLDH010000056.1, from coordinate 57,089 downwards.
GAAACTGAATTTGAGAAAATGGTTTATGCGGAAGCTACTTCAGTATTACCACTGATTGCAAGTTATGTTTACCATAAGGGGGATTGGAGGGATCGGAAAAGATATGAATGGACTAAAATGTTAGATCGTGACGCGTAACACGTGACGCGTGACGAAAATCCGTTTTCTGCACTCCTGCATTCCTACATTCTGCATTCCTGCATTAATTCTTATACTTAAGCCATTTCCACAGCTCCTTGTAATTAACCTTTTTACCGTACATCAGGATACCTGTACGATAGATCTTTCCTGCCATCCATGTTGTTCCTACAAAGCCCAGCAAAAGCAATATCATGGAAAGGATAACCTGCAAAACAGGAACCCCGAAAGGGATCCTCACCATCATCACGACCGGCGATGTCAATGGAATGATCGATAGCCAGAATGCCAATGGACCCTGCGGTTCCTGGATGATATATTGCGCTGTTACAAAAGCGAATATCAGCGGCATGGTAATGGGTAACATGAATTGCTGGGTATCCGACTCGCTGTCGACGGCAGAACCGATAGCAGCAAATAAAGCTGCATAGAGGAGATATCCGAACAGGAAATAGAAAAGGAATGATCCGATCATGACCGGAAAATCGATGGAGTTGATAGCGCTGAAAACTTCATTAACTCCTTCCTGGTTTGTATTGGCAGGGTGAGATGCATGCGCCAGTTTATCAGCATGGAATGACTGTCCCTGGTTTGTAATGACCTGCTCATTGGGCAGCGACGACTTCAATTTTCCGGTAAATGCGGATGTGGCAATGGTGACGATCCCAAAGGTAAGTATCACCCACAGCATGAATTGCGTCAGACCAACCAATGCAACCCCGATGATTTTCCCCATCATGAGTTGGAAGGGTTTTACAGAGGAGATGATCACTTCGATGATACGGCTGGTTTTTTCTTCAATAACCCCCCTCATTACCTGTGATCCGAACATGAAGATAAAGAAATAGATCAGCACAGCGCTGAACATTCCAAGTACCATGCTCACTTCGGGATAGCTTTTTTGTTCCTCTCCGTTGCTTCCAAGTTTTATGGTACTGATATCAACGTTCGATTTGATTGATTTCAGGATATCCGTTGTGGTGCTGTTTACATTCGTTCCGGGCTGCAGATCGCGAATCTTGGCTTCCAGCTTCAACTCTTCGATCTGCCTCGACATTACATTGGAGACATAACTTTTCACATTTATGTTGACCTGCCCTGATGAATAGATGATCGCATTTTCCGGCAGGCTCAATTCTGTTTTCGGTATAAATAACAATGCATAGTCATGACTCCTGGGAAAATTCTCCTTGGCAGTCGTAAGATCCTCAGTGATGTAATGAAATTTAATATTATCCGAATCCTTGAATTTCTCAAAAAACAGACCCGATTGATCAAGTACTGCCACATTCTTCATCTCATTAGAATTTGTGGCAAGATATATGGGAACGACGAAGACGGCTGCCATCAGCAATGGCCCAAGAATAGTCATTACGATGAAGGATCTTTTCTTAACCCTGGTAAGATATTCGCGGCGGATGATCAGTAAAATCTTTTTCATGCTTAATTTAAGGGAAGATTTGGTGAAATCGTATGTTTTTCGGTAACTGTACGGATAAAAATATCGTTCATACTGGGAATGATCTCATTGAAAGATTGAAGTGTCACATGCAGGATCATTTCCCGGATAAGGCTGTTGGTGGTTAATCCTGCAGGCAGTTGTACAGTGGCTTTGAAGTGATCATCTTCTTTCTCCTGCAGAATGACATTCTCCCCGGAAGAGAGGATATTCCGGAGATCCTCATCATATCCGGTATAGCAGATTTCAAAAGTGTTGGTTTTAAATGTTTTCTTAATGGAATTAACATTTCCTTCCAGGATGGTTTTTGCATTATTGATCAGGGCAATATGGTCGCAAAGTTCTTCAACGGAACCCATATTATGGGTAGAGAAGATAATCGTGGAACCATTGTTACGCAAGGAAAGGATCTCTTCCTTCAGGAGGTTAACATTGATCGGGTCAAAACCGCTGAATGGCTCATCAAAGATCAGGAGTTTGGGGTTATGGACGATGGTTACAATGAATTGCACTTTCTGCTGCATCCCCTTGGAGAGTTCTTCTACTTTCCTGTTCCACCAACCCCGGATCTCGAATTTGTCAAACCAGTATTTCAACTTTATCAGGGCATCATGATGGGATAATCCTTTAAGCTGTGCGAGATAGAGCGCTTGTTCACCGACAAGCATCTTCTTGTACAATCCCCTTTCTTCCGGGAGATAGCCTATTTTACCGATATCCTCCGGTCCGAGTTTTTTTCCGTTGAAGATCAGTTCCCCTTCATCAGGTGCAATAATGCGGTTTACGATCCGGATAAAGGTTGTTTTTCCTGCACCGTTCGGGCCAAGAAGACCGAAAATACTTTGCTCCGGAACCCGGATATTGATTTTATCCAACGCTTTGTGTGCCGCATAGGTTTTCGAAACGTTGGTTGCCGTAAAAAGATCCATGAAATGTGGTTATGGTTTGTCAGTTCAGGTTGGTATCGTATAATAGTCTATTCAAAATAATCCTTAACCCTTGAAAAAAAATTCTTGTCCTTTATATCAGGGTGAGGGGTAAAGCTGGATGATTTTCCCAGTTTTTCAAGTATTAATTTCTCCTCTTTTGTCAGGCTCCTGGGAGTCCATACATGAAATGTTACCATCAGGTCACCTTTCCCTTCATAGGCATTGATACTCATCAATCCTTTCCCCTTCAGACGAAGAATTTTTCCGCTTTGCGTTCCGGGTTCAATCCTGATCTTGATTTTTCCGTCTATCGCAGGAACATCTACAGAAGTTCCCAATGTTGCATCAATAAAGCTGATAAAAAGATTAACAAGAAGGTTATTTCCATCACGTTCAATATCAGGGTGTTTGATCTCTTCGATCTGTACAAACAGATCACCCGGTTCCCCGCCTCTTGCGGCAGCATTCCCTTTGCCGGTGAGCGAAAGCTGCATACCTTCTGCAACACCGGCAGGTAATTTAATCGAAATAACCTCTTCCCCTTTAATTACCCCGTTTCCTGCGCAATCAGGACATTTGTCAGTAATAACCTTCCCTTCACCACCACAGTGAGGACATACTGAGGTAGTTTGCATCTGTCCAAGGAATGTCCTTGTGACCTGGGTTATTTGTCCTGAACCATTGCATGTTGAACAGGTATGGAAGGCATTTGCGCCTTTTGCTCCTGTTCCATGACAGGTTTCACATGCAATGTATTTATTGACCTTGATTTTCTTTTCAGTTCCGTGTGCGATTTCTTCGATCGTAAGTTTCACCTTGACCCGCAGGTTGCTTCCCTTGTTGACAACCCTACGGTTTCGTCCTCCTCCAAACATGGATCCGAAAGGGTCATCAAATCCGCCTCCGAAAATATCCCCGAAATGACGGAATATCTCGTCGATGCTCATTCCTCCTCCGAATCCTGAAAAACCTGAAGAGTTACCGCTGACCCCGGCATGCCCGAATTGGTTATAACGCTTCCTCTTATCGGGATCGCTCAGAATCTCATATGCTTCGGCAGCTTCCTTGAAATTCTCTTCCGCATCTTTATTCCCCGGGTTCTTATCGGGATGCCATTTCAATGCCTGCTTCCGGTAAGCCTTTTTCAATTCTTCCTGTGAAGCATCTTTTGAAACTTCCAGTATTTCATAAAAATCACGCTTCGACATTACTATATTCCCTGTTATAAGGTCTTAAAACTGTAAATCGTCACGCGTGACGCGTAACGCGTAACGTATTTTATGCTAACTTCCTACCACTACCTTGGCGTACCTTATCACCTTTCCATTCAACAGGTACCCTTTTGAAACCTCATCGAGGACTTTCCCCTGTTGTTCAGGAGAAGTGGCCGCAATGTTGGTGATCGCTTCATGGAAGTCGGTATCGAAGGGTTCCCCGATGGTTTTCATCGGTTCAAGCCCTTGCTGGTTCAGCAGGTTCAATAGTTTTGAATAGATCAGGATTACCCCGTCTTTCAAGGCTTTCGGATCGTTGGAAGCCGACTCGATAGCACTTATTGCCCTTTCAAAATCATCAAGAACAGGAAGAAGGGAGTAAATAACTTCGGTCGCTGCGTTTTTACTCAGTTCAATTTTTTCCTTCAGCGTACGTTTCCGGTAATTATCAAATTCGGAATACAACCGCAGATATTTGTCATTCAACTTTGCAACCTCTTCTTCTGCCTGTTCAAGTTTCGGATCCTTTTTCCCTTTTGATTTGTGGGATTTTTCTTTTCCTTCTTCCTTATTCCCGCTCTCATCGTTCTTTATTTCATTATTTTCTTCAACGGGATCTTCCTTTTGTATAAAGTTTTCTTCCTGCATCATTTCTTCTTATAAATCATTATTCATCATCTCTCAATAAATTTTAAGATTGTCGCAAAACATCAAAAAACCTGCCATGGATGAGATCAGGACAAATTGACAGTTCAGACTCTTTTAATATCTGCGCCAAGGAGTTGAAGGCGCTTGTCGATGTGTTGATAACCCCTGTCAATCTGCTCAATGTTATCGATGATGCTTTTTCCCTGGGCAGAAAGGGCTGCTATCAGTAAAGCAACGCCTGCACGGATATCAGGTGACGACATCCGGATACCCTTTAAGGGATATTGCTTATCAAGGCCGATCACTGTAGCCCTGTGAGGATCACAAAGAATGATTTTCGCACCCATATCAATGAGCTTGTCCACAAAAAACAACCGGCTTTCAAACATCTTCTGGTGAATGAGCACACTGCCCTTTGCCTGTGTTGCCACAACAAGCATGATACTGATCAGGTCAGGAGTAAAGCCTGGCCAGGGGGCATCCGATATGGTCATGATAGAACCATCCATAAAGGATTCCACTTCATAGTGTTCCTGCGATGGAATAAAAATATCATCATCCTGACGGAACAACTGGACGCCAAGTCGTTTGAAAACCTCCGGAATAATCCCCAGTTGCCTGAAATTCACATTGCGGATTATAATTTCGGATCCTGTCATGGCTGCCAGCCCGATAAAACTTCCTACTTCGATCATATCGGCCAGGAGTGTGTGCTCGCAGCCTTGCATATGATCAACTCCGGTAATTGTCAGAAGATTGGATCCGATTCCCTGGATCTTTGCACCCATGCAGGTTAACATCCTGCATAATTGGGAAAGATAGGGTTCACAGGCAGCATTAAAAATAACGGTTTCTCCCTTCGCCATTACAGAAGCCATCAGTATATTGGCAGTCCCGGTAACAGACGCTTCATCCAGCAGCATATGCGTACCTGTCAGTTCCGGTGCACGAACTGTATACATCTGGTTTTCAGCATCGTATTCAAATCTTGCACCGAGGTTCTGTAGGCCTGTAAAATGAGTATCCAAACGCCTGCGCCCGATCTTATCACCTCCCGGGATATAAACGTATCCCTTCGCGAACCGCCCAAGCATAGGGCCAAGGATCATAATGGACCCTCGCAGGGTACCGGCTTTCTCCCTGAATTCTTCCGATTGTAAATAAGCAGGATCAATTTTATCGGCCTGGAATGTAAAAGTGGATGGTTGAGGATTATCAACTTTTACCCCGATCGTTTTCAGCAATTCAATCAGCTTGTTGACATCCCGTATCTCCGGCACATTGTGAATGGTGACTTTCTCCTGCGTAAGCAGGCAGGCACAAATCACCTGGAGCGCTTCATTCTTGGCGCCCTGGGGTATGATCTCCCCTTTTAGTCTTTTACCGCCTGTGATCTCAAAAGAACTCATTGCATCTTTTTTCTGCCTTTCAGATTATTTCCATTGTCACGGGGTTTGATGAACTTACGCCGTTTGTTGTTTCGGGCCAGCAGGTCGGTGGTAGTAATAAGCTTGATCGATTCATGCAGTTTCAGCTTGTTTTTCGAGAGGATCCGGAGATGTTCCTCGATCAGCTCATCTGCTACTGAATCACGGTTCCAGTTCAGGTAGGATTTTTTCAGATGATTGGCGATGGTCTTCACAAGAGCATCTTTTTCAGGCCCCTCTTCATACTCAGTCGCTTTCTCAATGATCATGGCAATATTTTTACCATAATGCTTGAATTCGATCTCTTTATCATGATACCCGATCCTTTCAGGTTTTGTGCTCAGGGCAAGCGGCGGAGGGGGCCCGTATGGCGATTCCACATCCAGCTTGAAATCCGAGATCTGGTAAAGGTGATCCCAGAGCTTGTGCTTGTAATCCACCGTATCCCTAACCTGGGGATGCATCTGGCTCATCACATTGATGATGAATTTTGCCGCTTTATTTCTTTTTTCCTGGTCCTCGATGGTTGTGATGTAATGTACCATCTTCTGGATATTTCTTCCGTATTCAGAGATGAATAACAGCCCTCTATTGGTGTTATATTCCATAAAATCAATGATTTAAAAATTATGAAAAAGGATTTTTCAAGGTATATTACCGCTTGTTTTTACCTGTTGTCCTGTCTTAATTTTATTTGTGTCTGGTAATTCAATACCGATGCAAATTGCAGGAGAGTACCAGGATCGGTGTTTAACAGATGGCAAAGGTAATAAATAATTTGGTGATACTATGATCAGGGCAACATATTTAAAATCGATTTCTTATGCAAAAAAAAAATCAGGATATTCCGGGTTTTATAAAAAATTAATACATTTGTATAGATGAATAACAATATATAAATAAATTTTTATGCCACAACAGATCCGGCGGCTATTGGTCGCATTTGCAGTATTTATTGCACTTTTCCTGGTCTTACGCTACGTGATGATCCCAACGTCATTTGGCGAGTATGGACATTACCGTGGCCGGTCCCTTGAGGATAATGCTGCCAAACCCCTGCAATTTACAGGTAATTCATCCTGCATAAAATGCCACAAGAGCATTGTGGAGGAAAAAAGCCGCGGACACCATGCAGGACTTGCCTGTGAAACCTGTCATGGACCTGCATTGAAACATGTTACATACGCGGATACATTACCCCATGCGAAGCTTCCGGATTCACTTCTGCTGGATAAACCGGCAGAAAGAAAGAACTGTGCCCTTTGTCATAACAGGAATATGGCAAGGATAAAATTCCGGAATGATACGGTTAATATTTCTATGATAAAGCAGGTGGATGTGATGAAACATAACCTGGTTGATAAAAACAATGAATCGCTGAAATGTATCGATTGTCATTTTCCACATGACCCATATTAATTCTATGTTAAGATGAGTGAAAAAAAAGATAAAACAAGCAGGAGAGGCTTTCTCAGGGCAGGATTGGTCCTGGCGGGCAGTGTTGTTGCAGGCACCGTGCTGAAACCTTTCAATGGGGTTGTAGTCGCAGGCGAGGAACCCAAAGGAGATACCCCATGGTATGGGATCGGGATCGATATCGAAAAATGTATTGGTTGCGGGAAGTGCGCCAAATCCTGTAAACTGGAGAACAATGTCCCGATGGAACCTTTCTTTTTTCGTTCCTGGGTTGAACAATATACGATCGCCAAGGATGGCTCGGTAAAAGTGGAATCACCGAACGGGGGAATTGACGGATTCAAACAGGAACTCCCGGATGACCAGATCTTCAAGTCATTTTTTGTTCCCAAGATGTGTAACCATTGCTCCAAATCACCCTGCGTTCAGGTTTGTCCGGTCGGGGCAACATATGTGTCCCCCGATGGAGTTGTCCTGGTTGATGAAAAATATTGTATTGGATGTCGCTATTGCATCCAGGCTTGCCCTTATGGTTGCCGTTACCTGCATCCGGCTAAGCAGGTTGCGGATAAATGTTCCTTGTGTTATCACAGGATAAAGAAAGGCATTCAACCGGCCTGTTTTGAAATGTGTCCTACCGGTGCCAGGGTTTTCGGCAACCTCAGGGATAAATCTGGTCCCCTGGTGAAATTCCTTAGAGACCATAATTGCCTGGTACTGAAACCTCATCTGAATACGGGTTCAAAGCTTTATTATAATGCACTAAGCGGGGAGGTAAGATAATATGGAACATCATTTTCAGCAGTTATACGACGTAATGTCACAGGTTCAGGGGTACATTTATCCCAATGAGATCGATCTCAACTGGAGTATCCTGATCGTTCTTTATCCCTATATTACAGGGTTGGTAGCAGGGGCCTTTATCCTGGCATCCCTCGAAAGGGTCTTCAAGGTGAAGGTACTCAAACCTACGTACACCCTGGCATTGCTTACAGCTCTTGCCTTTTTGCTGACGGCAACAATGCCTCTGATCAATCACCTGGGGAAGCCTTTTCGTGCCTATGAAATCATGACGACCCCCCACGCAACATCTGCCATGGCGATATTCGGATTTGTTTACCTCTGGTACCTGATGGTCGTTATCCTCCTGGAGATTTGGTTTGACTACAGGAAAGATATGGTAGTCTGGGCGCATCAGACTACCGGGTGGAAGAGCCGGCTCTATAAGATATTAACCCTCGGATCATATGATATTTCCCCGAAAGCAGTGGCTTTTGATGAAAAAATCGGATATATCATTACGATCATCGGTATCCCGTCAGCCTTTCTTTTACATGGATATGTCGGTTTTATCTTTGGTTCAGTCAAGGCCAATCCATGGTGGTCAACGGTACTCATGCCCGTGATATTTCTCTTTTCTGCAATGGTCTCAGGGATCGCTCTGGTGATGTTTGTTTATATGATCGTATCGAAGATCCGCAAGGTGAAGGCTGATATGAATTGTCTTGATGCCATTGCCAAATATCTCTTTTATATTCTGATCCTTGATTTTGTTCTTGAAGCCCTCGACCAGATCCATCGCATCTATGTAGCAGAAGAATCTTTTGAGATCATCTCGCTCCTTATCCAGGGAAAACTTTATATTACCCTCATCATCATGCAGGTACTGCTGGGGACACTCGTCCCATTGGTTACATTGGCCTTCCTTCAGTTCAAAAAACCAACGGATAAGATTCGCCATACCATTTACCTGGTGATCAGCATGCTCATCCTGGTTGGTATTTTCTTCATGCGGTGGAATGTCGTGATTGGCGGGCAACTTTTCTCAAAGAGTTTTTATGGGTTCACCAGTTTTAAAATCGGGCTCATTGGTACAGAAGGCTACCTGATGGCTTCTGTATGGATCATTGTTCCTTTGTTAATCCTTGCATTTCTGTTATGGCTCCTTCCGCCATGGAAGAAGTCGGAAGAACTGGCAGAAACTGTAACGATCTGATCAATCATTAAGATCAACCACAGATTACACAGAATACGCTGATTAAAATATTTGATAATCATGTATCTGTGTCAATCTGTGCTATCTGTGTAATCCGTGTTGAGAAAATGCTAATTAGTCAACCCGGTATAGGCAGGGAATTTGGGTTCATTTTATGTAATTTGAAAGAGGAGGTCTTATGCCAGATAATGTTTACGAAAACAATCCGGATGGTTTGACAATCCAGGGGAAGATCAATGAACTTGAAGCCAGGGTCTCTGCACTGGAAGCTAAAATGGGTACTGTTTTCGTCAGTGATGTCAGTCCTGTATACAGCGAACAAGAGAACGATTCAATCCTGACTGCAATTGATGAAAATGATGATGAATCCCTGATTGAATCAAAATTTGGTGAATTTGGGCTTTCATGGATGGGCAGTATCGTGTTGTTCCTTGGATTTATCTTCATTACAGAATACATCATCCGGCTCGGACACCCTGTGATCTCTATGGTGACAGGAATTATCCTGGTTTCAGGAATGCTTGTCTTTTCGAAATTTATTGGTAAGGATTACTCCCAGCTCTCTTTTCTGTTCAATCTTTCAGGACAGGTGCTTCTCTATTATATCATCCTCAGGCTGCATTTTTTTACTGTAAATCCTGTAATTTCCAGCCTGTCTGTTTCAATCATCCTTCTGCTCATCCTTATCGGTGTTCAGTATTTCTTTGCCATCCGGAAAAAATCAGAATTTCTTACTGTGGTAGCATTGATCCTTACTTTTTTCACTGCCATTATCAGCGATTCCACTCCCTTCCAGCTTGCGATGGAAACCCTCATTGCAGGAGGGGCTGTTTACCTTTTTTACAAGTTTGAGTGGCACAAGACCCTTATATTTTCGATAATTATAGTATATCTCTCCATTTTGATCTGGATGCTGAGCAATCCGGTCATGGGACATCCTTTACAGGCAGTGGCAACTCACCAGAACAGCTTTTTTTATATTGCGACCTGTGCCGTGATCTATTCGCTTGTACCCCTGATCATGAAAAAGGGTAAGTATCCTGAAAGCGCAATACTGACCTCCATGATTTTAAACGGACTGGGTTTTTCACTGTTACTGTTTATCGAAGTGACCCTGTTTTTCCCAAAAAACTATGTTTTGCTATTCACTTCCATCACATTTTTTTGTATCGCATATGCAGTCGCCCTGAAAAAATTCTCGGACTGGAAATTCTCCCCTGCACTCTATGTGTTGTTCGGGTTTGTTGCGCTGAGTGTTACCATCTATGGTCTCAATGGTATTCCCCGGTCGTTTTTCCTTCTTTCCATCCAGAGTTTGCTTGTGGTTTCTGTAGCCTTATGGTTCCGTTCAAAGATCATTGTTGTGATGAATTTTATTCTTTATATATTCTTACTCATCACCTATCTGGTCATCAGCGGATCGATCGACTGGATCAACTTCTCTTTCCCTGTAGTGGCCTTTATTTCGGCACGTATCATCAACTGGAAAAAAGAACGGCTGAAGATTAAGACCGAAATGATCCGGAACATATACCTCTTCTTCCTGTTCCTGACCATGCTGTATGCCTGTTACAAGGCTTTTCCCTTACAATATGTCACGCTTTCCTGGACCGCTGTAGCGATCGTTTACTTTTTGGCCAGCCTCATCCTTCACAATATGAAATACCGGTGGCTTGCATTGGCCAATATGGTTGCGACAGCGCTCAATCTTTTTCTTGTTGACCTTGCCCGGCTGGAGATCATTTACAGGATCGTGGCCTTTCTCTTCCTGGCGATCATATCGCTGGTGCTTTCCTCATTTTATGTAAGAAAGCTCAGGAAAAAGGTTACACAGAAGAAAGAACTGAATTAGTGATAAGTCGTAAGTTGTAAGTTGTAAGTCGTAATCTGGTTCTCTCCTTAATTATCTTTCAAATTTTTATTTGGGTTAATTCCCCGTCCCGAGTACTCGGGATGGAATTTGGGTCTCCCGAGTATTCGGGACCCTGGGGTTCATACCAATTGATTAGTCATTAGTCATTGGTCATTAGTCATAAGGGACGAATAGTGAACTGCAAACTGGGAACTGGAAACTGGGAACTGGAAACTGGTTTCTATAACAACTTGAGTTTTGCAAACCTCAATAGCAACTGCTTCTGTCCGATCCCGGCGAAGAATACAGTCGCTTTTTTATTGGGTCCGTTACCTTCAAGACTGATCACTTTTCCTTTTCCGAAACGTTCGTGCTCCACTTCTCTCCCCGGCTGGATCTCTTCGAGATCGCCGGTATCACCGGATCCTTTATCCTCGACCGGGGTGACTTTTTTGAAGTTTTTCATCGACAAGGGCTTCCGGATGCTTTCCTGGACTCCCGTCAACATATTGGAAAAGTTATCCTTCGATTGAAAAGTGCCGGTATGAATGGAGGTCCGTTTCGGAAAGTCGATATACTGTTCAGGGACTTCATTGATGAAACGGCTTGGTTCGCAAATAGTCAGGTCTCCCCATTTGTAACGGTTTTCGGCATAGCTGAGGGTCAGCTTTTTTTGGGCCCGTGTAATGGCAACATAAAACAACCTTCGTTCTTCTTCAAGATCTGCGCGGGACCCAAGTGACTGGATGGATGGGAAAAGGTTCTCTTCAAGCCCGACCAAATAGACATACGGGAACTCCAGCCCTTTTGCAGCATGGATCGTCATGAGCAATACCTTGTCCTGATTCTCATTATCATCGTAATCCATATCGGTCAGCAATGCCACATCCTGCAGATACATACCGAGGGTTTTTATCACCGGACCCGTAGCTTCTGTTTGCGGGTCCGGGGTGGTTGCCTTCAGGCCCGGGTCAAATTGTAAATCGTTAACCTGCAAGTCTTGGCTGACTGGATTTTCGGTGAACTCCTTGATGGAATTCAGCAGTTCTTCGATATTCTCAATCCGGCTGACGCCTTCGGGAGTTTTATCAACATACAGTTCTTTCAGGAGACCGGTAGAGTTTACGATATGCTTTGCCAGGTCAAAAGCAGAACGGGTGGTCAGTTGGGCCGTAAAGCTTTCGATCATGGTTGCGAACATACTCATTTTAGCCAAGGTACCGGAGGAAATATCAACCGGGAAACCGGCCGGATCGGAGATGATCTCAAATATGCTTCTTTTATACTTGTCTGCAGTTACGATCAGCTTTTCCACCGTCGTTTTTCCGATCCCCCTTGCAGGATAATTGATGATCCTCAGTAAGGCGCCATCATCCTTGTGATTGATCGCTAAATGATAATAGGCAAGAACATCCTTGATCTCCTTCCGCTGGTAAAAAGACAATCCTCCATAAATCCTGCAGGGAATATTCAGCCTGCGCAATGCCTCCTCGTGCGAACGTGATTGCGCATTGGTGCGGTAAAGGATCACAAATGAAGCATTTGGCAACTGGTTGTTCATCTTGTTTTCGAAGATAGATTGAGCAACCAGGTTGCCCTCTTCCGTATCGGTTGAAGCATGAAGAAGAGTGATCTTCGGACCTTCTTCGTTCTCAGTCCAGATCTCTTTGAAGATCTGCTTTTTATTATTTACGATAATACTGTTGGCGACCGATACAATGGTCTTGGTGGAACGGTAATTCTGTTCCAGTTTGAATACCTTCAGATCAGGATAATCACTTTTGAAGTTCAGGATGTTCTGGATGTTGGCGCCCCGGAATGAATAGATGCTCTGGGCATCATCACCCACAACGCAAAGGTTCTCATTGTTTGCAGCGAGCTTCTTGACAATCAGGTATTGTGCATAATTGGTGTCCTGGTATTCATCCACCAGGATGTAATGGAATTTCTGCTGGTATTTATAGAGAACATCCGGGAAATCTCTCAGCAGGACATTCATATTGAAGAGCAGGTCATCAAAGTCCATGGCAGAAGCGCGAAACAACTTTGACTGGTACTGCTGGTAAAGTTGCCCGGTGAGGGGTTTGCCTGATGAGGAGTCGTAATCCTGGACGTCAGTATTTGAATTGTATTCCTGGGGGGCAATCAGACTTGTTTTTGCAGCCGATATCCTGTTTAAAATATAGGAGGGAGGATATTGTTTATCATCCAGGTTATTTTCCTTAAGAATGGTTTTTATCAGTCTTTTTGAATCATCGGTATCGTAGATGGTATAATTGGGAGGATAGCCCAGGTAGTGGCCTTCGATTCGTAACACTTTGGCGAAGATGGAGTGAAATGTGCCCATCCAGACATTATGGGCTTCGGTTCCGCCCACGAGACGGATGATCCTTTCCTTCATCTCACGTGCAGCCTTATTGGTAAAGGTAAGTGCAAGGATGTTAAAGGCATCAACGTCAAGTTCAAGCAGGTAAGCAACACGATATGTCAGTACGCGGGTCTTTCCCGAGCCTGCTCCTGCGATGACCATCACCGGTCCATCGGTAAATTCAACAGCCTTACGCTGCTCTTCATTCAGATCTTTAAACAGGTCTCCCACAAAGCATTTTTTGGTTGCCCAAATTTACAATTTAGACCGACCTGAAAAACGTTGGGAGGAAATTTCGTTACGCGTCACACGTTACGCGTTACGAATTATTTTCTTCCTTTCTTCTGTTCCTGCCTTGCGGGAGCGGGTTGTTTATTGATCTTCGGTGCTGCGGGTGCCATATTGCGCTGGAAATTATTTTGATTATTCAGGCGCTGAACACCCCGGTCACGATTTTTATTTTGTTTTTCAAGCTCCTGCCGGTTGAAACCATCCGGCTTTACTGAAGGGGCAGGTTGAGTCTGCTGGTTATTCCTATCTGCCGGTTTCGCTCCGGTTTTTGTGTCGTTTCGCCGGTCCACAGGTTTCCACCCCTTTCCGTCGTTCTTTTCATAGATATTGCCTTTCTTCCGGTAAACATCCCCATTTTTATCCGTAATCACATTATTGGGTACCGGGGCTTTTCCGGGGCTGGTGCGGACGCCGGTCTGGCCGGTCTTCTGACCTGGTTGGGTACCGGCTTTATCCCTTCCTGCGGGTGGTTTTGATTCCTTTTGTATCTGGCGTGTTGAAGGCTCCTGTACCTGTTGACGGCTGTAAGGTCTGACACCTTTACCTACATTGTTGTATATGTTTCTCGTCTGGGAATTATTCCGGTAATAGTTGTTTATGGGGATATTGGTGTGTTTTATCATCAAAGGACGTGGACCATAATAATGGTTGAAGGGCACAAAGTAGGGGGGTCTGTAGTGAGGGGGACCCCACCATCCTCCATGATAATGCGGCCCATAACCCCAATTGAAAAAGCCTGTTGTCATGTTATATCCCATGCTCCAGCCCGTCCAGGGATTATAATGCATTGAGAAACCCCATGTATAAGGTCGTGGATAGTAAAAATTCCCATACCAGCTATGATATCGCCACCCGGTACCGTAAACTACGGTTGGTCCATAAATATAACATCCCATATACCCAGGGGTATATCCCATGTAAACTATTTCCGGCTGAACATCATATATGTAAACGTACTTTACATTATAAGCCGGGTCATCGGGAGGGATCTTCTGGATCTCATCAGGCAATGTGGTAGCGACAATCCATGGCCCTTCCGGTCCTATACTCGTGAACCATACCGCATTGTCACAAACATAATATACTTTTTGGTAAAGTAAAACCGTGCTGTTCGTATTTATTCCCCTGTAAATATTTGTCCCTTTTATCTGTTCGAATTTCGGATCCCCGTCATATTGAACGCTGGTATTGGCTGATTTACGGTCAACCGCTGCAGTCTGGGGTAACTGTGCGTCAAGAATTGCCTCTTGCGCAGCATCCGTACCCGGAACACTTGCCAGCACGATATCTTTTTCATTGCCCTCAGGAATATTTGCAAAGTCGGAGGGTAGTTTATCGGCTGGTAAAAATGTCCATGGGCCGCTAATTGCAGGTGAAATATACCATCTTCCTGACAACAGTACATAATATTGCTGCTTGTCGATATTCATGAAAATTTCATTATCAGAATTGGTCATATAGAGAAGGTTGGTTCCCTGGATCGGAGCGAAATTTGGCTCTCCGTCCGACTGGATCAGCTCCGACGAAGTGGTTTTGACGTAAATCTGTGCAACAGGTTTTGCATCGGTTTCATTCTTTTCCTCATTTGGATTGGACTGTTTATCGGCTTCTGCATTGAGTTCTTCCTGTATTTTCTTCACTGCTTTCGGGGGGTCGACACTTGTCCAGTTGCCATTCAGCAGGTCCATCGTGGCATACCAGAAATTCCCGCCAAAAAGGTAAAAATTTCCGCTTTTTGTATCCTGAACCAGGAAAAATGGTGTATTGACTGCCTTTTTTAGATCGCTTTTCGGTATCTGCACAAATTTCGGATCCCCGTCAAATATCAGCAAGATAGATGAAAGTTTTGAATATATGATATCGGGAGGATCGTTATTCATATTCTCCGAAACCTTTACGGCAGCTTCATTCACTTTTAATGAGGAGAGCAGTTCATCGAGCGAGAATTCAAGATCCCATTTTGGAATTTCCTCCTCCAGTAAGGCCTTGAATTTTTCTATTTTTTCTGCCGGAATTGCAGAAGGGAATTTCACATCCTTGATTTTTATCTCCATCAGCGTAACCATCCTGGATTCCCTGTCGGTATTCACCCTTGCTTCAGTCCATATAGCGCCGAAAACAGGTTGTGTTTCACCTGCCTTTGTGATTGAAACAGCAGCTCTTGATGAAAGAATATTCCCTGCGAATGATTCCGGTTGAAACTGGTAGATCAGGATGGTAGCTTTGTCGGTAATGATCTGCTTGGGCCAGTCAATGCTCCCGGCAATGGCAAATCCAAAATTGCAAAATAGCAACAGGGTAATCATTGTTGCATATATGCATGGCCTCGATTGATGAAAAGTTGTTCTCATAATATGAATATTGAACATTTTATCTGTATTTAAGTAATTCAAATCGAACAAAATTAAGGAATTTATTTATTTTTGAACGGAATATCATTTATAAACATGAATGTCTTGCTCAACCATTACAAATTTATTCTTTTGTTCCTTCTGTTATTTGAAACAGAGTTTATAAATGCTCAGGCAAAGCTTGATTCATTTGATATTGTTTCAAAAAGTATGTTTTTCCCGCATATATATAAGCCTGCGGAAGTTCGTTTTTCGGCCGGGTTTTCGATGGTACGTTTGCCTTACGATTGGGTAGAAACAGCCATCGAAGCTCCAGTGGTCGATCTGCGCATGAACTTGGGTTTACCTGCCGGGTTTTCCATTTTGGGAGATATCAATACGCTGATCGTTTCAAACCAGTTTATGGTCGGTCCCAGGTGGAATATGCGCCATCACAACTTTTCAATGAACATAGCCTATGACGTTGCTTTCGTTTATGGGTATATGACCATCCTGGGATTTGATAATACAGTCAAGGCCTGGGTGCATTATCCAAATCTTTCCCTGGGTTATTCTGTAAATGATCTCCTTTTTACCCTGAAAATTGAAATACCCGTATTGACAAAATTTTCTGTACGGGCTGGAGGGAATGAGATCATACGTACAAAAGATATGATCGATGGACTGACTGTTGGCATATATGTCGAACAGCGTCTATGGAAAAAAATGGGATTTGTAACCGGTATCAAGGATAATTATCTGAAGTTTTACTGGCCGGCATGGCCGGTATTCACGACCTTCAGCCGACGGTATCATATACCCGAACTTTATTTCAGCTGGCTGTTATGAAAAGTTGAAAATGATTCTATACTTTTAAGACATTCTAAATTCAAAACCTGAATAAACAGAATTTCTGATATCGTAATGTTAAAAAATGAAAAAATCATTTCTGACCTGTATCCTGCTTTATCTCCTGCTGCTGGCAGCATGCAACAAAGATTCATTTGTCCAGGTTCCCGTGTTTGGTGCGGCTTCGACATTGAAAGATGCCCTTGCTTTACAGGGTCCATCAAGGCAGCTTATGGAAGGGGTTTATGAGGTTATTGCCGGTGTTGACCGCTTTGGAGAAACGGTAGTAATGAAATGGAACCGGAATAAAGTCTCTGTTTTCTGCGGCAATGGCCGTTACATGATCATGGAAGCCGGTTATAAGGATTCTGCCATTATGCTGGAAGGGTACTGGAGATATTCGTTAAACGACAATACCGGCCTGGTCAGGTTCAATATCTCAAAAGAAGAAGGGGGATCGGATCTCCTAGCAATGAAGCAGAATATTCAGACAATTATCATGAGGGGATCGATTGGAGATGGCGTTTCAAATCTCCCTGACAAGTTCATCACACTCCAATATATGAGGCCATTCTCTGACACAGTAAAAAACGGCGATTTTGATATTGTTGCACATCGTTCCGGAGGAAGGACTTCTGATCATCTTCCCTATTCTGAAAACAGTATTCCGATGATCAGTTACACCGGTTATTTTGGTTCCACCGGAATTGAGATCGATGTTCAGCTTACCAAAGACGGGGTGCCGATCCTTTATCACGATGATGATATAAACATACGGCTTACCCGCAAAGGGCCGGTGATGGGGCCGGTGGGAGACTTTACCTGGAATCAGCTTTCGGCTTTTGTGACATTGATCCATGGAGAAAAGATACCAAAACTCGAAGATGCGCTCAATTTTGTGATCGACAGCACAGAAATTAAATTCGTTTGGCTGGATATGAAATCCTCAAGCAATTCAATGTCGGCTGTTGTACCCATCCAGAAACGGATGATGGAAAAAGTGAACCAGGCAGGGAGAAACCTTAAAATTTACATAGGACTTCCGGCTTCCAATGTGGTTGATGAATTTAAGCAAATAGCAGGATACAGGGATATTCTCTCACTTTGTGAGCTGACCCTTGATGATGTAAGGGATGTCAATGCAAAGGCCTGGGGACCAAGATGGACCAGAGGAATTCTGGATGGAGATGTTCAGGCCATGCACAATGAGGGCCGGAAAGCATACTGCTGGACCCTTGACGACATCTCATTTATTGAAGAATATTCGAGGGAAGGACATTTTGACGGGATACTGACCAACTATCCGTCGATTGTTGCTTATTATCACTATATCAGGGAGAATTAATATGAAGGAGAAGTTTTTGATCATCTTCATTGTGTTATTTTCGTTCGCTGCACATTCTTGGTCGCAGGCCGGTGATTCGACAGGAACAGTGAAAGGCCATTTCTCATTTACACCGGGTATTGGCTGGTCGCATTATATCAATTCGATGGTGGTTATCTCCAATAATGAAGTTAAGAAAGATTTTGTTGGGATCTCAGCACGTTTCATGTGGGAACCACAATACAGGATCAGCATGGGGGTTGAAACAGGCTATTACCGTATCTATAAAGTAAACAAGATGGTGTTGCAACAAATCATGGGCGATTCAAGGCTTCATTTTATCCCGCTTATGTTGATGGTTCGCATGCGGATAGTCGATCATTTTTATCTTACAATTGCACCGGGGGTTGGCCTTCTTTATTCACGTCTGAGTGGAATAGGCGACAAGGTTGAGTCTCACGAATGGTCATTCTCGAATTTCGAAGCCACCGCTTCTTATCTCTATCCATTGAACAAAACCTTTTCTCTGGGAGGAGAATTTCTCTTTTTCAGCATTGGCAAGACCAATGACGTTTTTTACTCTTTGCAGGCAGTATGTGCGATAAAACTGGTGAACTGGTGAACTTGCGAACTGGTGAGTTGGAAAATGGTCACATATTACAAACCCATCCCTCGCTCCCTTGATCCCTCGCTCCTATAAAGTATGAATCTTCAGAAAATTCGTCCCCCCCGGATGATTTGCCGGGATTCCTGCCACAATCATGATCTTATCACCCGGGTTTGCAATTCCCCTGGTTTTCATTACAGACTCAGTACACGCAACCAGCGCTTCAAATGTAGCAGGATGTTCACTGATCAGCACGGGAGTAATTCCCCAGAAGAGATTCAGTGAGTGATATACTTTAAGATCACTTGTGAGTGCATACAGCGGAGTTTTAGGTCGCTCGGAGGCAACGGCCTGCGCACTTTTCCCACTGGTGGTAAGCGAAACGATGCATTTCAGGTTCAGGATCTTTTCAATTCCGTTTGCGGCCTGGCTCAATGCATGCACATCGGAATCCCCTGCCGGCGGGTAGACCTTGAAATCAATCTTTGATTCAACCTCACAGGCGATCCTGGCCATCATTTCCACCGCCTTAACCGGGAAATCCCCGATGGCAGATTCACCCGAAAGCATCACTGCATCCGTTCCATCAATGATCGCATTGGCCACATCGCTGGCCTCAGCCCGTGTCGGCCTCGGTTCATGGATCATGCTTTCCAGCATCTGCGTAGCGGTGATCACCGGAATCCCTTTCCGGTTGCATTGTTCAATGATCTTTTTCTGGATCATCGGCACCCGTTCCGGGTTGATCTCCACCCCCAGATCCCCGCGGGCAACCATAATGCCATCCGACACCCGGATGATCTCTTCCAGGTGATCCAGTGCCTGGGGTTTCTCGATCTTTGCGATCACCGGTTTCAGGTTACCCTTGCTTTCCAGGAAACCTTGCAGAGCCTTTACATCTTCAGCGCAACGCACAAAACTCAATGAGATCCAGTCAATGTCCTGGGTGAGCCCGAATTCAAGATCCCTGATGTCCTTCTCTGTCAATGAAGGAAGCCGGAGGTTCAGGTCAGGGAAGTTCACTCCCTTCCGGCTTTTTAGAATGCCTCCTTCTTTGACCACACATTCTACCGTATCTCCTTTTATTGCCGTGATCTCCAGTTCAAACAGGCCATCTGCCATTAACACCTGCATTCCCGGCCTGGCTTCTTCCGCCACATAAGAATAATCAAGCGGGATCGTTGCAGGTTGCCCATGATATACAGCTTCAGGAACTAGGATAACCTTCTCCCCCGGCTTCAGGGTTATCTCGTCAGAGATCAGCTTTCCGACACGGATCTTCGGCCCCTGCAAATCCTGCATGATCGTCATCGGGATTCCAAGCTCGTCTGAAACTGCCCGAAGGTTCTTCACTACCTGCTCATGGTCCTGATAATTGCCGTGGGAGAAATTAAGCCGTGCAACATTCATCCCGGCTTTCATCAGCTCGCGCATCACCTTTGGGGAACAGCTTGCCGGCCCGATCGTAGCGACGATCTTTGTCCGGCGGATTCTATTCGTCATTTGTCGTCGTAATTAGGCATTAGGCATGAGGCACCAGGCACGAGTAATTTTGATTTTTGTATTTTGCATTTTGCATTTTGAATTCCTGCTTAACCTTCCAATTCTTCTAAAAGAAATTTCCATACCGGAATAATTTCTACCATTCCCTGCTCTGTTTTGATTTGCTCCTGTTCGTATAAGGTAATTATGGTAGCAGAGGTCAAACCAAGCTCCGACATGGCAATCTGCAATGATTGAAGCTCTCTGTGACGGGTAGCAGGATTAACTAATGATTCTGAAACCTGAAATAACATTTTTTTCCGTCTTTGAGTTTGTACCAGAAAATCAATTTCGAGGTTACCCCTTGTCTTATAGTAATAGATATTATAATAAAACCTGCGTAATGCAACAAAAACAAGGTTTTCCAGAAGATGTCCCGAATTTATCAGTATCCCTGAGGTAACTGATTTTACCATTGCATGATCAATGCAATATATTTTCTTTGGATTTGCATTGGATTTACTTAATGAAGCATCAAAAATACGTACAGTAAATAAAAAATAAGCATCTTCAAACCAGGAAATATATTCAGATACTGAGCTTTTAGGAACTTTATGTCCCAATGATTTTAAATAGTTTGTTAAACTGTTCAGTGTGTATAAAGAAGCAGTATTTTCAATCAATCGTTGCGCTAAATCAACAATTGCCCGAGGATGTGAAATATCATGCCGTTCGATCAGATCACGAAAAAGAATTGAGTTAAAATATTCCTGGTGTATTTTTACACGTAAAAATTTTTCCACATTAAAGCCCTCGGGGAATCCGCCTTTTTCCAAATAGAAATCAAAAGCTTTTTGAATAGAGAGGCGTGCCTGGGTATTTAAAGGTGACCCGCTTTTTATGTTGTGATAATCAAGAAACTCCCTGAACGAAAAGGGAAATAACTCCCAAGACAAAGCTCTCCCCCTCATTTGAGTTGCTATTTCGCTGGCAAGCATATTGGCAGAAGAACCCGTAATATAAACTTCACAGTTCTCAGTTCGAAGGGTTCTGTCGATAAAAGCTTCCCAACCAGGTATTACTTGAATTTCATCGAAAAAGCAATAAATTCTTTCACCGTTTTTCTTTTCCGGATAAAGTAAGAAATACGCTTCCAACACCTTGCCCAATCCGTCATTTTTCAAATTTGAGAGCCGGTCATCGAAGAAATTCAGATACAGGATGTTTTCCTGTTTGACTCCCTGTGATCGTAAATGGTTCACAATCTGATTCAGATAAGTTGATTTTCCACATCGGCGGACTCCAATCACAATTGTGGCTTTCCGCGAAACAGGAAATACCTCCAGATGCCGGGTCACCCCCGTGAATAATAGGTATTCCTGCGCATCAAGGATTATTTCTTTCAGTAGTTGTATCATTTCACATTTGTATATCGGTAATAATTCTTACCGATTTCATGCAAAATTAGTAATTATTTTAGCAACTTTACTCTTAATTTTGAGTAATTGAATATTTGATTTAAGGCAATAGGCAATAGGGACTTGCATTTTGCATTCCTGCCTGCCGGCAGGCAGGTTGAATTTTACACTTCGATCTGGTCTCCATATTCCGGCAAAACCGGTTTAATTCCGTACCGTTGCTCAATTATCTGACCAAGGGGTATCCGACCGCGGTCTTCTCCATGTGACAGGACCACAGTTGGCCGGGAAGGTGCAATGGCGTCAAACCATCGCAAAAGGTCAGTCTGGCCGGCATGTGCGCTGAGTCCGCCCAATTTGTGTATCTGTGCCCTCACTGCTATCTTCTCTCCGAAAATAGTAATGGTTGTTGCGCCTTCCACCAGCCTTCTGCCAAGTGTCCCTTCACCCTGGTAGCCAACGATCACAACCGAAGTTTCCGGCATCCACAGATTATGCCTCAGGTGATGCAGGATCCGGCCTGCATTGCACATCCCTGCCCCGGCAATGATCAGCATTGGTCCGGGAACATTGTTCAGCGCCATCGATTCTTCAGGTGTAACGACGTATTTTACATGACTGAGGTCGGCCTTCAGGTGCCCGCTGTTCAATAGTTCCATGGCCTCCGCATCGTAGAGTTCCGTATGTTTCAGGTAGATCTTTGTCGCCTCAATCGCCATCGGACTGTCGACATACACATTGAATTGCGACAATCTTTCATTATGAAAAGAAGCAGCAATGTAATATAACAGTTGTTGTGTACGGCCGATGGCAAAGGAGGGAATAAGTATCTTCCCCTTATTGGCAATGGCATACTGGATGATCTCTTCACCCTCTGCCAGGGTTTCTTTCAATGATTTATGGTCCCTGTCACCATAGGTCGATTCCAGGAATACAATATTGGCATTGCGGAATGGCATGGGATCCTTCAAAATTGCCATTCCCTGCGGACCCAGGTCCCCGGAAAAAACCACCACTTTCGTTGTTCCTTTTTCTTTGATGCTCAGTTCAATGCTCACTGATCCCAGAATATGTCCCGCTTCAACCGCCCTCATCCTGATCCCTTCCGCTACCTCAATGGATTCGTTATAAGGTATTGGCCTGAGAAGGTGCTCTACCTTTTTTACCTCTTCATCGCCATACAGCGGAGGTTGGGCAGTAAGGCCTGTTCTCAGCCGTTTCCGGTTCAGGCGCATCAGATCATACGACTGCACCTTCACCGAATCGTGCAATACAAGGGAGGTCATCTCAATCGTTGCCGGAGTTGCATAGATCGGACGGTTGAATCCGGCTTTCACAACCAGGGGCAAACGACCGGTATGGTCAAGGTGGGCATGGGTGAGGAGCACGGCATCGAGCCTCGAATAATCGATAGGAGGAGGCTTCCTGCTCCTGAGTTCGGCATCCCTTCCTCCCTGGAAAATACCGCAATCCACAAGCACATTCCCCCGCTCAGTCTGAACATGATACGCTGATCCGGTCACATCACCGGCCGCGCCATATAGTGTGATTTTCATCTTTATTGCCTTAGGAGAGTTTTTTGCCAACCTGCCTTGCACCCGTGATTATGAGGGTTTTCTGGCAGGGCTGACTTTCCATCGATTTAATTCGCCCTTCAGTTTTCTTTTATACATTCTACAAAGTAAACCATATTATTTCAAATATTTGATACAAAGTAAACCATATTGTGATTTCAGTTGATATTGGTGCAAGAATTTCAGGATCCGGGTGGGTTGTTCTGACCAACAAATGCTTTTGGAAAACATGACAACATTAAAGAATCCCGTTGAGTTGCCAGGCTAATTTGTGTTGTATTCCATTTCTATTGGGCATTCCGCATATAATTGGCAATAGTTTCGTAATTGGTTTTCCTGTTTTTGCCGGCAAAATAATTTACAATGCTGCTGATAGAAATTAAATTCGATGCATTAATTACCAGGAATGAAAAAACATCCTGCAGTAAACGTGCATCTTTTATGTTGTAACTTTGCAAATCTATCAGTCATAACTGAATATTTCTCCAAATATGCAATATTTTTTGATATAAGCGAAAACATAACTAAATATTCGTTTGTAAAGACAAATTTGGGTTAAAACATATCTGAAAAAAAATCAAACACCGGCATTACATCAATCCGTTTACCTTCACGAAGGATAACATCCTGTCGATTAAAGGTTATGATTATCCCTTTTTCTAATTTAAAAAAATCCATTGCCTCAAATAAAGCCTCTTGCTCTCTAACTTCATTATCTTTATTCAAATAGTAACAAACCTGTATTAGTTGTTCGGCTTTATTGTTTTTACATACCACAAAATCACATTCTTTGCCATTTTCGTTATAGTAAAATATTTCCTTTTGTTGCCTTCGCAATTCCCAAAAAACCATATTCTCTAACTTTCGACCATCATCCTTATTAAATGAACTATAGATCACACTCAACAATCCCATATCAATAAAATATACTTTGCGTGGGTTGACGAACTGAACTTTATAAGAATTTCAGTTTCATTCAACCGCTCCTGTTGCAGCTCTACCACATTTTTAAGAACGGATTGCTTTATCATTATCGTTAGTTTTTTGATTTTTTTTGATGCAAGTATAAGTGTTCATTCCGAATGAACAATAATATTCATTGTAAATAAACAAGATTCAAAATCATCTCATTGATGTAAAGGATAGGTAATTAATATATACAACCGAAACTGTTTTTCAAATTTCTGAAAACCTTAAAATAAAGCTTAGAGAAAGTCGTAAACAGTTAAGAAAAGGTCAGGGAATTTCAAATGAGGATCTGAATAATGAAATACTTGAATGGCTGAAAGAAAGCGACTTCAGAAAACTATGGTTCACTCTTCGTTTTCCCGACTTTACATTTCGGTTATATATCATTTTATAAGGACAAAAATGTATTATTTTATACTTGTATAAAAGGACAAAATAAACAATACAATACCTTTTACAATGGAACCATGAAATCATCCAAGGCCAAGGGTTGGAAAAAAAAAACGACCCCATAAAGATCGTATTTTTATAGCATCAAGGAATACCTCTTCAGGTAACAGAAATTTTCAGAAGCATCAATGCTGTCCTAAAACGTCCTATGATTATATTTAAAAGGACCCGGATAAAAACAACAAAGGGATAAATAGAAGGATAATTTTTCTGGTAAAAAATCTTCATGCTGTGAAAAATGATCCTGTCAGTTGTCGTACTTTTTGTTGTCAGATAGCCCACATCATGTATATAACCAACACTGCCAATCGAATCCAGATGATATTTGGCAGCCAACAATATCTTTGAGTACTGAACATCATCAAAATAAAGAAAATATGATTCATCCATCAAAGGTGCAGGGTTATCCAGAAATATGCAGGAGCCTACAATATATTTAAAACATGGGAAGAGAGGTTTATCAAAAGCAAGCGCAGAAAGAAGGTGAAGATAATGAAACCCTCTGTGAGTGACTTTCCCTTGTTTATTATACTCGGTTACTCCCAAAGCCAGATTTGATTTATTCAGCGATTTCAATATTGAATATTCGGCGCTGATCTTTTCAAGGAAGTCAGATGGTAGAGCAATATCATTGTTAATGATCAAAAAATGTGTGAATTCTGAATGTGCCCTGGCATAATGGATACCAATGTTGTTTCCTGCGGAATATCCTACATTCATTGGGTTGAGAAGAAAAAGAATTTTTGGACTGGAACTAGTAATAGCCTCATACTCGGCAACTGCTGAAACGAAATAATCATAGCTACTGGCATCTTCCAGGTACGATTTAATAATGGAGATTGAATCATCGGTAGATGCATTGTCGATCAGTACAATATTCCAGTTATCAACGATTTGGGCAAAAATACTTTTCAGGCAATGAACAGTCTTGAGCCCATTATTGTAATTCAGAATACAGATACAGATGCAAATGTTATTCATCGGTATAAAGCATCTCGTTGACCATTTCAATGACTTTACCGGCAGATCTTTCCCAACGATAACTTTCAGCACATTTATATCCCTGGTTAATAAGTGTTCTTCTCAATTCAGAATTCTTCAATATTGCTAGTATTCCGTCTCGAATATCAGAGGTGTCCTTCGGATCGACATACCATCCTGCATCCCCGAAAACTTCCCGGAAAACAGGGATGTCAGAAATCAACACAGGGCAACCCAGCGACATAGCCTCCAGGGGTGGAATCCCAAACCCTTCATACAACGATGGATAAATAAGCAACGATGCATTCCTGTACAATTGTACCAACTGATCATCGGAAACATACCCCAACGATCGTTCAGTAATTTCTGTCGTTGCTTCCATGTTGAATACCCGGTCACTCTTTCCAACAAGTACCAGCTTATATTCTCCGTCAATACCCGTTTGTTTGTATGCTTCAATTATCCGTAACAGGTTCTTCCTCGGATCCAGGGAACTTACTGCGAGTAAATATTTTCCTTCGATGACTTTACCTGTGGGAGGAACTTTGGACTTTTCGAAATTCACTGCATTATTCACAACTACTATCATTTCTTCTTGAATACCAAGATATTGCATAATCTCTCCTTTGGAAAATTCGCTGACGGTAATGATTTTCCCGGCATTTCGGGCAATAATTGGTGTAAAAATTTTATAAAACCAGTAATATCGTTTTGTAAACCATTCTGGGTTTACCAGGAAAGCCAGATCGTGTATTGTGATAACCTGGTTTTTATAGAATATTGGCCCAAGGCCGCTGAAGCTCAACAAAAAAGAATTTTCATGCTTTGACAGGAAAAGGGGTAAACTGACCATTTCCCATAAAGGTCCACTCAGATTTCCCCAATTGACCACTGGAAAATCCGGATAATAATCATTACGTATTTTCTTTGGGGCAACCACTTCAAAAATAAAACCCTTTTTATAGAGGGCTTTACAAAGTTCAAATGCAAACCGGTTGACACCTGTCATCTTTTGAGACAGGAAACGTCCGTTAATGTAAATATTCGGTCTCAATTTGTTTTTTCCCTGATGGTCTTTTCTATAGCCGAAAAGATTTTCGGTCCTGTCGTCTCAATATAATGCAATTCAGAAACGCGCTGTTGCCCTGTTTTTCCTAAACTTTCCCTCAGCCCTGGATTCTCCATCAATTGAACAATCCTGTCGGCGGCAGCAGTGATATCCAGGTAAGGCACGACAAAACCGGCATCATCCTTCACGAATTCAGGCATGCCGCCACTTTTATCGAAACAAATAACAGGTTTTCCAAATGAGGCTGCCTCCAGGCAAACCAACGGAAAGCTATCCTCTCTCGAGGATAGAAAGAACAGATCACATACTGCATAATAATCAAACGGGTTTTCCTGATACCCTTTAAACTCAACCAATTCCTTTAATCCTGATTTTTCAATATCATAAAGCACCTGCCGGTAATAATCCGGTAAAAGATTCCTATAAAAACCCGGTTGTTCGTAGCTCCCGATCCAAATGAATTTAAAAATTCTCCCTGTTCTCTTTGCCACTTCCTTAGCCGTAATGACAAAGATCTCCGGGGATTTATACCAGGATGGAGTACCGCATCCTAAAACAAGGAATATATCAGGACTAATATTTAATTTCTTCCGAATATCCTGCATTGGATTTGTAGAAGAAACCTTCTGAATATGCGGGTAAATCATATCAATTTTTTCTTCCCGGATGTGATGGCAGGCGCTTATCATCCTGGAATGGATCTTAGCAACGGTGATGTACTTATCGATGTATTTGACGAAAGGGGTAAACCCCTCGACTCCAAGGTAATTCCAAATGGCTGTCTCTGATTCATGGATATGGCAAATCACGGGATAAGGTTCAGATGTGATAATATCTTTCAAAATTTTTGCAGAAAGAATAGTATTGGTATAGATCAGATCGGGGCTGAAATTTCGAAGGAACATCTTTATTTTCCAATGCTGAAAGGTTTCCGGTATAAATGGAACGACCTCCTTTAATCCAAACCTGAAATAGGTGCCAAACTTTCCTCTTTTTCTATGAAGGAACAACGTTTTTCCCGTAGCTTTAAATCTTTCTTCGAGTTCCCCGTCAAATAAGAAAATGATATAGATCTCCACCTTTCGCATTTTTTTAAGCCATTCAAGAAATGTCAGCAATACAATGGGTGCACCGGTCCTGGTAGCCTCATTCGATATAAAGAGAAGTTTCATTTTTGGTGGAATAATTTTGACAAGAATTCCTTTTTAATGTACCCACCCAGACCTTCGGTCTTCCCCTCCCTTTTAAAGGGAGGGGATTAAAGGGGTGGGTATTGGGTTAATTCCCCGGGGCTTGCTGCGGAATTTGAGTCCAGAGCTTGCCCTGGGGTTCATACCAATTGATTTTCACCGTAACCGGATTAAAAAATTCAGAAACATCCCGGAATATAAATGGGTCTGGTAATAAAAAAGACTATTCTTCATGGCAATTCTGAACTTAGCGTTGTGTTTTAATAAATAATCGTTAGTTTCCTTATCAAGTTTAGTAAACTCAAATTTCATACAATCCCAGAATTGCTTTTTATACTTAATAGTCACTTGATTTAAATGATCAAAGAACTGGGACACTTTATATTCCTGAAATCTTATTCTTATTTTAGTTAACTTTTTATCCTGATAAATCTCGTTCTCGAGCAATTGCAGAACGTTAAAAATATCGAATTGCTTTTTCCCTCTGCTTGAAGTTATTGAACCTGGCCTTAAATATCTGTTAACATAGAGGGGCTTTCTGATATAAGTCATAGTTTTTGCATTGAGAATACATTTAAAAACAAACAAAATATCCTCAAAGTTCAGACCTTCCGCGAATCCCGCATCGATTGAGTTTATGAGATCAGTCTTAAAAATTTTATTCCATGGACCTGAATTGATCAGGAACAGAGTTTCAGGAATGTCAGACCAATGAAAAGGATGATTGTCAAATTTTCCGGTTATTGGAATTTTAGTCCACGCAGGTTGCGAAATGATGCCTGTTTTTGGATTGTACAATTCAAACTCACAGATTGTTACGTCAGATGAAAATTGTTTTGCCGATTCATAAAGTTCCTGGAACATATTGATGTCAATCCAGTCATCGCTGTCAACAAAGCTTAAATATTCACCTGATGCTTTTTTAATCGCAATATTCCTGGCAAATCCCTGGCCTTTTTTTTTGTTATCAATGATCGTAATGCGATTATCTTTTGATGCATAATCATTTAATATTTTTAAAGAATGATCCGTTGAGCCATCGTTGATACATATTATTTCAATTTCCTTTAAGGTCTGACTGATAACCGAATCCAGGCATTGACGCAAATAGGATTCGACATTAAAAACAGGTATGATAACACTGATCTTTGCCTGATTCAAAGCGATGTTCCTTTTAACGGACAAGCCCCTTTTACATGGCTTATCCATGGAAAAATATCAAAATAGATTGACCTGTACATTTTCCTGTGGGTTGCCAGTTCAATGAGTTGAATGGAAAGATGTTTGCGTGACAATTCATTGTTTTTTTTCAGGGATTGGAAGAACAGGTTAATAATCAATGAAATAATCATCCTTGCAAAGGATCTGTTGTATCTGTTCTTCCGGTCAGGGCTATTTTTATAAGCAATTGAATAAATGACGAACAAGGTGCTGCCGCTGCTTTTCACCTGCTTCATTAGATTTTCCCTTGTAATCCGGCCACCACTAAGATCGTGGTAATACCATAACCGGTCATCGAAATAAAGTCTGGTCCCGGAATAGATGACTGCATGTGAAAGTTCCACATCCTCGCCCAGCGGTTTTCCTGGTCCGGTGTTATTGATAAAATGAAACCCATTTTCTTGCAAGAAAAGCCACAAGGTTTTCCTTATTACAGAACCGGCTCCCCATATTGTAACATCCCCGGGAGATAAAAAACCGGTTTTATCATGGTGTTTCCCGCACGCATAACATTGCTGCCACTTTTCGAACCATGACGGCCTTTCTTCTCCCCTGAATTCTGCAATCCCATATCCTCCCAGGATCCCTATTTCCGGGTTTTGCCTGAACGTTCCAGCCGCTATATGTAAATAATCCGGTTGAAGCCAGTTATCATCATCACATATAAGCATCAGTTCAAATTTTGATTCATTATATCCTTTCACCAGGGCATAAGCCTTGCCTAATAACGGTTCATGGAAGAACCGGATTGGAACATTTAGTTGAAAGCTGTCTCTGAAATTTTCAGTTATTTTACCAGTATCATCAGTCGATCCGTTGTCGATGATGAGGATCTCCCATTGCAAGCCGGACGGGATATTTTGGCTTTTCAAGGCTTCTAGTGTTGGGCCAATACGTTTTACCCCGTTATGGGTGCAGATGATGACGGATATGCCGAATGGTGCCACAGTTAAGAAATATTCAGTTATTGTTCGATGAAATTTGAGATTTATACTCTTTCAGCCGATTCACAAAAGCGTTAATCTCCACAAATTTATCAGACAGTTCCCTTTTATTCTTCAATAGGAATAAAAGTCTGTTTTTTGCTGACAGTATTCTTTGCTGGATCATTGAGCCCGGAAAGAGTTTAATAAAATACTTGATGTTGAAAACACATTTAAGGCAATTTAAAAAGCTTAGCCCTTCCGGAAAAAGAAGATCGTAAAGGTTCTTCATTAAAAGTGTTCTGTATAGCTTTGAGAAAATAAGATACCCTGGTTCTTTGTCTTTAAAGAGCATCCGGTAGATATCCAAATAAATTTCAGGAATTGCATGTCCGAAAGTTGTCATTTTTAAGCAGTAGTCCCAGGTAAGACGCTCTTTGGGCATGTAATGCGTGAGCTTCAGACTTTCATCATAATAAATCCTGAAACCTGCAAACCGGGCAATCAAGCATAATTCAGTATCTCCTCCGGATAATAAATTATTTCCCGTTCTATCAGAAAGTATTTGAATAAATTGTAATTTTTCCAATGTTTCAATAAATTCCTTCCTTAAAATCATACCTGCACCAGCTACATACCCACGTTCAGGGGGAATATCCCCACTTAACACCAAAGGTTGTTCAATTGCAAACGATTGTGAAAAAGTCCTGAACCAATCAGGTTCATCTGTTTCGAAAAATCCTTTTAATTGGCCTCCGGCAATCCCAATATCCGGATGATTTTCCATTATTTTAAAAGCTGTTCTAACATAATCCGGATCAAGCCAGTTATCATCATCACAAAATATTAAATAATCAAATTTTGCTTCAGAGATTCCTTTTGCTCTTGCTGAAGATAGCCCCCGGATAGGTTGATCGATGACCCTGAAAGGTACCAGGGAAAAATATTGCTCCCATTCTTTAACAGCAATGGCCCGCGTATCATCCGTTGAGGAATTGTTTACAAGGATGATTTCCCACATCAGGTACTCTGGTAAATCCTGCGAGGCAATATGCCTGAGTGTCTCAGGCAAACGATCAGCGCTGTTGTAACAGCAAAGTATGACCGAAATACCTTTCATTTTAATACCTTACGAAAAAGAACTGCTATTTTAGAGACTATCCGCAGTGTCAAATTAACAATGAAAATCTTGTATAGATAAAGGCTTAATATAAAAGGAAATGGAGGAGTGAATGTTTTGTACCCCAGAATATTTGATTTTTTTAAATAAATATTTATTATCCATGCATATCTGGGACATTCCTTGCATCTAATTCCACCGGAGGAGGTAACTTGGCGTGCATACAAAATGACCTTGGAAATTTCCTTGAATCTTATCAATTCTTCCATACGGGACTTATCTGTAAGCGAAAGAGCGTTATCTATCCTGAAATGATTTAAGGGTTCGGGAACATACCCGATAGGGCTCTTTTCGAGTATTTTAAGCCAGTAAAGCCAATCCCCTGCATATTTCATCCCGAGAATTTCATATGGAATAGGATGATTTCTGGTAAACACACACGAGGAAGCATTAGGAATGATATTGTAATACATAAGAAATTGCCTGATTTCCTGAATTCCTTCATGGATAAAGGAAGATTTCCAATGATCCGGATCCATTCTTTCCGGCCAGAAAGAGGGTTCAGGTTGATTGTTTCTGATAAAATAGGATCGGCAACAGGCTAACCCACAACCCATCTCAAGTATATTTGTCATTTTTTCAAGGAAAGTCGGTTCTGCCCAATCATCTGATTCGGCAATCCAAATATATATACCTGCTGCAAGTTCAATTCCTCTCTTCCATTGCTTGAAAGGGCTCCCGCTATTTTCACTGTTGACAATAAACTGAGATACTTTAGAATGGCGGGAATATTCCGATAAAATCTCAACACTGTTATCAGTGGAACAATCATCCAGGAGAATAACCTCATAATCTGTATAGGTTTGAGCAAAGATACTGTCAAGCCTTTGCCTGAGGAAAAGAGCGTGGTTGTAATTTGGAACAATTACAGAGACTTTCGGCACTTGAAGGTCTGTTTATTGATACAGGTATGTTTATCTTGCTGTATTCCTGAAATACAGCGTTTTTTAGGTAGTATTTCAAACAACCTGCTTGCGTACCATGATCCTGTACTGGCCGATATGAAAAATATTGGCAAATGTCCAGTACAAGACCATTCCTGCCGGAAATGAATAAAACAGAAAGAAAAAAACGACGGTCATCGCAATCAGGAAAAGGACCTGTAATCCGCCTCCTTCTTCACTTGATGTGGGTGCAGGCGCCAGTTTGAATGAAAGGAGGGTAAAAAATGACATGAGTACCGGGAGAAGATTAAAATAGCTACCCAGCAAAGGGATATTAAATCCAAGGTAAAAAAGTTTGTCAGGTTCAGCCAGGGTTTTAATCCATAGGAAATGTGCAACACGGAGTTCATCAGCCGATCCGAGCACATGAAAAAGAGCAATAAGGATCGGTAATTGGATCAGGACGATCAGCAGTGGCTTTAACCCGGCAAAAGGGCTTACGTTATGTTTCTTATATAATTGCAGTATCCTTTCACTCTGTTCACCGCCTTTGTAAGTTTTCTTAATCTCTTTTAATTCGGGAAGCATGAGCTTCTGGGCGTCAGTAAAGCGTTGCTGGCTTTTCATGGCCTTGCTTGCCAGCGGATACAGGCAGATACGCACGATCAGCGCCAACACAATGATCGACAAACCCCAATCCGGAATTATGTAATGGATGAATTCCAGAAGGCCAAATAAGCCACTGCTAATCCAGCTCATCCAGCCCCAAAGCCCGGAAAAAACCAGGAAACTAAGAGTAATAAAGGTCATTGTTTGCCATCACCTTCTTTACCTGAAGGATCGGAATTGGCGCTTTTCCTAATCCCCAAAAACTTAAGGATGCGGTGCCAGAATAGCTTGACAGCAACCGCTGCTCCTACAACAGTGGCAACAAGTGCCTGCAGAAGAATACTGCCCGTTCCCGGATCTATATAGGCTAAAGTCTTCGGAATGAATGATATTAACGGGGTACTTAGTAAACTCAGTAAAATGTTATTCATGGTTTGCTTGTTAAATTTGACAGTTTAAGAAATATCCAAAGGCAATTGCCCGGGTTGCAAAAATAGATAATCTTCACTTTCTTTCCATCCGGTAAATTATTCTTTCAGAATCAATGACCTTTTCTTTTGCCCTGATGTTGTAAAACACCTCAAATTCCCTGTCGAATGTCTCCTCCTTATAATCTTTAAATATATCTTTTCTCGATATAAGCAATTTTTTTACCTGGGAATCCGATTTGGGAACGAATTCAATGATCAGGTTTTTGCTCAGTTCACTTAAAAACCTGGCGATCTTTTCAAAAGGCAAATTATTGGAAATGGCTAAATGGTGTATGAGTGCAAGAGCAAATACAGCGTCCGGCAATGACCTCAGCTTGAATCCCATCCTCTCTTCGTTGTTCCAGCCAATGGAAGGGGTTGGATTTGTAAGATCCATAACCAGGGGCAAAACATTCTCAATGTGCTGTTTCCTGATATAATTATAATTGGAATCCACTGCCAATGGATCAATATCGAAGGCAACACATTCTGCTCCGTGCTGACTGCCAATTTGGGTGAACTCACCTGTATTTGCACCCAAATCCCATACTGTATAAGGATTGATAGATTCAACAAAACCGGAAATGATCTCTTTTTTATTGATAAATGATCTGTCAGAATAATTTGTGAAGGTATAATAATCTCCCCATTCTGTCTTTTGCCTGTTTATCCTGAAATTTTTCACAGTGCTTCTCAGGCTTTGAATCAGCGCAATTTGATTGGACTTTGTGATTTTTATATCTCTTGCAGCAGAGCCTTTGTGTTCATATTTTTGTTGTGCTTTAGCGTGCAGATGAAGATGCATTAACAACGAAAAATTCAATTTTGTCTTAATGGGTAATAGTTTGCATACAAGGTCAAGGGGAATGCCATCAAGGTATATTTTCAGCAACTGGTTCAACCGGATGTCGGTATGGCTCATCAATGCAAGCGGCGCTAAAAAATGCTGGCAAAATTGCCGGTAGGCTTCCCAGGGTTTACCCTCCTGATATATCTTAAAAGATAGGGTATCAATGAGAACCGGTTTGCCTTTATGAAATTGGATGTTATAAGTACTTGCATCCTTCAGGGTCATCCCATGTTCCATGGCAATCTTTTGAATTTCCAGGGTGGTGAGAGCGGCATCTTTTAACTGGCTGAAAGACCATTCGTAGGGATAGGATATAAAGCTGATTTTCTCCGGTTCAATCACTTTGTAGGTTTCACTGTCCAGCCCTTTATGGTTGTCAACTTCTTTATGTGGGATCAACAGGCCTTTATTACAAAGTTTATCAAAGAGACCTGACCGGGTTAGATGGTCATAATCTTCTTGATAACATTGATTTACTTGCCTCAGCAATTTTTCACCTTCGTAAAACAGGAAACCGCTCGGGTCTCTGAATGAACTTTCAACGATTTTTTTCGGAGTCATTTGTTTCGTCGGTATTTATTCGATATTATCACAAATTTTTAAAAAATTCCTTGTTGTTAAATATCTGAGAATTATTATAAGCATAGTTCTTAATCTTAATTCATTTACCAATATCGATATACTTATCAGAATAAGCCATTCCAATTTGATCACCCTTAACAATATATAAGCCTAAACGGTATTTGCCTTTCTCCAGTTTCTCGGTTGAAATATGGGCATGAAAACCGGATGAATCAAGGTTTAAGCCAGATTCTTTAAAATAATCAGTAACATCCTTCCTGATTTTCACTCTCACTGAAAAAGCATTCACTTTTTCATTTTTATTTAACAGAATATACGATTTTAAAAAGTCCGTATTCATTCCTTTAAGATAACCCCATCCGTTTATAGTGAGATTATTATCAGAGAGATTTACAGTTTCAAGATTATTATTAACGGAACTGGTCGGATTATTTAGCTTTATTGACACCGGAGTAGATTTTATTTCTAAATCTTGTTCAGATCCTGAATCGAATAAGGTTGCTGTATGCTCAGATATTGATAAAGCCTTTGAGGTCATTGAAAAATCTTTTCCTGATTCATCGTATACGACAAATCCAACCTGATAAGTATTTTCTTTCAACAAGTAAAGTGGAAAGCATATTTCAAATCCATGATCATTGACACTTCTTTCTAAATGAAAATAATCTGTTACATCAACTCTTTCTTTTTTATCATTTTTTACTTTAAAAATGAGTGTACTTTTTTTTGATTTAAGAACTAAGTATAACTCTTTTTTTTGTTTCTTAAGGTTTTGTTTGAAACCCCATCCTTTTATGGACAAAACATCCTTCCAATTTAATTTTTCTATTTTTACTTTCTCCAATCCGCATTTAATATTTTGTGTTTCTGAAGGCAGACTGATATTGGTTTGTTGTGCTTCATTAGCTGATTTGAAAATAACATTGAAAATGTAATTTGCAAAAAACAAATAAAAAGCAAAAATTAAAACTGCAAATGTATAAAGAAGAAAAATTTTGTTAATTTTCATCTATTTGTCCTCCAATATTTTATAATGCTCTCCGAAATACTTATTTAGTATAACTCTAATCGTGTTAACCGGAGCAATGCTGTTATACAAATTTTTATAAACCCCGTCAGGAAAATATACAGCATTAAAAACCCGGTAATGTTGTACTTCACTTTCAACACCAACACTGGAACTTCTTGGACCATGATCTGATTGAATTATAATTATCGGTTCATTTTTTGATGTTTCCAATATTTTACTTACAATATTTGATATCCTTTTAGTAAGATAAATATATTGTTCCAAGTATAACTTTTTAAGGACAATTTTATCTACTGAGCCATACTCCCAATAATTTGTAGGATTTTCGGTGAAATTGCCATTACGGTCAAAAACGTACGGTAAATGTGGACAATTAAAATGCGTGTATAAAAAAGTCGGTTGCTTGATTGTTTTTGTTGTTAAAGGATAATTATAAATATAATTGAAAAAATATTTATTAACTTCGTAGAACACATTTGTTTTTGTGCCTTCAAACAAATAAATAAAAGGACTTAACATGGATTGATTGGCTATCAATTTGCTAAATTCATCAAGCCTGTATCCATGCTCAATATCAATGTCTTCGTAATAAATATGTATAATATTATTTAATTTCAAGGTGTGTTGAGATCGACTAAACGCATCCAGAAAAAATATTTTATATCCAATTTTATCAAAAAAATTAAATAAATAATTGTTATTATATTTCTGATATAATTCTACATCAGTAGAATTTTTATCCACATAGTCGAGATTAAGCAGAGATGGCATTGCGGTTAAAGTTTTATCAAACCTGGATTTACTTTCTTCCGCAATAAAAAACCCTTTTTCTTTTAAGAACAGGCCAAAAGCACTGTTATCATAACCCCATTCTTCTTTCATGGTTTTAATACTGGCATACTCATCTAAAAGAAGCAGAATGATATCTGGATAAGATTTACCGGTAATTTCTTTTTGTACCTGTTGATTTACTTTAATATTATTTAATGTTTTATTTT
This sequence comes from Bacteroidota bacterium, assembly GCA_026391355.1. GTDB lineage: Bacteria > Bacteroidota > Bacteroidia > Bacteroidales > FEN-979 > CAIYUC01. Next base: position 20,361 of record JAPLDH010000056.1, on the reverse strand, counting down.
TTCTGAATTCAGATGGCAAGATAGTTACAACATTAATAATGATTAAGAGTGATATTGGCAACAATAATATTGTATTCAAATTGATCAGTGTTTTTTGTTGCTTGATTTTTGTGATGAAATATACAAGGTGAAAATAAATAAAAAACAACAGAGGGATTAAATGCCAGTATTGTAAATTTACTATTTTGGTAATACCCATGTAAATAAATTCGTAATTCCAGAATAATATCAAAAAAATTACTGTTGCTAAACTTGCTTTAAAGTTGTTTTTTAATATTATCAGCCACAAACCAAAAAGGACAGTTGACAATGCCAGGGTGAAAATTATGGGCAAGGATAATTGTGTCAATACTAATTCGCCAACATTATATGCGTATAAAGCTAAAAGGGGATATAATGCAAATAGCAATACGGTGAAAGCAGGGGTTACCCAAACTAAAGCATCTTTTTTGCTGAATTTCATTTTTATTTTTTTGTTCCTTGTTAAGATTAAAATTATCAAGTGACATTAAGCCCGATATAAGGTTCTTTTTTACAAAACTCTATAAATATTAAGTACCCCATAAAAGGAATTCGGAAAACAAGCGTGTAAACAAGCCTGTATTTGTTAACAATAACTGATTTATTTAGCAATATCTATGAATTTATCAGAATAACTCAACCCTGTTTGATTACCTCTCACTATGTAAAGACCAATCCGGTAATGACCTTTCTCCAGTAATGTGACCGGAATTTTAGCAAAAAAACCGGATGAATCAAAGTTTAATCCAGATTTCTTGAAATAAGTGGTCACATCCGGTCTGCCCTGAGTTTCCACTGAAAAAGCAATAACCGTTTCGTTTTTCTTTAACAGAATATAAGATTTCAGAAATTCTGAATTCATTCCCTGAAGAAACCCCCATCCCTTGATAGTTATATTGGTATCAGATTTATGGACAGATTCAACATTAGAATTAAGGATACTGGTCGGTTTTTTTTGTGTTAGAGACACTTTGCTGGAAATGAATTTTATATCGTGTAATTTAGGTTTGTTCTGTGTTACAGTAGCATCGGATGGACGCAATACCATTACTGTCATTATAAAGTTTTTACCAGTCTCATCCTCAATGATAAATCCAATCTGATAGGTGTCTTCGTTCAACAGGCTACCCGGAACTGTTAATTCAAAGCCATGATTATTTGTATTTCCATCCATATGAAAATACTTTGTAACGTCGGGTCTGGCTAGGTTAGCCTTGGTAACAGAAAAGATAAGTGTCTTTTTTACGGACTTCAGCACTAAGTAGAGCTTTCTTTTCGCTTCCTTAGAATTTTGTTTGAAAACCCACCCTTTTAGCAACAGAACATCCTTATCATTTAAGGTTTCCCTTTTCACCTTTTCGATAGCAAATTTTATATTTTGTGTTTCATTTGGCAGATTCATCTCAACAAGTATCACCTCCTCGCCGGTTTTTTTAACTACATTAAAATAATAATAGGTGAAAAAGATAATAGCAATAAAAATTAATACAGCCAATGTGATTTTTGCATACTTCTTAAATGATTTCATTTTTCGATCTCCCATATTTTTATTGTAAATAACATTTTTACCTAATATACTGAACAAAACGAAGGCTATGACTTTGCAAACCTGTTCCGATTCGTAATAATTATACTAATATTAATGCAACTAATAACAGTCAATAGAGTTGTATTACTGGTTTAATAGAAGTTTTACAATAATTGAAAATATGAATTCTTTTGACTGAATTGCTGTTTAATTTTTTACTGTTTCGACGGTACTAAGATATTTGTTAAATTCGTTCAACCATATATAATATCCAGTCAGACTCCAATGTGAATCCGAGGGTAGATACAAAATATTTCCGATAGAATCAAATTTATCATAAATTTTAATCATGGGCATGATTAAACCAGGATGGTTTTGAACACGCCTGATGATATCATTATAGGTTTTATAGAAAGGATAAACAATACTAATAGGATTCGGGATAATTGAAATAATGACATATTTAAAACCTTTGTTTTTGTAATATTCATAAACAGAATTTAGTCTCAAAACAATGTCACTTACCTCCTCATCTGGTAAAAACTTAAACGAACTCTGGTCAGACAATGGATCAACCGTTTCACTAAGAAATAAATAGGGACAATTATCAAGAACAGATATTTCCTGAGGAACTCTGCCAAAAAGTTTATAATTTAGCCATGCTTTCATTTCTTTGAGGCAGCTGAAAATAGTGTAGTCAAATAAATTAAACTCTAGGTTTTGATTAAGTTTTGTATTATTGATAGTGTTATAAAATTTCATTAATTCTTCCTTGTTCATTGATAAATCTGCAGTAACTACAACTTTGGGACTGTTACCATAAGAGGATTGCGAAGTGTTTTTTATGAACTTAATCTTGTCAATATAATTTGTTTTGGATTTTATACGAAAAAACCGTTCTGCCACTTCGATCAGTAAAACATTTACCTGAGATGTATCTAATTTGACCTCCATCGTTCCATCATACCCCCATCTTGTGAATTTATAAGACTTTACACCGCAGAATACGGATCCTGATTTGACAAAACTCCATAGATAGCTGTCACAGATACAATACAGATTGACTGATCTCTGTATATTGTACAAGTCCAGTTTTATAAAAGCTTTTTTAGGCCAGATTTCGTTTTTGTAACTAGGCAGAAAACTAATTCCATAAAGATCACCGTAATGGTAGCGCGATGATTTTAGAAAACTAGCTGTTTTAAACCGGTACTGGGCGATTGTTTTCATCAAGCCATCTGTCGAACTTAAAATATAAAGCGACAGAGAAAGGAGACTCAGTAAAAAACAAAAAAACGACTTCATTAAAATTGAAAATAAATAAACTGTTTCATAATAAAAATTCCGAAAAAGTAACACGATAAACTTAATAGTACAATTATAAGAAACCATTTTGGGGTGTTACTGGTTTGGATTAAATAAAAGAATTTTTCCTTTACGATCAAAATAAGAATAAGGAGGAAAGAAAATGCCATTTCAGTGTAATTTAATGGTAACCTTAATGTGTCATTCACAGATATAGAGGTTATTTTTTTTACAATGTAACATCCTTGTCCGATGCTTTCGGCTCTGAAAAAGATCCATGTGAAGGTAACTAGCAAAAAGGTCGTAATGAGTTTTGTAGCTGAAAAAAATCGAGGGTAATTTGTAAGTTTGATCCTTTTATAAAATTTTCTTCTATACGATAAAGTGGCAATGGAAAAAGATAAATAAACCGCGAACAATAGACCCCATACAACGTAGTGCCAGGCAGATCCATGCCAGAAACCGCAAATAAGAAATGTCACTACTATTGCAGAAAAATAGATCCATTTTTCCGTACGTACAAAAAGATATCGTTCTTCTTTCCATTTTCGGGATAATCTATAAGAAATGGGCAGAAAAATATAATCCCTTAACCAGTATGAAAGACTGATATGCCATCTTTTCCAAAATTCAGATATGGATTTGGAAAAGTAGGGTTTGTTAAAATTATCGGTCAGGTTAATTCCTATGATTTTAGAAACACCAAGCGCAATATCAGTATATCCTGAAAAATCACAATATACCTGGAATGAATAAAATAAACTTGCAATAATTAATTCGGTCCCATTATGAGCCAATGGATTTTGGTACACTTTATCAACAACAATTCCTAACCGGTCAGCGATAACCACTTTTTTAAAAAAACCAAAGGCTATTTGCATCATCCCAGCTTTAAAAAGGGTAAAGTCAAAATTGTGCCTGATCCTGAATTGGGGTATCAGATTTTGCACTCGTTCGATAGGCCCAGCAATTACTTTTGTGAACAACATCAGAAACAGAGCATAGATTCCTATATCCCTTTCAGCCGCGATATGCTTTCTGTATATTTCAGTTTTATAACTCACCGATTGAAATGTAATATATGACAGGCCAATCGGCACAACGATTGAAAGGTGTGGAAAAGGTGTTGAATGATGAAATAAAGCAAGAATATTTCCGAGGTTTTAATTGATAAAATTGTAGTATTTAAAACCGAGCAGAACAAGGATATTGACAAGCAATCCGAGGATAAATAGAATTTTTCTTGCATACCCAGATGAGGTCTCGATCTGAATACCGATTAAAAAATCGAAAAAAATGATGGCAAGTAGGATAAGTATAATAAAAGGGCCGAAAGCAAAATAGAAAAAGAAAGAACTCAGTAATAACAGTATATTTTGAAACCGGTTTGGTAGTATGAAATAAACAGGGATAATAATCAGGCAAAAAACGATAAACTGTAATGAATTAAAAAGCATAATGTGATTAGAATATAATCTATTATATTTTTCTAATTATCGCTGAACCCCAGGAGTCCGGGATTAAAATTGGTTTTTCAGGTTTTCCAATTAAAAAGCTGTTCAATGCTCTTGAACAAGCCCAATTGGATTCGGGACTGGAGTATTCATGAACAAATATAAAACCTCCGCTATTCATCAGGGGATAAAAGAAGTTTAAACCGGCGAGTGTCGGATTATATTTGTCAAAATCAAGAATTACCAGTGAGAATTTTTCACCGGTTATGCTGGCCGTCGTTTCCGGGAAAAAACCTTTCCTGATTTTTATATTATTATTACCACCAATATACCTTTGAACCGATTCTATATCAGTGTCACTGAACCGACTATCCTCTCCTGATTCCAGATCCCGTTTATCAAAGCCTTCGAAGGTGTCAAATAAATAAAGAATACGATCAGGACAGGTATCATGAATAAATTTGGAAAGAGTTCCCTTATAAACACCGCATTCTGCAAATGATCCGAAAATATTTTCTTTCTTGATTTGTTCCATTGCCAATAGAATGGAACCATATCTGACCGGATCATTTCGGGCTATAATATTATCCCTTTGTTGTTGGGAAAAATATATAGGAAGAAACCATTCCGTAACTAATAAATCATTCATTTTTTTTCAGAATTGATAATTTTTTCAATAAAATATGTATTTACTTATATCATAGGAATCCATGAAATTCAATGGAGGTTTATGACTTGTTAATTTTATCAGCTATTGTTTTAGTATCATTAAAACCCTGCCGGAGTCCTTTTATTCCTGATACATGGATAATTCTTACAGTTCTGATACCCATCTTGAGCCAGCCTCCATGTCTAGATCGGGCAGCAAAAATTATATCTAACCAATTTGGTTTTTTGTATTTTTCTTTCATAGATAATAAATCCTGCTGAGTATTTTTTGAATCATTCATTTCATGAACCGGTTCGGGAGTATGCTGATTAATCCCCTTCTCTCCTCCCCACTTAAAAGAATACCTCTGTTTAATATAATATTCGTATCCATTTGCAAAGACTTGCTCCCGGTATAAATCCAATAAAGATCTGACATCGCCAATATTGTTACGATGGTAGGATGGTGTATGCCGTGACAAAATATTTGGATCCTCCAGGTTGTTTCCGGAAAAATGGAAAAAGCGAAGTGGATAATTATTTGAGTACCATTGTCCATCAACCAATGTCACCTTGCGATTGATTATATTCCAGTATGCGACATTATATCCTGGATGACGCAGAATAGTCAACTTATCAATAAAGGCTGGAAACAGATCAGCCCATTTCTGATCGACAAATAAACCTCTTTCAAGATCAATAACACATTGATTGACCATACGCCGACACCACCATTCAACTACCTTAATTACACCAGCGTTATTGCGTAATCCTAAAAACCCGAGATTATAGATGCCATGCAGTAACACTGTTTGATCAGATATTTCAAAATTTTCAACAGGCGATAACAAATGAGGTGTCATAATACAATTGCTACCATTTGAAATTACATGAAGTAATTCCTTCATCGGGCTGATAATAAGAATGTCCGGATCAAAATAAAAAATAAAATCACTTTTTAAATTTTTAAATAAATAAAGAAATGCAAAAGGTTTTATGGATGTATTAAATTCTGTAATATTATATCGCTGGCTCATACCTGTCAGATCCGGTATATCTAATTCGGAAAACGGAATAATTTTAAATGGCAATAATTCAGTATCATAGGTTTCATCCGCCTCATCGCCCAGAAACATATAAAATTCCGAATCTGGATGATGTAATTTAAGTGATTTAAAAAGGGTTTTTGCATAAGCGGTAAAATTTCTGGAGCAAATAGTAAACATTATCATATATAATAATTTTTATTTTGACTATCAATATCCAAAATAATGACAGGTGAATGAAAGAATCAGGTTTGAGTGGGATGAAATTTATTTATAAAACAACGCTGAAGTTCATGAATATCATATAATCCGTCATACACTTTATCTTTTACGCCCGGCCATAACCCACGCAAATCGCGAAGCACAAAATCAGCTTGTTTTTCGAACGTTTCTTTTTCCAGAAAAAAGTTTTCAATGGCAAATTTGTGGATTCTAAAGTATTCCGGAATTGTCTCGGAAGCAGAATTTACACTTTTACCAACGACTGAATTCTTATGACGCCTTTGATAATTTAAGGATAAGGAATTATAAGCAATTTTCCCGACTTTTATGCTGTTCATGTAAATGTACCAGTCACCACAACATCTGTATGAAAATAGTTCATTTGTATTTATATTCAAGATCGATGACTTCCTTATCAGAACCGCATTTGCATTGGGAATGATATTCTTAACAGCAAGTCCACCATTCATTTCAACATGCCCGTTATTGATATAACTGTTCCACCATTTATTTCCTCTCGGTAAGTTGTCATACCATCCTGTATTAAGGTAAAAATTTTTAGTAACCAGTCCGTTGTCATCAATAACATGCGAATTGCAGTAGGCAAGATTCACTTCAGGATCGTTCATTAATGGAAGCATCTTTTCCAGGAAATCAGGTTCCGAAAGATCATCCGCTTCAGCCACCCAGATAATTTCTGCTTTAGCCAGTGACAATCCTTTGTACCATTGTTTAAATACTGAGCCGCTGTTGTTCTGATTGAAAAACATTTGAGTTTCATGCATCGATGAGAACCTGTTAATCACTTCGAGGCTGTTATCCTCTGATGCATCATCGAGGATGATAAGTTCAAAATCCTGGAAGGTCTGCCTGGAAATACTTTCCAACCGTTTTTCCAAGAATCTCCCATAATTATAATTTGGCACAATGACGGATATCATTGGATTTTTACCGGCAATAGTTCTACATGTTGATAAAATTTTGGGCAGGGTAATAGAAATGGTATGCCTGGATTTGACTTTTTCCTTCGCAGTATTCCCAAGCCGGGAAAGCAATTCGGGATCGTTTTGCAGGGTAACAATTCTTTCGGCCATGGCACTGGTATCTTCAAAAGGAACAACGAAACCTGCGTCTTCTTCAACAAATTCAGGCATTCCTCCTGCATCCCTGAAGCAAATGACAGGGAGCCCTTTCTGGGCGGCTTCGAGACAAACCAAAGGAAACGGATCTTCCCGTGATGGCAGCAAAAAAACATCTCCGGCCCTGAGGTATTCCATTACATTGTCTTTTCTGCCGAGGAATGTAATATATTTGTCAAGTTCCCATTTTTTTATCAATTGAAGCTGGTCAACCCATGTACCAAATGGAGTGTCTTTTTCCAGTTCATCAAACGTGCCAATCCAATAAAAGTGCAAATTATCAAGACCTTCGTTTTTTAACTTATTTGCAACATCTATAAACAGGTCCCCGCCTTTCCGCCAGAAAAGAGCAACTCCGCATCCGAAAATAAGAAATTTCTTTTCATCAAGCCCCAGTTTTCTCCGCAAGGCAGTTTTGGCTTTAAATGTTATAGAAGGCACTACAACATCTTCTATGTATTCATAGATAACCTTGATCTTTCCCTGTTCGATCTTTAAAGAATTATTAAGGTTTTCAGCAACAGCATTAGATGCAGCAATAAAGAACTGACTGTTTCGAATAACATCATCAATAAAATCACCAGCATAATGATCAATACTCATTTGCAATTCATGCACATGAGTCAAAATGGGAACACCGAAAGCTTTCAATAAACTATAACTCTTGCCGGCTGCAACTGTATTGCCATAAATGAGATCAGGTATTCCATTGCAAAAGGTAAGAATTACAGATTCCCTCTCTTTTTTTGATTGGTATGTGTTTTCAAGATCTGAATAAACTATTGTTTCGGTGATCTCCTTGAACTTATCCAGCAATATCCCACCATTGTTACACATTATTCGTATATCAATGGCTGTATGTGCTTTGAACCATCGGAGCATCGAAAGTAGAAGAAACTGGGCACCACCTAAATTTGCATCATGAGAGACAAATAAGATTTTTGCAGAAGGTATGGGTTTGCAGTTAAAATAATCAGGACAGGGAACCAGGTCTTGCCGGATGATTGAATAGGCTTTCTCTTTTGAGAAATTGGCTTTTACATATTCAAATGAATCGAGTGAAACTTTTTTTAATATTTTTTCATCAGAGTAGAGTAGGGTTACTTGTTGTGCGAAGTCTTCAGCATTATCTGCGATGGTAAGCAAAGTTTCAGAACCGGTTAATCCTTCAGCGCCAATGGATGTCGTTATAACTGGAAGACCGCAATACATAGCCTCCACGATCTTCCCTTTTATTCCTGCTCCAAAACGCAATGGAGCAACAACAAGCCTGCATTTTTTATAGAGTTGTTTTAATTCCTCATCGGAAAGATAACCGGTCACAATAATGTTGTCCGCAACTTTTGATTTTATCTCTTCCGTTGGATTTGAACCGGCAATGTAAAGTTTAATGCCAGGTATAGATTTATTGATTGCAGGAAAAATCTCCACAAGGAACCATAGCATAGCATCACAATTAGGCTGATGGTAAAAACCTCCAACGAATAAAATATCTTTTCTTTCATCGAAATGATAATCCGGTTTCAAGAATTCATCAAAAATGTAAGGAACAATTTTACGGGCTTTTCCTTTTATTTTGAACTCTTTATAAATAATGTCAATCTCAGCCTGTGAAGGATAATAAATAAAATCCACAAATTCAAATAACTTCTGCTCGATCTCTTTTGATTTCATTGCGCCCTTAAGCAACTCCTCCTTTTTTTCCAATTGGTATTGCCGGAATTCCCGTAAATAATGAAGATCGTGCCCATAAAAAAAGATTTTGGCATTTGTAGATTCTTTGAGGATATCAATATATTTAATTGCAATTGCCGGCCTGCTTAAGAAAACATAATTAAACAAATTCCCGTATTTTTTCAACCACTGCAGCCAGTTTTTTTCGTAATATTCTCCGTGAAGAATTTCAATTCCTTTTTGTTGAAAATAGTTTACATATTTCTCCTCCGGATTGAAATTATCACCAAGGAATTTCAAAATGATATTGTTTTCTAAAAATAATTCCATGTAAGACTTCATGGTCCGGGAACCTGCATCCTTATCAAAAGTTGGAACATAATGATCGATCATGAGCATGTATTGCTTTCCCTGTCCCCTTTCCCTTGCTACAAAATAGTTTTCCTTAGCATCAGGTACATGATCATTCAATAGCTGATCTTTCCATTTGTTATAGAACAAAGAAATAGTTTCAGGAAGAATTTCGATCGATTGAGAAATATTAACAACTTGTGCCTTAGGCTGGTAAATCACCTTTGCATGAGATCCACGGATAACCATCGAGAGGTCATGAATAGGGTATGGCCAGGTATTAAATGCCATGGTTTCAGAATTGAACCAGTGACAAAACACTTCATTTCTGACCATTGCAAAATGGTTACCTGTATCAGTTTCCCTGAGATACAGAAATTCCGGCTTGTATGGATCTTCGCTATTCCCCAATAAGCTATATGAACCATCACTCCATAGAATTGAACCCGCAGATTCAAGCATTCCGTGGTTGTCTAAAATCGCCGGAACCACCATTGAAAAATCATTATCTATTTCCAAAGTACTAACACAAGTAGTTATAGTATCTGGTCGAATCAGGGTTGCACAATCCAGAAGACAGATGTATTTGATTGCCGGATACTTTGAAAGGTAATGAAGAACCTCATATATTTCAATGCTTTCAATATTTTGGATAGAATTATAGTTAAGATGTTTTGAATTTTCAGCAACAATAATTTTGAATGGTACCATTGTATTCCTAATAATTGAACTTACCGAATTGAAAAGTCGTTCTTCACTGTAAACACTTACATAATAAAATAATACAGTAGGCGTTGAATAATTGGGAATCACCAGATTGTTCTCAGTGTTCATAGTAATATTATGCAAAAGAAGAGTTGGGTCGATATTCTCAGAAACTAAATTTTTACTCTCAATACCTTGATTATACGTGATTAAATTTGCATTGGTCAATATCTTGATATATTCAGAAATATTTTTTGTATTGATTATTTTAACATAAAATCCGGGATGTGCCAATATTCTGAGAAATGTTTTTACAATCAACCACCTTTTAGAACCATAGGGACAGAAAAAGTAGAAAAAAGTGAGCATTCGTGGAAATAACCAACGAAAAGGTTTAGAAATTTTCCAAGAATAAGATTTATATAGAGCATCAATCTTTTGTTCATGATTTTGTATGGTTCTTTCGTTCTTTTTGAATATATAGGATGCTTCGCGGAGTTTTTCATTAGCGATTGTATAAAAAGTATCTTTCTCTTGAATCGAATTCCATGCCTCAAAAAGCTCTCTTTCTTTCTCCTGAATTAACTTATCTTTTTCCAAGTTTGAATGCGATAATTCAAAAATATCATGATCTTTTGTAATTATCAGACTCTCTTTTTCGAGAATAATGTTGCTGAAATCCTGAAGAACCTTTTCCTTTTCCTGAAGTAAAACATTATAATTACTAAGTTCTTCATTCTTATGATTCAGAGTTTGATCCTTTTGATATAGTTCCTCTTTCTTTTGGCTCAGTTTCTCTTTATATTGGTTTAGGTCTTCATTCTTTTGGTTTAGGTCTTCATTCTTTTGGTTTAGGTCTTCATTCTTAAGTGAAATTAACTTTTCTTTATCCTGATTTTGTTGTTCTTGTTTAGCCAATTGTTGATTTAAGTTTATTATTAGCAGATCTCTTTTAACTCGTTCATCTTCAAGTGAATTCGCGTAGGAGAAAACAGTAGAAAATGCATTTAGCCGTTCTGCTAACGCTTCGAAATGTTCAGTAAATTCCTTTGATTTTAGGGAAATATTATCTTTTGCCGCTTGCAGCAGAAGCTCATAAGCCTCCACGACATCAGGTGGAATCCGTCTATCTGATAAAAGCTCCGCTTCGGTAGATATGGAGTGTCGTAAGCCCTTTTCCAAAAAATCATTAACATACTCATTGACAATCGGGCTGTTTTCGTCGTCCATCATTAATGTAAAACGCGAGGAAATTCTTTTCAATTGCTCTAAGGGATTATCCATTAGGAGATCATAATCGACAACGATTCTTGGGCTTCCCGCACTATCAGTTACAGCGGGAACCATATGCTGAAGCCAAAGGATGCAACTCTTTTCAAATGGAATGTTGTTTCGTGTTGTCAAGGATAATGCAACACTTAATGGGCTACGCAATGCAATTACGTAAAAAACTTCGCAGCCAGTTATCTTAAAAACAGACCGCCAAAAACCCAATAACCTGCAAGTTCGTGGATCTTTAAATCCAAATATACCTTGGTTTTCTGCCAACTTTTGAGAGAGAAGCTGTATTGCATTATTCTTAAGGGCGCTGATGACCGAATCATTATCGAAATCCGACCATGCCAAACCTAAACGATCATAAGCAGATCCAAGACGGTGTAGCAATGCTTCGTTAATACCCAAAAAATCACGATCTTCCCAAAACCCTTTCGGGTTATCAAACCCCGCAGGATGAAGGTTTTCACCAAGCTGAACACCCAAAATCTGAAGCCCACGGGTAATAGCGCTTGTGCCACTACGGTGCATGCCTAGTACGACAATTAATTTATTATTCATCTTTTAATCTAATGTTGGTCTGTTTATTTTTTCCAATCTGATAAATCCCAGGAAAGCATTCTTTCCAATTCTTCAATCTCTTTCAAGTATATTTTGCGAAGCACTTGTCTGTCAAACTTCTTCATAGGAAGATAATCATTCGGAAAAATAGTTTTTTGTTCGATATTGTCGTATTCTGGAATTTCAAGAAACTCAAATATTTTTTTCAAAGTTTGTAGATGATCCAAAAGCAGATCTTCCGTTTTAAGAAAAAGCATTTGAGAACTTGGAAAAAAATTTAGCATTCTTTTGATGCATTTTGTATAAAATCCCCTGTTACAATAGGAATAGGTCCTGGTTTGGAGTGGAAAGGCTAACAAACGCCTTATTGGCTCAAAGAATAAAGCAAGTTTGAAGGGTAAAAATTCCTGGTTCCGTTTAATTTCCATAACATAGTTTGAGTAAGCTCTGTCAATTGGATTACGGAGGATATAAATTAATTTCATATCCGGGTTATATTCATGAATTCTCCTGGCAGCCGGTTTCCAATACATATAAATAGGGGTTGCTTCTCCCATAATAATCTGTTGCTCCTTTGGTTGAAAATAATCATGATACTGATTATAATCAACTTGAGTAGTTTTATAAATTTTTTCATTATCAAAAAAATGGAGCTCTTTTTGAGGAGGAATGAATATATTGGGATGGTGAGTTAAGAAATATGATAAAGCGCTTGTTCCGCTTTTTTGAGCTCCCACAATTAAAAAAGAAACTTTCATCTAAGGTATTGTCTGGTCAGGGAATGTTGCTTGTTTGTATGCTAAGAAATCTGAAGTTCAATTTCCGGATAGCAACCGAAATCAATAATTCCTGTTGCAATATTTTCTGTATCTGGCATTACCCTGAACATGGCGATGTCAATCAAGCGATGCAAATAGGTTTCATTTGTATTTAAAGTACCTGTCACACCGGCATTTAAATAGTATACACCAGGATTCAGGTTACAATGAAACCGCCACTCAACCAAATAAATCGTTCCTGCCTCAATGTAAGGTATACCATTAAAATTTGATTTAGCGGAAGATCCTCCTCCAAGTTCAACGCCGGTAGTAGTTTTAATCAACATGCCAAACCGGACATTTGATGCGCTTTTATTGAAGAGTACTTTGTATGCATAACGATACGTATTCCCGCGTATAAGATTGTTCACAATTTCTCCGCTTAAGGTAAACACAGCAGGAGAATCAATGATAACCCCATGGGATTCATAAGCAATTGTGCTTGTGGGCTTAAGATTTGGGTCAAAGGATTCCTTCAATACAAATGCCGGTTCATCCGGTTTGGAATTAGCGCTAATTATTTCTTCAGAATATCCGGGTATCGTTGGATAATTTCTATTCTTCTGACGAAATTGTTCGCGAATGAGTTCCTGTTTTTCAACAGGAGCATAAAGCAGTTTTTGATAGTAGCCGACAATTTGTTTAGGTTTACCTGCAATCATTTTTTCACCTTTGTCAAATAAAATTGCGTTGTCGCAAAGTTCAACAATTGTAGTTCCTGAGTGAGATACAAAAAGGATGGTAACTCCCATGGAGCGCATTTTATCTATCCGGGAGAAGCACTTTCGCTGGAAAAGTTCATCACCTACCGAGAGTGCCTCATCCACAATCAATACATCCGGATCAACGCTGATTGCTACAGCAAATGCCATTCTTACATACATTCCGGTCGAATAAGTTTTTACCGGCTGCCGCACAAATTCACCAATATCGGCAAAAGCCAGAATATCATCCAGCTTGGCATCCATCTCCTCCCGTGAAAAACCAAGCAGGGTTCCGTTAAAATAGACATTTTCGATCCCTGTAAGTTCGGGGTTAAAACCGGTGCCAAGTTCTAATAAGGAAGAAACCTTGCCATTGATCATGCAACTTCCGCTCGTAGGGGTCAGTACATTTGAGAGTATTTTGAGCAGGGTGGATTTACCGCTCCCGTTTTGCCCGATGATACCGACAGTTTCTCCTTTCTCAACCTCAAAGCTGACATCCTTAAGGGCATAAAAATCATGATGATATTTCTTTCGCATCGGATGAAGCGCCTCCTTAAGGCGGTCGCGGGGTGAATTATAAAGAGGGTAAACCTTGGAGAGGGAGGATACACGGATAGCGAAATCGGGGGAGGGCATAGTTAGTTTTAAGTGTTAAGTGTTAAGTGTTAAAGTTTGGTTTTGAGTTCTTTTGATTTGATAAGACCTTGTAACATGGATGATATTTCTTTAGTTTCTGTAATTAAGGGACGAGTGGTTTTGGCAGTAAGAATTCCTATCTTCTCTGCTATATAAAGTTGAGTTCGTAATTCTGCAGAAGATCCTTTTGCGATGTGCAGGAAGCGGATAAACTCTTTTACTGAATTGCGTTCAGCCCCTTCTGCAATATTTGAAGAGATTGAAACCGCCGCTTTGTTCATCTGATCTCTCAGGCTAAACTCCTTGCAGGCTTTCAACGTAAGATATATCTCAACAGCCAATTTACATGAACGTTTCCACACATCCAACTCTTCAAAAGACCTATACGCCATAATTCTTAAAACTTAATCCTTGTCTTAACCCTTAAAACTTAACACTTAACCCTATATTATTATAATACATCCGCAAAATGGGGAGTGAGTTTCCTGAACACCGTAGCACCCAGGATAAAAATAAACAGGGTTACACACCAGAAATAAATGGTCATCTCCCAATGGAAAAAGAACCAGGTTTTTTGCAAAAATGTGAATCTGTACCCTTCTGTGATATAAAAGAACGGATTGAACAGTGCGATGTATCTCATATTTCCCGGTAATCTGCTGAAGGACCACATAATGGGTGTTGCCCAGAAGATGATTGAAATGCCGACATTGATGATCTGGCTGATGTCGCGCACAAAGACATTTAAAGAAGAAAACAACCAACCCAGCCCTAATAACAGAACAAAAGTGGCAAATAGGTAATAGATGATCTGCAGCCAGTAAAGGCTGGGGTAAATACCATTTGAGATCATTAAAACTGCAATGACCACGATAAAGAAAAAATGAATAATGAATCCGGTGAAAATTTTTACCAGAGGGATCATGCTGACCCAAAAAGAGGTTTTCAGGATCAGGTATTTATATTCAACAAGCGAACCCGACGATGAGCTTAATATTTCGCTGATAAAAAGCCATGGGATCATACCACAGATGAACCAGGGTACAAAAGGAAGTCCGTTATCTGTCACAGTCATTTTAAAGCCATAGGTAAAAGCAAACCACATAACGAGAATGATCATTCCCGGTTGGATGAAGGCCCATGGAAGGCCCAGGTAAGAGCCGAGGTATTTATTCTGAAAATCGCGTTTGACGAGTTGTCCGATTACATACTTCTGTTTATAGAGCGTGGCAATAAAACTCCAGAAGATTTTAATATATAACATATGATAGATTAGTACATATTAATAATGAACATTAATTTTTTTTGAATCCTGTCTTGTATCAAAAACATCCGTTATTAATAATCCTTCTTTAACAGGTTTATACAGCTTCGCCTCTTCAGTTACATACGATGATTGAATGTTCTGACTCCAGAATGAAGCAAAAGTAAGAATTACCTGAATACAAAACATGCCCTGAAAATTTAATGGTCAAACTCACAATTCAATCGTAACTCTAAAGTCGTCCAATCGTAAAGAAAAGTGAGACCCCGGTACTTAAAAAAAAAGAAATAGCCGGTTAAGTTCTTTAACGCGATCTTTATGAACTTTTATTTTGTTTCCTGATGATCTTGACTGGTCTGTCTTCCGGCATTTGTTGGTTTCTGCGGATCAGGGAGAGTTGCTCGGCGATGAGCCCGAGCAAAAAGAAAAGGATTCCGGAAATAAATCCCAGCAAGGTACCAATGCTGAGCCCCCTGCCGAGAAAGATCAATGGAACACCCCAGCAAAGAGTTACAAAGATCGTAATCACCGACAACGGCAAAAATATTTTCATCGGGTTGAACAGGACCAGGATATTGATCACCTCCATCAGGGTTTGGAAAGCCGTTTGGACACCGATGGTGCTTGTCCCATGCAACCGTTCCCTGATATGGATCGGCTCTTCAATCACAAGGTGACGATGATTGATGAAAATAAGGGTGATCATATCGCTGAACGCCATTGTGTCGGGGGAGAGGTAGAGATATTTTTTTGCCAGGGTGGTGCGGTAAATCTTCATGCCCGAGTTGATATCATGGATCGGTACCGGCATCAGCATTTTCGCCAGCGTACGGATCATAGTTTTGCCGAATGACCTGAGCAGTGAGGAAGACTGTAACCCTTTTCTTGATCCTACCACCATATCGGCGTCGCGTTGAAGCAGACATTCAAATAGTTTCTCAATATCCTCCAGCATGTGCTGTCCGTCGGCATCGATGGTAATGCAATACTCGGTTTCACATGAACATATACCACTTTTTATTGCAGCACCATACCCCCGGTTCAACTTATGATGGATAATTGTCAGAGCCCCTGATGTATAAAAATCCTGTAATACAACCCTTGTATCATCTGTTGACCCGTCATTGATTACGATCAGATCCCAGTTTCTCTCCTTGCATATATCGATCACTTCCGGAAGAAAATGTTGAAGGCTCTTCGATTCGTTGAATGAGGGGATGATTATTGTTAGTTTTGGTTCAGCCATAATTTATAGATGTAGAAAAATAGTAGCCTTATTAGTTTCAATATTTGTTTATCGTTCCAAGACATTCTTTAACTGCCTCAAACACATCATCAACAGAAATACCTCCCATGTAACCCTCCCTGTCCCCTTCCCTGAAGATCCCTTTATCATTCTGGATGGCAGGTTTCAGCAAGGTCTTATAGATCGCGATGTTACCTGTTCCATAAGGTCCCCATAGCACGGGCGTATTTGGGCCAAACAGCCCAATTGTTCTGCAGCCCTGCGCGGCGGCAATATGCATTGGACCTGTGTCATTACTGATAAAGACAGTACATTTTGAAATGAGATGGAATGTTTCTCTAAGTGTGAATATTCCCAAGGTATTTACCGGCTTTTGTTTCATCAGGGCGATGACACCATCCATAATTTTTTTATTGTCAGGACTGTCAATGAATATCACATCACAATCCAGATAATCAATGATCCTGTCTGCAAGTTCAGCAAACCGTTCCTCGTACCACATCCTGTTTTTTGAAGATTCAGCCACTCCCGGTGTAATCCCGACAATTGTTTTTCCCTGAGTAGAACGGGAAAGGTAATTATCGACTTTTGTTTTGTCGAAACCGCTGACAGATAATCTTTCCAGATTCTGTGTATCATATTGCAATCCAAGGCTCCTGAGCATGTCCAGGTAATTCTGAATCATATGTTGTTGCTTACTGAATCCGGTAGTTTTTGTGTACAACCGGGAACGAAACTGGTTTGAAAACCCGATCCTTTCATTCCCTAGAAAAAAAGCAAGAATTGCGCTCAGGTTCAGGTAAGGCTCGCAATCGAAGACAACATCGTAGTAACGATACTTACTAACCAATTTCATCAAATCAGCAGGCGAATCCAGATTATAAATGTGGTCAACCTGATAACATTCATAAACATCTTTTACTTTTGTTCTCAAAAGTACATCAATGTTACTTTCTTTGAATGACTCCCTGATTCCTTTGATCAATGAAAGGGTAAGGATTGAATCCCCTAGTGCCCATAGTTTTATAACAAGGAATTTTCGTCGTCCACTTCGCTTCTTACGAAGGATTCTGAAAACCAACAGGATAACGATAATGAGATATCCCACATATTTATCAATGATTCTCTGGATACCGACCATTTAAGGGTTTTTCTCAGGCTTTTTTAGATAGTAACAAGATAAAATCGTACTAAGATGACATAAACCGTGCATACAAACGAAAACACAACAGTGGCAATTATTAATAACTGAAGTGTTTTTGTAAATACCAATGGATATGTTTGCTTTTCAACGATGGTTTTGATCTGTTTCTTTGCGTTAATGAACTTTTGTGATTTAGCAACCTTTTGCGGTTTAACAATCTTTTGCGGTTTAAAACTTCCTGTACTAAAAAACATATTCAGCTTTTCTTCTGTTTTTATATTGTAAAAAAGGAGGAACAACAACGGGGCAAACGGGATAAAATACCTACCCTGAACTGCAGTGATAATTTTAGCGCCAATTTCATTCGAATAAAGGTACAATCCGGTTTCAATCAGGAGAAAACAAGTCACAATGATAGCGAGAAATACCAATTTATGCTTCCAGTTGATGGAAATAGTATTGTTTCCAATGCTCAATGCAGTGAATATTAGCAAGCAAAGGTAAATGTAAATTACAAAGTCAGGAAGCGGGGTATCAACCCATGCAAAAAGCCCGACAAAGGTCAGCAGGTAATTGTATCTCCGGTCGCTATCGAGCATGGTGTTGATGATTATTCCGGCATATCTTGGCAAGTTAGAAAGGATAAACTCTTTTTGCTTAGATGCATTGAAAGGGGACTCGATGATGACATTCTTTGGGGATGGATCCGGCTTGGGTTTTATGGTCTTGGTTGAAACTGATTTGATTATTCCTGCTGTGGGCTGTGTTACAGTTTTAACTTTGGCGGTCGTTTGTTTGGGTTCAAATAACTTTCGGGTAATACCCCAGATTTGTGTGGAAAGGGCAATGGTGAGAATCAAACAGCCAATCAGCAAAATATACCGTTTTACAGATCCGATCTTCTTTACAGGGATCAACAGGAATAAAGATGCAAGAATAAAATAGGGTGGTTTGCACAGCGTGAGCATTGCAGCGAGAATGAACAGTATTACCAGGTCAGAAGAACCGGTCTTTTTTATTGGATCAAGAACAAGACGCAATAAAATGGCAATGATTAAAAAAGAAAGGCTATATAGTGAACCATCATAGGATAAGGAGGAGCTCATAAACAGTGCCATGGGCATCATTCCGAGCAGGAAGAAAACCCATTTCCCGACCGGTATTATCCGGATGGCAAAATAGATGAGGATCACCGAAATTAACAGGTTAAACAAGCGTCCTGCATACAGAAGTATCAGTACTGAATCAGAAAAGATCCTTGCAAATGTAATCCCTGCCGCCTGGGGCAGGTAAGGTATCACATAATCGAGTATGCTGATTTGTTTCCTTGAATGGGAATCGAGTTTCGTCTTTCCTGTATTTTTTATTTCTGCCCGGTTGGTTTTTTCACTTATATTATGTGTCAGCCTGCTTAAGGATGTATCAAAATTGAGGATGGAAGCAGGTACAGTCTTGTCAAAGTGATAAATGTTCCCTTCTGATATTTGATAAGACCTTACAAAATGGGTTTTTTCGTCGGGAACTTGACCGGGAGGGGTAAGGAATATGAGTACCAGACCAAATGGTATTGCCAGAAACGGGTAAACCTTCTCCGGAACCAGATTTACAGATGAAATCAATTTTTTGTATTTTTCAGGAAATGCAAATGGGACTGCAATCAATATAACCAGAAGGATGAGGATACCTTTGATCAAGGAAGCGTAATGAAAGTCTGATTCATAGGTTTTAACTCCAAAATTTTCTGAAAATCCATTTGATTTGTTTTGAAAAGCTGAGGCAATATCATTATTGATCAGCTTGCTCGCGTATATCCTGCCAAGGATTCCATTTACCTTACTGGCAACTGCAATGCAATTTCCTGCTGTTCCGTCAGGAGTATAGAGGCACAGGTAAAATTTATGCCCTTTTCCGACATGAATTGTTTTGTTGAAATTGTATGAATAATATTTTGGTTTGGAGATGGTATTCGAATTGAAAGAAGTGTTGAACAGCATTTTATTCGCATCATCAAGCACAAACATGACATTATCATTTGTGTTTATCCTGTTTTGATCCGAAAAGGCAATCGCCAATCCATAAATGTACTCTTTTTTTGAGGTAATTTCCTGGATGAACAAAAAACCATCACTGATGGGTACACCATCAATCTTTCCGCTCAGGTCAACTTCCTGGGCAGGGAGTAGCATTGGAGTAGGCCCTTTCATCAGAATTAGTATATACAAAGAAACAATCAGGACAGCAACACTGATGATATAAAGTCGTGGTTTTCTCATGTAAAGTGTATAGGTGAACTTCAATGTTTATGAACAGAAAGATAATCAACACATTGTGCATCAGTGCCTCAGTACCTTTTTTTCAAGATGAAAATCAGGCAAAGTTATTAAAATGATTTTACAAACAGGGGAAGGATATTCTTTAAGACCCGGCAAGGTTCTCAAATTATTTTTTTTAGTACATTTGCATTTTGTACTTTGTATTTTGTAACTATTCACCCCTTACAAAGATAGGGCATTAATTTCGGAAAGGGAATGCAAAGGGTTCAGGTTATTTTTAATAGCAGTATCGATGACCGATCGCAGGATTGCAAAAGACTCAGCTCCTGTGAAAGACTTGAACT
>JAPLDH010000024.1 GCA_026391355.1 Bacteroidota bacterium | reverse complement strand
TCATACAAATGCAATAGCAGAAAATAGAAATGGGAAAATCAATAAGTTCATAGCTTCGAATCAAGGTGTGAGAAATAAAGATTTCTTCTTTTTCAGGTTATCTAATTTCTTTTGCTAGCACCTCAAAAAATGAATTAACCGCAACAGTTAGAACTCTTTTTAAATAAATGTAAACCTAACCGTGAACAGGTAACACGGATTGCCCGATTCCTGAAGGCAGATAAAAATGAACTGTTGACCTTGTGGCTCGCCGATAAGGTTCAGTACGTTATCAGCCAGGAAATGTCATTCGATGAAGAATCATTGGAAATCGTCAAACGAAATATAAAGGCTTATACCGGGACTCACGACATGTTCCTCAATTAAATAGTAATTCAAAATTCAAATTGAAAATTGCCAAGACAAAATTGTAAGATTAATTTGCATTTTACATTCTGTAAATGGTTTTATCGATGATAAATTGTGCTTCGTCGAGGGTTTTCAAGCCTAAACAGATTCCATCTATCCCAATCTTGTGAACTGATATACTTTTGCCTCGTCAACAATTGAAAAACGAAATAAAATGAAAACAACAACGATAATTTTAGCCGCCATCTTCGCCCTTCAGGTCAATTTTCTTTTTGCAGCAAATGATGGTGTTCCACTGAAATCAGGTGCAGAACTGAATTATAACAGCAGCATGATATTAGCTCCTGTCACTCCAAAAGAGGCAACCTTTGAAGATCTGTCTTTTTCCTATGAATTCTCAGTATTAGCGCCTGTAACACCCACTGAAGCTTTCTTTGAAGATGCCATTGAAGAGGTTATTAATATCAACCTTGTACCTGTTACCCCTTTTGAAGCAGATTTTAATGATGAGCCTGCTGAATTCATAAATGCCCATTCCCTTGCCCCTGTGATCCCAATCGCTGCTGATTTTGATGAACTCTATTAAACCCTGTTGAAACTATTCCAAACACTTCGAAGCTACCTTGGTCGGGTGGCTTCATTTTTATACAACCCCGGATTCTCATTGAAATCATTAACTTTGATCACCAAATCATCCCAAAAATGAAAAAAATCTTGTGTGGAATTGAAATGGACCGAATGCCTGGTTGGGCATTCAGTATGATGGCATTCATGTTTACAATCGCGGATATCTTTAAATCACCCGGCAAAAAACTTGACCCATTTAACATTCAGAAAGGTCAGACAATCATTGATTATGGCTCAGGAACTGGCCGGTACTTACCACAGGCATCACAATTAGCAGGAGAAAAAGGGTTTGTTTATGCAGTCGATATTCATGAGCTTGCGTTTAAATCTGCACATAAGAGAATCGGGAAATTTAATCTGAAGAACGTAAAGCCAATCCTTACAGATGGGAAAACCGTGAACCTACCATCACATTCCGCAGATATTATTTATGCCCTCGACATGTTCCACATGGTTAGAAATCATCAGGAATTCCTTAAGGAATTAAAGAGACTAATAAAGCCGGATGGCATTTTGTTCCTTGAAGATGGTCACCAACCCAGAACATTAACCAGAGAAAAAGTGCTGAGATCCGGGTGCTGGGACATAGTCGAAGAAACAAAAACCTTCCTCAAATGTAGTCCCAAAATGTTGAATTTTTCTTAGAGATACAGTAATATACATATACAAATAATAATTACTTGCTAAAATCATCACACATCGCCTGAAATTCAGAAAAGCTTCAACGCTGAAAGTGTGACAATGCCTTGGATTTTTTAATATTCTCAGAATTTTGACAAACTAAATTTCTTTCCCATGAAATCATTTCTTTATTTAGTATCCTGCCTTCTCCCCCTTGTGATCAGCGCAAATAATCCTAAGGGAATAGTTGATGGCAATAATAAATTTGCCTTCAAGCTCTTTCATGCGGTGAAAGGCAGCGCCAATGAAAATCAATTCTATTCTCCGTTCAGTATTTCAACGGCAATGGCGATGGTATATGCTGGTGCCAGGACTGAGACAGAAATACAGATAAACCAGACCATGAATTTTACTCAAAGTGAGAAATTCCATTCTGATTACAAACATCTGATGCATAGGCTGGATAAAGGAACTGAAGGAAAGATCAAATTGAATATTGCCAACGGTTTGTGGGCTCAGAAGGACTTTAAATTTCTCGACACCTATTTCGATATAGCTAAATCGGATTACAATTCGGAATTAAAAAATGTTGATTTTACTGATGCTTTAGAATCAGAAAAGACCCGAATAGACATCAATAAATGGGTGGAGCAGAAAACGAATGATAAAATTAAAGACCTTCTAAGCCACGGTGATCTATCCTCACTGACAAGGCTGGTTTTGGTCAATGCCATCTATTTTTATGGTGATTGGGATAAGCCGTTTAAAAAAACATCGACCATGCCGGCGGAGTTTTCGCAAATAGATGGAACTCAGATCATGGTACCGTTTATGAATCAGCATGACCGGTATAACTACTATGAAGATTCGAAAATACAGGCACTTGAAATACCATACAAGGATAACAAAGCATCCATGGTGATCTTCCTGCCAACTAATAAAAAGGGGATAGGAGAATTTGAGAAATTGTTTGACTATAAATATTATCTGGAAATTATCTCTTCATTCCAAACCAACGAAGTTCGTTTATCACTTCCTAAATTTCAGACGACCTGTAAAATCAATTTAGGGAGCACCCTTGCACAGATGGGAATGTCATTGGCTTTTTCCCCCGACAGTGCCGATTTCTCTGGCATGACTGGTAAAAGAGACCTGTACGTTTCTGAAGTTATACATCAGGCATTCATTGATGTCGATGAAAAAGGTACCGAAGCTGCTGCTGCGACAGCAGTAATTATGATGACAACATCAGCCCGACCT
The DNA here is from genome assembly GCA_026391355.1 of Bacteroidota bacterium. Lineage (GTDB taxonomy): Bacteria > Bacteroidota > Bacteroidia > Bacteroidales > FEN-979 > CAIYUC01. The sequence continues at coordinate 20,717 of JAPLDH010000024.1, read as the reverse complement.
TCACCCGACATAAAAGTATTCGATGCTGATCATCCATTTGTAATGGTCATAAAAGATAATACAACCGGGAGCATACTCTTCTTTGGCAAGATCATGATTCCCAAGGTTTCAAAGTAAACAGAGCTACCTGAGTATTCATGAAACCTGGCGGACAAGAAAATACCGGCAAGAGATTGGTGCCCTGTTCATCGAATCATAAAGAATTTCAATTACCCCTGGTTTCCGGAAAGCAGAGATTCATTTGCTGTATCTTTACAGGCTATTTCCCATGGTAAATGAAGCACAAATTTACACGGATCCTTGGTGTTTCCCTGATCATACTTACCTGGATTATCTGGGGGATGATCTTCATCCTGCCCTTCTTCAAACTTACCCTGGCCCAATATGCTATTGCTTACCCGGTTCTCCTTGCGGCAACGAATATCTTCTGGATAGGCGCTGCACTGGTTGGAAAAGAGCTTATTCAGAAGTATAATCTGCTGTCAAAGGTTAAATCGTGGTTTAAAAGACTCCGCAAATGATGGGTAATTTCTTTTCTGGCACCTCTTATTCCAAAAGAAGCTGCCTCTCAAAGGAGGCTTTTTCTTTTTATTTCTTCATCGGGGCCTCTACTTTAAGCTTTTTAAACCACATGTACCAGATCACTGAATACAGGTCTGCATCTTTATTCTTAGCAAGCTTTTCTGCTTCATCAACAGTTTTTGGGGCCGGTACCATTACATCCTGTCCGGGTACCCAGTTGGCAGGGAGTAACACCTTGTTGCTTTCATTGGTCTGAAGGGCGATCAGCGTCCTTACTATTTCATCAAGGTTTCTCCCTACTTCCATCGGATAAAAAAATATTGCACGAATCTTGTCACTCGGGTCAATGATGAACACACCCCTCACATCCCTTGTGATGCTTGCATAAGAATGAAGCATTCCGTATTTCCGTGAAATTTCGAGATTCTGGTCCGAAACCAGCGGAAAAGTGATTTTTACCGGATTCCTTCCTTTGTATCTCACGGTTTCCATGGATCTTACCCATTCCATATGACTGTTTAACCCATCTGTTGAGAGAACGACTATTTTTGCATCCAAACTGGCAAATTGGGACTGCAATGCGGCAAGTTCGATAAGTTCTGTGCTGCAAACCGATGTAAAATCAGCGGGATGACTGAAGAGTATCTTCCATTTCATATAATAATCGGTAGGAAAAGTAATTTTCCCCATGGTTGATTCTGCAGTAAATTCCGGGGCTAACTCCCCGATAAGTGGGATACGCGTTTCTTTCTTATCCTGCGGAAAGCCTTTGAATGTTATCAGAACAAACAAAAGCAATAAATATAATTTCGTTTTCATAACTTATTTTTATTTAGATTTAATAAATGCAAAGATACTACAAATCGAGTGAAATAATATTAAACTTTACTACTATTTTATTGAAGAAATATATTATCTTTGCCACACTATTCAAACTATTACGTTTTAGAAGAGATTGGAGGGGACCGAAAGTCCCCTCTTTTATTGATCATAAATTCTGAATGGCACATACAGAAAGAACAGGGCAAGAAATCAATAGAGAGCAATCAATCTATCACATACAAAGAAATTAAAAAAGCAACAATCAAAATAGATTTCAGAAAATAAAACATGAAAAAATGGAACAGTTAAATTTAGTCGAAACCTTTTCTGAATTCAAGGAATTCAAGAACATCGACCGTGAAACCATGATGCGTATCCTTGAGGATGTGTTCAGACACATGCTTGCAAAAAGGTTTGGTTCGGCAGATAATTTTGATATCATTGTCAACATCGACAAGGGTGACCTTGAAATCTGGCGTAACCGGATAATCGTTGAAGATGGTGAGGTGCAGGATGAAAATGCACAGATCGCCTTATCAGATGCTATTAAGATTGAGCCGGATTTTGAAGTGGGTGAAGAACTCTCAGAAGAGATCAAACTCCTGGATTTTGGCAGGAGGGAGATACTTGCCATCAGGCAGAACCTCATCTCCAAGATTCAGGAATATGAAAAAGACAACATCTACAAAAAATATAAAGAAAAGATCGGGGAAATAGTTACCGGTGAGGTCTACCAGGTTTGGAAAAAAGAGATCCTTGTCATGGATGACGAAAGCATCGAACTGATCCTTCCTAAATCGGAACAGATCCCGAGTGATTTTTACAGGAAGGGTGATAATATCAGGGCGGTCGTTTCAAAGGTGGAAATGAAGAACAGTTCACCTGTAATCATTCTTTCGCGTACTTCTCCTGTCTTTCTTGAACGGCTTTTTGAATCAGAAGTGCCTGAGGTATATGACGGTTTGATCAGTATCCGGAACATCGTAAGAGTTCCTGGTGAACGCGCCAAGATTGCAGTTGAATCGTACGACGACAGGATTGACCCTGTAGGCGCATGTGTAGGTATGAAGGGATCGAGAATTCATGGTATTGTACGGGAACTGAAGAATGAAAACATCGATGTGATAAATTTTACAAACAACCCCTCCCTCTACATTCAGCGTGCATTAAGTCCTGCAAAAGTATCATCCATCATCATTGATGACGAGACCAAAAAAGCGGATGTTTATATGAAACCCGATCAGGTGTCACTGGCAATCGGAAAGGGTGGTTTTAACATCAAACTGGCCGGAAAACTTACCGGCTATGAAATTGATGTGTACCGTGATACCGATGTTGATAATGAAGATGTGGATCTCCAGGAGTTCTCCGATGAAATCGATCAGTGGATCATTGATTCGCTGAAAACCGTCGGTTGTGACACGGCAAAAAGCGTGTTAAGCCTTGATGTCAAAGAACTTGCACAGCGTACTGATCTTGAGGAAGAAACCATCAACGAAGTAATCCGCATTTTAAGAGCGGAATTTGAATAAAAAGTCATAATTTTACAACAAATTACAAAAGAGGGACTCAGCAAACACTTATGAGTGAAGGGACGGTAATAATAAGGCTTAGCAAAGCAGCGCGGGAATTCAACATTGGCGTGGCTACCATCGTGGATTTCCTTTCCAGAAAGGGATTCACTGTGGGAAAGGACTCCAATTCGAAACTCACACAAGAGATGTACAGCCTCGTGATGAAGGAGTTTGCTACAGAGAAGCATGTTAAGGAGGAGGCCCAGAAAATAGGATTGCAATTCTCTCAGCATGAAACTATTACCATAGACGATAAACGTTCCGCTGCCAAGGATATGGAAAAAGAGCTCGATGATCTCTTTATCAAAAATATTTCCATTGACTACGATAAAAAAACATTTGAACCTCAGAGAAAACCGGTTGAAACGGTTTCAAAAGAAAAAGAACATGTTGAAGAAGAAAAGAAGGCAAAGGAGAAACCAATAGCCAAACCTTCAAAGGAGACCCATCCGGAACCGGCTGAACAGGCTCAGAAACATCCGGTTGAGATAAAGGAAGTGACTTCCCAACAAAAGATTGAAGAAATAAGTAAACCGGAAGAACAAGAGGAACATCCAAAGAAGAAAGCTTCAAAACCCATTATTATAGAACCGCTCCTTGAAGAGAAACCGGAGGTAACCATTGTCGAATCTCCGGTCCAGGAGGAAGAAAAAGAGGTTAAGCAAAAACCTGAGATCAGGATCCTTGGAAAAATGGATCTTGAAACCTTAGAGAAGAAACCAATAAAAAAAGCAAAAGAGAAAGAGAAGCACGTTGAACCCCCTGTCGGAAAAGAGGATGATCTGAAACCGGAAGAGACAAATCCCCCCCCCGCTGCCGAAATAGCGCCCGAACCCCCAGTTGAAGAGGTTGCGAGGATTGAAGAACCAAAGATAGAAGTTGTTGAAAAAGTTCCTCCCAAGGAAGATGATAATTTCCTCCGTACAGAAAGGATTATCCTTGAAGGTCCAACCATCCTTGGATCCATTATTTTGCCTGAAGCAAGGAAGTTTGAAAAGAAAAAACCGGTTGCCTCTTCATCTGATGAAACCTTGAAGGGCAAAAAGAAGAAGCGGAAGAGAATCAAGAAACAACCTGGCACAGAAGAAAAAGAAGCCCCTCCTAAACGACAGGAACCCAAACCCAAATTCAAGGATAAGAAAGGTCACAGGGAGGTTGCTCCAAAACCAGAATTGACCGAAGAGGATATCGCACGCCAGATCAAGGAAACCCTTGCCAGGCTGGGCCCTGTTGGCAAGTCCAAAGCTTCAAAATACCGTCGTCTGAAACGTGAAATGGCAAGCCAGCAATTACAGCAAGAGCAGGAAAAAATCGAAGAAGGAAAGAAGGCTATCCAGGTTACTGAATTTGTGACTGCCAACGAACTTGCGACCATGATGAACGTTTCAGTAACGGACATCATTTCAGTCTGTATGTCGCTTGGTCTTTTTGTTTCTATCAACCAGCGGCTGGATGCGGAAACACTTACCCTTGTTGCGGATGAATTCGGCTACACGGTTGAATTCGTCAGTGTCGAAGTCCAGGAAGCGATTTCGAGCGCTGAGGCTGAAGACAATCCGGAAGAACAGGTTGAACGTCCGCCGATCGTCACTGTAATGGGACACGTGGACCACGGAAAAACGAAACTGCTCGACTATATCCGCAAATCAAACGTTGTTGCCGGAGAGGCAGGAGGTATTACCCAGCACATCGGAGCATATGAAGTGAAACTCGAAAATAACAAAAACATCACCTTTCTTGATACTCCCGGGCATGAAGCCTTTACCGCCATGCGTGCAAGAGGTGCAAAGGTGACTGATGTTGCCATTATCGTAATCGCTGCTGACGACAATGTCATGCCGCAAACCCGTGAGGCCATCAACCATGCGCTGGCTGCACAGGTTCCGATCGTTTTTGCAATCAATAAAATTGATAAACCATCCTCCAATCCTGAAAAAGTCAAGGAAGAGCTTTCAAAAATGAATATCCTTGTTGAGGATTGGGGAGGGAAATACCAATCTCAGGAAATTTCAGCCAAGAGCGGGGTCAATGTAAACGTCCTTCTTGACAAGGTATTACTGGAATCAGAAATGCTGAATCTCAAAGCCAATCCAAATCGTCTGGCCAATGGGACTGTGATCGAATCCTCGCTGGATAAGGGCCGTGGCTATGTCTCAAAACTTCTTGTACAGAATGGCACCCTGAAAATCGGTGATATCGTACTTGCCGGTTCAACCTATGGAAAGGTGAAAGCCATGTATAATGAGCGGAATCAGCTTATCAAAACAGCAGGCCCGTCAACACCCCTTCTGATGCTAGGTTTGAATGGCGCCCCGCAGGCAGGCGATGTATTCAATGTAATGCTGGATGAAAAAGAGGTTAAGTCTATTTCCAATAAACGGTTCCAGCTTCAACGCGAACAGGGTATCCGGACACAGAAGCACATCACACTCGATGAAATTGGTCGTCGTATTGCAATCGGGGACTTCAAGGAACTCAATGTGATTGTAAAGGGAGATGTCGATGGTTCCGTTGAAGCCTTGTCCGACTCATTGTTGAAACAATCCACACAACAGGTCATGGTGAACGTGATCCACAAATCTGTTGGACAGATCACCGAGTCGGATGTTTTGCTGGCTTCGGCTTCCAATGCCGTTATTGTCGGGTTCCAGGTACGTCCTTCCCTCAGCGCCCGGAAACTGGCCGAACAGGAACAGATCGATATTCGACTTTATTCGATCATTTACCATGCAATTGAAGAGATCAGGGCTGCTATTGAAGGGATGCTCTCTCCTGAAATTGAAGAAAAGATCCTTTGTAATATAGAGATTCGTGATCTGTTCAGGATCACCAAGGTCGGTACAGTTGCAGGATGCTATGTCCTTGATGGAAAGGTAACGAGAAATACCAGGATAAGGGTGATCCGCGATGGTATTGTAGTGTATACCGGTATGCTGGGATCCCTGAAAAGGTTTAAGGATGATGTTAAGGAAGTATTGTCAGGTTACGAATGCGGCCTTAATATTGAAAACTTCAATGACTTGAAAGTCGGTGATATCATTGAGGGGTATGAAGAAATCGAAGTGAAGCGGAAATTATAATCTGTTTCTTAACAGGGTATGCGTCCGGTCGGGACCTACCGAGATTATCTCTACAGGAAGTTTGAGTGCATTTTCGATGTAATCAATGTATGTTTTCAACTCCCCGGGGATCATATCAACTGAAGTGATATTCCGTAGCGGGTCATCCCATCCTTCCAATTCATCATAAACAGGAACGGTGGATTCGTTTGACAGATCAAACGGATAATTTTCCAGATTTTTCCCGTTTTCCTGATAATGACAACAAATACTTACTTTTTCAAAAGAGCTGAGGACATCTGCCTTCATCATAATTAGGCTATCGACTCCATTAAGCATGATGGAATACTTCAATGCAGGCAGGTCAAGCCACCCGCATCGTCTGGGTCTGCCTGTAGTACTTCCAAATTCATGTCCCATGTTTCGCAGATTATCCCCGACGCCATCAGTCAGTTCTGTTGGAAATGGGCCGGAACCAACCCGCGTACAATACGCTTTAAACACCCCAAAAATCTTGCCTATCCTGTGGGGTGAAATACCAAGACCTGCACAAACACCGGCTGAAATCGTATTGGAGGAGGTTACAAATGGATACGAACCAAAATCAACATCCAGCATAGCGCCCTGGGCACCTTCAGCAAGTATTGATTTTCCTTCGTCAAGAGATTTGTTAAGGTAATTCTCACTGTCGATGATGGTAAAACCTTTTAACAGGTCGATTGAATCAAACCAACTATTCTCATATGCATTGAATGTCAACCCATCAAGCAGGCAGCCTGAAGTATCAAACTGCAATGCTGAGAGTAATGAAAGATGTGATTCTTTAAGCTGGTTGTATTTTATCCGAAAATCATGCTGAAGGAGATTTCCTATTCTTAATCCGTTCCTGCCTGCTTTATCCGTGTAAGTGGGTCCGATTCCTTTTAAGGTCGACCCAATTTTCGATTTCCCCTTTGCCGATTCATACGCGGCATCAAGCAGACGGTGCGAAGGGAGGATCAGGTGTGCCCGTTTGGATATTAATAAGTTTTCCTCAGGTGCTAATCCCGATTCCCGTAATTTTTGAATTTCCTTGAGCAGAATAAACGGATCAATGATAACGCCATTTCCAATGACATTCATCGTGTTACGATGAAATATGCCGGACGGAATGGTGTGAAGAATGAATTTTTTATTTTCAAATTCGATCGTATGTCCTGCATTCGGACCTCCCTGAAAACGGGCAATAACATCATATTCAGGGGTGAATACATCAACAATCTTTCCTTTGCCTTCATCCCCCCATTGTAAGCCTAAAATAACATCAACATTCATGTAAAGAACCGGTTAGTTTATTGTTATTGATGTGAGTTGCCATAGAAAGTCAACGAGTAATGTGAAACATTTACATTAAAGAGGTTCTCAACATATGCTTTGATTTCGTCAATTCTTGAATCATAGAATTCAAGCGCTTCACCGGTATCCTCGAAAATAAAATGGTCATGCAGCTTTAGCATCATTGCTTTTTCAAACTGGGCATAATTGGTACCAAACTGGTGTTTGGTCACCAATCCGCAATCCAGCAACAACTCAATGGTATTGTATAATGTTGCACGGCTAACACGGTATTTATGATTCTTCATCCTGATATAGAGGGTTTCAATATCAAAATGTCCATCCGTTGCAAATATTTCCTTAAGGATTGTAAATCTCTCTGGCGTTTTCCTGTGAGCGTGTCTTTCAAGATATTCTGTAAAGATTTTTTTTACGTTTTCAAACGTTTCCTCGGAATTTTTCTTTGTCATGACACAAAATTTCATGTAAAGGTATAACTAATTTCCTATTTAGAACTAATTTAAATAAAAAAATCTTATTAATCCCCCCTGTTCACATTTTTAATGCCTTCAATTTTCTTCAGATTACTGATCAGGTTGTTCAGATTATTTGAATCCTGGACATATACCATGACCTCACCTTCAGTAAGGCCGTTCCTGGCTTCAAGATGGAACGATTTGATATTCAGATTGAGTTCTGCCGAGATGATCTTTGTGATATCATTGATAAGCCCCACCTTATCAATCCCGGTGATTTTAATTCCCGTCAGGAACGAGATAGACCCTTTGTTGGTCCAATGGATCTTAACAAACCGGTTACCAAAGCTGGAAACCAGTTCAATACCCTTCGGGCATTTAGTGCGATGGATCTGGATGGGCAGGTGATTGGCTGCTATTACGCCGATGATCTCATCTCCCGGTATTGGGTTACAGCATTTTGATATTTCGTATCCCAACCGGTTAACGTTCCCTTCCACTTCTTTTTCGAGACGTGGGAGTTCATGTCCGTTTCCACTTCCATTTGCGCCGGGGGATATTTCTTTTTGACGTTCTTTCTTATGTGAACGGGTAACATAGGTCAACCATCCGCTTTTGGTGTTAGAAGCAGCAAATAACTTTACATCTTTAAACCCAATTGTATCCGTTGCAGAGGCATGGTACAGATCGATCAGGCTTGTGAAATTATTAGACTTTATGAACTTTCTGATATTATCATGGGTAAACTCGACATTAAACTGGGCAAACCATTTCTCGAGCTTTTCTTTTCCCTGCTTGAAATGCTTTTTCTTTTCATTCCTGATCACCAGTTTAATGTTGGTTTTAGCCCTTGTTGTTACTACATAATTCAACCATTCATCTTTGGGAACCTGCTTCCTTGAAGTAAGCACTTCGATCTGTTCCCCGTTCTTCAGCGCGTAATTAATGGGAACCAATTTTTTATCCACTTTAGCGCCAATGCAGGTATGGCCGATCTCTGAATGAATTGCATATGCAAAATCAAGCACGGTGGAATTAGCAGGCAAGGTTCTCAGTTCTCCCTGAGGAGTAAATACTGTGATTTCATCAAGGAAAAAGTAGCCTTTGACATCATCAATGAAAGAGAGGGCATCGGCATCAGGGCTCTCAATCATCTCTTTAATACGGTCGAGCCAGTTGTCGAGCCTGTTGTTGGCTTTCATCGACTCCTTGTATTTCCAATGCGCTGCATACCCTTTTTCAGCAATTTCTTCCATACGGACTGACCTTATCTGGATTTCCACCCATTGCCCTGTATGGCTCATTACTGTGGTGTGCAATGCTTCATATCCATTGGCTTTGGGAATAGAGATCCAATCGCGCAAGCGGTCGTGGTTTGGCCGGTAGATATCAGTAATGATAGAATATACTTTCCAGCAATCTGATTTTTCTGATTCAGGATCGGTATCTATTACTATCCTGACCGCAAAGATGTCATATATTTCCTCGAAAGGCACCTGCTTTTTCTGCATTTTCTGCCAGATGGAATAGAGCGATTTTTCACGCGGGGTAATTGTAGCTTTTATATTGTGTGCTTCGAGTGATTTTTCAACCGGTTCAGTAAATGAGTTGATAAATTGTGTCCGTCCTTTTTCAGATGCTCTCAGTTTCTTTGAAATGTTGGCATATACGACAGGTTCCGTGTATTTAAATGCCAGGTCCTGCAATTCACTTTTAATGGCATGCAACCCAAGCCGGTGGGCGAGTGGCGCATAGAGATAGATGGTTTCAGAAGCAATTTTGAGTTGTTTCTCTGGAGAAACGGCATCCAATGTCCGCATATTATGAAGGCGATCGGCTAACTTAATGAGGATTACCCTGACATCATCTGAAAGTGTAAGGAGTATCTTTTTGAAATTCTCAGCTTGAACAGAGGTAGTATGTTGGTCAAATATACCTTTGATTTTTGTAAGACCATCGATGATAGATGCCACCTTCTCGCCAAACATCATCCGGATATCCTCAAGTGTAAACTCTGTATCCTCCACAACGTCATGCAACAGGGAACAGATCACCGAGGTTGTGCCAAGGCCGATTTCCCCTGCAGCAATCGTGGCAACGCTTATCGGATGATAAATATAGGGTTCCCCGCTTTCCCGGCGCATGTCCCTGTGGGCTTTTACAGCCAGGTCGAATGCCCGGTCGACCAATTTTTTATCCTCTTCTGATTTTGCTTTCCATGTTTTTAATAAAATCCTGTATCGTCTCCGGATTTCTTTTTTTTCGTTTGCGGGATCAGTCTGAACCATTAGCTACTCACCTTTTTCTGAACTGCAGCAAAGTTACATTAATTTTCAGCGTCATTAAACAGAAGATATTATTACATCCGGCACTTGAAAATTATTAATTTTGAAAGGAATTTCAACCAAGAAGAATCCTGCATGAGGAAATTTTTTACAACAAGTAAAAAACTGATTTTTTTACTTTTACTCCTCCAGTTCTGCATCTCTCTTTCCCTGTTCGCAACACATCAGCGGGCTGCAGAAATCACCTATCGTCATGTAAGTGGGCTGACTTATGAGGTTACACTCCTTACCTATACAAGATCAAATATGCCGGCAAATACCATACGAATATCCTTACCTATTAATTGGGGAGATGGCAATGTAACAGACATTCCACGTGTCGAAATGATGGATCTGCCCAGTGACTCAAGCTATCCTGTTACCTATAACCGGTATGTTGGTCAGCATACCTATAGCGGTCCCGCAACTTATGTTATTTCACTGGAGGACCCAAACCGCAATGAGGGTATTCTGAATATACCCAACTCTGTGAATATTCCGCTTTATGTGTATGCCGAGCTTGTGGTAAACCCATTCCTGGGCTATAATAATTCGCCCCGGTTACTATTGCCCCCGGTAGATAACGGTTGTGTTCTTGAACCTTATTATCACAACCCGGGCGCCTATGACCCTGACGGCGACAGTCTCTCCTATCGTCTTGTGACATGCCTTGGAACGAGAGGACTTCCGATCCCGGGTTATACTTTGCCACCGACCACAAATATTCTTCACCTGGATTCTGTTACCGGCGATTTCCGTTGGGAAAATCCACCTCTTCAGGGACAATATAACATTGCGATCCTTATTGAAGAGTGGCGGAATGGTTTTAAGATAGGTAGTGTATTACGGGACATGCAAATCATCATTATTGCCTGCAATAATAATCCACCTGTTGTAGATCCCATTGCCGATACATGTGTGGAAGCAGGCGATACGCTTACCTTCAATGTCACAGCCCATGATCCTGATGGTAATACGGTATCGCTGACCGGTACAGGCGGGCCTTTGGTTCTTGCCGACCACTTTGCTTATCTTTATCCCAACCCTGCCGTGGGAATTGGCTCCACACTTACAACATTTACGTGGCAAACTGTATGCAATCATGTCCAGTATCAACCTTACCATGTTTTCTTTAAAGCAAGTGATAATTCAAAACCTGTAAATCTCGTTGATATCAAATCGATGCAGATCAAGGTTGTTGGACCTCCTCCGAAAAATCTGACCGTCGTACCTCTTGGAAACTCCATTATCCTGAACTGGGACCCATATACCTGCCCGAATGCAAAGGGTTTCTATATCTGGAGAAAGGCAGATTCAACCGGATTTGTCCATGGTTTCTGCCAAACCGGTGTCCCTCCTTACCTCGGGTACGTTAAAATCGGAGATGCGACGGATGTTTCGCAAACCACATTTACAGATAATAACAATGGAGAAGGCCTTGATATCGGGTTTAAATATTGTTACCTGGTAGATGCATATTACCATGATAAAGCCGAAAGCTATGCTTCGAATGAAGCTTGTGCAAGCCTTCGCAGGGATCTGCCTGTGATTACCAATGTAAGCATCAATACAACCAGTGAAACCAATGGGTCTATCTATCTTGCATGGTCAAAACCAACAGAAATCGATACCCTGCTTGCACCCGGACCATACAAATATGTAATCAACCGGTCAAATCCTGTTTCTCCTTCCACCTTTATTCTCATCGATTCACTGACCAACCTCAACGATACTGTTTTTACCGATACCTTGCTTAACACCAAAGATAATTATTACAGATACCGTATTGATTTCTACAACAATACGCCCGGAAATTATTTCCTGATCGGTTCTTCAAAAACAGCCAGTTCAATATTTCTTACCATTGTTCCAACCGATAAAAGATTGAAACTGAGTTGGAGCAACAACGTCCCCTGGTCAAATTTCCGAAATACAATTTATCGTCAGAATCCCTTTACAACCACATACGATTCTGTCGGTTCAAGCGATAAAACATTCTTTGTTGATAAAGGACTGATCAATGGCACAACTTATTGTTATCTGGTGAAAACTGTCGGAAAATATTCATTAACAGGGTTTATTTTCCCCATCCTAAACTATTCCCAAACCAATTGCGGGATCCCTGTCGATAATATTTCACCCTGCCCTCCGGTTTTGAATGTAACCCCTGATTGTAAGAGCTCAACCAATTACCTGCGTTGGTCAAACCCCGATGATACCTGTTCTATTGATATCTGGAAATACTACATATATTACAAACCCGGTTCAGGGGGCGAATTTACCCTCATCGATTCCCTTACGAATATCAGCGATACAACGTACCAACACCAGCCCGGGTTTACAAATGTAGGCTGCTATGCAGTGATTGCCATGGATTCAGTGGGTAACAGAAGCAGTTTCAGTAATGAGGTTTGTATTGACCTCAAGGACATCCCTGAATGCAATTACCGGTTTCCGGATGTTTTCACACCCAATGGTGACGGTTCAAACGATTATTTCAAACCTTTCCCATTCACATCAGTGGAAAAGATCAACCTGACCATTTTCGACAGGTGGGGAAAAATAGTATTTGATACGCATGACCCCTATGTAAATTGGGACGGGAAGGATCGAACAACGAACCAACCCTGCAGCGATGGTGTTTATTTCTATGTTTGTGATGTCTTTGAAATCACGCTTACCGGCAATATTAAACATACCATTCGCGGTTCTGTCACAATCCTTCGTTGATATTACATCTCGAAGACTTTGTTCTGTTTCCCTACAATTCATATATTTGCATTGTGAAATATATACGGAATTTTTGCATTATTGCCCATATAGACCATGGGAAATCAACCTTGGCTGACAGGCTTCTAGAGGTTACCCATACCATTGCCGAAAGGGATTATGGAGACCAGGTTCTTGATGATATGGACCTGGAAAGAGAGCGTGGAATTACCATTAAAAGCCATGCTATTCAGATGGACTTTCCATATCAGGGGCAGAACTATGTACTCAATCTTATTGATACCCCGGGTCATGTTGATTTCTCATATGAGGTTTCGCGTGCAATCGCTGCCTGTGAAGGCGCCCTGCTGGTTATCGATGCCACACAAGGGATCCAGGCACAAACGATATCCAACCTATACCTTGCCATTGATCATAATCTTACAATCATTCCGGTACTCAACAAGATCGACATGGATAATGCCATGATTGAGGAGGTCAAGGATCAGATCGTCGATCTTCTCGGATGCAAGCATGATGAGATCATTGAAGCCAGTGCAAAAATGGGTTTAGGCATCGACCGGATACTCGAGGATATCGTCAATAAGGTCCCGCCACCGACCGGAGACCCCAATGCCCCTTTACAGGGTCTGATCTTTGATTCTGTTTTCAATTCCTACCGTGGAATTATTGCCTACTTCCGGATCATGAACGGCACGATCCGTAAAGGAGACCATGTTAAGTTTGTGAATACCGGTGCGGATTATCATGCAGATGAGATCGGAATCCTCCGTCTCCGGCCCGAACCACGGGATGTGATCGCTGCAGGCGACGTCGGTTATATCATTTCCGGGATAAAAGCCAGTAAAGAGGTGCAGGTCGGCGATACCTTCACCCATGTTGATCGTCCATGTGATAAAGCAATTGAAGGATTTACGGATGTGAAGCCGATGGTTTTCGCGGGAATTTATCCCATCGATGCCGACGATTATGAGATACTTCGTGATTCATTGGATAAACTCCGGTTGAATGACGCCTCTCTCTCCTATGAACCTGAATCATCTGCTGCCCTGGGATTCGGTTTCAGATGCGGGTTCCTTGGCTTGCTTCACATGGAAATTGTCCAGGAAAGGCTCGACCGTGAGTTCAATATGGATGTCATTACCACTGTACCCAACGTTTCCTATAAGGTGTACACCACAAAAGGCGAAATACTGGAAGTGCACAATCCTTCTGGTTTACCCGTCATTACCACGATCGATCATATTGAAGAACCATATATACTTGCAAACATCATCACCCGTTCGGAATATGTAGGAAGCATTATGACCCTTTGCATTGGTAAAAGGGGAGTCTTGAAGAACCAGGTTTACCTGACCACCGACCGGATCGAGATAACCGTTGAACTTCCACTGGGGGAGATCGTCTTTGATTTTTATGACAAATTAAAAAGCATCTCCAAGGGATATGCCTCTTTCGATTATCACATTTCCGGCCATCAACAAGCAGATCTGATAAAACTGGATATCCTGCTGAACGGAGATTCAGTAGACGCTCTGTCAACACTTTTACATCGTGACAACGCCTATGAATTTGGCCGTAAATTCTGCCTGAAACTAAAAGAATACATTCCCCGCCAGCAATATGATGTTGCCATCCAGGCTGCCATTGGCGCCAAGATCATTGCAAGGGAAACCGTGAAAGCCGTAAGAAAAGACGTAACCGCCAAATGTTATGGGGGTGATATTACCCGGAAACGGAAACTTCTTGAAAAACAGAAAAAAGGAAAGAAACGGATGCGTCAGATTGGCAATGTTGAGGTCCCGCAAAAGGCTTTTCTTGCAGTATTGAAACTTGATTAAGTTTTTTTAATTTTCATGTAACGTCCGACGCTTTTTATCGTCTTATTGTTGTTTTAACTCAAAATTATAAACCTCATGAAAAAAGTTTTTTTGACCATCAGCTTTCTGCTGATATGCGGTATTGTTGTTTTTACCGCCAATCCTGTATTCTCCAATGACAAAGTGCATGGAAGTAACGATCAGTTATTCTTTACCGATTCAATAATAAACATGCATGGGATGAAGATCCAACGGATCGGCGACGACAGTATGATCATCTATCTTCACAAAAAGGATTTCAAGCATATTGGTAAACATTGGAATTGTTTTAGCAAGGGGAAATACAATGGTCATTGGGCTGGATTTGGTATCGGGCTCAACGGTTATGTGAATTCCGATTTCAATATGGATTTTCCTGTTTCGGAAAAATATCTTGAACTCAATACAGCCCGTTCCCTATCGGTTTACCTGAACCCGATCGAGTTTAATGTCAACCTGGCAAAAAATCATCTGGGTTTTACATCAGGCCTTGGATTTGAACTGAACAACTATTTCTTCACCGGAAATGATGTGTTGACAGGGGATTCAACAAAACTTACCACATACAAAATTGTCGACAGGAATGGGAACCCGGTTGATCTGCAAAGAAACAAACTGTTCGTTGCCTGGATCACAGTTCCTCTTCTGTTTGAATACCAAACGAATGCCGGTACACGGTTAAACAGTTTTCATCTTGGGGTGGGAGTTATCGGGAAAGCCCGGATTGGCTCATACACCAAGCAGGTTTTCGATGATAGGGAGAAAGAAGAAACCTATTATCTCCTCACTCAGGGTGGCAGGCCAGTTGGTTCTTTTGATGTGGAAAAATGTTATACCCGTACCCATAATCCTTATCATCTGACCCCGTTTAATGTCGATGCAACTGTTCGTATCGGATGGTCAATCCTGAATCTATACGCCACCTATTCCATTTTACCCATGTTCACCGAGAATCATGGTCCACAGGTTTATCCCTGGACGGTGGGGATATCACTCATCGGTTGGTAAGGAAAAATGAAGAATGAAGGATGGGAATCAGACATTAATGGAAGATCAATATCTTCCTGACAACCTGCTCCTTTTCCGAATTTATGATCAGCAGATACATGCCATTGCTCATGGAAGAAACATTCACGCGACAATTAATTGCATGAATGTTTGGCAATACCATTTGCCGGTTACCCGGTAAATCTGAGATTTTAATCTCTTCTATTATATCTTTACTGGTGATTTGAAGCCAATCCGCTGCGGGATTAGGAAAGATCACCACCTGTTCCTCCAGGCCTGCCCCGGGAACTCCTACGCCCCAGCACCCTGCAGTAATTGTATCAGTTCCAAATGATTCGCAGGTATTGTACACCGCAGAAGTGTAATAGGTTGCCGAACAGGTTACAGTATCAGTATAGGTTGTATCCTGAACCGGATTGGTATTCAATTTTATAAAGGCCAAACCACTTTCCTTTCTGTAAATGTTATACCCCTGCAATACCGTTGTATCTCCTCCTGTAGGCCTCGATATATCAGGGTAGGCTGCATGTGCCCTGATCATGAAGGTTCCCCAGCAACAGGAAGCAATTACCGCCATTGGAGTAAACTGAATTCCATCGTAAATAAAGGCAAGATTCGACCAGGCATAAGGACCATTCTGGTCATAGCCAAATGAGTTAGTAACGGAACTGACATTGTTCCATTTCACCATACCATAGAAAGGACCGGTAAACGGTACGTTTTCAACATAAACTGTCAGCCAGTCATTATATGGTGGAATAAATGGAGGGGATGAACCGAGGAGGTTCCCATCAAGATCAAAAACATCAATACTTAATTGATCCGGACCATTGGGCAAACTACCATAAAAATATACATCAAAAGATTGAAGAATTCCGCTAAGATCAGGAGAGACGGGAAATTTATTCCCCAACCAGTCGACGAAACCGGTGTTTATATACCATCCCAATTCATAAGTTCCATCATCGTAAATAAAATCCATGATTCCTTCAGACTGGCACACCGGGCTTTGCCAGGTGAGGCCGACGATACAATGTGAACCGGTGCAGTTCCCTGTAACATTTGCAGTCAATTGTTTGGCCGGTTTGCATTCACGTGTAACTGCAATATTATCGATCATCCATCCGGAGATATTACCTGCATTCAATCCGGAAGCAACAAACCGCAGCCGGAATAGCTTCTTTTTCGCAGGGGTCATCAAAATCCGGTGATGATTCCACCCGATATTCCCGGAATTACTGACTGTAAGATAGCTGAATGAGTTGGTATCCACATCCAGGAAAACCCTGAAAAGTTCATTGTTCGTGGGATTGATGCAATCCAGTTTGAGGTCAAAATCCAGGTAAATCTTATCACAGGTGAAAGATTGTGCGTCAAGCCACGGGGATTGAAGCGCATAGATGTAATTGGTTTGGGATGGAGTTCCTGTAAAAATTGCTGTTGGCAACGGATCACCCTGGGAAGAGGAAATGGTCCAGTTTCCCTGCATATAGGGGAAGCTCCATCCATTGGTCAGAAATGATCCTGATTCCCAGTTCTCTGTGAAGGGGAGTTGCCTGATTGAATCTGTCAAAACTGAGGCATGCACACAAGGTGAAAGCAGGAAAGTGGGTATGACCAATAATTTTAGAATGAACGGACATATTTGGTTCATATCATGAGAATTAATATTGAACCAAAGCTAATATAATTCACTTGAAAAAGCAAGGATTTATTTATACAATAGTTAGCTTTCTCACCTTGTATCCGAAAAGCCCGTAACAGGCAACAACTGCAAAGCAAATGGCCGGGAGGATAAACCCCGTTGCCATGGAGGAGATGTCTGCAATCCTCCCCATCAATACCGGACAAACAGCACCACCAACGATCGCCATGATGATGAATGATGATGCCCGTTTGGTGTGATGTCCAAGGTCTTTTATCCCCCGAGCAAAAATGGTAGGGAACATGACCGACATAAAAAAATAGGATGAAAAGAGCGCAATAACCGAAACCATCCCGAACCCACCCACAACAATCAACATCAGTACAGAATTGATTGAAGCATACAATGATAACATCCGGTTCCCGGGAAACCGTTTCATCAGGAAACTGCCCGACAGTCTTCCGAGCCAGAAAAGAAACATCCCGCCGAAAGCAAGGATCGCGGATGCCTATACATCTGTGATATGCAGGTTCAGCTGAGGATCAGTTACATAATTGATAAAAAATGAATTCACACCGGTTTGAGCAGCAACGTAAAAGAACTGGGCGATCACTGCAAAAACAAAATGACGGTGATGAAAGAGAGGTTTCCGGATAAGACGGTCATCTTCAACCAGCATATCTTCGTTGATCTCAGGCAGTTTAATCCGGTAAAAAAGGATTGCCACGAGCAGGACCACCCCTTCACCAGGATATATGGCAGGGAGAGCGAACCAAATTTCCCTTCTGTTCCCCCAATGTTGCCAAAAATCAGCAATCCCCCGATGAAAGGGCCGAATATCCAGCCCATCCCATTGAATGACTGGGCCAGGTTTATCCTTCGTTCGGAGCTGTTTTAGGTCCCAATACAGTGACATAAGGATTGGCGGCTGTTTCCAGGAAGGTAAGTCCTGCAGCGATGATGAAGAGGCACAAAAGGAAGAACCAGAATTTACCGATCATGCTACCCGGGTAAAACAGGAATGCGCCCATTGCATATAGTAAGAGTCCGGTGATGATCCTTTTCCTGTATCCAAAGCGTTTCATCAGTAACCCGGCCGGTAGGGAGACCAGGAAATAGCCTATATAGACCGAGAACTGAACCAATCCCGATTCGGCCTTCGACATCTGCAGGGTTACCTGGAAGTGTTTATTCAGTAAATCCAACAGGCTGTGGGCAAAACCCCAAAGGAAAAACAAGCTGGTGACGAGGATAAAAGCTGATTGGTAGTTGCCTCCTCCGGGAGCTGACAAAAAGGAACCTTTATTCATTGAGTTGGTTTTGTTGTTCCCTACTATTCAAAAGTGACTGTAAAATTGGGAAAAGTTTGTGAGATTTAATCTTTCCAGCGGGAAAGTTTAATACTTTTACACTAAATGAATTACTTCCATTCAATTGGCAAAATTCCTCAGAGTTATCTCTGGGCTCAAATTTCGCGTAAAAACTATGAGTAATTAAGTAAAAAAATTGTAACATTCAAACTGCTTAACCAAATGGAACAAAAGTACCAACTGTTAATATCGCAGTTAATAACCCAAAATTCACTCAGAAAAATCACGTATAGTGCATTTGGAACTATGACTATAGAAGCTAAGAATGATTTAATATGTGAAAAGTTTCTCATCAATGAATCATCTCGCCACCTAACTATTTTATATGAATATGAGGAGTTTAGAATTGGTGGGCTTAATAAATTAAACTGGAGTTTTGATACAAATTTTGACCAAAAATCAATGGCAGAGGCTATTTATAAAGACATTGATAAGTTAGGCTGGCAATTAGTTGATGAGGAAATGGCTGACAAGAGGTCAAAAATTAGGACTAAACAATCTAAAGGAGCAAAAATATTTTTGATTATTGCGAAGTATTCAAAATCATTTAGCAACATTCTACCAAATACCAGTGTTAATGATTTGTCGAATTCTAGATACACGTTACTTGAGGCACATATATTCTTATATGCTGTATTTTCCCATATTGGAGCAGATACTTTAAAAAGTTATGGTAAAAATAAGGAACAAGAATTATATTCAGATTTAAATGCTAATTTTAATATCCTATTTAACGAAACTATAGAAAATAGGGCAAAATGGAATTTGCAATCGCAAGGTTATGGATCAAAAGGTCGTGAAGATTGGGAATATTTTTATGATAAGGTAGCTTTTTATTTTCGATGCTTTGATTATCTTAATCTCAAGGCAATTTGTTATGGTATTTTTTTAAAACAAATGAAAAGGGTAAATTACTCTTTATGTAATGATAAACTGGTTATCGACGAAGACATTACTCTTAATCCGATTCTGTTTGATAAATTTAATCTTGCCATAACACAAAACCTCCATAAATTTTCAGATGAAATCAAAGCAGTGATGTTATTTTAATTCTTTAAATGATTTCTTTTAAAAACCTGTGGTAAATTATGGCATAAAAGTATATGCAATTTATTGAACTGTTGAAGGATTATAAAGAGTTTTGAACTATCAAAATATCATCTTTAATTATCAGGAAAAGATCAGAAGTGAAAAAAAATATCAAAAATATAACATCGAGCCTGAGAAGCAATAAGCATAGAGGCTTTATTAATTTTATGTCGAATCTGAATTGAAATACAATACACTTCGGAATTTATAAAAAGTCTAACAAAATATTTAGGTTATGAGATACGAAAAAGAATAAATTAACAATAAAGGTTAGATATTCAAAAAGAAAAATTACGAAATCATGAAGTTTGATATCAAATTGCTGAAGGAAAACCCGTTGTGATCCAAAAACGTAGTGATTTATCTTTATAAAATTTGGTTCGACATCGTTTTAATGTACGATTAAACATGATTAATCATGCATTCATAGAGAGTTAAAAAACTTCTCTGCTAAAAAAACATTTTGAGGCAGAAAAATGTCACAAAAAATGGAAGAGTTTCAATGGAATGAAAAAGGCGACCGCTTTGTAGTTTTACTTGATGTTATGGGTTTTAAAGATAGGATTTACAAAAGCTCCCACGATGAAGTTGTTAAAATTCTTGTGTCATTGCATACTTGTATCAACGATATAAAAGATGTGGATGGAAAATTCAACAATGCTCCCTCGGACTTATTTCCCAGTATAAGGGTCGTGATGTTCTCTGATTCTATATTGTTAATTTCGATGGGAAATACATCAACAGATTTTGGCCAAATTGTTTATCTTACAAGTTGGATATTAAACCCTAACCCGGAAAAAAATACGTATTATATTACTCATATGAAAGCCCCAGTTTCTCCATCATTTTGTTAGTTGACCTGGTGATTTCGTTAAATTTCCATCGGTCATTGATTTTTATCTTCTTAAGGTCGGTCAATTGCTGG
>JAPLDH010000035.1 GCA_026391355.1 Bacteroidota bacterium | reverse complement strand
TACCTCTCAAAATGAAACAGCGAATAGTTCCCTGATACTTGCCTTAATGATATCTACTAGACCCATAACGTGGTCGCCTTCTCCCTGGGGTGGTATCAATTTGTACCGTTTGCTGGTAGCAGTTTAGATCAGGGTCAAAATGCATATCGGCAATTCCGATCCGACATCACCTTTTGAGACAGATCCTCACGATAAAGTAGTGGATGTAAAGATCGGTGGCACCCTCAATGTCGGGGTACCACAGTACAATCCACCCGGAGCTTACAGTGGTACATTCGTAGTGACGTTTATGACAGAATGACCAGATCCCAATAACCAAAGAAAATATTACTTTGACTGTCACAACTGCATACGCCAACTTCAATTGCTCCCGACGCCTGCAAACGGACAGAACGCTCTTCATTCTGCTGATCATTTTAACCTTCCTCTTTATAAAACCCGTCAGCGCTCAAGGACAGGTTAAAGAAGAACCTTATGAGATATCTGTAGTCCTGAATGTTCCGGAGATGGGTGGAGTTGATATACCCGCGGTAATCAAGGGATTGCAGGTTTACCTTCCCATTACTGATAT
Organism: Bacteroidota bacterium; assembly: GCA_026391355.1. GTDB lineage: Bacteria > Bacteroidota > Bacteroidia > Bacteroidales > FEN-979 > CAIYUC01. The sequence goes on along the minus strand of JAPLDH010000035.1, from coordinate 10,104 downwards.
CTTTGATTTCCTTAAAATAAAAAATTCACCCTCCCCCGATTATGATTCAATTTCGGGTTTTTTTATCACACAGGATGCAAAGTTCCTTGTCGATCGCACAGTAAACAAGATATATTTCCGTGATAAAACATTTGAACTTACATCTGATGATCTGATCCGGACTGAGACAAATCTTTATCTGAAATCAACCTTCTTCGGCCAAATTTTCGGGCTTGATTGTTCTTTTAGTTTTCGCAACATCTCAGTAACCCTGAAAACAAAACTTGAACTTCCTGCCATCAGGGAGATGCGGCAGGAGCAGATGCGTAAGAATATCAGGAATCTGCAGGGAGAAATAAAAGCCGACACAACCATTCCACGGCATTATCCGTTTTTTCACCTGGGAATGTTTGATTGGGCGATTATCTCCAACCAACAGGTCAACGGACCAACGGATACAAGAGTGTCGTTGTCACTGGGGTCAGTTCTGGCAGGAGGAGAAGCCGATGTTTCATTTAATTATTATAACACCAACGCATTCACAGAAAAGAACCTTTTTTATAACTGGAGGTTTGCAAATAACGATTTTCATGTTTTTCGTCAGATAAGCGCCGGTAAATTCGGGGCCCAGTCCATCTCTTCAGTTTATGCCCCGGTCATTGGGATGCAGATTACAAATACTCCCACCTCATTCAGACGTTCATTTGGTTCATACAGGCTGAGCGATCACACTGAGCCGGGGTGGATTGTTGAACTTTATATCAATAATGTAATTGTGAATTACCAGAAGGCAGATGCCTCAGGCTTTTTTTCTTTTGATGTTCCTCTCGTTTATGGTAATTCAGATATCATGCTAAGATTTTATGGACCCTGGGGAGAAGAGCGATCACGCATGCAGAAACTCTCTATACCTTATACATTCCTCCCACCCCATAAACTTGAATATTCTGTGAATGGCGGTATTGTAGATGATCCCATTTTGAACACGAGGTTTGGCCGGGCAGTTGTCAATTACGGTGTTACACGGAGGCTCACTGTCGGTGGCGGATACGAGTACTTGTCCTCCCTTCCTTCGGGAAACAGCATCCCTTTTCTGACATTCTCCCTGAATCCGGTTTCCACACTGCTTGTTTCAGCCGAATACGACCATAATGTCAGATGGAAAGGAGTTGTCGATTTTACCACCCGTTCTAATCTTCAGATATCAGTTCTGTATCTCCGATATGTTCCAAAACAAAAAGCCATCAATAACAGTTCGCTTGAAGAACGTAAATTTGTTTTATCTTGTCCGGTACATTTTCGTAAGTTTACTCCTTTCGTCCGGTTCACTTTTGATCAAAACGTGTTTCCCGGAACCACAGCTACTTTTACTGAACTCCTTCTTTCCGGTGGGTTTTCAGTGATAAGTGCAAACCTGAGCACATTCGGATCTTTTACAGGCAATTCGGAAAACTATTTTTACAATACTCTTTCTGTTTCATGGAGACTCCCATGGACATTTGTCTTCACTCCTGAAGCTCAATACAATTATATTCAAAATAAAATTGTCTATCTGAAAATTCAACTGGAAAAACGGTTCCTGGCCAATGCATATTTTACCGGCTTGTTTGATCAGAACTTTCCTCAAAAGGCAACCAGTATTCAGATAGGTTTCAGGTACGATTTTTCATTTGCACAAGCTTCTGTATCAGCAAAGAAGTATTCCGACATTTTCACCTTCGGCCAAAACATTTCCGGTGATGTGATCTTTGATAATAAATCACGTTATGTTGGTGCAAAAAACCGGGTCACAGTCGGAAAATCAGGAATTTCATTACTGCCCTTCCTGGATCTGAACAACAACGGGAAATATGATAAAGGGGAACCGCGGGTTCCCGGTTTGAATGTTCATCTCGATGGAGGCCGGATTGAATTTGACGATCATGACACAATTATCCGGATTTTTGATCTTGAGTCTTACACCAACTATTTTATCCGGCTTGACAAGAACAATTTTGACAATGTCGCCTGGCAGATACCGAAAACGATAATCAGTGTTGCAACCGATCCCAATATGCTGAAAATGATTGAAGTCCCTGTAGTCATTGCAGGAGAGGTAACCGGGATTGTCTATCTGAGAGAAAAAAAGTCTGTAACCGGACTGGGTCGAATAATTATGAATTTCTACCATGCTGATTCCAGGAAAGCAGCACAGGTACTTACTGAGGATGACGGGTATTTCAGTTACCTGGGTTTACTGCCCGGAGCATATTATGCTTGTGTTGATTCAGGTCAGCTTGCACGTATGAAGATGAATGCTGTTCCTCAAAAGATCCCCTTCATGATTCATTCTATCATTGAGGGCGACATTGCTGACAGCCTTAATTTCGTTCTCACTAAAAATCGGCAGGATACTACTTCCCTTCAATCCGGCAAGCCCACCGGAGTTGAAGTTTTCGTTCCGGCTGAGAAAACCATTATCAGAAAGCCCGAAGAACCGGCAATCAACTCGACCACAACCTTACAGAAGCCGGCTCAGGCGCCCGTGCTGAAGGATACCGGCACGCGGTTGGCAATACAAGTTGGCGCCTTTATCAAACAATACAGTGCAGAATTGCTTCAGAATCGCCTTTCCAAATTTGGTAAGCCGGTAAATATCGTTCAGGAAGATGGTCTCTATAAAGTCCGGGTATCAGGATTTGCAAAAAGAAAGGAAGCTTTTCTGTTCATTGCCAGGTTAAAAGCAGAGGGGTTTCCGGAAGCTTATATAGTACGACAGAATTCAGGAAAATAGCAGATACTGGTTTGAATCATCTTTCGTTATTAAACGGAATCATTGACAGAGAACATGGAGGATACTGAAATAGAGGAGATCAGATCGATACTCACCGGGGAATTGAATATGACTGAAGAAGTCTTACAGTCCCTGGGTCTTAAGCAACAATCTGATGTCTCCGGTCTGTCCATGGAGGAGATTTCCAGGGATTATGGCGCATCTGTTGCAGAATTAGTCACCGGTTTGCAAAAGATCGACCGGCTCGATACCACCAAATATTCTTCCAACAGTGAAAATTTCATTAAACTGCTGCTGACCCTGTCGGATGACATCCGGGTTGTTCTTATTAAGCTTGGTGAACGCCTTTACAACATGCGTCACCTGGACCAATATCCTTCAGAGAAACAAAAGCTATTCATCGGGGAAACCGCGTTTCTGTATATCCCGATCGCTCACCGGATCGGTCTTTACAAAATTAAGAATGAACTTGAAGACCGGGTCATGTATTTCTCTGAGCCCGAAATTTATCAGCAACTCGAAAAGAAGATCCGTGAAACCCAGAAAGACCGGGATCTATACTCAGCCGGATTCATCCGCCCGATAGAACAGCGGCTCAGGGAAGCAGGATTCGATTGCGAGATCAAAAGTCGTGTTAAATCGATTCCTTCTATTCGAAAAAAAATGCTGGCACAGAATGTCGAATTTGAAAAAGTGTATGATCTCTTTGCTATCCGGGTCATTATCAAAAACTGTATTGAAAACGAAAAATCCGACTGCTGGAAAGCCTATTCACTGATCACGGATATTTATACACCTAACCCGCGTCGTTTACGCGATTGGATATCTTTTCCAAAATCCACAGGGTATGAATCGCTGCATACTACTGTTATTGGCACTGAAGGAAGATGGGTGGAAATTCAGATACGCACCCTCCGGATGGATGATATTGCTGAAAAGAGTATTGCAGCGCACTGGAAATATAAGGAGGGTAACAACACCGGCCAGCAAACTGAAATGTATGCTGCTATTCGTGAAATGCTTGAAAAACCTGTTCAGTCCATCAAAGAAAAGGGCACAAACCAGGAAAAGAAAGCTCTTTATTCGGATGAGATCTTTATTTTCACTCCAAAAGGTGATTTGAAAAAGCTAAGGGCGGGCTATACTGTCCTTGATTTTGCCTTTGAAATCCACACTACCATCGGCTCAACATGCACAGGTGCAATTGTTAACGGGAAAATGGTTCCCTTAAAGTATATCCTTCAAAATGGCGATACGGTTAAGATCCTAACCTCCAAAACACAGAAACCCAATCACGACTGGCTCGATTTCGCAAAAAGCCAACGGGTTATTGCAAGGATCAAGCATGCTTTGAAAATGGAGGCTTACAAAGATGCTGACCAAGGGAAAGAAATGATAAAAAATAAAGTTACACAGCTTGGATCTGAATTCAATGATGCCGCGGTCAATAAACTCATCTCCTATTTTAGCTGTGAACATTACCTTGATCTTTATCAGAAATTTGGTGAGGGTAAACTGGACCTTCTGAAAATTAAAAAAGCGCTGGTTGAACCTCAATCTGAACAAATTATTTCTCCATCAAAAAAAGAAGAAGACTCCCCTGAAAGGATATCTGAGGCGTTATCTGGTAAAGCGGATTATATCATCATCGATCAGCATCTTAAATCAGTCCATTACCAGTTTTCCAGGTGCTGTAACCCCATTCAGGGAGATAAAATTTTTGCCTTTGTAAGCGTAACTCAGGGGATTAAAATCCATAAAACCAATTGCAGTAATGCCCATGAACTGGTGACACGCTATCCATACCGGATCCTGGAAGCAAGATGGAGACCCGTTGGCATAGAAAAAGCCTTTACGGCTAACCTCAGTGTCGATGGGAACTATACGGAAGGTGTGGTTGGAAAACTTACCCACTTCCTTTCAAACGATCTGCGTGTCAACATCCGGTCGGCAAAACTATCCATGCAACCCGGAAATACATACACCTGGGAAATTGGGATCCTGATAAGTGGTAAATTAACCCTCGATGAAATCATGAAACGATTATTAAAAATGAAGGAAGTTACGAATGTAAAAAAGTCAGTGTTATGATATTTTGGGGTGTTTTTCGTATCTTTGAAAATTCAATTTAATCTTTTCGTTAATGAAGAACGATTTCCTGATATTTATTGTTGAAGACGATAAGTGGTATGGGGAATTCCTTGAACATCATCTTACCAGGAATCCTGATTATGTAGTCCGGCGATATATGAACGGAAAAGACTGCCTGGCAAATCTTCATCAGAAACCGAATGTAATCACACTCGATTATTCCCTACCTGATCTGACCGGTGACGAGGTACTTAATAAAATTAAACAGTTTAACCCGGAGATACAGGTTGTGATCGTTTCCGGGCAGGAAGATGTTGCAACTGCAATTGACCTTTTAAAAAAAGGAGCTTACGATTATATTGTAAAAGATAAAGATACCCGTGACCGGATTTGGAATGTCCTGATGAAAATCAGGGAAAACCAGGATCTGAAAGACCAGCTGGAACAATTAAGGGTCGAGGTTGCTCAAAAATATGATTTTGAGAAAACCATTCTGGGGAAAAGCCCGGTGATTACAAAGTTGTTCACGATGATTGAAAAAGCTTGTAAAACCAACATAACGGTTTCAATCAGCGGGGCTACGGGAACGGGGAAAGAGATGGTTGCCAAAGCAATACATTATCATTCAACCAGGCAGAAAAAACCCTTTATTGCTGTAAACGTTGCAGCCATCCCTAAAGATCTCATGGAAAGTGAACTATTCGGTTATGAAAAAGGCTCATTTACAGGAGCTTTTGCCAGGAAAATCGGTAAGTTTGAAGAAGCCACAGGAGGAACCATTTTTCTGGATGAGATCGGTGAAATGGATCTGGCGCTTCAAGTGAAATTGCTTCGTGTGATCCAGGAAAAGGAGGTGACAAGGATTGGAGGGAAAGACTTGATCAAATTGGATTTCCGCCTGATCGTCGCAACCAATAAAAATCTTTTGGATGAAGTAAAGAAAGGAAATTTCCGCGAAGACCTTTATTACCGGTTATTGGGGCTTCCTGTTCACCTTCCTCCCTTAAGGGAAAGAGGGAACGATATCCTGATCCTGGCTAAGCATTTTGCAGACGAATTTTGCAAAGAAAATAATATGAAAAGGTTCACTTTTTCAACCGATGCAAAAGAAGCGCTGCTCAAATACCCATATCCCGGTAATGTCAGGGAGCTGAAGGCAATTATTGAACTCTCAGTGGTCATGGCAAACGGAGAACAACTCACCGCTGACGATATTTCTTTTTCGTCGGTTACAGATAATTCTGAAATATCTTTGGAAGATGAATTATCCCTTGATGAATATTATAAAAAAATCATCAATGCCTTTCTTAAAAAATATGATAACAATATGGTTCTGGTTGCCAAAAAACTTGGAATCGGAAAATCGACTATTTACCGGATGCGTCAAAATGATCAAATCTGAAAACGAAACACACCTCTTATGAATACTGAACCAACGCTATTTGACCTGAGTGAGCTGATTAATTTGTCGGATGGAAACATGGAATTTGTTCAATCAATGGTCGATCTTTTTATAACCCAAAGTGAAGAAAATGCTGAATTAATCAAGGAGCATTACGAAAAAGGAGATCTCGGGAAAGTGAAAGCGATCGTTCATTCCATGAAGCCCTCTATTCTCATAATGGGAATTTATTCGCTTAAGGAAGATATCTCCTCTATTGAAGATTATACAAGAAGAAATGAAAATAATGCCCATTTGAGTGAACTGATTGCGAAAATGGAAGAAAGCCTATTGAAAGTGTCCCAACAATTAAAAGAATACCATGTTATTTAACCTCGAAGATTCACTCCCCTTTATAAAACCCCTTATTTCCTCCCATATTTAGAAATTTTTTCTTATTTTGGGAATATCCCTTTCATGCTAATTTTATTATATACCTGAATATATGATACTTAAAAACCTGATTCGGGTTGGTATAATTTTAGTGCATAAGTTTCAATTTTACTTGTCAACAATATGCCTTGTTGATTGACGCTATATTTATATCCCTATGACTAATATACCATGTAAATACAAAATCTTCCTGGCCGACGATAACAAAATTTTTGCCTTATTCCTGATGAATTTTTTGAAAAATTCAGGGTTTACTGATGTTCATTCATTCGAGACCGGAGAACTTTTATTACAGCGGATCCATGAGAAACCTGATATTGTCCTTCTGGATTATTTCCTTAATAGTAAAGTTGAAACGGCCGCTAACGGTAATGAGATCCTGAAACAGGTCATTGAGTTGTATCCTGATACTTATGTAATCATGGTAACTTCTATTGGAGAATCAGATAAAGTCAGGGAGCTCTTCAAATGCGGTGCTTCCGATTATATAACCAAAGATGAAAAAGTAAGGTCCAACCTTGAAACTGCACTGATTCGTGTCAGGGCTATTCTTGATGGCAGATCACGGAACTGCTGAAAAAATGTTTCTTTATTGACCGTGTTCTTTTATTCAATCTTCCTGTATCCTTATTCTTCCTTTCTTATTCCCAATATCAAGTTGAGCGGTATTTGCAATTCCTCTCAGGGCTATAAAATAGTATCGTTCATTTTTTCCCTTATATGGACTCTATTTCCTATTCTTAGACTATTCTCACATATCCTTTTTTGTTTATAATTTGATACACAGTTTTTTACATGATAAAAAAAATTTGGCATGTTCTTGGTAATTGAAGGAAATATTACAAAATATTTTAATCAAACCTGAAAACAACCTTAAAAACAAAAAAAATGAAAACAGCAATTAAAATTTTCACTTTCGGTCTTGTAGTTCTTGGATTCTCTGTCAACTCTTTTGCACAGGTTTCTGCCACATCAAGTGCATCGGGAACTATTGTTTCGCCGATTGCAATCACCAAAACAGTTGATATGAATTTCGGTAATGTTGCCGTAAGCTCCTCACCAGGTACGGTAATTCTCGCTCCTTCTGGTACACGTACCCCTGGTGGTGGTGTCACCCTTCCTGCAACAGTTGGTACAGTTTCGGCAGCTACATTCACGGTAACCGGTGTAGCTAATTACACGTACATCATTACATTGCCCTTAACAGCATCAACCCTTACAAGCGGTGGTAATACAATGACAGCTGATAGCTTTACCAGCGTTCCGACGCCAACAGGGACCTTGGATGGAACCGGCCAGCAAACCCTCAAAGTAGGGGCTACACTGAATGTGGGCGGTGGCCAGGCTGCCGGCGTCTATACCACTGCTAATCCATTCACCGTTACCGTGAACTATAATTAAACCGGATTCGACCTTTAACAGAAGACGCTGCTCAGGGCAGCGTCTTTTTTCCCAATTTCCGAAAGTTATTGTTTTATCAAGCTATTCCTTCATCAATATGACAACCCTAACATGTAATTGCAAAGTTTTCCTGGCAGAGGATAACGAAGTTTTCGCCGAATACCTGAAGTATCTTTTGAACAATTCAGGGTATTATGATATTCATTCGTTCAGAACAGGTGAACAATTACTGCAGAGGATCAACGAAAAACCTGAGATTGTTCTCCTGGATTATTTCCTCAATAGTAAAATTGCAACGGCGCTAAATGGGGGCGAAATCCTGAAACAGATTATAAAGTTGTTTCCCGAAACCTACGTTATTATGGTATCTTCCGTCCAGGAATTTGATGAAGTTATGGAGCTTTTTAAATGCGGCGCTTCCGATTTTATAATCAAAGATGAAAAGGTAAGGTCCAACCTGGAAATTGCAATGAATCGCACAAGGACTATTCTTAATAGCAGATCGCAGATTTGTTAATAAACTGTTTACCCGGAAAAAGGAATTCTTATTGAACCATCAACTTCACTGAAAATCAAAGATTCGAATATTCTAAAAATGTATTAATTTTGATAAAAAAGTAAATGACAATTAATAGTTTACGTTTGTGGGTTTTTGTACTTCTTTCAATTTAACATCAGTATTAACATAAAGAATAACCGCTCCTTGTCTTATGATAAAAACACTTTGTCTTACATTGATTTCCTTTTCTCTATTTTTTGGATTGTCAGCCCAAACCACACATTATGTATCTACGTCGGGCAGTAATTCAAACAATGGAAGTTCCGGGAGCCCATGGTTGACAATCCAGTATGCTGTCGATCATTCAACTTCAAATGATATTATCATTGTTGGTGCAGGAACCTATAATGAATATCTGACGATAAATAAACCATTGACACTTAAAGGAGATCCTTTGGGAAGTCAACCGACAATACAATTCACAGATGCTGCAACCGGAGGGATAACAATCACTGCAAATAATGTTACGGTCAGAAATTTTCGTTTGTACAGACCCGGTAATAATGCAGATGCTCCATTACTTTCTATACCAAAAGGGGGTGTCTGGCCAAACTATACCATTGATTATTCTGATATTATAATTAAAAATTGTACTTTCGAATGGGGCAGATATGCTCTTTATGTCCATGTACAGAACCTTACTGTCGATAGTTGTAGTTTCCTGAATAATTATAGGAATGGGATCATCCTGGGTGGGGTAAAAGGCACGACGAACATCCTTCATAATAATATTGACGGGACTGTGAGAAATGCCAGGAACCTGGTTTATATTACTACCGGGAGCGGACTGCCTGATATTGAAGGGACAATTAACATCAATTACAATACCAGCTACAAGAAAGTTCAATTTTTCATTATCGATTTCTGGGGAGTTGATCTGTCAAAGAAAATTGATCTCAATATCAAGCATAATTCTATTGATTATGCCACAAGCAAACCGATCACTTTTTATTGGCCACCGGTAAATGGCTTTACAAAGTTTTCATCCATCGTTATTCAGGATAATATTATGACAAACGGCAAACTGGGCGTTGTTATTGATTTTAATGTTGCCGACAACAATAGGTTACCCGCCAACGGGCAAATTGTCGTAAATAATTGTCTGTTTTATAATAATGCTGATGATGCAAATTATACTAAACTTTCATCTAACTCAAACATTGCCTGGCTGACAAATGGACCGACTCCGCCTGGCGCTTCGGATAATATGTATTCACTTTCGGGAAATTTAAGTGGTAATCCTTTATACATTGATCCGACTCATGCAAATCAAAACTTTCAGTTGAATTGCGGTTCCCCGGCCATCAATGCAGCAAGTGACGGTATGAATATCGGCGCGAACCAGGTCGTTCCTTCCGGACCGACTGTTTTCACCGGCACAGGTAACTGGGAAGATGCCGTGCGGTGGAGTAACGGGATCCCTGCAACTTGTAAGGATGTGACAATACATGGAGTTTGTTCAATAAC
>JAPLDH010000032.1 GCA_026391355.1 Bacteroidota bacterium | reverse complement strand
TGTTCGATCGAACTTCTTTGCCGCAATGCCGGCATATCAGGGTTCGCATAGACGTCCTTTTTTACGTCCGCGAAATTCCCATATTTTGGTGGTATCAATTTATCTCAGGAAGTGGTATCGGTTTGGTTCGGGACGGAAACATTGGCATAATCTCAAAGAAAAGGAAGTCCAAAAACCAGCTTATGTTCGAGTAAAAAGCGCATATATCGGGCTGAAAAATGCCGTTTAAGGGGTGAAAGAGACCATGTACAGCCTTAAAAATACCATATATGGGAGTTAATGGGGACATGTTTTGCCCTTTTCACAAGCACCTTAAAAGACTAAATATCGGCTGGACTGATATTTAACCCTATTTAAAAAACTTTTTATTAAAAAAGATTATAAAAGAAGACCGACCCGCTCACCCGGGGATTTGTATATTCCATTCTCTGAAAAAGCGGATATATGAGAATAGGATACATATAAAAGGGTTGGCGGGTTTTCATATCATTGCAAATAATCCCACCGACAAAGTGATCCCACACGAAAGAATCAAAAACAACATGAAAATTACCACAAGCAAAAAAGGAGGGGAGAATCTTGCAGGTGACAAGATCAACCCCTCCTGGGACTTTACAATTATCAAGAAATGATAATCTAATTATTTAGGACATCTCATCGTATAACTATTTCGGACAGGGAATGGTTTCGCCTTTGTTTCGCAATATCCAACCAGCATCTCCTGCAGATCAGGTAATCAAATGCATCTGATAAATTGGTACTCTCCATCGGTAGTCTTGAGATAGGGAGCTTATCCGATCTCTTATCCTTTTGAAGCTCTCCCCTGGGGCCTTGTCTGGTTGGTGCTATCTCCAACTGATTGACCAACTCCTTGCATTCCCATTGATCGATCAGTAGTTTAGGTAATCTTTTTTCTTTTTCACCCATGAGGATATTCATAAGGTTGAACTTGTCAGGATGCGGAATATTCCCTTGACCAGTTGACATCAGTTGTACGATCCAACCTGTTCTTTTACCATCGGGACCATATTCAATATCATGTTTCAATTGACTGGCAAAGTCTTTCTTTACTTTATAATATTGATTCGCTGCACGGTCATGATACAAAAGGAGGTACTTCTTCTGCATGGGTTCAAAATAGTTAAGGAATTGGTTCGCCAGCTCACGGATCCAATCAGGAGCAATGGTAAACATGTTCTTCATTACCCTGTAGATATCCCCTTGCTCCTGGCCGAAAACCAGGCTCATCATGTTCCCGGCATCAAAGCCAGCTTCCAGGTTCTTATTCAAGTTAATATACCGTAAACTTTTACAGGTCAAGGAAATGTTGGCTTTCATACCATTAGCATCATAATAGTCATAATCATAACCATCTTTAAATAAATGACGATCTTTCAGGGAACCATAAAACCGCGAACCTGCATCCAGTTTCCTTTTAAGTGAGAGAACATGCAACTTGAAATCGTCAAATGATCCTCCATCCAACAGGTTCTGAAAGTACTGAAGGGTCAGGATGTCTGCATTGACAAGGGAACTGACAACGAAAAAAAACGTGCTGTTATGCCTGATCTTTTTTATTCGTTCAGTCCACAGTGACAATTTCTGTGTAACCAGTGCTATCTGTTTTATGTCCTTCTGGTCTTCAGCTGCAAGCAGTTCAAGTTTGATCTCATTTAGAATTACCGCAGTCTGGAGGATTCTTATGATTTGCTTTTTGTCCATTTTAGCAGCCATGCGGTCCATCCAATCAGACTCCCCAAAATTAGGATCAGGCATATCACTAACGAATGATTGACCCAGAAAAAAATGGGATCCTCCAAATTTGATGACATCACCCCTTAATGTCGGAAAGAACTTTGAAAGCTTTTCTTTCTGAAGATACTTGCTCTCATCACCGAATTGATGAACCACAGAAATACCGGCATTTATACTCGGCCTGTCAAGACTTTTAAGAAAAAACTTGCATCCATTAAAAGTCGTTATTGTATGCTTATAATCAAAAGTCCTGATTGAGGATTTAGGCCAATGATCGGGTGGGCTTTCTTCAACAACATAATGATAATGTTCCAGGAATTGCTGACGATTAAGTCCAAGGAAGACATGTGGTAATATATTGGTCAATAAGTTAACGTAGGTATCTGCAATAAATGCAAATGGAGCACCTGGCATGTCATAAACGACATCGATGATGCGTTTTGCAAGGATATCCGTGCTCTTAGCAGTACCACGACCTCCGTATAAATATAGGTTAGCAGGCTTCATCAGATCAATCGCAGTAGAGAGCCAGTTCGAATACCTGAATTCGTTTTGTTCCGGATCTATATTAATTTTTTTCATCTTCTAATAAAATTTCTAATGGTGAATTTTCAATCATTGAATCTCTTTTTAATTTAAGTTTCTCAACAGAGGTCAAGTCCAGCTTATCAATAAATGCAGCCAGTTCATAGCGGTTAATTTTTGGCAAGCCAAGTTTCTCAACATCCATCGTGTAAAAAACCTTTTGACGATTTAGAAAATGTTCGGGAATCTGCTGTGGTACGTCTTTGTTGACACCCCGGATTTCGGCAGCTTCAACCAAACACCGGCGGGCTTGCTCAATATCACTAATTTCAATTGCAAGCGCTGCAAGGCAATCCAATTTCTCTGCATAGATATTTCTCCAGGCTTCGACTTTGATTTCATTGTCAAGGTAGAAAAAATTGATAGCATCGTTATACAGTTTTACCACCTGGTTCCTTGCAAGCTTAGGCCATTTCAATCGAACTGCATTAATTATAAATGGCTTTGAGTTCCAACGGAGATGAAGACTACGGACATAATCAATCTGTTCAATAAAGTCGATCTGTATAGAGGTAAGATTGGCGGAATTTCCTTGCTCAATAAGAATTTTCAGATCCTCCAGGTAAGTTTTCTCCTGTTGATAGATGGTCTTCCTTTTCGCATTTTGAACGTCACGATAGATGATGTCTTTCTTGTATTGGGCAATGCTTGTTAAATTTCCTTCCTTTGCCCGTCTAAGATTGGCTTTATCAATCTCTGCCTGGGCCATTACCTGACCGCGATCATAGTGGTACCTGATATGTCCGGACTTGTAATCCGGATCAGAATCTGGCAAATTGAAATCCAGGAAAAACTGCTCCTGATCCACATCCAGGATCATCACAATTTTCTCTGGAGGGTAATTCAGCCCACCAAAAGTTTCGATCAGGTCAAGTTCTTCTGTTGATAAATTCATTTTGTTAAATGTTAAGGAAAATAAAATTATGGAGTAAGACTATTTGTGGATTCATTTCACACCCATGGCCTGTCATAGTGAGGGAGAGGAGGCAAGTAATGCCTGCTTTTCTTTTTAGTTGGTTTTTTCTTAAACCCTGTTAAAAGAATAAAATTTTTAAAGTAGCAACTTGCTACACTTGCTACCTTGCTACAGACTGTTTGATGTAGCAATGTAGCTACCTTGTAGTAATCAAAAATAATAGTGATTGCTACATTAGAAACCTTGTAAATACTGTAATAACTTAATGTTGTAGCCATGTAGCAACCATTTTTTACTTGTGTAAATATTTTACATAATAACCGTGGGTCGGTTGCTTGTCATCACCGATACGTTTAATATCAGGTACATACCCAAGTTTTCTGAGAGCTTTGCCCAGCCTGTCATTATTCTTTATATCAGCCTTTCTTTCAGATTTATTGATGATATGATGCCGGATCTCGGTGGTGGTCCAGAATGCATCATTATCAAATGCATTCCCAGGGGAAAAATACATCTGGACATATTCGTATTCAGAAGATAATTGCTGGAATTGTTCGTTTCTTGATTCGTTCTCTTTCAGTTCATCAGCTGAAAGTTGAAACTTGAAGCCGGATTTATACAGGGCATAAGCTTGGCTCCATGCCTTATCAATCTCAATCTTTTTGTAGTCCCAGTTGATAGAATCGATTTCGAAACATAACCAGCGGACACTACCAGTCGTATCAGTTAGGAAGGTATCCTCGTTAGTTGACCCGACAAAAGAAGCTCTTCGTGGATCCGTTTGAGCTTTCCGGGCAAAGGGATGACGGACCCTGACGCTTTCTTTCGAAAAAAGGCTCTTAAGGTGATTGAGCTCAAATTTCGATAAAGTACTAAGCTCATCAAGATTAATAATGAAATTTTCACACAGGCTTATCAGACCGTCCTTGTCGCCAGGTATCGATTCCGTATAGTAATTCTTAAGGGAAGGAGGACAAAGGTACCGGCAGAATGTACTCTTACCTGTGTTTTGTTCACCACCGACCAGGATTAAAGCATGCTTGTTAAATATATGGTATTCAAGCGCACAGGCAATCATGCGGACCATGGCCTTTTTCATATGGTGATTGAATTGCGCTTGATCCTTTGCTTTGACATGGTTTGCAATTATTTCAATGTAATCCTGATCGCTGGTAGTCCATAAAGGCAAAGATTCAAAGTACTTTTTAAAGGGGTTATAGGACGGGACAAATTCGGAGTTAAGTAAGGCACACAGGTTTCCCAGTGTAACCCGGAAACCATTACTTAGCAATTGTATAAACAGGTTGTTTTCATTCAATTCTTTAAAAATATCTTCATCTTGTTTTCGACCTTCAACAAGACCGGTGATTTCATTAAACCGAAGTTCAAACCAGCCTAATAATGCATCCTTGACCTCATTAATCGCGAGTGCTTTTGGTTTGATATCTTTATTAGATTCTTTTCCTTTTTTAGAATTCATATTGAAGTTATTAGGTCGGTTGAGAATATGATTCTAGAATAAAATGTTTTTGATGATTGCCTTTCATGTCATTCAGTTTTTTGTTCATTTTCTTGAATGGTGTTTTGTTGTTGTTCCGTTTTGAAGATATGTTCATTCACGCGCTGAACAGCTTCTTCAAACTTGCCATTCAGTTTAGCTTCCCTGATGACCTCATAGGTTTCCAAACGGCTGCTTAGTTGGCGGCACCACTCTTTCAGGAAACGGTTTTCCATTTCTAACAATTCATTCTTTTTGTTGACCCACTTCAGATCCTGGAAATAATCCCACGCGAACTTCATCACATCAGACACGCGAGACCAGAACAAGTAAGATTCGGTTTCACCTGTTCTGGCTTTCTGCTTGGCAAGGATGCCATTGACCTCGGCAATCTTATCAAGCAGCATTTCCGGAGCAGCCTCGTAGAAACTATGTGTGATCCTTTGATATTCCGGTTTCATTTGTCTACTGGTTGTTTGTAATACGGACTGGTTCAGCGAGATTTTATTGATGTCTGGTTTGATAGGACAGTTAAGCTTTTGGCTTGGAGAGTTGTTTTATCGACTGCCTGTTTTCTGTTTCCTTTCTCATTTTTCTTTTTCGCTGTTCAGGCAAATAGGCATCTACCCCGGCTTCAATTTCTGAGAGGGTTTTTCTTCGCCCGACTTTAATCCACTCAATAAGGTCTTTCTTGAAAAAATATAAACGTTTTCCGCGTTTGCAGCTTGGAATTTCGTGTTTCTGATTTAAGATATATACAGTTGAAAGAGTGACTCCGAGAAAATCAGCCGTCTCCTGAGCATCGATAGGAATGTCGGGTTCCGGTGGGAGAGTCCTGCTTTGCGTAAGTAAAATCCGTTCGATAGAATCCAACTTTTCAAAAAGTTGGTAGACGGCTTTAGGTAAATTGTCGAAGGTAATTTCCATTGCTTACAAGTTGTATTAGTAAAACTTGCTGCAATGGTAAATGCACTTCAAGCAGGGTTACAATACGGTTGGTGTCAACCCTACTAAAACCCTTGTAAGATTTTAAAATTTGGTTATGAAATAGCGTCCTGAAGAACGATCAGGTGTTATATTGATAAGAGGTTTCTGACATAAATCCTTTTTAGTTGAGATTATGTCGTTGAGGTATTTTGCTTTAAATTTTATTGTTTTATTCCGGTAACGGTAAGAAAAGTTATCCATAATCCACTTTTCAAGTTCTTTTTTCTGACAAGCTACGATAATACCGGCATCAAAAAATTGTTTGAAGGCATCTGCTAATCGAACGCCGGAATCCATGAACAACAGAGGTTCATCTCCATTACCTCCGTCTTTGAAAATACTTAACAATTGTTGTTGTTGACTTTCAGGGAAATACCCTTTAAAAACATTAAAAATCTCATCAATATACCCGGTTTCAAAAACTGGTTTTACCTCTGTTTTGTCAGACGACTTTTTCGATGGTTTTAGTTTTATGGAGTTTCCGTTCCGTTGAGCTTTTGTTACTTCAGTTTTAATTGTATTTATTGGAAAGTTCACTTCCTTACAGATTTCAAGAAATGGAATATTGTGTTGGTTGCAAACTAGTTGAATCTCATTAAAGATGACAACAAGAATTTCATGGACTTGTTTTTCAGGTTCTACATATAATTTATTTAAACGCCCTTGTCTATTGCCTTTTTTTGTAATGAAGTCATCAAGTGATATCGAATTATCCCAAATACTTTTATTTTCATCAGAAATATGTACAGCTCTGCTAAATCGCTGGATATAAAATTTTATCACCTCTCGTTTCTTTTTAAATTTAACAAGCGTCGATATATTTTCTCCAAGTTCAAAACTGAATTGATCGAGAGCTTCATTAACAACTGATACATCTTCAAAATACAATTCATCACGGATATCACTGTTCCGTTCATTCCAATGAGTGATAATACGTAAAAAGTGTTGCAATTTTATCTTTTTCATGAACTGCAAGTAACTGGTAAATCTATGGTTCTTTGGTTACATTCTGGGTTACATAAAAAAAGGGTTTCAGATTTTTATTTCCTGAAACCCTTGATCTTACTGGTGGGAACTACTGGATTCGAACCAGTGACCCTCTGCTTGTAAGGCAGATGCTCTGAACCAACTGAGCTAAGCTCCCAAATGAGGGCACAAAGTTAAAATAATTTTCGTTTCAGGCAACAGTGGCTGTATCTTTTTTTGAGGTGCTACGTATAAGATGGAAAAAGATAAAATGGATATTAAAAATTCCAAATTATTAGTTGCGCCTGAAGAAATACTAGCGAGTTTTGATCTGGTGCAGATAAAAGAAAACAGCAAGCATTA
>JAPLDH010000029.1 GCA_026391355.1 Bacteroidota bacterium | reverse complement strand
GCAGTATGCCTGTTCTGCTGAACTTACTGAAGAAATTTGAACCCTTGGAATATCCCTGGCTTCATAATAAGCAACTTCGATTCCAGGGGGCAACCACACTTTGAAAAATTATAGGTAATTTAGCTTATGAAAATCGGTGATTATAAAAATCTGGATAGATATCCTGACTTTTGGCAAACAACTTTAGCTTATTTTTTCCTGTCTTGTTTTCGGGATGTATAAATCCTAAATTATACAACACAGTATTTAAATATTCTTCCCATAGCCATGACGCATCAATTAAAAGGCCATAGACTTTATTTAGATTATTGTTAAAAGATAAACCATCATTATTGAGTATTTGTAGGCATAATTTTCGTAGAGGTTCATATTCGGTAAAGAATGGGTGGTTGACTCTAACCCTGTTTTGTAAGATCGTCTTATATCTGTCGCTGATATTGTAATCTGGAGTTACTGATTTAATTGCCAGAAGAGCAATCCTTGCGATATAGTCATTACTGTAAACACCAGAATACCCTTTTGAGGAAATAAATTCGATGGTATGCCTAATCAGTTGTGTGACTCGATTATTACAACTGAACTCCTTATTTAGATAGGCAATATTTCCAGTAAATGGCAGGTTTTCCCTGATGTGTCTGGGTATTTCAATCCATCCTTTTACATTGCTATCGTTATAACGTCTTTTTTGATAAATTTTAAACATTCCTTGATGGTAAGCTCTCTTTAGAAAAACCGGAAATATTAGATAAAGTAATTGTTCCCATATATTTATATTATCATGAGAGGTTCTGTAGTCGAATAAATTAAGTTTGTGAATTTTCTGAAGCATGTACTGGATGAAATACTGCTTGCCTAACTCTTCTGAAAAGCGGGACCCAATATTGATTTTAACATCATTTATACCTATAAATCCAACAAGATTGGTTGTGCTAAGGGTATTATCAGAGTTGATGTTAAAAACCACCTGGTCTTCAATTTTGTCGTTGTCATTATTTGAATAAACAAGAAGATTATCATTGCCACTTAATAAATCCTTTACAGTTCTATTTGCAATAGTTTTTAAGGCAGCACATTCCCTTTCTAAGTGATCCGTAATATCCTTTTTGCTGTTGTCTTTAAAAAACAGTAAATCAGCCATTATTGAATGCTTCGTTTATGGTTTCCAAGTGAGTTTCTGCATTGGGTAATCCTCTCAGGTATTCTTTAACTAAGGGCTCAATATGATAATCCCAGAGTTGTGAAAATGAGCCCTTGTATTGTTTGAGCTTTAAAAAGTAGGCGGGTCCGATATTATAGCTGTTGTTTAAACCATCAATCCCTTCAATCGCTTTATTTATTGCCTGCATTTTTTTAATGGCTGATTCTTTCCATTCGGGAATGTTTTCATCAAACATTTCAACCCTGTCATCGGCCTTAATTTCAACCCAAATAAACCTTCTGCGCATGGCAAAATCAAATGATTCAACGCTTCGGTCAATATCATTCATGGTACCAATGATAAAAACATTTTCAGGAACATAAAAACTTGGATCATCAGGTGAAATCAGACAGGTATCCTCGTTCTGCATATTAGCGTACTGCGTTTTAACCATGCCCTTTTTGCCTCGGTAGCCAGGGTCTATGGCGAAAAACAATTCTCCAAAAACCTTCGATATCTCTGCACGGTTAATTTCATCAATGATAATGACATAATTTGCTCCGGTCTTATCATTTGCAGCTTTTTTACATAGCTGCTTAAACACTCCATTTCTTAATTCAAAACCAAGTTCATTGTTCCCTTTTTTGACTGGGCGTAATCCTTCAACAAAATCGGTGTAATCGTACGATGGATGGAATTGTACAAACTCACAATGCTCCTGAAAATATGTGTCCGAAATACTGTTTTCATCTATAATTTTATTGTCCTGTCCCTTTACATTAAAATAGGCCCATACATAACTCGACAAGCGTATTAAATTTAGCTTGTTTTTATCAATACTGTAATGCTTTAATAAGTAATCGCAAACTGCTTTATTTTGTTTAAAATATGTGACTGCATCTCCTTTAATAAAATAATCATAGGCTCGTTTAATAGTGTTGTCCTGATAAATTGACAAAAATTCCATCGGATTATCCAGTATTATCATTTTACGGATCAATTGTCCAGCCCTAATCAGCTCATTCCCTGTTTCTGCCATCTGTATTTTTTCTGGCAAAGATGATTTTATAAATTCCTGAAGCCATGGCTTTATTTTGTTGTTAAAAATGGCTTCTGCTATTTCTCTGCTAACAGGCTCTTCCTTATTATCATATATTGTGTATGTAGTATTATCGTTATTCATTTTTATGCCATAATTAAATGCATTTCCAGGTTTCGATGAGCCATAAATTAAAGATTTCCATTCCAGGAAATTCATCAGATAATAGCCATAAATTATTTTTTCAGGACTTTTGATATTTGCCTGGGTGTTTGCAAAATCATCAAGATTAAAGTTCTTATCCAGAATTCTGTTTCGCCAATACAACCATGTTTCGTCAGTACGGTTAAGTAAATCCAAATCAATTTCTTGCTTTAGAAAAGAATCGATCGATTGCGCAACAATACCTTCTTTGAAATCAGCCGGAAAGATTAGGTTTTTAGCAAGTCTAATGGCTAAAAAAGTTTTCCCGGTTCCGGGTGCGCCTGTTAAAACCATGTTTTTGTTATTCGTGATAAGCTCAGTATAATCGTTCATTGTTTCATTCTTTTTGAGAGTTTCTATTTCATTTAAAAGAGCGTCGACAAGGAGTTTGTCTTTAGTATTATGTTCGGGATGAAGTTCATAGATAGCTGGTATCTGACTATTTTCTCCATACCAAGCAGTTCCGTCAAAATCAAGTTTTAACTTTTCAAGCATTCCTCTATTAATGCAATGAATCATTTTAATATTTTGAGCTGCGCTTGGTGTATCTTCAAAATGATCCCAAACGGCCTCACTGGAAGCAATACCACACAGGATGACTTTTGGTTTCCATTTCTCCCTCTTTGCA
Organism: Bacteroidota bacterium; assembly: GCA_026391355.1. Lineage (GTDB taxonomy): Bacteria > Bacteroidota > Bacteroidia > Bacteroidales > FEN-979 > CAIYUC01. Next base: position 29,785 of record JAPLDH010000029.1, on the reverse strand, counting down.
ATCAAAATTAAGTCACCTGGCTTAATATTGCTGAAAGTCCTTCCCTTGTCATTTTCTGGGCTCCAACCCATAAAAGCTCGCTCAGTTTCAACAATGGCCTTGATCCATTCATTTTCAGGCTCCTCCTTGTTTTTAACATTTGGCGATACAACCCAATATCTTTTATTCATATTTTACTCTTAATAGTATCATACATAATTTTGTTTTTACACCAATTTTTACTCAAGCCCCATTGCTTTAAATGCTGCATCAATAGGATCTCCGTAAAGTATCAGACTGAATTTTGAGATCAAATCGGTTGGAACTTTCCCGATTTGTGCCATGTCAACTGCCGGGATTAATACTTTTTTAGCCCCGCTGTCAGCGGCTACCTGTAGGAATTCACCCAAGTTATCTGAACCTATGATCGCGCCACCAATGCTCATGGAACCCAATATACCTAATTGTGGTAAAAGAGGTCGTTCGGCAATACTCGATACAATGGAAAGGAAAATTGCTAATTCCAATCCTTTTGTATTGCCAATACCATTCAGGTCTGTGGCTTTGAGATGAAATTCAAATTCACTGTACCTGGCAGACTGTGTGATCCTATTCAGGTTTGACCGAACATAATTTATAGCTTCTTTCAGTTCTTCTTTGATCGATGTGCCTCCACCAAATCCGGTTTCACTCATTTTGCCATTGCCTGGCATCTTCTGAATATCCAACCGGAATAGACCCTTATGGCCAGAGTCAGAATTTTGGGCAACAGCATAAACTGTACCTGCAGGAAGATCGCCTTCCGGAATTAAAGACTTACCACCACTTTCCGGGACACCGACAAAATGCTCCTCATTGTCTTCTAAATCAATATAGCTGAAGTGTACATCATAAAACTCCATGCCAGCTATTTTCTTCAGTTGTTCCTTTACTCTCCTTCTGCCGACCAATGCGTATTCAAGGCATTTGCGAATATCGTCTTTAGTGAATTTGCCATCAGGGAACAAGAGTTTCACCAAACCACTAACTGTACGTTTTACTGCAATGGTGTCACGCTGGTTCAGGTCTTTCCCTAAACGGAAAAATTGGATAATAACGTCGGAAAAATTATGTTTCCGAAGCTCCCTTAAACATTCCGCGTAGTAATCAGAAATGAAACCATAGGCATTTGTGAAAAATTCCGGCCGCATTTTAGGGACTTCCCAGCCAGGTAGGTAATGATGGAAACGGTCGAAAAAAGCTGCATCAATCATTTCCTTGGGAAACGGTGCAAGTAAATGGCTCGTTTTTACAAGGTTCTCAATTGATCCGTTGATATTTCCAACAAACACCATTGAGGCATCTGCATTCACACTTTCTTTGCCTCTGCTGAATGAACCATTAGCCATGAACCCTTTCATGATCTGAATGCCGTCTTTATCTTTCATGTTTATTCCAGCTACCTCATCAAAGGCCACTACATCCCACATTCCAACCAGTCCAACCGTTCTGGTACTCATATTGTAAAATAAGTTGGCTACGGTTGTCTGACCTCCCGAAATCAATATGGAATATGGAGAAATCTCATCATAAACAAATGATTTACCAGTACCTCTTGGACCCAATTCGCAAATGTTGAAGTTCTTTTCTACAAAAGGAATCATGCGGGCCACTATATGCCACTTGGTTTTTTCATCAAGGTTCACCGATTCCATGCCAATACTTCTACAGATAATATCTATCCATTCATCCAGAGAAAAATCCTGCCGGTGAGTTATGAAGTCAGAAATATCCGTTTCGGGCATTTGGATGGGTTTCAAGTCCACCACCTTAAAAGGGGAATCCTTTGAATTTTCGTCAAACCAATATTCCAGTGTCAGAATACACCAAATCCCCCCGGCTAATAACTTCTCGTACTTGCGTATATATGTGTCATCTACAATGATATTTCGAATGTTAATGTTGGAAAGAAAACCTTCATAACGATCTGCCTTTTCATTCAGTTTTGCTGTTACCCTATCAATTATTTTATAACGGCCTTTCTCTTTAATCTTAGATTTAATTTTTTCAGACTCATCGGGTCTTACATAGTTGTCAGCAAGTATCTGTTTGACCTTTTGAATACCTTCTTTGATGGTCAGCTCATCATCGGTGGCACAATACATTCCCAGTAAATACTCCAATACATATACCGGAACATTTGCCCCTTCTTTTATCTGCTTTGTAAGATCCTTCCGAACCACTTTCCCCGGGAATGACTGGGTTAGTTTAACATCCAATATGTCCATAATTTGTTGGATTAAAATTCATCAAACTCACTGCTGAATGCAATGAGCATACGGTAAGTGATGCTTTTGTATACTTTGAATTGACTTGTTCCTTCAATCTGCTCTTCCAACTTCAGGTAAACATCCCGGCCGTTTTGGTTTGATGCCTTGGCTGTAAACAGAAAACTTTGCCTTTTCTCTCTTGACAATGCATCGGTTTCAGTGCTGTTAAACAGCAAGGTTATTACATCGGATATTAGTTGACCGGTACCGGTATAAAACGCTGCCTTAATCTGCCGGGGCTGAATTTTATCGGCTATGGGCTGTTTTTGGTAAAAGCTCACTGCAAAGGTATTGCTGGTTATGTTGGAAGAACCACTAATAATATCAATATCAACCTGTTCAATATCGCTTTTACGGGCCTTGTTTATTTCGAGTACAGGAACAACGATTTCCTGCAAGCTTGAACCACCATGGACAAAGCGACTGCCTGCACCTTGAATCCGGATGCGATTGATTGATTTGGGGATCAGCGCTTCTGTATCATCTGAAAACCCCAAGGCTTCCCCATCCCATTTTTGGACTGATTTATTGGCGGTTAAATTCTTTCCTAAAACAAAACGCCTGCTGGTCTTGTATAGGTTTCCAGTTGGCGTAAAATCAGTAAAGTCTGATTCATCTAACCTGTTGTGCTGATACAGATACCCATGATCGGTAGTAACTATCATGTTGTAACCGTTCATGTTATTGATGTGTTTGAGGATTCTAAGTAGGTAATCAAATTCGGATTCGGTCGCTTCAAAAACTTTTCCCTCCGAGGTTTTATCATCACCGATCTTATCAATCTGATTACTATATATGTAAATGATATTATATGGTTTAATGAATTCCCGACCCTCTGTGTTTGATTTCATTTTCAGGAACTCTTCCGCACTAATGGCAATGCTACCTGGATAAGCTTTTTGCAAGACTTTTGTGCGATTTGGGGTCCCCTGCGTGCATAATCCATCAGCATATACTACATCGGATTGATCTACAAATGATAATACTGAATGAGGTAATAAAGAGGCCATCCCCAATTGTGTATAAGAGGGTAATGAACCTAAAACGGCATTCAAGGTTGCTGTGTACCTATCCTCCTGTAAAATGAGTTCCCTTAATTCCGTTGCAGATTCGTAACGCAAAGCATCGGAGATGATAACGAAGACACGATTTTCCTTTTTAAAATACGGTGCAACCCATTGCTGATAGAATTGCCTTTGATTGATGGTTTTCTCAATATTCCATGTTTTCATTCCATCAATGGCTGCTTGCCAGTTATCGCCCAGCTTGAGCAAAAAGGAATTACCATAGGCCTTCTCAATTTGCAGGGTGAGATCTTTCAGTATATTTTGATGCTCTGCCTGTTCACTGGCAAAGATGTACTTCCTGTAAAGACGGTCTATTTTAAACCATTGTTTTTCATACTTCTCAAATCCATCCTTTGGAGTTTGAATGGTCAGATTGACTTTCCTGATTTCATCCAATAACGAGGAAGCATGGCTTAACGCATCATAAATTTGAGCAAAGCCGGTGAAGAAAAATTTTACTCTTCTTTTCTCAATCCATTCCTGCAAAATGTAATTGGAAGAGGTATTGTTAACAATATGTTCCCTTATGCCAATGATGATCTTTTTATCAATGACTGCATACGTATCCGCATCCAATAATTGTTCTGGATTCAGGCTTTGCAATGCTGTTTCAATGCCCAGGTCTCTTTCCAATTTACCACTCCAGTCATTAAAAACCTGCCTGGCCCTGGTGTTTTCTTTCCAGCGGTTTACAAAGAGATAGGCTTCCTTATTGAGCGTAAGTTTTCCGGAAGGAATACTGCGTTCAAAATTATCCTGAACCAGTTGCACTAAGAAATCTTTGATTGACGGGGATGAAGATTTGTAATTGTACCTCTTTTCTATTGTTTCCCATAAAAAGGTACCCAACCCGAATTTCTCAATGGCTTTGTATTTATCCTGCTTGTTTTTCAAAGCCTCTGCAAACAAAGCATACAACACTTTCTCCCATTCCGGCTCAGACGAACAAATGACAGAAAGCATTTTCAGCCGGATCTTGGTTTCCATGTCTTCCGGCTCAAGTAATGCTTTTAGATCGTTGATGCGTTTTTCATTGGCAAAGAACTCTTCGTGTTGCTGTATTAATGATTTAAATTCCTGAGGCAGTTCAAGGTCTTGCAAATACAATGATGAAGCTTCTGTATGGAACTCATAGTTGGATAAAAGTAAATCCAGCAACCAGTTTTCATTGTCCTCTGGTTTTGCTTTGGGCTGATAGATTAAAAAACGCTGTGTGGGTTGTTCAACAAGAAATTTATGCTTGAGTGTAAACTCATTGTTTTCAATTACGACTTTATCCACTTTCGGTATCTGCAGGCTTTGAAACAGGCCAGTCATTTCAGCTTTATCGTCATACCAAAATATGAGCCTATACTGCTGGAACAATTTCTCCAAAGCGGCTTGTACTTTCGTATTTATTGTAAACAGGTCTTGCATTATTTATTGGGTATTAGTTGCCAATGTCCGCCCTTATCAGGTCCGATGCGTTTAATTTTTCCATTTTGTTTTAGCCAGGCAATACTTTTCGCTATTGCACTTCTACTCAAACCCAAGGTCTCGGCCATTTCGGCAGTAGTGATTTCATTTTGCTCCATTATCAGCTCGAGAATTTTCTGTGTAGTTTTCTGTGTAGTTTTCTGTGTAGTTTTCTGTGTAGTTTTCTGTATAGCTTTGGCAGGACGTCTAAGTACTACGGAAAACATACCTTCTTTATGAAAATCAGGTTTGGGAAGTCCAGCCTCTTTCATCAGATCCTTAATACGCCCAATGCCGGAGCCTATCTGCTCAACCAAATGCATCCGGGCAAAAAGGCCAAAAATCAGCGGATTTCTTGAATGGCTTCGCTTTCCAAATTCCGACTCAGGAATGGCGCTTACCAATCCACCTGGATTGCTGATTTCAACCCGGTCATCATATAACTCAATAGCGATTACTGCTCCTTTATCGTAATAGTCACGATGCGATAAGGAGTTGATTATTGCTTCCTTTAAAACTGTTTCAGGAATTTCCCAAATTTCTTTCCTGGGTCCGGCGCCCTGGCCTTCTATGTCGTACCGAACATTTAATTTTCCCCTAAGCCATTGCAAGGCTTTGGTGAATTGAACATAAAGAGGACCACCAAATGGTTGATCATCTGCAATAAAACGTTTGTCCACTCCCTGAAAGGATACACAACGGACTATTGCTTTCTCGATAAACTGCTGAGGTTCTTTACCAAAGAATAAAACAGACCCATTTTTAAACTGATGTTCATCGTTATACAATTTCAGGTTGGTAAAAATTTGTTCATTTGGCACGATGGTACTCAAATGGGCTTCGGCTCTGAAATGCGAAAGGATATCGGAGTCCACATCAGATGAAGGATTAAATCCGATACAAGGCACTTCATCAAAATAAATCTTTTCAGCTTGTTGAAAGAAATCCCGCATCTGTTCGGCAGTAGTCAGTTTTTGCGTATTCGGACCGATACGGACATAAATGGCACCCGACAATACATACGGCTTTTTCAGCCCTGAAGGCACTTCAATTACGCCTACCGTTTTGTCATCTACCTTGACCATTTCCACAGAACAATGCAAGGCCGGTGTAATTTCTCCAATACTGTTCTGAATTGCAGAGCGTTTGGCATTGTCTATCTCAACTCCCTTTATTTCGTTGGCATCATTAACTCCAATCACCAAAACACCACCGGCAGCATTGGCAAAAGCGCAAATTTCCTCCGACAGTTCTTTTACTTTTGATGGAACCGAAACCTTAAACTCTGCATTGTAGCCCTCGCCACTGGCAACCAATAGCCTTATATCATCAGCAGTTATCATTCTTCTTCTTTTTCTAATCCTTTAATGGGTACTAACACCTCTTTAAACTTCTGGTAATTCACTTTCACGCCATCATCCAAATCAATACTGATCTTTTGGGTGGCAATAGTGAACAATGTTTTTTCATATTGACGACAATCCCGTAACATTAATTCCAACTTGTCTATCTCCTTTATGGCTGCGTTTTTTTCACGGGCTGAAATATCTTCCCGCAGGCTGAACATGGTTTGGGTTTGTTTGGAGGCTTCCAGTTTGCTTATAAAGGCCTGCAAATAATCGTTCAACAACTTACTGCACAAATCGGGCTGGTACCGGTGCATGTATATAAGCGCTTTAAAATGACCCTTGGGACTGCTAAACATCCAGTAGATGGGCCTCTTTTTATATCGTTTGACATGATCATTGTAAAAGTCTTTCACAAAGTACTTTCTTATGTCTTTGCCAATTGTCTCTTCAATGTATCTGAGGTTCTCTTCAAAATGCTCTTCCCCAAATGCAGCTTTTAAAAATATCTTAAATCTCCCAACGACATCATCAGTAAACCATTCTCCATCCAACACAGGTATTATATTGTCTTCATCAGGCAAAAAAGACAGCTCTTTCGCGTCCGAACTGATTGTTGAAAAACCAAGCAAATTAACAAGGTAGTCCTGAAATGTTTCTTCCTGATTGGCAAGGACAAGACCATATTTATCGAGGCTGAATCTACCTAATAAGCAGCCTATTGAGTACGAGATTATTTGTTTAATTTTTTCAGTTGGGATAAAAATGATATCATTATTCTTTATCTCCAATTCTGATGAATATAAATTGATATCCTTATCCGTAATATTTGCTGGTACTTCATCTCCAAGGTCTAATTCTTTTATTAGAATATTATTTATCAACTCTTCATTCTTTCTCAACTCTTTATATTCATTGATAATATTTTCGCTGTATGATGAAATTATCTCATTTATTCTCGAGTTTCTCTTAATGATATTAAGGTGTGTGAAATCAATTGAGGTTTCTTTAGAATTCCACTCGGTTTTTGCAATCTTTATGTTAGATTCTGCAACTTCTATCGGAAATATTTGGTTGTCGAAAATATTGGGACATTTTGAAATTACTCCTGAACTGTAATTAATTGTTGGATTAATTGTGTTAATAAGTAAATTCCCAATTCTTGAGTTTAAGAATAGAATTATTCCTTTTAGAATTTTAATATCAGAATCACCATTGTTCAAAAAAATTCCTCCTGCGGCATTTGAAATGACTGATCCACTATCAGCCCATCGAAAGGATATAGGTCCGGATGAAATAGTTGACCAAATTATACCTTCCTTAAAGTACACATCAATATTAAATATTCTTCTTGACCAATGGGTCGTATCAGGGTCTTTGGGGTTAGAAACGACGAAACGTTTTATTTCTGATCCATTATTTTCCCAGTTTACTACGTGTTCTAAATTCCCATACCATTTCCTATAATCTCCACCTTTTTGAAAGGGAAACCACTTTTCGGGTGTGATTTTCGTTTCCTCAATAGATTTGCAATCTGTCTTAACTTTATTAAATGAAACTTCCCACCAGTATCTAAGGAATCTTACATTGTTACTTGTGGAAAGTCCACTTGCAACTCTGAAAGATGTTCCAACTTTTTCGTTGTTAAATGTTGCTAAAAATCTATCAGATAGCCAATAGCCGATTGGACTTCCTGGTATAACTTTGAATGATTGTTGATTTTTCACAAAATAACCATAGTTCTTGTTAAGAAATCTTTTTTCCTTTTCTTCTATTGCATCTACCTGTACATGTTCCTTAAACAATCGTCTATACACACCTAATGATGTTGACTCGTGCGCTTTTCTGATAACGAATGTTACTGAGCCAAAATCAGAACCAAAAATACCTCTACCCAAATGAATAAGGCTTTCAAAAAAATGGGTCGAGATAATATTATCTCTTAATTTTTCGAATGATGGAAGAAACATCCATGAAGGAAGATTAATCATTCCTAAATAGCCGTTCTTTATAACAAAATTTAATGACCTTTCCATGAAGCATGTCATTAAATCAGATTTACTTTTTGGATAAAATAATTTGACATATTCTCCTAAAGATTCGTTCATCCCACCGTTCCCCATATAAGGAGGATTAGTCACCACACAATGGTATTGACGGCTCAAGTATTCTGCTTGCTGAACCATTTTCAGTTCCTGTTCCTGCCATAAGCTTCCTTTTTGTAAATGCAATGCTTTTAACTCTTCGGGGTCAATTTGTATGAGAGAACCGTAATTGTCGGCTTGTGTAAGGAGGTTAAGACTTAAATCTCGGTAATCGTATATCAGCTTGCCACCAACAGCAAGAGGGATTTTGACAGCCTGTTTAATAATGTCTTCACTAACATTTTCCAATGCTATCACATGTGGCTGCAACGGTTTTCGTAAAAAACGGGTGTAATAATTACGCGCTTTCATGGTAAGGGCAAAAGCCGCCAATTGTGCCGCCCTTTCGTCTATATCAATCCCAAATAGATTGTGTTGTAAAATGAGCGTAGGTATTTCGTTGGTATTGTATCCTTCTTCTTCATAAATTTTTGTGAACAGGGCAAAGGCATATACCAGAACGTGACCGCTACCCTGGCAGGGGTCCAAGAAAGTGATATCGGTAACACCTTTAATGCCATCGGGTAATGGCGCTGGTGCATTACCTTCAGGTGCTTCAATAAAATAAGGCATATGCTGCTTAAGCTTGCTATTGGGTTTTAACGTGAGCCACAATTTACCCAAAGTATTTTCCACCATATAGCGTACAATCCAGTGTGGGGTAAACAACTGAGTAGCAGCAGGTATATTTTCTGCAGTAATCTTGATGTTCTTTTTCAGTCCTTCAAAAACATCGTCTTTCTTATCTGATATATAAAACTGGTAAAGCCAACCAATTAATTCTTCCTGTTGGCAATCCTCATCGTTCATGCCATTGCGTATATCAACCACAATGCTGTAATCACTCAGCAGGTCATCGGGCAGCAATAACTCTGTATAATCGCTGATGCGTTCAAACATAAATGGCATAGCGGAATGCCATTGGTTGCAAGAAGCTACCAATAGCATTTTAAATGCTTCGGTGTGGGCATCGATGGCGGCTGTTTTACCGTCTAATAAATCACTCAGCCGTTGGCGATCGAAATGCAATTCCAGTTCTATGTTACCACCCAACGCATTTTGTAAAACTTCGGGATTGGTCATACCCGGCAGTGGCGTAACCACTTGGGGTATGGTGTAACCATTGGCATCCATAAAACGTAATGCCATCAAGCGGTTAAACCAGGTATAAGCCACCATTTCAATCACCTGCTCTTTCCCAACTTTCTGTATTCTGTTTTTTAGACTATTTATCTGAGAGGAATAAGTGTCAATAAAACTTTGACTTTTGTTGGCAAGTACAAATTCCAGTTTCCGGCCAACCTGGTCAAGTAATTTAATACGGGCCTCTTTGGCGAAGCGTTTGAGGGCGTTCGTGTTCATGAGTAATTTACGGTTCCAGGTTTAAAAGTTGCCTTACCATAGCAAGGATCATAGGATACTCTGCATTTTGAGCGTCCATTGATAAAGCCATTTTATAGGCATTAATTTCATCTTTGGCAAGTGGGCAATTCGTTCTAACTCCTTTTTGACGGACTCCTTTTTCACCAAGTACCGTTCAGGATATATTTCCATATCAATATGCATTTCTTCAACGGCCTCATCAATGGTTTCATTTGAAGCAATAAATTTTATGTAATATGCGAAATTATCAAGTAAACTCCACCTGTCCAAGCCAAAGGGAGGAGTTTCGTCCTCGGGCATTTTTTGTCCAAGGGCATCCATCATAAGTTCATGTAGTTTTCTATCCAGAAATTCAGTTTCTGAATTTAATGTTAATAATACTTCCATATAAATTTCATCATCAGTCATCCTATCCTTTTTATCAGTCAGATATGCCTGATAAGCTTCTATTTCGACTTGAAATTCGAGAGAAGCGTCTTCTAATTCTTTTTTCTTCTTGTCCGGAAATGAACGGTATGCTTCCTGTTCATCAAGTGCAATTTTTAATGCTTTGTCCAAATCGAAATCCGCCTTGGCAATGGCTATTACATCTTTGAGAATCAATGAAATAAAATCTTCTTTATTAATGAATATTTTATCATCATCAACTTTGATGAATAATTTCTTCAAAATCAATTCCTGAACTTTTTGTTCTATTGGTTTTGGATTATCGGAGTCTAAGTGTATAATCATATTTTTAGTTTTTATAATGATATGCGTTTGTCTTCATCTATAATTCTTAAATACTGCTCTTTCAATGCAGCCAAATAATCTTCCACATCTTGCCTGGTCTCCAATGCAGGTTTCGTAAAGTTAATTTTAACACTGTCCTTCCCTACAAAAACCACTTTGGGTTTGGGTGGCTCCGGGCTTCCCGGTTCAGCAGGTTTTGGAGGATTGGCCAATCGCATCATCAATTCCAACTGCTTTTGATATAGATCGGTTGTTGTATTGTTTGCTTTGGTCCGTATGTTCCCAATAAATCTTTCCTGTTCAATTTCTTTGATGATTTTTTCAAAAGGAGCGCTGATCTCCTCTTGTTGTATTTTATTTAGTTTAGTAAAATCAGCAAAAGATTTAAGTTTGGATATGCTTTTAAGAATGGCTTCTGTGGCACTTTCCCGTTCAACATTCTGTTGTGCGGAAACCTCTTTTTGTATCGATTCCAATGCTGCTTTTGCCTCCTGCATTAATTTGCCTTTATAAGGGGCAGTACTTTCAGCCACGGTGCTTAATGTTGTGAGACTGTCAATGCCGATGTAATCGAAATTAGCATTGTTACTTTCCAAATAGAATAACACATTTTCAAAAATAGAACGCTGAGCGCCGTTCATAAACTTTTTCACTGCTTCCAATACGTTTTCTTTATCGCCCAGCAGATTATCCTGGTATTGGTCTAATGCATTGAAAAAATAGGGATGCTCTTTTTCGGCGATTAATTTCAAACGACCAAGGGGCTCACCCAATGCTTCCAGAAATTTAAAGTGGCTTCGAAGGAAATACATCTCAGAAAAATCCTTTACCTCTTTTTCCAACCTTTGTTTGAATAACCTGGATATTTCTTTTGGCTCATTGCCAAGATTAGGTTCATTGAAATATTCCTGGTAAAAGTTCTTCAGTTTCTGAATCTGAGTATTCTGTATTTCCTCTTCCAGTTCAATGATGGTATTGGCATATTGGTTGTTCCTTTGCAACGCTTCCAATACACTTCGGTCTTCTAAATTATTACCATCCTGTTTTAAACTGATTTTATTACGCTTGTACAGTTTGGCAATAATGCACAACACGGCTGTTTGATACCAACCATAAGGCCTTGCATAAAAACTATCTACCAGACTTTTTATGGTGGTCCTTTCGTGGCTTGCCTTATTACGTTGAATACGATTAAGTATTTCAATCTCTACTTCATGCAGCGTATCTTTAAACAAAACATCATCCTGGCTTTGTACTATTTTTTGCAAATGTGCCTCAGTAAAATCAACCGTTAACATTTTTAGGTTGGTATATATCGTTTTGATGAGTTGCTGAACGCCCTGGGTTATTTTCGTCTTTGGGTCTTTGCTCCCAATATCAGTTAAATCAGATCCATTCAATAGCATCCTGGCATCGCCAATATTTTCTTTCAATTGGTTTAAAACCGCACGTTTCCTTTCCTGGTTTTGTTGTGCCTTTTCCGACAGGATGCGTTGTTTGGTAGCATCTAAGGCTGGAGAGTTGGTAGTTTGAATGTATTTTTCGGTTTTCCTGATTAACCTCAACTCATCAAATAGTCTTTTATCCTCCGGTAAATAAACAATTAAATCGTTGGGGCGACCGGCAGACCACATATTAATATTTGCTGTGGTAACTGAGTTGGCATTTAATGGAGTAATGAAATTGACATAGAAATCCTTGTCGCGACCAATTACATTGTCATCCAGTTTCTTCCCAAACTCATAAGGCTGATTGTTGGTGTCTAATTTGACTTTGGAATCCCGGAGGATCTCATCAAAAAGATAGCTGGCCAATAGTTCACCCGGGGCAGTTGGGTCAATATCGGTGCTCTTGATTTCATTTTCTACATCCTTTTCCTGATTTGTAAGGTACTCATATAAGTCGCTGGCTGATCTTTGAATGTAGGTTTGGTTTTCCAATAAATTCAATGCTTCCTGCACCTGCTTGTGAAATTCTGCAAGGTTAACATCGAATTTGGGTAATAGTAGAATGGCAATGTTACTAACGCTGGCATGGAAGCCTTTTACATACTTCACAAGGAATAAGGCCTTTAGTACCTCTTTCGCCAGATCAGAATCAATGCTTCTATCTGCCTGAAGTATATCACTCTGAATGTTGCTTTGTAAAACATCCTTAATACCCTCATACATTCGGGCAAATGACACGATGTTGCTCACATCCTTTTCCGCATATGATTTTGCTACTTGCTGAAATACGCCAAGCATTGAACGTTCTCCCACAGATTGCTGGCTTCCAATAAATGCATTATGATCGGACAAGGCCTTGATAGCGGCCTGAAAGAGATCAAACTGGTAAGGGATAAACGGGTAAGTATTAACGAAATGCTCTGCATCACGGTAGGTTTGATATTGCCTTGAACCCTCATTAAACTTCAATAATGTCTTTACATTGTTTTGTTCCTTATCATAAATACCAGTAAGCAATTTGTTCGAATCGTCATTTTTAAGCAGTAACCGCTTTTGAATTACTTCGTCGGCATTTGCACTGGTGAGTGGAAGTTTAATGGAAAAGCGGCCTAAAATACGTGAAAAATCATGTTTTTGCCGGGCGTTTAAATCACCGATGGTGGCATTTAAATCATTTTGAGAAGTAACAATCAGAAAGGATTGACCTTGAGTTTTAAAAGAAAGGGTTTCGGCAATAGTTTGTACACTCAACATCAATCGTACATTTTCTGCGATGAACTGACCTACCTCATCCACACAAAAAACAAGTCGGAAACCGGGCTGCTTTGATTTGATATACTTTGTTACCAATTCGCCAAACCCTTCTATATCGAGCTTGTAGTTGTTAATCAGGTTATCAATGAAGCGATTGGCTTCATCGGTACTGATTGATTTAATCTCTGCGTAAATCTCAGCCAGTTCATGTTGATTCAGAAAAATGGCTTCCCGGCCTTTTTCCCAACTCTTGTTGAAACGTTTCTGATATTCTATTTTGAAAAAATCATATTTACCAATGCTCTCCAAATGCCTTTCTACTTCGGCTATTTCCGGATTCAAAGGGTCATAGCCTAAAAGTTCATTGAACACTTTGAGAAAAATGCTCAACACAGGATCAATGGAAGAGCCCATGCTGGTGATGCCATCTGATTTAGCTGCAATATTGAACAGGATTGATTCAGTTGGAATCGTAGCTACTTTCTTGATATTCCTTTCCAACTCAAAATCATCTGTAGCTTTTTTAGCAAAGACATCTGCGCACTTAACACCTTTAATTTCTTTGTTCTCAAGAACCAATGAGAGCATTTTAAGCAAATGCGACTTACCAGAGCCGAAGTAACCGGAAATCCAGATACTGCTGTTGAAGTTGCTTTTTGTCAATTCCTCAAATAAGCCGGGAAGCATTTTGTTCCTGTTGGAAATGCCTAATAGTTCATTGGTCAGGACATATTCTTCCAATTCCTGCAACAGGTGCCTGTCATCGTTGGCTTTGATTACTCCCTCAATAGGGCGGTCAATGTCCTTGAGATATAATTCTCTTTGTTTCATATCAGATTTTATAATCATTGAGATTGTGAGCGCGATAATAGTTCTCGTCTTTGATTAATTCAAATAGGGTAAGAGTTTTGTTGTTGTAAGAACCCGGGAAAAACATGACTAACGGAATATTTCCAACAAGTGTTTGTGTGTTATTTAAAATGCTATGTGATCGTATAAAAGGGAATACTTCGCCAACTCCGGTTAAGAAAACGATCATGGCGTTACTTTCGGCATGGCGTTTATGGATTTCAGGTATAACAACTTTCTCAATATTCAAACTACTTACCATAATCCTATTTAATCGCAGTTTGGGTGTGCTTTTTTCCTGTTCGATGATTTGATTGAATAGGTTAGCCCTTTTCAATATATCAATGCACAATTGATAGAGATTGATTTCTAAAATTTCAATGCCTTCATTCTGCAAGCGCTTAACCAATGATTGAATGTTTGCATTCACTACTTGCTGCTGGCTAACTGGGAATGAATGAATGAAGAAAGGTAACTCACCGCCTAACCCCTCCTTTTTTAAAAATCTCTGACTTGAGAGTATTTTGAAAAGGCCCTCAAAATGCTGCGGTGGATCGTATGTCGGATTTCTAAGCATGCTTAAGTTTTTGTATTAAGCTTATTATCTCTTCATTAGAATATAGGAATATCATCAAAAAAGCAGGATCATCCTCAATAATTACTTCAATGACCTTACTACTTAAAACAGGTTTTAAAATTGTGCCGTTTTTTGCCTGGGTGATTAAACCGACCTGGTCCAATAAGGTATAAACCCGCTGCTTTACTTTCTTTGTTGTTAATTCAGTAATTGTGTTCAACTCATCATGGGAGAGGCTTTTGGTATTAAAGAATTTATTGTAGTCTGTTTCTGTTAATAATGTATCAAAGATCAAATATTTATTCCGAAGAACCTCAATAATAAAGTCTTTAACAAAAGGATATGTTTTTGCCAAGGATAATAAAATAATAGACTTGGCATCATCGAGACTCCCCTGGATCAATAAATTTAATTGATCTGAAGTAAGCAAGGATAATCGTTTCTTAATTTCTCTAAATTCTCTTGTAAAGGTTGCCTGTTTAACTTTGTTCAATGAATTATTATCCAATAAGGATTTCCGGACTGTCTTCCAATCTTTCAACCTATTGTATTCTTCAGCAATGACTGAAGTCTCGGGTATTAATGCCGAAGCTCCTGTGAAAGAAAATGTGTATTTCGTTGTGGTTACCATTAAATGTCTCTTTAATAAACCATTCTGGTTCCTGAGTTACCTGAATTGTTCTAAGAACTGAATTCTATTGGGTTGAAAGAGTCAGGTGGGGAATATTCAAATGCCCTATATTCTTTTTTTGTATCATCCATCCAATTTTTTGGATGAGGAAAGAACATAATAATCAGCCTGTTCTTAAAATCAGTCAACATTGGCTTTAGAGGATTAAGGTAATTCATCAGGATGTTTGGTCCCATTGGCAGAATCATAATCCTATTGTCAGTATGTGCGAGAAGGAGTTTGTTGATATCAATGACTGATTCACGATTATTTTCAGCAAATTCCGATTCAATACAAAGATATGCTTTGCTGACGTACGGAATATTGTGTTTATGCGCAGATACCAGGTACTCCTTCTTCCCGATTAAGATGTCAAAAAGATATTCATTGCGACGAAACTCCAAATTAGTTTTCCCTTTAGAGAAAACCACAAATCCCGATTTTTCAGGATACTTCGTTTCAAATGATTGATGAATTTCATTGATAAACAAAGAGCTTCGCTGCTTATTATCCATTTTCCCGGCACCATTAACTTTTACAATTGTTTGATGGAAAGCATCAATAATGCAAGATAAATCGGAATTCATAACCACAAGGCTGGTTTTCATGATTCAACATTGGAAAAACAAAGCATGGGAAATGATCTTGAAGCTAATCCCTTTCGAAATTATATGATTTTTTAATACCAATAGGAGGAATTAGTTAAATCATCCATTAAAATCGTTCTAATATGCGCACCATACTCAATGTGTCCAGTTCACAATATTTCAGGAGATTCTCCCTTTTTGTGGCAATGGACTCTGGATCTGCATCATTATATAGACTTTCGTAGGTCAGACCAGCAGATCCCCCTTCCTGTATTTCAAGGTTCGAATAGGAGAGGTCTGGCACCAGTGCCGGTAGAACGGCTTTCAGGGAGTAAGAGCCGTTCATATCGGGCGTGTAAAGATGCTTTCTCCTGAAAGGAACCATCAAATCGGCCACCCGGTCAAACAAAGGTTCAATCATGGAGGAATACTCCGGAAAATCACGGGCGATTTCCCTTAGCCTTGTATTTTCAAAGGTCTGATTCCAGACAATGATACTTCCGCTACTTCCTAAATGTAATAATAGGGATTGAATAAATTCAGGTCGGGGATCGGTTGGAGGAGTACCAAGGAACAAAAAATGCGTCAGGGGACCACTTTTCGTTTGCTGCAAATGCAATGAATACTGGAACGGGATCTGCTGGTATGGCCGGCTTTCGTTATATTGGGGAACGGCAAATTGGATGGTTTCGAAGTCCATGAAATAAAGCGGGTATTCAAGTTCATCCAAAAATTGGTCCAGTTCATCCTGGTTGCGGCTGGCTGGCCGGCCTTCACTCTCATCTTCCTCGGCAGGACAGCTTTGCTGGCAGAATTCAAGAAAATCACACGGGAATGGATTATTGCATTGAGATCCCATGGGTATATCAGGCATTAATCCTGCTTTCAGCATCTCTTGCAAGGAAAGCAGATCAACCGGGATATTATTCTGCATCGGCAATATTCTCTCAGTCATGGATTCAATAGTAAACAATTTCCGGATGTCAAGGTCACCATGCCTTATATACTGGTTATTTACATGCACCAGGGATACCCGTTTTAGCGGTAGTCCCGACCGGGTAATTACAAAATACTGGAAGGCCACGTCGTTCACCTGGTAATCCTTGACCTGTGTGGAGGCCTTCACTTCATAGGCAGCCCAGCCATCGGTCTCCTTCACCAGAATGTCCATGTAACAAAGGGTCTCCCCATCGCTGAAGGCAGCTTCGTAAATGACCGTCTGGCCATTGCCGATCAGCTCCGCTGTATAGGCGATTGCCTCATGTACCAGGGAATGATCGCCACGGCTAGCATCGATGCCCCCGGGGAAGAGTTGTTGCGCCAGGAATCCCACGTTGTGGCCGGTATCAAAGATACTTTGTTGTCCTTCGCTGATTTCATCCTGTTCTTCGGGTTGGAAAAAATGAAGATAAAGGGATTTCGGGCATTTGGTGCCACGGACGAAGCTAGATTTGCTGATAGTTCGTGAGTTCATATTCCTGGTATTTATTCTATAAAATTTCTTTCGTTCATGAACTCTTCAATCATTGTTTTTGCTCTTGGATCCATGGTATTGTAATTTTGAGCAGTTTTAATCATGTCTTCAAATGTCAACCACCCGATATTGCCCGAAATATGTTTCCATTTAGATTCAGTAATCTCAACCCGATGTGGAAGAGCCATCATTATATTACGAAAATTCTTGTATTCGTCCATTTTGTAGCAATACAATCTTGATTTCTGAGGTTGGAAAATTTCAATAGAGGTTTTCCGGTTTCCACCATACAACTGCGTTCGGTATATCTTTGGAGTAAGTAACAGAAAATAGAAATCATCAATTACTCTTTCCTTATCCAGTTCTTCTGCGCTTTTTTGCTGAAATTCAATTGCCGAATCAATGATCCTGATTATTTGGTTACGAACAGGATTATATCTTATTCCATGAGAGATGTCGGAATTAAATTTTGCTTCAATATAGAAACAGATATTCTTTCCCTCTAAGGAAGTTCCGCGGATGAACAAGTCTATATGTGAATTACCTTCAAAACTTGCATTTTTCTTAGACTGTTTATTCTCAATCGTTTTTTTAACATCAGGGAAATAATGAAAAGCACATGATTTCATTAATTCTCGGAATGAACGAATTTCAGGGAGGTGCTTTTCAATTTTTATTTCCGCAATCGACTTCATCACAGGAGTATTACTTAATTTGCTTGATTTAAGAAGAGAATTAAATGCATCAATCCGGTTGCCTTGTTTCATAGCTCTTTGAGTTCCGAATATTGCATAGGTTGCAACAAGAGTAACCCATGGTTCATCATGATGGAATTCGTTTGGTTTCTTATCGTATTTCCTTTTCCAATCATCAAAGGTCTTTCCAGTGAAATAACCAGTTAGAAGATCCCATTTGTTTAAAAGAAGTTCTGTGATTTTCATAAGTTCATTTTTTGGTAAAGTGTAATTTATGTTGTAAAGTTAAAGTTTATAGCCAATTTTCTTTGTTTCTTGTTTTGCATTCTCCTCCTGACACCAGGATTCAGCCTGCTGGAGTGTTGGGATCTTCCCCTGAAGGATACGGCTCATGATGTATTTCCTGGCAACATTATCAATCTATCCACCAGAAAGATCATGGGTTTCGGCAAACTGGTTGGCAGCAGCATCCGTTAAGGAAGGGATCTTATCTTTCCATATATGAGCCCTTGCCTCAGTACTTGGTTTATCGAATTGTATCTTGTAGAGAAACCTGCGGTCAAAGGCTTTATCGAAGTTCTGGGTCATGTTCGTTGTTGCTATCAGGATGCCCTTCAGATCTTCCATTTCCTGCAGGATGATGTTCTGAATGGCATTCTCCGTTTGATCTACTGAAGATTCTCCTATCTGCTTGCGGGTACTGAATATCCCATCGGCTTCATTGAAAAACAGGATGGGAATGATCTCTGATTCCTCGGATAGTTTCCGGTAACGGTCGAAAACTTCTTTGATCCGTTTTTCACTTTCCCCAAACCATTTGCTTTTTGTTTCACTGATGTTTACCTGCAAAAGATCCCGTTTGGTTTGCCGGGCCAGTTGCAGAACTGATTCGGTTTTGCCTGTTCCGGGTGGGCCATAAAAAAGGACTGCAACCCCTGTCTTCATGCCTGATTTATCAAGTCTCCGTGTAAGGGCCTTGTGGTTATCATGCATCAGAAGCTTTGTCAGAAAGTCATGTTTTTCCCTTTCCTCCCTGGTAAAGAACAGGGCCTTTTCTTTAATCTCCCTGCCAACGATTATATCAGTCGCCTTTTCTTCCTTTATGCTGATCTTGATTTTTTTGAAATCTTTGATCAATATATCAACAGCTTTGTCCGTCAGGTTAATCTCTTTCTCATCGCTGAAGAATTGTCGTTTAATTTTTATAAACCCACCGGTTGACAATTGACTGTTTTCTTTGCTGAACTGAAGCCGTAACCTGAGCTGTTCCCGTTTATCGGGAGTGATCAACCGTATCAAGGGTATGAGGTCACAATTCAGATTTCCGTTATAATATTCATCACACAGGCTGAAATAAAGCAGGCGTTCTTTTTTATCCCGAATCATCTTCCGGAGTTCTGTCAGCAATTCCATATCTGAATACTCCGATTCGATCTTTGCAATATCCCGCCACATTTCCTTAAATGTTATCTCTTCATCAGAACATTGTTTGATAAGTCTGGCCATGGTCCTGACAAGATCATAGTTGTCAGTAATTCTGTTTTTCTGAACCGTAATTGGGGTTCCTTTTCGAAGCGCCTCGAATACCGAGGGGTTGACAGAAAAGTTGATTGCTGAAACCAGGTTGATGCTGTCAGTTTTTTTATCTGTTGCTTCTTTGCGGAGGATCTTCTTTCTTCTCAGTGTCTCCAGTTCATCTATATATCCGGAAATCATTATTGATGAGCACTCTGTCCAGTCAGCAACTTGTTCAATACTGACTGCTTTGTTGTTGCAATTCAGGTTACAGATGATCGAGAAAAGCACCGCCTGCATCCTGTTACACCCGAGAAAGGCTGAGAGTGTATTCGTGTTCTCCTTCACAGTTTTCATAAACTGGTTTGAAAGTGTTGAATTAACAGCCTTATGGGCTATAAACTCTACATCACCAAGGAGATTTCTTTTTCTTTGTCTTACGCCAGCCATTCTTTTCATACTTGTTTAGTTATATATCTTGTGCAAAATTCGATGGTTATAATGCATTGTATCTGCAAAAAAGAAAAAAGCATGCGATTTATTGATAATTTTGAACAAACCTTCAAAAATGCCAGCAAACAAGTATGCTCTGATCCGTTACAGGGTTATCAACCGGTGCCTCAAAGATTTTCAGTTTGCCACAATGGAGAAGCTTATCCAGGTTTGCGAAGATGCACTCAGCATAAGTCCCATAAGCCCACGAACGATATATCAGGATATCCGGGACATGAAAGAGGATGATCAGCTTGGGTATATTGCACCAATTAAGCGGAATAGGGAAAAGGGTTATTATTATGATGACCCGGATTATTCCATAGACAATTTCCCATTGGGAGAAGAAGAGATCAAAGCTTTGACATTCGCAGCAACCATGCTCGACCAATTCAGGAACATCGGGATCTTTTCAACTTTTACAGGTGCGGTGCAAAAGGTTGTGGAAGCGGTTAACATTAAGCGTTTATCAAAGGAAGACGATCTTCTTCCTTTTATTGAATTTGAGAATTCCCCGCTCTCCTTAGGGCAGCAATTCATCGAGCCGATCATCCTGGCTATAAAAAACAAGAAGGTCATCCGATTTAAATATCAACGATTTGCAACCGATAAGATCCTTTCACATGAAATCCATCCCTATTTGCTGAAGCAATACCACAACCGCTGGTACGTGATTGGTTTGCATAATTATCATAAGCAGATAGTCACCTATTGCCTGGACCGTTTCTCAGGAGATCCGGAAAAGGTGGACATTCCATATGAAGACGTTGGCTTTGACACCAGGGAATATTTTAAATCTGTGATTGGGATCATCACCTCCTTTGAAAAGCCCCAAAAAGTTGTACTTAAGCTCACCCCACGCCAAGCCTGGTATGTGATTACCCAGCCGGTTCATTCAAGTCAGAAGGTGAAAAAAAAGAAGGATCATTTCATCGTGGAATTTCATGTCATTCCAACTTACGAACTCACCATGCTGATCATGGGGTGGGGGCCGGAGGTTGAAGTGATGAAGCCAAAGTCCTTAAAGAGCCGGATCTTTGAGTTACATAAGAAATGTACGGAATAACAACACAATCGATCGGACTAATTAAGGATAGGATTTATTATGGCCCCTTTCTTTTATAGAAGTATTAAACCATAAAATCTATGAACGACGGAACAATCCAGGTCAGAGAGGTTCTAAATGCAATTGCAAACCTAGATAACCTTTCGTCAAGCCTTCTGGGAAAAGGTAAAACTTATGATACTGTACTTAAGGAGGTGCTTGCCCATAAGGGTAGCTTGGAGCGATGGCCCAAGATGAAGGATTTTGATGAGAAGTTCAAACTTAAACCAGGAAACGCCAGAAAACTTCTTGACCAGATTTATAAAGACCTAATGGAGCTTGTCTGTGACTACGATAATCCAAAATACATCATTAAAAATGTTGTGCATCATATATATGTACAATATTTTGATAGATCCTTCAATATCATGTGCAAACTCCCGGTGACACCTTCAATTGGCGACTGGGTTGATTTCCCCTTTCTACACGCTGCCGTAGGATCTTCGTACTTTCATGTGAGCCGCGTTCATCATGAGTTCGACGGCGAAACTCAAACAATAACAATTTGGTTGGAGCGTGGACAATTTAATTTCTATAAACGATTCAATGAAGACAAGTTGGAGTATGAAAAAGAAGAACGGTGGCGGAAACAGATTAAAATGGGTAATATCTGATTGTCCCATTACGACCATAAAAAAAGGCGTTCCGGACCCGAGTCAATCGGGTTCCGGAACGCCCAGGTTTGGAAGAGACCTAAGATTTAGAAAGTGATCTTACTTTCTACGTCAGCTATGCTTGCCTCAAATGAAGTCTTGAGAAAATCAATGACTTTCTTGATTCCAGGGGTAAAACTGGTTGTGAAGACATTTCCGTCTGAATCATTCAATCGCATGGAACAATTGAAATCATTGGAAGAGATCTGAAAGCGTTCCAGTTCTGATCGGGTCTGGACCAGCTTGGCTCTTTTCTCGACGATAAGCTGGAGGTTTTCGACCTTAAGGATCTTCTCAAGCATGGTCATCTCTTTCTTAGATTCGGGTGCAACGATGATGGCCTTTTCAGGTTCAATGGTCAGCAATGGCTTTCTTTCTTCTTCCGTTGCCGTGATAACTGTGATACCTGCGGAAACAATTGCATTTTCTTCAGCAGTGTGAGCTTTTCCGTTTCCGCCATTCTTTGCAACCGGTGCTGTGATCTTTGTCATTTTGTTGTGCTCTTTGCCCAAGAGACTTTTTTAGGCATCTGGCTCGCCTGGGTTTAAGAAAAAATTTATGCCGACGGGAACAAACGGAATGAAAATTTTAAGCAAGAGTTCAGGTCTGATTTTCCTTTTAAAATCTGAATGAACCCAACGGGTGACGGTGCCATCAGGCGGTCACTCTTAGCGAAAAAGATTTTCATGAGTTTAATTTTGCTGAAAATTTTGAGTAATAGTGCAGTGGATTTTGCTTGCTTTTCCTTAAAAGCTGCCAGGAAGGGATTTCTTTTTTGGCAGGCTTTCTTCTTTGTCCTGTTCTCAAAGAAAAAAGCTTGATTCGAGAATAAAAAAAGAGACTGCTGGAGGGCAGCCTCGCTCAGGGTATCTGGTTTGTATTAGAAGGGGATATCTCCTGATAAGACTTTTTTGGAAGCCTTCTTTGAAGTGTTGCGTTTCTTTTTGGGAGTTTCAATGGGCTTTACCGGTTGCTTTACTTCGGATTCTTCCAGACGGTTGACATAAGCGGTGTAGTCATGTCCAAATTGGTCAGGGCTTTTCAGTTTTGCGATTTCAATGGAGATGTAATCTTCATCCTTGTATTTGTGTGAGAACTTTACGAGAT
Organism: Bacteroidota bacterium; assembly: GCA_026391355.1. Taxonomy (GTDB): domain Bacteria; phylum Bacteroidota; class Bacteroidia; order Bacteroidales; family FEN-979; genus CAIYUC01. The sequence continues at coordinate 6,944 of JAPLDH010000029.1, read as the reverse complement.
CTTCGATTTTGAAGTTGATCTTAATGATTTCAAGGCCTTCGATTTTCTTTCCTTTTCCGATGTAGTTTTTTACAAAATTTTTCATGGCTGTGATTTTTAAGTGAAATTTTTATGCAAGTGTAATTAAGACCATGGAGGGGCACTCAAGAAGGAACTGGAATACCGAACACCTGCAGGATATGCCGGGAAAATTCTTGAATGAGTAGCACTTTCACCCCGGAATGGGATAATAGCTTAGCATAGGAATTAGACAAAAAGCTCAGATATCAAATTTCTGCAATTGCATCCTGGAAAAGGAAAACCGAAGGACTGAATGATCAAATGACAAATCCCGGAAGGTTGCACTAAGACATGGTTTACATCCCGAAAGCGCAGAATCCCTGGCAAATTAATGACTACACCTGTTAACGAGCATGAAAAAAGTCACCCCGGTTGCCCGTGATGGCTCTATTGAATGAAACTGATGGTTAAAAGGGTACGTTGTCCAGGACTGGATCAATAACCGGGACTTCGCTGGTCACTTCAGCCGTGGTTTTTTCTTCTGAAGCAGCGTAGGAAGAGTCAATGCCCAGGATATAATCGGCAGACTTTTCAGCCCTGGCGGCAGCCCACATGATCCATTTCTGATTGTCACGCAGCGCCGATACCCAGCCTTTGATGTAGGCAGCCGAGTTGCGGATATCCATGTCAAGGTGTGCAATACCAGAAAGGAAGGAAGAACCGAGTTCAGCTATCAGTTCTTCTTTGCTGTATGGGATATCGCCATAGCTGTTCGACATTCCATCAAAGCGGTTGAGGCGCTTGGGGTGTCCAACGCTGTGAACAAGTTCATGGTACAAAACGCGATAAAAAGCTGAAGACGTGGTGAAGTATTTCTTATCCGGGACAGAGATCAGATCGGCAACAGGAGCATAATAGGCACGATCGTCTTTGTCGGAGAAGATGATTTCCGGACGGCCCTCGTAGCCTTCGATGATAGCTTCAGCCTCCAGGTGTTCATCGTTGACTTTTTCGTTAACCAGGCTTTGAAGCTGTGCGATCTTTTGCTTACCCTGCTCGTCAAAGTCGGCCTGTTCGGAGTTGAAGACATGGTAGAACCTCAGAAGGAAGGTCTTCTTAGTAATGCCAGTGATTTCATCCTGTTCCAAGCCGGTCTTCCAAAACACGACGATGGTGGATTTTTCGCCCTTACGAACCTGTCCACCATTTGTGCGGATCTGCTGAAATGTGCCATATACCCGGCTCTTATGTGGATCGGAAGAAAGCACCAGGCGATTGATGCCCCTGTAGTAATGGCCATTCATGCTGACTGGTGACGGAACCTGCCAGAGTTTCATCCAGCTTCCGGCTGTTTCAAGGTTAGCGATGATCTTTTCTGTAATGGCTGCATAGATTTGTGAGTTATTCATGATATCCGCCCGTGCCCTCGGGTCTTATTTAGGTTTCTGGCCCACCTGGTTAAACTGAAATTTTTGCCAGAGTGAATACCGAGAAAAATAAATAATGTCAAGGGGATTGGTCATCCCCCGAGATCTCGGGGGGTGAAAATACTCGAAGAGCGACAACTCCCAAAGGAGGTCGCCCTTTACATTTTTACAGCGTTAAGCGGGTTTTTCGCAGGTACCTTTGCGGAAATTTCGAGTTTAATAAAGTGCGCTGGGTTTTTGCTTGCTTTTTAGGTCAAAAAGCTGCCAGAACTGAGCAACGCGAAGGGGTTTCTTTTTTGCTAGGCTTTTATTCTTTGACCGGGATTTGGAAGAAAAAATCGATCTATTTAATTGTAATATAAAATGTTATACTTTGTTTTTATTTTTCTGTCGTGTTATGTCAGGCCATAAAAGGTGTTGTAGTTTGTTGCTTTGGTTACCGTTTTTGCATTTTATAGCATTAGGCAGTGTGTGGAACAAAATGCAATTGTGCGAGCAAAGTTATTGATATTATAATTATCCAACTTGGGATTCAACATATTGACCTTTGATGTTTGCAAGAAAATATTTTCCGATTGAACCATTCATCATTTCATTATAAACACTCTCTGGGACATCATAATATTGCCAAACTGCGCCATTAGATTTAAATTCAATTTCAAGTGTTGATGTAGCCGGTTCATATCCAACACTTGTTGCTAAACTTGATTCAACATTTTGTCTTTCCATTTGATTAAAATTTTTGTTGTCTGATTCGTGTTACAACTGGTTTATAATTTTCAGTATTCTCTGGATGTGCTGTTTTCCATGCTTCAACTAATTTAGGATCATCACTTGTAGGTCGTGGATTATTTAATTTAATTCTAACTCGTGATGGAATTTTAATTGCCTCTCCAACAATGATAGCTTCACCAGTTCTTAGTGCAGGAAGAAAATCAATCAAGCTATTCAAATTATCCGGAGCAGAAGCTTTTACAATTGATTGGTCACCAGAGTTTGTAAGTCGCAATGCCACATATGTTCCTACCTGTGCCAATATTGTTTCTGAAATCTCTGATGGCCGTTGTGAAATTATCAATGCCCCCAACCCGAATTTTCTTCCTTCTTTGAAAACTTGTTCAACAGCCTGCTTTGAATAACTACTGCTATCATTTTTATTTAAGTATGTATGTGCTTCTTCGTATGCAAGTAATAAGGGCCTTTTCTTTCCGGTGTATGTTTCGCTTCTTCCCCAAAACATACTATCATAAACGAAACGAGTAATCAGTCCAACTGTTATATCTAGAACTTCAAATGGAACCCCACTTAAATCTAAAATTGTAAGTTTGCTTGAGCTGCCAATCCATTCATTAAGTAAGTCATTTAAATCTTTTGTCCCTGCTACTCCTTTGTAATTACCTGGGTTAAAAAGAAAATCAAAACGACTGTCTTTTAAACGTGAGAGTATTTTTTTTTCGTAGGCAAAATACTCTTTGTTTTGTGATACATGAGGTGAACTTGTAGAAGGTGTAGATAAATGCGAAGTAAATTTAGCACCGATCAAATTTTCAAAATCACCATCATTTTCTATAACAGCTGTGCCTTTTGTCTGTTCATCTTTTTTGGTTGTTGTAAAACTTGCATTTAGCCACCAATTCATTTCCCACCAAAGTTTTCTTGCGCTAAACGGTATTGGTGAATCTGCTGTAATGTAATTCCTATCAACTGTCCCAGAAACCAAAACATTATTTTCCTTCTTAAAATTAGTTACTAAATCTCGGAACATCCTGTAATCAATTTTTTGGTCATCAGAAGGTTTTGCACCAACAAGAAAGTACGCCAACTCATCAAAACTCATAAGCCAAAATGGAATGAATAAAGGATTGGTTGCATCATTTATTTTAAAAATTTTTGCATCAGGGAAAGCTGATGCATATTCTCCATGAGGGTCAACTAATATTACCCTCGAACCAACATAGTCTGTCAGTATTGCCTTAAGAATACTGACCGTCGTATTTGATTTTCCACTACCTGTTGAACCGAGAATTGCACTGTGGCGTAAGACAAGTTTATGGATGTCTGCATAAACAGACAGATTTTCTGATGAAGAGTGTTTCCCAATTTCAATTGAGCCCTCATCTCTTTTTCCGTAAATATCAAATAGGTCTTTCTCAATTACTAAATGGACTTCATCATTAATGGTTGGATAAGTTCCGATTCCTTTTTCAAAGTCATCATCTCCGATTTTTTCTCCAACAAGTTGAACTGATAAAAACCGTGAACCGAAATTATATCTTAATTGTATTTCGTCTGCTTTACTTGGTGTGTTACTAACTGACGAAACAATACCGTAAATAGTGATGTTGCCAATTGGCATTTTTACAAAAGTACCTATCTGCCCGATCTTGTAAAGTCTTCCATTAATAATTGGAGCAGCAGAAGGAATATCGTTTGACACTTCAACTTCAACTGTGCCTGAATCAACTCTAATAATTTTACCTAAATATGTATTGTCGGTCGTCATTTTACGATTGATTCAATTGCTTCTTTCTTTCCTGAGTTTGTTATGAGAAAATTAACAAGCGAATTGAAGTCGCCAAGAATTAATTTACTGTCTGTCTCATTCCAATAATGATCAAATTTTTCGGTTGGAGATTTGAATTCTGTTTTAGAAAAGTCCCACTCACCTATATTCCCATTAATAATTGCTTTCTTTGGACCAAAAACATTAAGATTCATGTAAGAGGAGGTTATTTTATGCAAGTTCTCAACTTCTTCGTCTTTGAAGAAAAACACTAAAGCTGAAAGCCGGTTGTTCTGCCGAAGGCAGTTAAAAATAATTTCATTAATGTGTTGGTCTGAAAATGAATAACCTGTAAAAATAAAAAGCAACTCTCCATTTAAGAGATAGTTTTTCAATCTATCAAAGTACGAAACGAAAGGTTGCTTCCTTGATGAATCATACTTTTCTTTTGACGGGTAAATAACCAATTCGTCTTTTTCGTCTTCAATTTTTTCTATTTTCCCAATTCTAACAATTTTCGGAGATTTTGTTTTCGTATCCTCCTTCCAAAACCAACTTAAGGAACCATGGATTTTCCATAGCCGAATCCAATTTTTCGTCAAATCGTCTTTAGTTACCAACTTATCAATACTTTCTTGCCAAAAGAATGGTTCATATGAACCAACAAATCCGTCAAAATATGGGATTTGGCTAGCTTCAAGTGATTTTTCAATTATTAAATCATAGTTGGTAGTGAAAACTTCCTTTGAAAAATCTCTGTTGAGAATACTTAACCATGCAAAGAATTTTTTAGTATTTTCAAGGTTTGCAACTTTTTCTTTCTCCAAAATTATGTTGTAAATCTTCGTACAAATTTCTTTGTCAAGTTTCTTGGCTACTTCTCCACTGACACCGACATAAGCTTTTGTTGCCACTTCCCCGGTTAGCTCTCTGATTTTTCGGATATGGTTTAGGATATCTTCAATGTTTGCTCTCCTTGGTGCAGCAGCTGTGGTTAAATCATTTTTGATTAATTCAAATTTAGTTTTGAGATCTCCAGTCAATACTGCTTCAATTCCGTCAGTCAGCTGTTCCACATTTGGAATGTTCAAAGCACATGAAGTCCCTGCGCCGAAGAAAAATCCAATGTTTTTGGAGTATGAAAGATGGTTCTTAAGTTCTCGGATTTCTCTGACTAAATTTATTTTGTCCATGAGCTAATTACTTATTTAAGCATATAGTTTTTGTAAATTTTCACTTCTTATCTAATTCTCAATGAGTAAAATTAAATAAAATTCCGGAATCAGGTGCAATTGCACATACCTCATCTTTAAACGCCACGTATTGAGTCAGATACAATACACTCGTATAAATATAAAAAAGCCCCGGTACCGACAGCTATCGGTGCCCGGGGTTTGGATTCTACATGGCACCTTCGTCAGCGAAGGAATAAAACCGGTCATTCCCGACAATGATGTGATCAAGAACAGCGATATCCAACAAAATGCCGCATTCCTTGATCTTTTTTGTGATTTTATGGTCTGCTTCACTGGGTTGGATATTCCCAGAAGGATGGTTGTGACAAGGATCAGGCTTGAACTGTGATGATCGAGTGCGATTTTGTAAATCTTCTTAGGATCGACAACCGTTCCAGATACCCCGCCTTCGGAGATACGAACTTTTTTCAGAACCTTGTTGGCCTTGCTCAGCATCAGCATCCAGAATTCCTCATAAGGGAGATCTCCGATAAGGGAATGAAAAATCTCAAAGGCATCCCGGCTACTGGTCACTTTTGCCTGGCTCATTGTTTCTGATTCATTTCTTCTGCGAGCCAGGGCAAATATTGCAAGCAGTTTAATCGCCCTTTTTTCGCCAATACCAGTGAACTTTTTCAGATCCGAGAAATCTGATCTCCAGAATTTGTTCAGGTTATTATCACTGTAACCGAGCATCTGTTTGGCTATCTCCAGGGAACTGTTGTCTTTTATCCCGGTTCCGATAATAATTGCCAATAGTTCGGCATCTGATAGGCTATTCACACCTTTGAGTAGCATCTTCTGTCCAGGGAGATCCTCTTCAGCCCAGTTACGCATCGGAATTCTGTTTTTGTAAGTTTGCATGATTTTGAGTTTTATGCAGCCTTTAAGCCGCGGTGAGTACTTGAAATTTTGCATCTTCACCAAAGCGGAATGAAAATTTTAAGCAAGTATTCAGGTCATGATTTTTATGCAATAAAAATCTGAATGAACCCAACGGGCGATGAGTTCCATCAGGAGGTCGTGCTTAGCGAGAAACATTTTCATGAGCATAACTTTGCAGGATTTCAGGTACCCATTTTTAAAACCATGTCAATCATTATTTTTAAAATGCGAGTATAAAAAAAGTAGTCCCGAATTTTCGGGACTGCCGTAGTATCTAATATTTAACCTTTACTTTGAGTGTCTGAAACTGAGCTTTGAACTCAGCAAATTCCCACTTAAATTTTTCAGGATTACTCTCTATGATTTCCTGAGCGTAGCCAGGGTAATAAATCATGTCCAGTTCATTTACAAAGATTTCTTCGATGGACTGTTCTCTTGTGGCAATCTGTGTCTTAGTCATGGCGTAGTAGTTTTAGAAGGTTAGAATGAAATTTTTTATGCCAAAGGCAACCACCGAGAAGAATAACTTAAGTCAGGGGTGTAAGTCTGATTTTACAGGAATTTTGGCCAAAGGCGTAAAAAATCCGTGAAGGAAAATCTGAACACAATGAAATCGACTATTGCAACAGCAGGTCGCCCTTGACTATGTTAAGCGATACTTTTTCAGAAGCGAATTATTCGCAGGTAATTTTGTAGGAAATTTCGAGCAAACCCCTCCCACACAAACTGCTTTCTTTTCGCTTCCTTTTCATTGGTTTTGACCCTGATCTAAACTGCTACCAGCAAACGGTACAAATTGATACCACCCCGGGGAGAAGGCGACCACGTTATGGGTCTAGTAGATATCATTAAGGCAAGTATCAGGGAGCATTTCGATGTTTCATTTTGAGAGGT
>JAPLDH010000006.1 GCA_026391355.1 Bacteroidota bacterium | reverse complement strand
TGTTCGATCGAACTTCTTTGCCGCAATGCCGGCATATCAGGGTTCGCATAGACGTCCTTTTTTACGTCCGCGAAATTCCCATATTTTGGTGGTATCAATTTATCTCAGGAAGTGGTATCGGTTTGGTTCGGGACGGAAAATATGCAGTATCATGGCGCCACCGTTGTTGGAAGTGAGTGTGGCATCGGGTCCGTTGATGATGTCGATTACAGTATTTGGATTGGCAGATACTTCGAATATGGCGGGATAATATGAATATCCCATTGTGACAAGGATCACACCCCCAGTCGCGGAACGGGTTCCATCGGGCATTAGAACAACCGATCCTGCTGCAGAGCCTTGTGAAAAAGCGCCAAAATTAATATTCTGGAGAACGGAAACAGATAAATGCTTGGAGGGAGCTTTCTGACAGTAGCTGAACGGTTGAATCAAAACCAAAAAAAGCGATAGAAAAAAAAGTTTCTTTGTCATTGCAACAATAATTCAGCTTCAGCAAGTTTTTCAAATTTGACATCCGACGAGGAGGAAAAGATAACATCCAGTTTTCCCTTATGATAATCAACCCCTGGAATATTGCGTAAATTCACATGGAACTGCCTTCTCAGGTTTGGTGTGTAAACCGCTACCCCTTTTGCAATGGCAACCTGGATTGTTTTATCATCTAATCCGGTATATTTCACCTCAATATCACCGTAAACCGACTTATTACCCGTACGATTGAATACCATCATCAGTTGCGGTACAGTATCATTCGTCGAAGTGATTGATAAATCTGACAAAGTAACACTAGCGGAAAGATCGCCTACCCGGATAATAACCGGGATGGTTATTCCAAACATAACTTTTAACTGAATGGATATTCCGGTTGTATCCTTTTTTACCTCTTTGTCAGACTTTTTGTCTCCCAGCGGAGTTTCATCCGGTATTGCCCTGAAATATAAATGTGATCTGTATTCTCCAGGATGCATCTGGCTGGCTCTTGATACCTGCAACTTCACCACCTGGGCTTCATTTGGCGCAAGGCTCACCATCCTTGGAAAATACCTCAGGTACGGGTCTGCAAAATATTGTCCCGAATCCGGCTCGGTAATGGTCTCAAATGTACCGTCCTCTTTCATCCTTAACTGGGTTAAAGAAACCACAAACCTGGCTGTATCCCTGCCAATGTTGGCAAGATTAAGTTCCATCGATTTTTTTGAACCTTCAAAAACAACCCTCTTGGGAATGATCAGCAGGTCCCCCTGGGCGTCGGCTTTATTAATGGAAATGAGTGAAATAAGGGAAAGATAAACCAGAATGTAACAATGAAATGGTTTTTTAGTAATCCGGATGGATGAGCGTAAATTTCCTTTTGATTGCATAAAATATAATGTTATTTATCATACAGAGGGAAACAAAGATAATAAAAAAAAGGATGTATGGGCAGGCAGATTCTTTTCAGTTTCGATAACAGGCAAAAAAAAGAAGCTGTCCTTTTGAGACAGCCTCATTTTCCTTATAATGGAAATTTCTTAGTTATAATTTACGGTAACAGTGAAAGGTGTGGCGGAAGTATAAATGCCGGCTGCCTGGCTTGCGTGGACGTGTAAGGTACCACCTACATAAAAATTATCTGTTCCACTGGCCAAAGTTCCCTGGTGACTGATCTTATCGTCCATCCAGGTGTCAACCCACATGAAATTGGCACCATTTAAAATATTCGTGGATGTAGAAGGTAATGTAATGGTATATGTATAACCCGCGACACCTGTAACGGTAAATTCGGCTGCTGTGATTGTACCACCTGTAATTAGCGTCACACCACCGGCAGGAGTTCGTACCGGGGAGGCTGCCGGCGTCAATTCCACAGTACCAAGGGTAGCATTTACGGCGAGAAGGCCAAAATCCATATTCAAAATTTCGGTTATAGTAATAGGGGCAACAATGGTCGCGGTTGCTGATGCGGTAGTGGAAGCGCCTGTTTGTGCAAAAGTTGCTGCGGCAAACCCCAGCATTACAATCGCAAGAAGAAAGAATTTTTTCATGTTTTTTGTTTTAGGTTATATTTACTTTGATTTAATTGATTGATTACCTGGTTTTTGTTGAAACTGTTAATGAGATTTGGGACAACAACGTGTAACCGTCATTTATTCAGTCATCCAGGTATTATTAAAAGATATTGTTCTGTAAAAAAGATATCCCCCCTAACTTTTTAGGGGTATTTTAAGGAGAGCAAAAATAAGAATAGTTTTTAATTTGTCAAGACTTTTTTTAAAAAATTCACAATCAGTAAGACAAACTAAAAAACTTGCGCGGAAAATGGTTTTTATATATCAGATAATTTCTTCAAAAAGTTAATAACATCAGGGTATTAGTTATAATTTACATTTACAGTAAAGGGGCTAACAGAAATGTATAATCCTGGAGCCTGGTTACCGGTTACAAACAGGGTAGCGCCCACATTCAGAACCTGTTTTCCCGTATTATCAAGCATTCCGCCGGTTGCCGGAAAACTTGTAAAAGCATTCATGGTCATTGTGTTTGAACCGCTTGCAAGCGTCAGATCGGAGCCTGGAAGCGTTATATCATAGGTGTAATGCGCCATTCCGTTTACCTGAAATGAAGCGGCCATAACCGGCCCGGTTGAATTTGGAAGTGTAACCCCGCCATTAACTATCCGGTTCCCCAAAGGAGAAAGCGTTACGGTTCCCGCCGAATTATTTACGGAAACGTTGCCAAAATTCATATCATCCTCTTTTTGAATGGTGATGGGAGATACGATGGTTACTGTGCATGTAGCGCTTGCCTGTGCCTGCGCTTTCATTTTGTTATTGAATCCGTTTGAAAGAAGGACAAATCCGACCAGCAGCATAAACAGATGCAAGTGCTTTTTTGAATTGCCGGTGAGGGAAATAACTTTTTTCATTACGGATTGTCGGATCGGATTCTGATATTCCAAGAAAACAAAGGTACAACCTCCCGAAACCTTTGTCAATTGCGGGAATATGAAAATTTGTGGTAGGGAAAACCGTAAAGGGTTTTCGGAAAAAAATTTCTAAACAACAGAAAATCAATAATATATAAAAAGATGAGACGGGCGGCTGGCACACCGTATTTTTTACATTTTGGCCGGAATCTGGGGTGGCTTAAGTTCTAAAGGGTCGTTTACCGGCTTGTTTACAAAGACCTGCTGTAGAGGTTGAAAATTAATAAACATCAGGGGGTGAGTTTATAATAACAGTTTTCCAGCGTACTTCCTTTGACCAGTTTGATCACGAAGATGCCAAAAATAAGTTCCATGGGATAAATGGTTGAGGGTAAATTTCCCGGAAATAACCTGGCAATATAAAACCTCTTTACCAGTAAGATCATAAATTTCAATGACTCCGTTATCAGTATATCCTTTGAAGTAGCAGTCCCAACCCTGAATCGGACCAACCAACCGGACTGATTCTTTATCGTCAGGAGGATTACTGAACCCTATGTATAAGATCGTTATCCGTGTGGAAGATGTATCACACCTGCAAGAATCACAGGCTTGCAGGGTAACCGGGTAATTACCGGTCTGGTGATATATATGTACCGGTTCAAAATCATTCGATGTTTCCCCATCACCAAAATCCCAAACCCATTCTGAAGCATGCAGACTGGTATTGTGAGTGAACAGGGTATCCATGGTGACCTGTGTCGAAAATCCGGCTTTAGGATGATCATTCCATAGGTTCCAGATGGAAACATAGCCGAAAACAATTGAATCGGCTGCCTGTTGCAGCAATAATGCGGAATCAGCCTGTAAACCTGCTGTAAATGTCAAGCCGGCTGATGGTTTACCAAAGGTGCAATCATAAAAAACACAGGCTGTAAGATAACTGCCATTTAGATTCGGGTGGGAATCATCGATATCATGCAGAACCATCCCGTATTGACCGATAACCAGTCGCCAGGCTTCTCCCGCAGGGGCGATCCAGTCGTGAAGGGAATCGGCCACCATTTTGTAGGAGGTAGTAAGGGAATCCTGCATTTGGTTAAAACCGGCGAATGTTGTACTGCAATAATTTGGTACAAAACACTGGATACCACCGAACCTTCTGCCCCAGGTCAGAAAGAACAATACCCGTGCGCATGGCAGGACAGATTTGACCGAATCATGCAATGTTGTCGCGCCGGGAAACATACAACTGTCGCGGAGCACAGGAATAGCAGGTGTCTGGCTTTGTTCCTGGAGGATCACGAAATCCCAGTTGGTTTCCCTGATCTTTGCAAGGCTGACAGAATCGGTGGAATGAGCGATCGGTTGCCATCCAAGGGTGTATCCACCGGGGGTATTGCTGTCGAAAAAAAGTGAATCGCCTGCTGAATGGGCCAACGCAGCAGTCAGTCCCGGAAGGTTGTTGACATAGGTATAACTGTTCCCGAGAAATAACGCTTTCCGGTAAAGACCCTGGGCGATACCATTGACAGCCGGTAACAAGCAGCAAAAAATCAGGAATATGAACCTTCTGGTCAGAATCATGCAGTGAAAATACAAACTTTTTGATTTACCACATCATCAGTTCACGACAGTCAGTTGAAAACCAGTCATCGACGGGTCGATAATTGCATTGCTGATGTTGATAAATTTTACCGTTATGACACCTTCAGCGCTTACCCTTGAAAATGCAATGATGAGGCCATCGGGCAGATCTTCTGCAGGGTTGATCATGACGCCTGAACCAGGATGGGCGCCATCGGCTGTGAATGTTACGATTAATGCGGCATGGGAGGCAATCACCGGCAAATCCTTGGTCACTGTGAGCTTTATCGGAGCACTTCCGCTGCTTGTACTTCGCATGATCTGCCCGTCAGAGGTCACTACCAGATTTGGAGAAGCGCTGGTTGTGGCATAATAAGCTCCGCTGCAATATAACGAACGGACATCTGTATCACCCAGCCTGACCTGGTAACTGCTGGTTGCCTTGGCCATGTAACCAATGGCGGTTGAAAACTGTACTGTATCACCGGTATTGATATCGGCTGCGTATCCCAACCCTGTATTGCCTTGTGTGGTTATAGAATTGTACAACGCATCCTTGCCGATGGCAGTATTTGCACTGGCTGTGCTGCTGAAGAGGGAATGAAACCCGACAGAAGTATTGTCAACCCCGGTCTGGTTTTCATGGAGCGATTCAGTTCCTATGGAAACATTGTTATACCCTGCGGTATTATTATACAATGCCGCTTCCCCGATGGCTGTGTTATTATCGGTTGTATTGTGCCAGAGTGCAAAGAGTCCGATGGCGGTATTATTCGAACCGGTCTGGTTTTCATGAAGGGCTGAAACACCAAAGGAAACATTGCTTGAACCGGTGGTGTTATTATATGAGGCTGATTCACCCACCGCTGTATTGTTGTCTGTTATATTGTTGTCCAGGGCAAAATGACCCAGGGCCGTATTATTTGATCCTGCCTGATTTTCATGAAGGGCGAGAACCCCCAACGAAACATTATTCGTACCTGTCGTGTTATTAAAGGAAGCAGATTCCCCGACGGCTGTATTATCATCAGTGGTATTATTATCTAAAGCGAAATGTCCGATTGCCGTATTATTTGATCCGGTCTGATTTTCGTGGAGGGCTGTATTTCCGACAGCTACGTTGCTGTTACCGCTGGTATTGTTAAACAGAGCAGATTCACCCAGGGCGGTATTATCATTTGCTGTGTTGTATACAAGCGCCCAATGCCCGATGGCCGTATTATTTGAACCTGTCTGGTTATTATAAAGCACTGAATTTCCCAGACCTGCATTTCCGGTTCCGGTGGTATTGTTATACATGGAGCTCGCCCCTACCGTTGTATTGTCATCGGCAGTGCTGTTTATAAGAGTCTGGTGTCCGATGGCTGTGTTGTATGAGCCTGTTTCGTTCAGCGTGAGGGCTAAATCCCCGACCGCTACATTGTTAATGCCGGTGGAATTGCTGTAAAGGGCGCTTTCCCCGACGGCAGTATTGTCGTCGGCAGTATTGCCGACAAGCGTATAATGGCCCACAGCGGTGTTGAATGATCCTGTCTGATTTGAGACAAGGGATATATTCCCGATCGCCACATTGTTAACGCCGGTGGTGTTGCTGTAAAGAGCGCTTTCCCCTACCGCTGTATTTTCATTGCCGGTGGTCTGATTCAGTGCGTTGTGACCGATGGCCGTATTATAACTTCCGGTGATATCGGAATTCAGGGAGCCGTTTCCGAAAGCTGTATTTGCAAGAGCCCCTGAAAGGATACTGATGTTGTAAGAGCTCCTGTAACCAAAAGAGGTATTCCCGTCATCCGTACTGTCAATTGTTCCGGAAGGTTCATTATTTACCCTGAAGTGCAGGGAAGCAGGGTTGGTGGTCCCTATGAAATTTGCAAACGTGGTCCCGCTGTTCCCGCCGGTAAGCCAGGAAGAGGAGGCATCCGACAGTATGATCCAGATGCCGGCCTTTGAAAAAAAGAAGGAATGAAAAGAAATATCATACACCAGGAGCCCGTCGGGCGGATTCCCGGCGGCAATCAGTAAGCGTTCCGCAGTGGTCATTTCTGGGATGAGCAATCCCTTAGTGGTGCTGGCCACTTGTAACATTGCATTGACATCGGGGTTAGGAATGCCGATGCCGACCTGTGCCTGCGTTGTAAAACTAAAAACACCACAGAAAAAAAGAAAAGTAAAGAGCTTCTTCATAGCGTTAAATTTTGAGTTTGTAAATGCCCACTCCGGCAGGGCAGGGACTTATTTACTATTTTATTTTTTGGTTTAACTTATTGGTAAGGAAAAATAGAAAGTTGCTCCTTTATCGACTTCACTTTCAGCCCAAACCTGACCGCCGTGCCGTATTATGATATGTTGTACAATTGCCAGACCGATACCCGTTCCTTCGAAATCCCTGACACTATGAAGCCGCTGAAAAACGCCAAATAATTTGTCCATATACTTCATATCGAAACCGGCGCCATTATCCATTACGTAATAAACAACCATGTTTTTTTCCTGTTTTGAGGAAATTTTAATAACCGGATGTTCACGACGAGAAGAAAATTTGATGGCATTAGATATCAGATTGACCCAGATTTGTTGTATCAGCATCTGGACGCCTGAAGTGGCATTCAGCTTGTCCAGATGAAACTCGATCCGGTTCCTCATTTCGGGAGTAGTAAGTTCGTTGTAAACAGATCCGGCAAGTTCATTCATATCAATTCCGGAGATTGTCATATCAATGCGGTTGATACGCGAGAAAGAGAGAAGATCATCAATAAGCTGGTTCATTCTTCGTGCATTTTCTTTGATCCTGAGGCACAATTTTTTCCCTTCATCATCAAACTTCGGCTCGTAATTTTCAAAAAGAATACTGATGAACCCGTCAATGGCCCTCAGGGGTGCACGGAGGTCGTGAGAAACTGAATAGGTGAATGCTTCCAGTTCTTTGTTTGTCGACTGAATCTCTGTAGTACGATCAAGGACACGTTGCTCTAATCCGGTGTTCAACTTCTTAATTTCCTCTTCGCTTTTCTTTCTTGCCTCGTTTTCCCTTTGTAAATCTTCCAGCAGGTTCAGGGTTGCAATGTGCGTTTTTTTTAGTTCCCGGTTCTGTTCTTCAACCAATGAGGTAAGACGTTGCTTTTCGTTACGTTTTTCGATGTTGGCGTTATTGATTTTTACCATTGCCCGTATCTGGGCGGTGAGTTCGCTAACGTCAATGGGTTTGCCCAGGAAAGCTTCGGCGCCGGCTTCCAATGCACGAATGTGACTATACTTATCACCGTTGAGCGAAGTAACAAAAACTACCGGAATATCCTGCAGGTTTTTGTCTGCTTTCAACTTTTGGCAAACTTCAAAACCATCCATTCCTGTCATGACAATATCGAGGAGTATTACATCAGGGTTTTCGGTGACTGCCAGGTCAAGCCCTTTGGGACCACTTAATGCTATATAAGTCAGGGCATCAGGGAAGGCCTCTTTGATCAGCGTTTGTAAACTGATGAGGTTATCCTTGTTGTCATCAATAGCCAGTATTTTTATCTTTTTATTATCCATAGAGCATTCCATTATTTTCCGATTCATTCTGCTATTCTGTATTTTTCTGCCTGGCCGGATTTTTTAAGAAGTTCATTCACTTCTTTTTTTAATTCGATCATAGAAAGTTCGCGACCCACAGTCAGGTTGTGAAACTGCTGCAATTCAGTCATTTTATTCTTCACCGTATCCTCTGCATGTTTGCGATCGGAAATATCCATCATCATTCCTGTTAATACTTCACCAGAAATAAAAGAGTTAATTATTACATTAATTGCGTTCCCTTTTTTCGTTACTAATTCAAGTTCATAATTGAGTATTTGTTTTGTCTTTCTGATAATCTCAATAAATTTCTCCCTTTCCTCTTTATTCTTATACGTTAAAGTAATGTCTGCATTGATAAATTCATCAATGGAATCATACTCCATCATTTTGCACATTGCATTATTAGCAAATAATAGTTTACCTTGTAAATTTGTTGTATAAATTCCAATAATTGCATATTCGACAAGGTCTCTGTACTTCTTTTCAGAAAGCCGAAGATTCTCATTCGCCTGCCTTTTCAATTCTTTTTCCTTTGCTTTTTCAAGCGCCTTATCTATGGCAAGGGGAAGCCTTTTCGGCCGGTCCTTTAAAATATAATCAGCAGCGCCCTGCTTAATCAGATCTATGGCTGTTTCTTCGCCGATGGCTCCGGAAATGCAGATAAACGGAACATCCTGGCGTATCTCATTGCGCAAACGCAATGCGCCGAATGCATCGAATCCGGGTAAATGGAAATCAGCTAAAATGATATCGTATTTATGATTGTATAGGCAACCGACAAATTCACTTTCCTTTTCAACACGGGATATAGTTAAATTATATCCGGCATTGACCAGTTGTTCACGAATGATTTCGAAGTCCTCTGCTGAGTCTTCGAGTGACAGTACATTCAATACTGTTCCCGATATATTTTTTTCATCCATATTACAATCCTTCCACCCCGGGCAATTCATTAAGTGATACCCAGAATATACTTATTTGTTTAACGACTTCCAGAAAATCCTTGAAATTCACGGGTTTTACAACATACGCATTGACGCCAAGTTCATAACATTTTTTCAGGTCCGGTTCCTCGCGTGAGGAGCTAAGCATAACCACCGGAAGCGTTTTCAGTTTGTCATCGGTGCGAATGGCTTGAAGCACTTCGATACCATCCATGCGGGGCATTTTTATGTCAAGGAGGATTACGGCAGGATTTCCTCTTTTGCGCTGTTTGAATTCTCCTTCGTATCGGAGATATTCCAATGCTTCCACACCGTCTTTCGCAATTGTGACATTGTTGGCAAGGTTGTGTTCGGACAAGGCTTCAAGCGTTAATTCAACATCATTTGGGTTGTCTTCAACCAGTAAGATTGTTCTAAGATCGATCATATAGCCTATTTTGGCAATGTAAAATAAAATGTGGCACCTTTATCTACTTTAGCTTCAGCCCAGGTTCGTCCTCCATGTTTGAGAATAATGCGATGCACATTGGCGAGTCCGATACCGGTGCCTTCAAATTCGTGTGAAGAATGCAGGCGCTGAAATACACCGAATAATTTATCGGCATACTGCATATCAAAACCGGCTCCGTTATCGCGAACAAAAAACAGATATTCATTACTCTCTTCCCGGTACCCGGTTTCGATCCTGGCTTTCTTTTTTACCCGGGTGAACTTGACAGCATTGCTCAACAGGTTCATCCAAACCAATCGCAACAAACTAACGTCACCCAAAACATACGGTAATGGCACAATGATCCATTCGATGGTTCGACCCGATATGTCCTGTTTTATCGTTTTCAGCACTTCCTGAAACAGGTCATTCATATTCAGTTTAGTTTGGACCATCTCTTGCCGGCCGGACCTGGAGAATTGCAGCAAATCGTCGATCAGTTCACCCATGTGATTCGCTGAACCGGCGATGGAATCCAGATAATGTTGTTCTTTTTCCTGAAGTGAGTTATTAAACTGTTTGGTAAGCAAATTGACATATCCGCTGATATGCCTGAGTGGCGCTCGCAGGTCATGTGAAACCGAATAGGAAAACGCCTCCAATTCCTTGATGGACTCTTCCAACTGGGAGGTGCGCTGCAACACCCGCTGCTCCAATGTTTCGTTTAATTTTGTAATTTCTTTTTCAGCTCTCTTGCGCTCTGTAATGTCTATCATACCACCTTGATACAAGAGGAGTTCTCCTTTATCGTCCCTGATGGCTTTTGAATTTATCTGGACCCAAATGATGCTTCCATCTTTTCTGAAAAGCTGAGTTTCAAAGTTCTTTACGACTCCTGTATCAGAAAGCAGACGCCTAATCTTTAATCTTTGACCCGGATCCACATAGATCTGTTTACCAATATCTGAGATTGACGTTAGTAGTTCATTGGGAGACGAATATCCCAGCATTCTGGCAAAAGCAGGATTGGCACTAATATACCGGCCTTCAGGAGTTGACTGATAAATTCCTTCAAGGGTGGTTTCAAATATGTTTCGATACTTTTCCTCGCTCTGGATCAATGCATTTTCGGTCAGCTTTCGTGCGGTGATATCCTTAATCGTTCCGACAAAACGAACAGGTTGACCGGAATCGTCATATAAAATCTTCCCTATGCCATGACAGTGTTTCATCTGTTCATCGCCGGGAACCAGCCTGACATTGATATCTAACGGTTCGCCTGTTTGCAAAGAATGTTCGATCGATTTGCAGCACAGTTCCAGATCATCGGGATGAATGAACCTGCTGTTTGCTTCGAGGTTCGGAACGAAATCCTGTGGTTTTACACCTAAAATACGATAGCATTCATCCGAACACCAAAGATGATCAGTTTGGAAATTCCATTCCCAACTTCCTACATTGGAAATATTTTGGGATTCATTCAATTTTTCAAGGAGTTCCGATTTATCGCGCTCGCTTTCTTTCAGCGCCTCTTCCGCCCGCTTGCGCTCTGTGATGTTGCGCGTAATACTTATTATATGTGGAACACCCTGCAGGTTGATTATTTTTGCAGATAGTAACCCGGTCAACTCGACTCCATTCTTAAGCATAAAATCTGCTTCGTAATTTTCGCAAAACCCTTGTTTTTTGAGAAGGTTAACCACTTTCTGGCGGTCGTCAATGTTTTTCCAGATATTGATCTCTGGTGTTGATTTTCCTTTCATCTCTTCACGGGTGTACCCGGAGATAGTCGTATATCCTTCATTGACATTCACTATCCTGCCATCTTCCAGACCGCTAATAATAGCGGCGTCGGGGCTCGTATTGAATATTAATTGGAGATCCTCTTTGGCCTCCGATATTTCGGCATTTAATCGTTGGTTGAGCATGATAATAAAACCGAACGTCCACAAAAGGCTGGCGATAAGTGCATCGAAATAGGGGATGATATTAAAAAGGGTAGGGGAGAAAATATTTTCGACGGGTGTACCGGTAAATAGTATTAATGCACGATACACTAAAATACCTCCATGAACAAGAAATACCACTGCATTAAAATTCGCAGAAACATTGATACAGCGGGTTTTATTGATAAATAGGCTATATGCTGTAAAAAAGGAAATAACAGCCACAGTGGTACATATAATACCTGTACGTATCTGAATATTATTATCAATGAACAGGAAATAGAACAACCCTGCTAAAAATACCGATACAACCAGGAAAAGCAGTTTCAGGTTCACGGCACTGTTAAAGAATTTTTTCACACCGAGAAACAGGAACACAGATCCGGCAACAATCATCAAATTTTGAATGATCAGCGCACCCGCAAGAAATGACGGGATATTGCGAAGGAGCATCACTCCAAACCCGATCACCTCTGCAGCGCTCCACATCAGCCACCATCCTAATCCCCGGTAGGTTTTATTTACTTTGAACTGGTGAAAAAATACCAGAACCTGCATGAGATGGGTAACTCCCAGTATGATCACCAATGTGCGTATGTCAATTTCCATAGGTATCGCTGGTTTTCAGGTTAAAGATAATTCATTTCTCTCTTTCACCCGACTATTATGTATTTTTCTTCCTGCCCTGATTTTTTAAGAAGCTCATTCACTTCCTTTTTCGTAACTATTCACCCCTTACAAAGATAGGGCATTAATTTCGGAAAGGGAATGCAAAGGGTTCAGGTTATTTTTAATAGCAGTATCGATGACCGATCGCAGGATTGCAAAAGACTCAGCTCCTGTGAAAGACTTGAACTGGC